>JADQBR010000129.1:0-38644 GCA_016278515.1 Bacillota bacterium
ATAATTAAGGCAATAATAGCCAATCATGAAAAGAGGATAATAACTGTGCCTACCAAAGAGAGACGGTGCCAGTCACTTAACTTATTATGCCCAGGGATGTATTTAGAAAAGCTACCGCAGAAAAGTTCAAAGCTGCAGGGCTAAAAAAAGGCTTCTATGAAATGGGCACCGATGTAGACTATGACTTGTGGGCTGAGCACCTTCCCCACGACTTAGCGGACATTTTTGACATATCCATAACAGCAGCCCGGATCAGGCTCAAAAAATTAAATATTATCCGGGAAAAAGATTATAACCACTGCCTAAAAATCAATAAAAACTTTGAAAGTTGATAAAACAATGTTACAATTATCGGTTACATGATATAGTTAAGGAAATATACTTTGTATGAAAGGAGAGAAAAGTATATGGAATTCGTGAGAGTAGTAAAAAACAGTGACGATTTAGCAAAAGTTATTGATATGCCAAAAGGATTAAGAAATAGAAAAGTAGAAGTTATTATATTTCCTTACCAAGATAGAGAGGAAGTAGCTGAAATTGAAAGAAAGAGCTTAAGAGGAGCTTTATCAAAATATAAGAACGAGGCATTACAGGCTAAAGAAAGTGATGCTTGGTCTAGAGCAGTGGTGGAAAAGCATGAAAATAGTTGATGTGAATATTATTTTAAGATACTTGCTTAATGACCATGATGAGTTGTCAGATAAAGCTACATCGATTATTGAAAACAATGAGGTACTATTGGCTAATGAAGTAATTGCAGAAATTGTATATGTCCTTGAAAAAGTATATAGTGTAAAAAATAATGAGATATGTGATACTCTCCTAGACCTATTCAAGTATAAAAACATAGTTGTAGACGACCTAGAAGTAATAGAAGAAGCTCTTCTCTTATTTAGCAGAAGGCGATTAGATTTTGTCGATACACTTTTATATGCCTATAATAAAGTAAAGGGATATGAGGTTTATACTTTTGATAAGAAATTAAAGAAACTTCTTGAAGGATAGAAATTTAGGTTGATGGTTAATTACGATAACTGTATAGGGCAAGGGATGGCATGGGGGGATGGCATGGCTGGCATGGGGACTGTGGCTGGGGACTGTGGCTGGGGACTGTGGCACTGTGGCACTGTGGCATGGGGACGTTTTGTTTGCCATGTATAGACCATAAGAATTTGATAGAAGTTAGGAATGTTGAAATGCCAAGAAGAGCGAGAGAGAAGAGCAGTACAGGCATTTACCATGTTATTTTAAGAGGGATTAATAGGTTCAAAGAATGTGTTTATTAGTTGACAGAATATCTGTAGTGCTGTATTATAAATCTAACAGAGCCCACCACGCCTCTTAACAATGCGGACCAAGGTGGGACATTTTATTTTGGAGATGAATATGGATTCTAACAATAGTAAAAAGGATAGAATTAAGAAACCTACTACTTTTGTAGAACAAGTAAATATATTGAAAAATAGGAACCTGCAAATAGAGGATGAAGAGCAGGCAATAGAAACCCTTAGCAGAATAAATTACTATCGATTAAGTGCTTATATGCTTTCCTTTAAGGTCGGCAATAGATTTCATGACGGGGTTTCTTTTAATGATGTCTATGAGCACACGAGGATGGAGAGCACAGAGGTCCAGGAAGATTTGGGTAAAGAGAAAAAGGTTTTTCCTAATGTGGATTTTTACTCTGGAATGGTGTATAAATCTTTGGGAATTGAGTCAGAATACTACACCCCTATTTTTGCTGTATCCCGTGTTTCCGGCTGGACTGCCCATGTAATTGAATATCTTAAGAAAAACCGCATTTCCCGGCCTCGAGCAATCTATGTTGGTGACTATTTAAATGAATTTATCCCTCATTGAAGAAAGAAAATAATTTCAAAAAGAGATACACCGATGAAGGTTTGGCGACCCCCGATCCCCCTAAAAAGATCCCCTGGGATAATCCGTCAATAAATAATATTATTGTTTTTGGATTTGCTGTTCGGTAGTGAGTTCCGTTGGTTCCAGATAGTCATTGACTGGTTGCCTGTCAAATAGAGAGGGATGGCCAAGTTTTGCTGCCATAACAGTGGTTACGAGTCCGTAAGCGGCATGACTTACCATGTAGGATAAGTTGCTAGTGGCATCTGTGGGCTTTATCTTGTTTTGGGGCAACGAACTGATAAGAAAGTTAATCATTGAACCCAATCCGACCCCTGATATTAGCCCCTTGGTGATAAGCCGGTCTCTACCTGTCTCAGTCAATAAATAAACTGTGCCAACACCGCCCGCAATGCTCATGCCGAAATCAAGCAAACCACCAAGGACTTGACCCTGTAAAGACTTGGCTTCACTGTTTTTCTTTACCCAAACACCGGCTGCCGTCTCGCGAAATGAACGTTGGGATAGTTTATTGTTGTGGGATACTTCATCAATAACAGTTTTAACGATAGCTCCAGTCAACCCTGCGACAGTCCCTAATAGGATACGGTCTTTAATCTTTAGCATAAATTATCATCCTTTTTTCTTTGTTTTTGATAATATTTTATTTTTCCTAATGCGTGCTGCGTTTATTCTTGGGAATTAACATTTTTTTGGAGAAACCGATATTGATTTAGTACTATTGAACATATATTGCGGGGCGTATTAGGCTTGTCTAGTTTATAGAAAAAGACGCTAAATAATTCAAGACACTATCTTTGTGGGACGAACGAAGGATGGCATGGCATGGGGATGGCATGGGGACGTTTTGCTTGCCATATATAGACCATAAGAATTTGATAGAAGTTAGGCCTTTTTGGGGCAACCAGGGAGACGGTTCCTGCGGTTGCTGCTGAGCGATAAAAAGGGGAAACGAGGCCTGGTACCTACAAAATTCGACAGATTGATAATAGGAAGGTCCGGCTGTTTATAACTGGGCCTTTTTCTTATTTGTGGGAGGAAGGTATTGATTGTATGACGTCGACAGCCTTTTATGCAAAGGGACGATTTGTTTGCCAAAAAACATAAGGGGATGTATGGGGACGGTCCTTTTAACCCAGGTGACATAACTTTCATTACCGAAAAAATAAAAAAGGGACTCCAAACTATATGTTTGTGCCCCATGGTTTTTACTAATTATACTGATTGAATGTTGTTGCCTTTAAGGATTTTTCAGAAAACATCAATGATAACGTTTTACTTGCTTTTATATTTATTATCCCAATTTTAACAAATTCCCTATTAAACAATGATATTACGCCACTGTGTGCAGAATCCAAGTTTTTTGTGGCCAACAATGCTCTAGCAGCATGAAAGGCCGCATAGTAAAATCTATTAATGGCGCCGCTATATGAACCAAGGTCTAAGAGTTGTTCTCCCTCAATAAAGGTTTTTTCTGCTTTTTCCAACCTCCATTGGGATAAACTTAAGCTCATAGTGATATGCCTTCTCTTTCCACAGATTTATAAAAATGTGTTTGCTTAAACAAAGGACCCATGAAGTGTTCTTTTGATAAGATAATTGGTGATATTACAACATCATATTTTAGATTTAGGTCTACTGCAACATCTATAGCTTTGTTCGTAACCGACTTACCTTCTTTCAATACAATTATCAATATGTCAATATCTGATTCCGGCGTAGATGTATCACGGGCCACTGATCCAAATAGACGGATATCTTCTACATTTGAACCCAAAACCTGCTTGATAGTAAGTGAAAATTCATTAATTGCTTTTTGATTAATGTGATGAATTGATTTCATACAGAAATTACCACCTCTTATAATTATTCTAACATATTTATATACATGGAACAACTGGTGCCAACAACCAGGGGGACGGTTCTAATGGTAAGATAGATAAGGGTGTTAATAAAAATGCCAAGAACGGCAAGAAAAAAATTAAAAGTGGGATATATCATCTAATATTAAGGGGAGTAAAAGCTAATTTAATGGAGGAGGTTCTAGAAAAAATTGAAGTTTTGATTTGGGGATGACGTGTTATGGGTAGGTCTAAAATATATACTAAAGTATAGGGGATAGTTTGGAGAGAGCACAAGGGGAAGGTTCCTTTGTGTTATTTTCTTTTTCCTATGGAATAGTGTGTTTTTACTCTCTAGCATGTTATAATGAAATTGTAGTACCACCTTATTTGGGATGTCTTATTGGTGGATAAAAAGGAAATAATAGGGTATTGGATAGGAACAGCTGACAGCGACTACTCAACTATGACAAACCTATATGAAAGTGAAGATTATCATTGGAGTCTTTTCATGGGTCACTTGGTGATAGAGAAGCTGATTAAAGCTGTATATATTATTAATATAGGTAATAATCCTCCAAAGACACATGACTTATTACGGTTAGCTGATAAAGCATTAATTGAAACGTCAAAGGAACAAAAAGACTTACTGGACTTGTTAACTACATTCAATATCAGTGCCAGGTACCCAGATTATAAGCATAGTTTCTATAAGAAATGTACACATAAATTTATAATAGAAAACATTAAAAAGATAAAGGAGCTAAGAACATGGCTGCTATCAATAGTAGAGGACAAATAGAACAAATTGTAAGGGCATATGTAAGCCTTCTACAAAATGAAATAAACGTAAAAAATATTTACCTGTATGGGTCGAGTGTTAATGGTACTTTTACGGAAGATAGTGATATTGATCTAGCTATAATAGCCGAAGATTTTTGTGGGGATGCAATCGAAGATCGGTTCAAGCTAATGAAATTACGAAGAACCATTGATTATAGAATAGAACCCCATCCATTTTCGGTAAATGATTTTAATGAGTATAACCCAATGGCGAAAGAAATAATGGATACAGGTATAAAAATAATTTAGCTAAAAGAGCACCGTAATAAGGGTTTTTGAAGGCGGAACAGGCAGCCGCCGCACTAGGTGTACTGGTTATGTAAAGAGATGTGGGATACGCCGCCCCACCGAAAATCCTTCATTTCCAAAGCCCGGTCTCGTGACCGGGTTTTTTGCGTTTAGTATTTGAAAATAATCAAAGGAAAAGGATTATCAACAAGACAAATAGCCCGGCTCACGGGAATAAGTCGGGGTATAATTTTAAAAGCTTAGTAGATGTGATAAATGATGTAAATAGCCAACTTAAGTTAATTTGTTCAGTTGACTTATTTACAGGAAAAGTATATACTATGTATAAACAAGCGCAAGGGAGGAAACGCTAGTGCAGTCATATGTATCAAAGTGGGGCAATAGTTTAGGAATTCGCATTCCAAAAGCGTTGGCCACGGAAGTAGGGTTGACTGAGGGTGCACAGGTAGAATTAAAAGTTAAAGAAGACTGCATTGTTATTTATCGTAAAAAATATGAGTTAAAAAGTCTTCTTTCTAAAATTACAGATGATAATTTACATGAAGAAATACAAATTGGTAGTCCGGTAGGGAATGAACAATGGTAAGCAAGGGGGATAATTACGTCCCGGAAAGAGCAGACATTGTCTGGCTGCAATTTAACCCTCACGCAGGGCACGAGCAAGCTGGGAGAAGGCCTGCACTTGTTGTTTCTCCCCAGGCATATAACGACAAGGTAGGATTAGCGCTCATATGTCCTATAACTTCTCGAATAAAGAGATATCCTTTTGAAGTAGTGCTGCCATCAAACTGGGAGGTTTCAGGAGCCGTGCTAGCTGACCAAGTGAAAAGTCTAGATTGGCGTATAAGGCACGCTGAGTTTATATGCAAGTCTCCAGCGAATTTAATGGAGGAAGTTCTAGAAAAGATTGAGGTTTTGATTTGGGGATGACGTGTTATGGGTAGGCCTAAAATAAATACTAAAGTATAGGGGATAGTTTGGAGAGAGCATAAGGGGATGGTTCCTTTGTGATATTTTCTTTCTCCTATGTAAGCTCTTACTTTTGTTGCGGTTGTGGTAACATTACTGTATACTAAAATGTAACAGAGTGTTTAGGAGTGATAATGTGAGCAGTTCCAGCGTTAGGATTTACGACAAAACCTATAAGATTTTAAATGAAATTGCCGGACAGACTGGGAAATCGAAGCAGGAGATATTAGATAAAGCAATTGAAGAATATCGTAGGAAAGAATTTATTATGGAAGCTAATAAGGCATATGCTGTTTTAAGAAACAATTCTGAAAAATGGCAAGAGGAAACCAAGGAGAGAGAAGAATGGGACGCCACTCTTGAAGATGGGCTGGAGGATGAACAATGAAGCCAGGCAGGGGAGAAATATGGTCTGTTGAACTTAACCCGGCTAAGGGGCATGAACAAGCGGGGAAACGACCCTGTTTAGTTATGTCTGTTGATTTATTTAACCACGGCCCGGCAGGACTAGTTGTAGTTTTGCCCATAACAACAAAAAATAAGGGAATTCCTTTTCATGTTGAAATTATGCCCCCAGAAGGCGGCTTAAAAGAAACAAGCTATATCAAATGTGAAGACGTCAGATCTCTTTCCATGGAAAGATTAATCGATCGTTGGGGCACTGTATCTTCGGAAAAAATAGCAATGGCTGAAGACAGACTAAGAATATTAATGGGACTATAAAATTTAAGGGACATACATGGAAAATTTGATAAATGATTATACCAAAAGGCCTATTGCAGCGGGTCTTTTTTGGTTGGTGCAGGGGAATAATGCTTGACGGCGAAATTGGTATTTAATCAAATTAAAGTTACACAGTTCCCATTCTGGAAAATGTGAAGGGGTGAAAGTCAAGATGAATTTTTCTTATAAATTAGCTATATTTTTTGGTTTGATGGGCTTTCTGATTTTGATTGCTATGGGAGCACCTATATGGCAGCCGATTATAATTATTATTGGGATAATAGTGCTAATTCTAAGTCAAAGAAATAACCGGAAAAGAAAAGGATAGAGCGAAAACTTGCCGGTGTGCAGCAAGTTTGGCGGTAGAACAATTTGTTACATCTGTAAAGGTGCAAACGTCGGCATCCAATAATATTAATATACTAGAAGCCTTTGCCAAGGTGACCAACTGGGATATTCAACTGAATAAAATATAGCTAACCGATTCATGGCAGTAGTGGTGATGGGGTTAGACTCGAAATATTCACTAATGGCATGGAGGAACCAAGGGGACAGTAAAGGGGTCCAGACACAAATTAAGTCTGCAATACTAAGGTTTATCGGTGTTTGTTGATAAAATAGTTTTTGACAATTGTAGATACTACGTATATACTTTAATTAAGAGGTGATCTTATGTATGCCAAAATTCAAAAGTGGGGAAATAGTCAGGCAGTCAGACTTCCAAAGCCTATTCTTGAAATGGCAAAACTCAATGAAAATGATACGGTAGAAATAAAAGTTCAAGACGGTAATTTAATCATGGTGCCTCTAAAAAAACACAAAACTTTAGAAGAGAGAATTGCTGAATATAAAGGCGATTATAAGTGTGGTGAATGGAATACTGGAAAACCAACAGGTGAAGAGGTGTTTTAATGGATTATACACCAGAGCAGGGTGATATTGTATTTTTAGAATTTGACCCACAAGCAGGACATGAACAAAAAGGAAAAAGGCCTGCATTGGTTGTTAGTAATAAAACTTATAATATTTTTACTAGAATGGCTATGGTATGCCCAATAACTAACACAACTAAAGGTTTTCCGTTGCATTTAGAACTGGATGAGAGGACTAAAACAACAGGAGTTATTATGTGTGAACAGGTAAAGGCTTTAGATATACACGCGAGAAATATATCTTTTTATGAAAAGGTGCCAAGAGATCTCTTGGAAGAAGTGGTAGATATTTTATATGGTTTTGTTGAAATAGAGCAGAAGAGTAACTAGTGGGGAGCACAAAGGGACGGTTCATTTGTGCTATTTTTCTTTACAAAGCACTCAGGGGACAGGTATATCATGTTATAGGGGAAATAAGTTGACCATTGGGGGCGACGGGGTCAGGCTTGAATTATTCACGGAACCCTAAGGAACTTCTAATACCCGAGAGATCAAGGGGCAGGTTCCTTTATTTTGTTTGACATTGTAATACCGAATAAATGGCAAACAAAACGTCCCCGTGGCCCGCCCCCATGGCCGTACTTTAATTTGAAAGGTTGGGCATATATGGAGAGTTTAGCAATTGCCTTGGTCCTGGGGTTTTTTGCTATTCAGGTATTACGGCTTCCCAGGAATAAACTAGTTGATACTACTGTTATTCGGTGGTTTGGTTTTCTGATAGCGGTTGCAGTTACTCTGGGTATAAAAATATATTATTTTAGTTCAATGATGATGGTTGCCTCATGCGTAGGGATGTTGTTTGGTTTTATTTGGTCACCAGTCTATAAGGAGCCAATTAAGGCAGATTGGCAGTTTGTGGCTGCCGGATCGCTGCTGGTAATGGACCCGCTTTTATCTATTGTTGTAATCGGCGTCTTATTGGGTCGCCGACCTCTAAGGCGGTATTATTCATTAGTTTTTGGAATGATAGTGATAGTTAGCGTTATAGTAACATATTATTTGGATAAATCCGATATTATAGCACTATTTTTGTTAGGATATTATTTGGCGGATGTTACTGGTGAAAGGCTGCTTCAGTCTGACAAAAAGGTTATGGTAAGGAAAATTGCTTACCTGACTACACCTATGTTGATCTTTACCATGCTATTCTTAAACAGATATGTCTATCACGGCTTTGGTATGCAGAGGGACTTATTTAGGGAAGGCCCAGGTGTATTTAAAGTAGTCGCGTTAACATTTGACGACGGGCCTAACCTAGTGTATACACCGGCTATTTTAGATATTTTAAAAGAGAAAGAAGTTCCCGCTACTTTTTTTATGGTGGGTAGGCATGTAGAGCAACATCCGGAAATAGCGAAAAGGATAGTTGCCGAAGGTCATGAAGTTGGCAGCCATACTTATTCACATGCCAACTTACTGGGCGCCTCAGGTATAAAAGTAATGCAGGAAATAATACGGGGCCAAACGGCTATCGAAGAGGTGACGGGAGAAAGACCTAAGTACTTTCGTCCGCCAAGAGGATTATATAGCATAGAAACCCTTGAAGTGATAGAAAATGAAGAGCTAAGTCTGATTTTGTGGTCCGTTAGTTCCCAGGATTGGCTCGGTGGTCGATGGCGTGACATTGTAAGAAATGTAATTAAAGGAGTAGAGCCCGGAGCGATACTTTTGTTTCATGATAGTGGGGACTTTATTACTGCTCAAGGCGGAGAAAGGATGAATACTGTCAAAGCACTTCCTGTAATAATAGATACTTTGCGGGAAGAAGGATATAGTTTTATTTCAGTCAGAGATATGTTGATACTGTCTGGATTGGCCGGCGAAGAAACAGATGCTGATGTGGAGGGGCAGTTATATGAGTGATGCTACTGCAACTATTAGGAGAGTGGAGAAAAGGGATATTAATAAAGTTGCAATATTATTCTCTACAGGCTTTCCTGGAAGTATGGAAACAGTATTCGGGAAAAAGCAGGCCAACTTAGAGAGCTTAGAGGATATTTTTGCCTTTTTAAGGAGCAATTGTGAGCAATTTTATGTAGCGGAGTTGGATGGTGAGGTAGTTGGTTATATAATTACACCGGCTAATATGAAATATATTTGGAGAAAGGCAATGAAAAGTAGTTTTCTAATAAAGGCTTTATGGAGGTTTATAACAGGTAAATATCAGATATCTCTGATAAAAAGTATTTTGCTGATAAGGAATAAGTTAACGTTCATCAAAATTCCTGCGACTTGGGAAAAAGATGTGGGACAAATACTGTCCATAGCGGTTGACCCTGGGAAGAGGGGGATGGGTATAGGAAAGATGCTTGTTAGGGAGGGCCTTGATAGCTTAAAGGAACAAAGGGTGAAGGGTGTAAAATTAGAGGTGCGGCCGAAAAATAAGGCAGCGTATAAGCTTTACCGGTCACTGGGTTTTACTTTAATTGGTCAAGCGGTGGATAGTCAGGGTAAATGGTTGGTAATGAAGAAAAACCTTGATTGAGGACCTAGCAATTGACTCTGAAAAAGAAACAGTTACGGATGTTGTTTATTAGAAAAGACTAAGAGAGGAAAAGATAATACATTATAAAGGGTTCGGAGGTAACCGGGTCCTTTATTTATTTTACATGTCTACGTTAGAAAGTTAACTTTCTGACTGCGGCGCAGCCAAGGGTCTCGCCTGTGATATGCATTTTTTGCGTTCAAGGGAGGAAGAATCATGGGGTAGATTAGCACAATAAAGAAGGGGAACGAAGTATTTTAGCGAAAATGGTATAAATACTAAAGTATAGGGGATAGTTTAGGCATGCTTGAGAGTTTAATGGATTTTGGGTTAGGTATTATTAACGGAATCTCTTTTGAGATCCTATGGGTATTTGGCACTACTTTATTAATATTATTGTTTTTCTTGCTTTTGCGGAAATTGTTTGTCCGCTATGTTTTTAAAATTATCTTAAATATTACCAGCAAAACGGAAACAGATTTAGACGAAAAATTACTGACAGCTTTTGAACGACCTCTGCGGGTATTTTTTGTAGTATTAGGAATTTACTTTGCCCTAAATTACTTGCCACTTGCAGTCCAGCAGGATATTTTAGTTTCAAGGTTCTGTAGATCAGCAATTATTATTCTAATGGGTTGGGGTTTCTATAACTTGATGGGAGCTTGTTCCAATTTTTTTGAAAATATTCAAGAAAGACTAAATTTCAATTTGGATAAAATACTAATACCTTTTATTTCGAAAATTGCACGCTTTCTTATTGTGATTTTTACAGTTAGTATAGTAGCCCAAGAATGGGAATATAACATTGATGGTTTGATTACCGGTTTAGGCTTGGGCGGATTGGCCTTTGCACTAGCTGCAAAGGATACTGTAGGCAATATTTTTGGCGGTGTAGTAATAATAACAGATAAACCGTTTTCTTTGGGAGATTGGATAGAAACCCCTTCAGTTGAAGGGGTTGTGGAAGATATTAACTTTCGGAGCACTAGAATAAGGACTTTTGCCCATGCTCTGATAATCGTCCCTAATTCCTCATTGGTAAATGAACCCATAACCAACTGGTCGCGGATGGGTAAAAGAAGGATAACTTTTAATTTAGGAGTTACTTATACTACACCTAAGGATAAGCTGAAAAAGGTTGTAGATAATATTAGAGATTTGCTTAATAATCATCCTGAGGTTAACAAAGAAACCATATTCGTAAATTTTGATAAGTTTAACGATAGCAGCTTGGACATATTTTTGTACTTTTTTAGTGATAGTACCAATTGGGGCAAATGGTTGTTAGTGAAAGAAGATATTAATTTTAAAATTATGGGGATTCTTGAACAAGAAGGTGTATCAGTTGCTTTTCCCAGCCGAAGCATATATATTGAAAACGGGGAGCACGCTGAAAATTTAACAAACTGTGATTAAATATGATTGGTCTAGCTGGGAAAAGCTGGGCCTTTTTATTTAAGCAGCAGATATAATCGGAAGTTTATCATAAAATGCTACAATACCATGATTGTTTGGTCCATATTTCCTGTATTAAATATTAGTATTGGACTGAAAGTAGGATATGTCCTATGTTATGATGTAGCTGGAGCATACTATAAGAGTACTATAACGTAATAACTTGAAATTATGGAGTTTTGCTATGTTTAAATTATCAATGAAAAATCGCAGGAAACTTGTTAAAGCATCAAAGCAGCCTTATGCCGTCTCATTAGGCGCTGCTGTAGGCATATTTTGGAACTTTATTCCATCTCTTGGGGTAGGTCCTGTCCTATCGATGGTGGCTGCCAAATTGCTTAAAGCCAGCGGTATCACGGCAGTTGCAGCAAACTTAGCAACGGGGGTGTTTATTCCTCTGTTTTATACTCTGAATTATATGACAGGGCGGGTTTTATTTGGCCACCGACCTACGTCGGCGGATGTTCAGTCAGAACTGGGAGCATCCTTAGAGCAGTCCATCCATAATGCGGGCAATATTGTAGAGGAGCCCGGCAGGTTTTTTTCCCTATATAAACTACAGTCCGTATCCGAAAGTTTTATTCTAGGATCCGTGGTAAATGCCGTATTGGCTGCGATTTTAGTATATATTATTATGTATTTAGTATTAGCAAACATCAAAACTAAGGGTAAGAAGGAAAAGAAGGTTAATTAAGTGCCTGCAGCTTTGAAACTATAAAGTTTAATATAGTTGCGCTTCGTGAGAAGGTCTGGCTATTACAGCTGGATCTTTTTTCATGAGAAAGTGAAACTTCCTCGCTACTCCATTGAACCTTAGTTTAAATGACTCTGAAAAATGTCAAGGCATAATTATCGGACATCCTACATTCAAGTTTATTAAAAGATTTATATTCTCTTTAACAATGCTTATGGGAACATTTTCTAATGAATGTCGTCGAATCATAGGAGGTAATAGCTGACGGTATGTGGAAATAAAAAAGCGAGGAGGAATGGATAATGTTGCAAACAAGGCAAAAGTCGTGGTACATAAAACCACTTATCATTTTTATTACATTGGTTTTAATGATTGGACTGTTCCAAGGACCTGCACGAGCGGCAGATATAGAGCAGCCTAATATTGATGAAGTTAAACTATGGTTAAACATGCTATTTGTAGAGCAAATTGATTGGGAGCAGGTTGATACTACCAGCGTAGATTCTATTATCAAGTCCCTTGGTGATAAATATACCGTCTATATGACCCCAAAGGATTTCGAACATCTAACCACCAGTTTAGGCGGGGAATTTGGCGGTATAGGAGTATACATACAGCAGGTCGAAGGCTACGTGACCGTAACTTCGCCTATGACAGACAGTCCTGCCGAAAAAGCCGGACTGCAGACGGAAGACAAAATTATTAAAGTAGATGGCAATGACGTCGTCGATACGCCACTTAATCAGGTTGTAGAATTGATTAAAGGTGAGCCGGGCACCGATGTAGAGCTGACTATTCTGCGTGGAGACGAAGAATTAGAATTTACTCTTACACGAGAGGAAATTCGGGTGCATAGCGTGGCTGGCGAAATGCTAGACGATGAAATGGGTTACCTTCGCGTTCACTCTTTTGGGGAAAATACCAAAAATGAGTTGGAAGCGGAAATGGCCCGGCTGGATGAAGCCGGTGCTTTAGGCTATATCATAGACCTGCGCAATAACGGCGGCGGTTATCTAAACAGTGCTTTGGAGATAGCAGATATGCTAATTGACCCGGGAGCAATTGTCCATGTGACCAGACGGGGCAAGACGGTTCAAACCTATGGCACTGCCACCAAAGGAATAGGGAAACCATTGGTTGTGTTGGTTAATAAGGGTAGTGCCAGCGCATCAGAGATCTTAGCGGCGGCAATTCAACAGACTGGCGGCGGCATCCTAGTTGGAACCGACACATTTGGCAAGGCATCAGTCCAACGCATTGTCAGTCTCAGTAACGGGGGTAATCTGAAACTGACCACAGCCCATTATCTGACTCCTAATAGAACGAATATTAACGGGGTAGGTCTTAAACCAATTTTCTACGTAGAAGATATGAAAAAGCAGTTGGATAAGGCAAAGGAAATCCTTAAAGTTGCCATAGAGCAGGAAAGAGTTAAAGAATCAGAGCCTGACATTCGCCTGTTCATTGGTAGAACTACCGGCATGGTAGGTGATAAGGCTGTAGCACTTGACAGTAAACCTTTTATAGAAGAAGGCAGGACTTATGTGCCAGTCAGGTTTATTAGTGAGGCATTAGGTATGAACGTTACATGGGACAAATCAAAAGGAGCTGTAATTACCGGCAAAGATACCAAAATTAGTTTGGCAGCAGGTGCTGATTCGGCAATGGTTAATGGGGAGCAAAAGGCTGTACAGGAACCGTTGATAATAAAAGAGGGCAGGAGCTATCTTCCTGTTCGTGCATTTGTAAACCTTTTAGGCGGAACGGTTGACTGGAACGCTGAAGCTAAGGAGATAGACCTATTCTTTGCCCGTTGAAATAAGAATGCTAATTTAAGTAGTTATCTTTTAATAGGCATATTATGGGTTTGTTTATATAGTATAATATGAAAGGCTAAGGTAAAATTGGGGGTGGAGTTGTGCGAAAAAAAATCCTAATTCCGGTGATTTCAGTGATAGTGTTACTGTTATTTGCCTCGATTTCTTTTGGTAGTGAAATCGGGACGGTTGTTCAGGAAGATGGGTATCAAAGTCGGGCCAGGGTTAACAAAGATATGGTGGTTTGGGAAGATGTGGATAGTATTTCCCAGCGAGTAGTTTTTCTAGCAGGTGATAAGCAGAAGACGTTAGGAAAAAGCGGTACCCAGCAAAAACAAGCAAACATTTACGAGGACAAGATAGTCTTTACCGATAATAGATATCTTAACTGGGATTTGTTTATTTATAACGTTTCAAGCGGAAAGGAAACGTCTATTGCAAGGAACTCGGCAGATCAAACGCAGCCGGATATCTATGAAAATTTTGTTGTTTGGTCGGACGACCGCTATGACAATTGGGATATTTACTTATATGATACATTGACTAAAAAAGAAATAGGCATCTCCGGTGCTGACGGCGATCAGATAAAGCCTGTTATTGACGGGGATTATGTAATATGGCAGGACAGTCGTAATGATAACTGGGATATATACGGCTATCAAATATCCACCGGCAAAGAATTAGTTATCAGCAAAGCGCCCAGGGATCAGGTTGATCCCAAGATTTCCGGCGGGTATGTAGTTTGGGCAGACCGTCGTAACGGTAATGGTGATATCTATCTATATGACTTAAACACAAAGAAAGAAAAGCAAATTACAAAATCGGATGCCAATCAGGAAGCCCCTGTGGTCTATAACAATGCCATTGTTTGGCAGGATGACCGCAGTTATAACTGGGATGTCTACGGCTATAACATAACAACTGGGGAGGAATTCTCACTGGTGAAGGCCGATAAAGATCAATTTGCCCCGGATGTTTATGGCAGCAAAGTGGTCTTTACCGACAACGCTAATTACAATAATGATATTAAATATACTACCCTGCCTTTCGATAACGCGGTGCAGGAGGAAGAAATAAAGACTGAAGGATTATCCGTTAATCTAAACGGGGTAAAGGTCCCTCTTGAAGTACCGCCCATTATGAAAGATGATAGGGTATTGGTGCCGCTTAGGGGCATTGCGGACGCATTAGGTCTTAACACCCAGTGGTACGGTACCACCCAAACCATTGTTATTACCGGCGGAGAGAAAAGTATCTCCTTAGGGATTGGCTCTAGAAGGGTTATGGTTGGTGATGCGGCAATTGAGATGTCGGTAGCACCGGCTTTGGAAAAAGACCATACTTATGTACCGGTCCGTTTCGTCAGTGAGGCATTTGGCGCACTGGTGGATTGGGATAATGCAACACAGACAGTCGAAATATTTAAGTAGCCTAAAGCTTAAACTGAATACAACGCCCTCGGTTGACGGGGGCGTTAGTTAATTTTTTCTTAATATTTTCTTAAGGAATCTATCGTTGACTTTATAATTTGTGGAATATATAATTGAGTTTGACCGACTGACTGGTCGGTTTTGTTATTTTATTTTATGGAGGGGAAAAGATGCAGAAGAAGAACACGTTGAAAAGTTCATTAATTTTATTAGTACTTATAGTTTTAACGTTTGGGATAACTGGTTGTGGCTCTGAGCAGCCGGAAGAAGTTAAAACAGAAAAAGTAGAGCCTGTTGCAGTTACGGTGGTCACTGCCAGTAAGGGTGATCTACAGAAAATAACTGACTTAAGCGGTCAGGTAGAAGCTAAAGATAGGATAAACATAATTCCCAAAATGGGCGGGAAAGTGGCTAGTGTTGCCGCAGAGGTGGGAGATGAAGTGGCTAAAGGCCAGGTGCTGGTACGTCTGGAGACGAAAGAGATTCAGGCCCAGCTTAAACAATCTCAGGCCGCGGTTGCTGGCGCTAAGGCAGGTGCAGCCCAGGCACAGGCAAGGTTTGAAGATGCTAAACGGAACATGGAACGCATGACAGAGTTGTTTCAACAAGGGGCAGTTTCCCAGCAGACGTTAGACGGCGTCAAACTTCAGTATGAAATGGCTAAGACTGCTGCTGCTGAGGCCCAACAGGCCCAAGCCGAGGCCGGTTTGCAGTTGGCCCAAACCCAATTAGAGAATGCGGTGATTACCTCGCCGATTAGCGGAATTGTTGCTTTCCGATATGTTAACCCAGGCGATATGGCCGGCCCAACTTCACCGGTTATCACGGTAGTTAATATGGATGCTGTGACAGTGAATGTGAATGTTTCTGAAAGTGAAATTAATAGTTTAGAAATAGGCAACAAAGTAAAGGTGAGCGTACCTGCTGCGTCCCAGCAGGAGTTTGAAGGAGAAGTTACTATGGTCAGTCCTGTGGCAGAGGCCAAAACCAAGGCTTATCCGGTTGAGATTTCCATAGATAATGCGGAACATGTTATTAAGCCCGGGATGTTTGCTCAGGTAGCATTAGGTACGGTTTCTGTTCAGGATGTAATAGTGGTCCCTCAGGAAGCAGTAGTGGATGCCGGCGGTAAGAAGGTTGTCTATATAGCGCAAGGAGAAAAGGCGGAGCAAAAAGATGTAGTTGTGGGTATCTCAACAGGTGAAAAGGTTGCGATAATGGCTGGTTTACAGGAAAATGACGAAGTTATTGTGCAGGGCCAGCATCGCCTAGAACATGGTTACCCAATAGCGGTGCAAGGTGGTGACAAGTAATTTATGAAGTTACCGAATTTTGCAGTTAAAAGACCGGTCACCATTGTCATGATAGTTTGCGTCATTCTTTTGTTAGGGGGAGTATCCCTTTCCAGATTGGCAATAGACCTCTACCCGGAAATAAATTTACCTGTGGCCATTGTTAACACCACATACAGCGGAGCCGGGCCCCAAGAGGTTGAGGAAATGGTTACTAAGCCGATGGAAGAAATATTGGGTACGGTCAGTAATGTAGACCAACTAACCTCAGAAACAGCCGAAGGATCATCTATGGTGGCTGTTTGGTTCAATTGGGGCACTGATCTAGATTTCGCTACGCTGCAGATGCGCGAGAAGATAGACTTTATCAAACCGATGATGCCGGAAGATGTCAGTGATCCGATGGTTATGCAAATGGATCCGTCCATGATGCCAATACTTCAGGTAGGCTTATCCGGCGGTAAGGATATAATTGACTTAAAACGTATTGCAGAGGACAAGGTAAAGGCTAGGCTGGAACGAATCGAAGGGGTCGCTTCCGTTTATTTAACTGGAGGTAAAACCCGGGAAATTAAAGTTGCGGTTGACCCTGTCAAGTTGCAGCAGTACGGTTTGAGTCTTGGTCAGATAACACAGACTTTGAGGACTGAAAACATAAATATGTCTGCCGGTAGAGTGGTAGACGGTAAGAGAGAATTCTTTGCAAGGACATTAGGTGAATACGAACAAGTGTCGGACATTGGTAATGTGGTTTTACAGATTCCAACCGGCGGCAGCGTGCGCCTCTCGGAAGTTGCAGATATTCAAGACGGCTTTCAGGATATGAACCAAATCACCAGGATGAATGGCGGGCCTAGTGTTGGTTTAGTGGTAATGAAGGAAAGTAATGTTAATACCGTTGCGGTTGCAACTGCGACTAAAGAAGAACTTAAGGTATTGGCGGAAGAGATTGATGGAAATATCGAGTTCCACACAATCTTTGATCAGTCTGACTTCATCAATCAGGCAATTGGCAGGGTAGTAAGTAATACTATCATCGGTGGTATTTTTGCCGTTATAATCCTGTTCTTTTTTCTAAGAAACGTACGCAGTACTTTAGTAATTGCATTGTCAATCCCCATATCCATTATCTCAACGTTTATTTTGATGTACTTTAACCACCTTACGTTGAACATGATGTCAATGGGCGGGTTGGCCCTAGGAGTCGGCATGATGGTGGATAGCTCCATCGTTATTTTGGAAAATATTTTCCGATACCGACAGGAAGGGCGCGGGATGATTGAGGCTGCAACAGAAGGCTCAAACGAGGTAGCTAGTGCCGTGGTAGCATCTACATTGACAACTGTAGCAGTATTTTTGCCGATTGTCTTTGTGGAAGGTATTGCATCCCAACTGTTTAAACAGTTAGCCTTGACGGTCTCTTTTGCTTTAGTTGCTTCGCTGTTAGTGTCGTTGACATTAATCCCCATGCTGTCATCTAAGCTTTTGGTGATTACTAATGGTGACCATAACGGCAAAAAGAAATCTTTGCTGCGCAGGATAATTAGTAGCTTTGATGCCATAGTAAAATGGTTGACCCGCTATTACACTATACTGCTAGGCTGGTCTTTGGGACATCGTAAAACTATTGTTGCGGTAGTAACTTTCGCATTAATTGGTAGTTTTGCACTGATACCTAGAATAGGAATGGAGTTTCTACCTAAGATGGATGCCGGTGAAATGTCCATTAATATTGAATTAGCTAAAGGCTCCATGCTCCAGGATACTGATGAAGTTGTACAGAAAGTAGAAGATATTATTTATGATACCGAAGGCGTGGAAAACATCTTTACCACCGTCGGGCCGTCCCAGGACCAGATGACCGGTCTGGGTGGAACGCAAAAGCATAAAGCTCAGATAAGGGTGCTGATGGTAGACAAGGGACAAAGAACTAAAAGTATTGATCTAATAGTGGAAGAAGTGCGGAAAAAACTGAGCACTATTGCCGGCGCAGAGATCAAAATTGCAGCGGTCGATCCCAATATGCAGGGAATGGCCGCATCTCCCATATCGGTACAAATTAAGGGAAACAGTTTGGATGTATTAAAGGACCTTGCCGATAAGATAATTCAAATAGTTGACGATGTGCCCGGAACCCGGGAAGTGGAATCCAGCTTTGCAAAAGGCAGCCCGGAACTGCAGTTGAAGATAGATCGAGATAAGGCAGCAAGGTACGGGTTAAATGTGGCCACTCTGGCCTCAACTGTCAATACTGCCATGCAGGGTCAAGTAGCAACCAGGTATAAATCTAACGAAGACGAAATAGATGTTCGGGTAATTTATCCTGAACGGTCCAATACAACATTACAGGACATGGAAAGTCTGACGGTGTCCTCGCCCATGGGCTTTAATGTTCCAATTAGCGAGGTAGTTACCATTGTTTCTGATACTGGTCCGGGCACCATTAGCCGCGTGGATCAAGTGAGGATGGCAACGGTTAACAGCCAAATTGTTGGCAGGGACTTGGCCAGCGTTTCTAAGGATATAGAAAGTCAGTTGGACCAGTTAAGAACAGAACTTCCTAACGGTTATGAAGTATCTCTCGGCGGGCAACAGGAAGAAATGATGGATGCCTTTGGCAATTTATTGCTAGCACTATTGCTTGCAATAGCATTAGTCTATATGGTAATGGCCTCCCAGTTTGAATCGTTGGTTTATCCGTTTGTAATCATGTTTTCACTACCTACAACATTTATTGGTGTGGTGATGGGCTTGGTTATTACCGGTCGCACCTTCAGCGTACCGACTTTTATTGGTGTAATTATGCTGGCGGGTATTGTGGTGAATAATGCGATTGTGCTTGTAGACTATATCAATATTCTGCAAGGTCGTGGTCAGGAACGAAACGAAGCTATAATGCAGGCCGGTCCCATACGCCTGAGACCCATCTTAATGACCACGGTTACCACTGTCTTGGCTTTAATTCCAATGGCTTTAGGTATCGGTGCAGGGTCAGAATCTTCAGCGCCGATGGCAGTAGCTGTGGTATTTGGTTTGACTGCATCTACGATATTTACCTTAGTGTTTGTTCCGGTAATCTATACTATTGTTGATGACTTTGGTGGTTGGACGCGAGCTAAAATCGGCAGGGGTCGCACAGTGAAAGAAGGAAAGCAGAATTCAATTTAAGGGGAGGTCTTTTGAGTGAAGAAATTTTGGGTTTTAGTATTAGTTACATTTCTGATAATGGGAATGGCTGCAGGTACGTCTTTAGCAGAACCGCAGCAGGATCAGGTGATGAAGTTATCGCTGGATGAGGCTATTGATTATGCTTTAGAAAACAGCCCGACGGTGAAACTGGCGGGAGTCTCGCTACAGATGAAAGAAAAGGACTATGAACAAGCAGATAGTGCAAGTGATAAGTTCAAAGATAAAGATACATCGAGTTTAATGGAGGCAATGACGGAAAAATTAGCCCCGATCCAAAAAGAGAGACTTTATGATTTGGAACAAATAAAGTTTGATTATACTAAACGTTCAATTCGTTTGGCAGTGGAAAGTGCCTATTATAATGTCTTGAGCGCTGAACAGAAGGTTGCAGTTAATGAAGCAACATTGGAGACGGTACAGAGGCAGTTAGATACAGCAAAGGCAAGCTTTGAAGCAGGCACCGTTGCGAAGAATGACGTGTTAGGTGCCGAGGTGCAGTTGGATAAGGCACAGACGGATTTAAATACAGCCAAAAATGATTCAGAGATAGCTTACATGGAGTTTAATAGAACTCTTGGGATGGAATTAGAAAAATCTATTGAGTTGACGACCACCCTTAGCTATGAACCAATGGATGCTATGGTTTTGGATGAGGTCATTACAGAAGCTATGGCTAAAGATAAGAATTTAAATGAAGCAGAAGTGAACTATCAGAATGCAGTAGATTACTTGGAGCTTGTCGGAAAGTACTATACTCCTAATGTTTATACTTACAGAGAGGCGAAGTATAACACGGATCTTGCCAAAGTTAATTACGATGAGGCTCAAAAAGATCACGAACTGCGGGTAACTAAAGCATATAAAAATTTAAAAGCCGCAGAAGCTAACTATAAAGTGCTGATTAAGAGTGTTGAACGGGCGAAAGAAAGCTTGAGATTATCAAAACTGCGGTACGAAGTCGGGGTGGCGACCAGCCTAGAAGTGCTGCAAGCTTCAGAGGCTTTGCAGAATCAGGAGCTATACTTGGCCCAGGCTTTACAGGGCTATAACCTTTCGAAAGCACAGTTTACCCACAATGTCTTTAATGGTGGGACTTCTGCCGCAGGTGCATCTATGCCTTCCGGTCTGTAAGGGTAGGTGGATAAATTGGACGGAACAAATCTTGATAAACGTAGTCAAATAATAAGGGCTGCCGCTCGAGTTTTTGCAGCTAAGGGTTTTCATCTAGCCAAAGTTGAGGAGATTGCCTCTGATGCAGGAGTGGGAAAAGGAACCGTCTACGAATACTTTTCCAGTAAAAAAGAGCTGTTTCAGGAAATGTTTAAGTCCAGTAGTATGTTTTACTTGGAGACATTTAGGCTTAAATTGGCAGGGGAGAAGACTATTGCAGAGAAGTTGAGTCAGATTGTTACTTTGCACCTGCAGTTTATTGATCAGCATAAGGATATAGGTAAAATATTGCTGCGGGAGCATTCGGAAATAGGTGAGGGCCTTCACCAGTGGATGATGGCCCGCCAGGAAGAAAAGGTTTCTTTTGTTAAGGGAATGTTTGATGAAGGGGTCCAAACCGGAGAATTGCGGCCTATGGATACTGAGATTGCAGCGCGGACATTTTTTGGTTCAGTAGCTGCCGTTGGCGGGTATATGATGTGTCAGGAAAAAGATGATTTCGATTTGGACCATATCAGTGAGCAGACTACAGATTTATTTATAAAAGGTATAGAAAATGGCTAGCGAGGGAACTTTTCCCTCGCTTTTTACATCTAAATATGTAAGATGATAGAGGAATTTTGTACCATAAGTCGAAATTGGAAAGTAATGAATTAAACGGGGAGCGTGTTAATAAGAATGCACTGGGGAAAATTGTTACGATTAACTGTAGTGGTGATGCTAATTAGTGGTTTGATGCTTGGGTCTGCCTGGGCAGCAGATGGGAATGTATTTAAGGATGTGCAGGATGGAGTTTGGTATGAGAAGTCAGTTTCAGAGATGCAGGCAAAAGGAATTATCGCTGGTTCTACTAACGAACAAGGAGAAAAGGTATTTAAACCCAATGATCCTGTGACAGTTCAAGAATCCCTAGTTTTTTTTGGCAGACTTTTTAACTGGGATAACAGCGGAACGGATACCGGCGAACTAGCTAATAATCATAAAGTTGCAAGCTGGGCCAAAGGTTATGTGGCAGCGGCAGTTTCCGATAATGTCCTGACCGGTATAGATTTGTTTGTTGACCCCAGCAGGGCAGCCAGTCGGTACGAAGTTGCTATTTTTGCGGTGCGGGCTCTAGGCTTGGATGACATGGCCAGGGGACTCTCAGGTGTCACATTGGACTTTTCAGATGCTTCGGAAATACCGCCTAGGGCAGTTGGTTATATAGATGTAGCCATGGAACAGGGCGTTTTAAGCGGCTCGGACGGAGCATTTAAGCCTAATGATAATATTACCAGGGCAGAGATGGCGGCAGTATTGGCTAGGCTGGATAAGAAAGTCGATGTTGATAGGGATAACATGATCAAAGCTAAATTTATCGGCTATGGCTCCTTTGATAACTCCATTACTGTTAGAGATGCTGACAGCCAGTTTGTAAAATATAGTCTCAGTGATGGTGCGTTGATTTACCGTGACGGGGAAAGCATTTCCTTAGAGGAGTTGGAACCGTTGGAATACCTTGGTATTTCCCTTAACGATAATGATGAAGCCACATATATGGAAGTAATCCCAGAAGAGGAAGTCGCACAAGAGCCGGAAGAAATAAAAGTAAGTGGTAAGCTGGCAGAAATTGATGCAGATACTCCATCCATTACTATCGAGAAGGATAATGGTCAGGAAGTTAGTTATGAAGTGGCCGAGGAAGCGGATGTATTATTGGATTGGCAGACCTCTTCGTTAGAGGACTTAGTGACAGGACAATCTGTAGAGGCTACCGTTAAGGGTGACTTAGTGGAATCGCTTTTTGCGGGAAGTATTGAAGAAGATATAAAGGGAATTGCTGTGAAAGTGGACTTTGGCACTAAAAATAGCATTGTTATTGAATTAGAGGATGGTAGTGAAGCAAGTTATGTGATAGATGAAGACGTGGACCTCGACGGCGATGCAGAAAGTTTGCGAGATATTTATGCCGGGCAGGAGATTGAGGTGGAATTGAAGAATAAGGTAGTAGTTAACATTGACGTTACTTCTGTAAAAGAAGATATTGAGGGCTCGGTAGAAAAAATTATCTTAGCTGCCAACCCTGAAATTGTAGTATCGGTCGATGGCGAGGAACGCAGCTTTTCTTTAGCTAAAGATGTGGATATTGAAAAAGCCGGTGATGATGCCACTATTGACGATCTCAAAATTGGTGATTATGTGGAATTGAAAACTACCGGCAATGTCATAACTGCTATGGATATTACTGCCAAGGAAACGTCCGATTATATAGTTGGTGAAATTGAAAACGTTAATACGGATGCGGAAGTAATAATCTTAAAGGATATTAATAAGCCTATTTATCTTACTGATGATACCGTCATCTTACGCTTTGGACATGAAACTCGTTTGCGTTACCTAGATCCTAAAGATGAGATAATTGCCGTAGGTCAAATGAGTTCTGGTATTTTAGAAGCTACTACCATAATTGTAATCTCTACAACTAATTAAGGTTTCAAAAAGCTCCCTTTGAGATAACCCCTGCCGATTTTTTGGCAGGGGTTTTTTGCACCTGGGTCTTACGACTTGGCACAAACTAAGTTTGCACTAATTTTCCGACATTATTTTGGAATCTGTTTCTTTTACCCCCAAGTTTTTCTTTTTTGCTTCGATATTTATAAGTGCAAGGACAAAACGAGGGGAGAGAATATAATGAAGGTAAGAAAAGGTTTAGTATTGTTGTTGGCATGTGTATTAGTGTTAGCTGTATCTTCCATGGCATTTGCAGCACCACCCCAATGGGTGCAGGAAAAAAAGGTCCAAAAACAGATGACAAAGCAGTGGAAAGAGAAGTTTAAGGACATGGGTGAACACTGGGCAGAAGAAGCAGTTGAAAGAATGAGCGCAAAAGGATTGATTGACGGGTATGAAGACAGTACATACAGGCCAAAGGCTAAGGTGACAAATGAGGAAGCGTTGGCCATGATAGTAAGGGCTGTTTACCCAAATAGTGAGGTTGATACGGAAAACGTATTATATGACATGAAACACTGGAAACAATTATCTTCACCTTGGGCAATGGGCACACTGGCAATTGCCGTTGATAATGAATTGACAAGCGCTGGGGAAATGTTCAGTCTTATTCCTAAGAAGCCTGCAAAAAGAATAGACGTAGTGCGGTATATTGCAAAGGCACTAATGAACGGTGACATTGAAGCGGCTGATTTAAATTTAGATTTTATTGATATTAGCAAAGTAGACGAAACCGATATGGCTTTACTCGAACGAGTAGTAGCAGCTGGTATTTTCCAGGGTAATCCGGATGGAACCTTCCAGCCCTTTAAGCCAATTTCCAGGGCTGAAATGGCAATTTTACTGCAGCGCATTGACGATAAGATAGACAACGAAGTGGATGGAGCCCAAGTAAAAGGTGCTCTGGACAGCATAGACGATTCAGAAATTGTTATTACAGTGGATGGTGATGAGAAAACTTATGACTTGGCTGACGAGGTCAGCGTTTTTCGAAATAACCATCGGGCAGAGCTAGATGACCTTACTGCCGGTGACGAAGTATTAGTGATTTTTAACGAAGATGGGGCTGTCAAATTCATTGCAGCCAGAGAAATGAAGGTTGAAGATGAAGTAGAAGGTGTAGTAACCCAGCTTGATAATGATGAAGAATGGATTGAAATTGAGGATAACGACGGTGACGAAAACCGTTATGACCTTGCAGATGATATCATTGTCAAGATTGATGATGAGAATGCTGATTACGAAGACCTGCTTGTAGGCGATAACGTAGAGTTGAAGCTAGAGAACGATCTAGTGGTAAAAATTAAGGTAGAGGTTGAGGAAGACGAAGTCAGTGGTATTGTTAGCGACATCGACTCAGACGAAATAACTATATTAATCGATGATGAAGAACAAACCTTTACCTTTACCGAAGACATTGAAGTTAAAATCAATGGTGAAGAAGCAACAGTTTCTGACATAGACGAAGGTGATACAGTAGATCTGGAAGTGGTTAGAGGCAGCGTAGTAAAAATAGAGGTTGAGTACGAAACTGAAGAAATAGAGGGCGTTGTTAGCGCAGTATACGACGATGGAATCATAGTGTTGGTGGATGACGATGAAGAAACCTATCAGTATGCTGAGAACCTTACAGTTGAGGTAGATGGTGAAGAGGCGGATTTTGACGACATCGCCGAAGGAGACAGTGTGGAACTGGAAGTAGTTGATAATACGGTCTATTCAATCTCCGCTGAAAGGCAAGAGGAAAAGGTTGAAGGACAGTTCGTGGCTATGAGTAATGATGAGATTACAATTTTAGTAGATGGTGATATAGAGAAGTATCAGTTAGCGGACGATGTAGAAATAGACGTTGACGAAGACATGGAAATAGGTGAAGTACCTATGGGCAGTGAAGTAGAACTTCAAATTCAGTCAGATAAGGTAGTTAGAGTAGAAATTGATGCTAATTAGTTAAAACTAGAAGATTGACACTCTTATTAAAAATTTCCGATGAGGATTAAAGCTTAACTAGCTAATATCCCTATTTACCTCCATATGAGGCGCATTGTGCGCCTCCTTTTTTTGCTCGCGGTCGAGTTTTTCCGTTTTTCTCCCAAAGGAAATACCAGGTATCTGTCGAATTGAATATATACGGCATGTAATAAGAAGCGAGGTATTTTGGGATTGAAAAGATATTTAATAATAAGTCTATTGATTATAATACTAGTTTTAGTTGCTACAAGTGAGGCCGTAGCCGCTAATGCTGATTTTACGGATATTGGGGACCATTGGAGTGAAAAGGCGGTACTCCTAAGTAGCAGCAGGGGTATGGTTAACGGCTACCCTGATGGCAGCTTTAAACCGGATAGTAAAATAACTCGTGCAGAGACGGTTCATTTTTTGATTAATGCTTTGCAGTTGGATGAGCAGCGTTTGGTTTTAGACGAGGTGGCTAGTCCTTTCAATGATGTGCCCGGCTTTCATTGGGCAAAATCAGATTTATTGCTGGCGAGGGAAATTGGCTTGGTTACCGGCTATGGCGATGGTGATTTTAAAGCAGCAGAGTCACTTACTAGGCAGGAACTAGCAGCGATGTTGATAAGGGCTTTGGAATTCTTAGGCGATACGGATAAGCAAACGGTACCGTTGAATTTTATTGATCAGGCGGGCATTGAACCTTGGGCGCGCAACTATGTTGCTAGAGCCGTGGCAAAAGGCCTAATTAATGGCTATCCTGATGGTTCATTAAAACCTTTAGGTTTTACTACCCGGGCCGAAGCTGCGGTAGTTGCCCAGCGCTTTATGCAATATACGGGAACGGCGTTTGACTATACTGGTACTGTTAAAGAGATTAATGAAAATCTGATATATTTAGCTGGCCCCACAGGTACAGTTGCTTTTACTATAAGTAAGGATGTCTTGCTGTATAATGGCCGGAAACAAATTTCATTAGACAATTTAGAACAATTGAACGGGCAAAGATTAGCCGTGGGCATTAATGAATTTGGGGATATTGTTTGTGGCGAAGTCCTAGGAGATCAAACTGTTCCTAGCATTACCCTAGGCCAACGCCGGACTTGGGACAGGGCTGTGCGCGAGCAGACTGGGGAAAGTGAAACTGTCACTCTAGCTGAAGAGGCTATCTTAACGGAAGATCCGCTGAAAAGTCTACAGACAAATAAAGAAGTTATGGGAGTGTCAGAATTCGTTTACGATACCCAAGCAGACGGCAGCGGGCAGGTCATTGCAATTATTGATACCGGCTTGGATGCAGCCCACCCTGATTTGCAATATTTGTCCAACGGTCAACCTAAAGTGTTGGACTGGGTGGATTTTACCGATGAGGGTAGAGTGGATCTTAGTGAAACATTAAATGAAGGACACGAAATCAAGGGCAACACAGTAAGGTTGACAGGTATCGACAGTTTAAGCGGTAACTATCGGTATGGCTTTTTCAATGAAGAGGCTGCAGCCTTGGATGTTAACTTTAACGGGTCATTTGAGGATACCTTTATAGTTCTAGCAGCAGACACTCAAACGGCGGGAGTATATGATACCGTTTTTGTAGATACTGACTTGGATGGAGATCTAGGTGAAGAAGAGGGATTAAAGATCTATCGCGACAGCCATGATTATGCGGACTTTTCTTCTGGAAAAGACGGGTACAGTTTTTCATTTTTAATTAGCCAACTAGAGCCGGATGGCACGTATTTAAAGCTAGGTTTTGATGCAAATGGCCATGGTACCCATGTGGCAGGGATTGCAGCCGGCAACGGTTCTTTCCAAGGGATGGCGCCCGAAGCAGAATTACTTGTCATTAAGGCAGTTGATTACAAAGGTGAAGTAGATTGGGATAATGTCCGGCACGCGGTTGTTTATGCAGCTGAGAACGGGGCCGATGTCATCAACTTAAGCCTGGGTTATTATCAGGATATGACAGGCGGTAATTCTTTATTGTCTCAAACCATTAATTTATTAGCAGATCAATATAATGTTGTATTTACGGCGGCCAGTGGCAATGAAGGCCCCGGGTTGGGATCTATGGCGGTTCCGGGTAATACGGAAAAGGTTATCAGCGTAGGGGCATATATATCTCCTGATATGTGGGCTACTGATTTTCAGTGGCAGGTAAGCAAAGGAAGTCTTTGGTATTTTAGTTCTGCCGGACCCCGGAAAGACGGACTATTGCTGCCTACGGTGGTAGCTCCGGGTTCTGCAGTTTCTTCTGTGCCGCTATGGAGCGGGAGGAAATATATGCTGTTGGAGGGAAGCAGTATGGCTGCTCCCCACGTGGCAGGGGCCATGGCTTTGTTCATGGATGGCGCTGAACGCAGTGGTATGGAGCTTGATCAAGAGGCTTTGAGACAGGCTATAATGCAAGGAGCAAAAGCGATACCCCATTTAAGTTTAGTTGAGGCGGGCAATGGTTTGATCGATTTGCCCGGCGCATGGAAATACTTAAATCAATCAAATGAACCTGCTTCCATAGAGGCCTCTACCTATAATGAACTTTTTAATCAAGGTAAAGGTCTATACGCTAGGGAGTTCTTGCCCGGGCAGCTAAGTTATCAGGTCACCAATAATGGAAATGAGCTGTCAAGGTTAATTTGGACCTCGACGGTTGACTGGATGGAACCGATGTTTAAAGAGACGACAATTCCTGCCCATGCCACCAGAAGAATGCCTGTGAAGTATTCAATTTCTAATAAAGAGGGTTTATATACCGGTCTGCTGATAGGCGATGACCCAACTACTGTGGGTGAGGACGTGCGATTACTAAATACCGTTATTAACCCCTACAACACAAACCAATCAGAACCGATAGAAATTACCGATAGGCTGGAGGCCGGCCAATATCGCAGGTACTTCATACAAATTCCAGAGCATACCAATAGTCTTATTGCGGAACTGATGGTATCAAAAATTGCAGAGGAGTTTCAGGGAAGAGCGCGTCTGCACGTGATTAGGCCTAACGGCGAGGAAGTTACTATGACTGAATATGTGGGGAATTCCCCCGCAGGCGGCTCTGATGGAGGCCAGGTTAAAATAAGAGAAGAAGACCCGCTGCCAGGGGTTTGGGAACTGGTGGTTTACAGTTCGGCGACGTTGGATCTCTATGGATTAGATAATTCTTTCTACACCTTAAAACTGGGTTTGGATGTATCGCCTAAGAGTACGCCAAACCAACTGGATAGCAAATACGCTATTGGTATAGTTAAGGGTATGTCGGCCAACGGCCCAACAGGATTTCAGCATATTTCGGTAAGGGATTTTAATACCAAACAAGAATTTGAAGGCTTTTTGGAAGTGAACGGGAAGCTCTATGAGGTAATAGATGGAGATTTGTTTCTGCAGTCTTTGGATAATACGATTGACATTAAGTTTTAACTTTAGATAAGAAGTTGTCGTCTTTAGTTGTGCCAACGGCGTTTTAAATTTTCACAAGGAGTCTGACTATGCTGCGCAAAACCTTTGCAATTCTCATCATTGCCATATTATTTGCTTTTTACTTTGTATACCCTCTAAGTGCTCCTACAAACGGGGCCGATATGGAGGGGAAAAATACTGCCTATCACATCAAAATCAAAATGACTTCTCAGCGGGAATTTGAGGTAGAAGAAGATATTTATGTAGTGAATAAAGGGGAGCAGGCAATTGACAAACTTCTGTTTCAAGTATTTCCTAAAGCATTTGCTCAGCCTGGCACCAGTCCCATTGCAGCGACGGGCTACCCGGCAGGATGGTCTGCAGGAAACTTGGTTGTTAACGAGGTGACAATCAGCAATCAGCACGTAACGCCTTTTTTTGAAGGAGTACTGATGGTACTGCCGTTAAAGAATCCGATTTTGCCAGGGAACGGTAAAACGGTTAAGGTGAAGTTCACGATGAAGGTCCCACTATTGAACTACCGGTTTGGCAGATACAACGATGTGGTAAATCTTGGTGATTGGTACCCACTGCTGGTTCCCAGCGGGCGGGAAATTACTGTCTATCCTTCAGTAGGTGACCCGGCTAATGCTTCAGTAGCGGATTATTCGCTGGATTTAACTATACCGCAAAAATATACGGCAGTAACAAGTGGAGTTCTAACAGAACAGAAGGATTCTCTGTTGGGACATAAGACCTTGAGTTATGAGGGGGAATCGCTGCGCAGCTTTGCTATTGTTCTAGGTGAAAATCTCCGCATCAAACGCAGTCAGGTAGGAAATACGAATATAGAATACGCATTTATTGACGATCAGAATACGGATGTGGTGGTAGACACCTTGAAAGATGCATTGTTTTTTTACGAGGAAAATTTTGGTCAATACCCATATCCAAAGCTGACATTGGTGGAAACGTATTTATCGCCTTTTCAAGGTGTGGAATACCCGGGCCTAATCATGCTGGCGTCGCGAGTCAAAGATAAAGAAGACATTGTGAGGCGAGTATTGGCCCATGAAATAGCCCACCAATGGTGGTATGGCACAGTGGGCAATGACCAAGTGAGGGAACCTTGGATAGATGAATCTATTGCAACTTATGCCAGTAAATTATTTATTGAAGACCAACTGAATAAAGATTTCAACTTTGGCAGTGACTTAGCAGCCACCGCAAGTGCAGGCAGAATAGATTTCCTCAGCCCTGTTACGGCTTTTGAAAACAGGGAGGAATATTTGACCCATGTTTATTACGGGGGTGCCATGTTCTGGACTGCCCTTGAGCACCAGGTAGGCAAAAAGGAGTTGATTGATTTCTTAAAAGATATCTACCGCGAATATCATTTTTCGGAAATAACTACTGTGCAGATGCATCAGGAAATCAACCGTCTAGTTGAACAGTAGGCACTCGCGGGTGTCTTTTTCACTGAATAGGGAATTAAAGCCGAAAGACATTAAATGCTTTTGTTCTAGGCTGGTTAAACTACTTGTGAGGGTAGGATAACACTGGTAAAATAGGTTTGGGTTGAATATTTTCATATTTTGGAGGTTACACAATGAAGCAGCGGTATCGTTACATTTTATACGCAGTTATTGGCCTAGCAATTATTTTATCTCTTTGGACAGGTTGGCAAAGGTATTACCGGGAAAGCATTAATAACAATGTAGCGGTGGTAGTAGACTGGGATCAAGTAGTAGAACTGGCTGATAGACAAAACAACAGCGAAAAGGAAGTGCTTTCTCAGTTAAGGAGTTTGGAGCAGGGAAAGGGCATAACGGGGGTTCTATTCAAAGAACAGATTTTGACGGATTCCTTTCTTAAAGACATTCAAGCTTTCACGGGAATTGAACTGCTGCAAGATCCAAGGTTTCAGTCTTACCGGAGCGAAGTTGAACCAAACGATACATATCTGTTGACTACAAAAGAAGAAGAGTTTAAAAGGATTGAGCTTAATTTAAAGGCTAAGCTGCCGCAGGTAGATAGTTTTTACCATGAAGCATCAGGAACATTTGTAATAGATACTAATATGCTGAAAACCAACGTGGCAATGGTAGGCCTGGGTTTTCCTGTTGAAGGGTTAAATTTGGTTTCTGATATGGGACTGTCAGCCATGGTGCAGTTGAGGTCGTGGTCGGAATCGGACCCTCAAGATATAGTTGAAGTGTTTTCTCAACTTAAGCCGTATAATAATATTCAAGGGTTTTTATTTAATGATAAAGAATTGCCGCCATACCGGGAGACATTGGCTCAGGAGATTGGATTGCTAGATGTACCACTTATTACTGTGGAGTTCTTTCCTCAACAGGGGTTGTCTCAGGTGGCGTCTCTCTTAGATAAACGGGTAGCAAGGCTTCATGCCATTTCTGCCGGTGAAATGAACAAATTAACACCGAGACAGGCTGTAGATAGGTTTGCACTGTCGGTTACCGATAGAAATGCAAAGGTGTTATTTGTACGCTTCTTTTTGCAACCTAGTTCTCCTGATTGGTTGGAATCCAATACAAGTTACATTAGCAGTTTGGTTACGCGATTAAACAGTGAAGGGTTTAAACTGGGTCGGCCCCAAACCTTCCCGCCGTTTGCTACCTCCCGTCTGGTGCTGGTTCTTATCGGGTTGGGAGCTATTGCCGGTGGAATGCTGCTGTTGGATGTTCTGGGCTTCCGTAAGTGGGGTTTGGCTGCGGGGGTGTTTCTCGCTATAATTTGGGTTGCTATGTTATTGTTCGGATATGTAACATTGGGCCGCAAGTTATTTGCATTAGGGGGAACTATTGTTTTTCCTTCGTTGGCTGTGATAGTTTTTACTAAGGAGAAATCAAGGACTATTCTGCAGAGTGTCCGAGCTTTGGTTGGGACCACGGCGATTTCATCTATAGGGTCTGTATTTTTAGTAGGGCTGCTGGCAGAAAAGAGTTTCCTTTTGAAATTGGATCAATTTGCCGGCGTTAAGGCAGCGTTTTTAGGGCCGCCGGTAATATTATTTATTTACTTTGCATTTCTGAAGTACGAACCTAAGGAATGGTTCCCCCGGGTCAAGCGGGTGTTACAAACTAACATAAGTGTTAAGTACGCTTTATTAATAGGAGTGCTGGGACTAATAGGTTTTGTTTATGTGATGCGTTCCGGAAACCAAGGTGTCTTCGTATCTGATTTTGAGCTGAAGGTGCGAGTTTTTTTAGATAACTTGCTGGTGGTGCGTCCCCGGACAAAAGAATTTTTAGTGGGACATCCTTTGCTTATGCTTGTATATTATTTTGGCTATCGCAATGATTACATGCTGCCGGTTATAGTTGTGGCAGCTATGGGGCAGGTCTCATTGGTAAATACTTTTGCCCATACTTGGACGCCGGTGGCCATATCGTTATTAAGGACAATTAATGGTGTCTGGCTGGGAATTGTTGGCGGCATTATGTTGATTTTAATGGTTAGACTATGGTACTGGTGGGAGGCGAAATACTTACGTGACTAGGCTTTTGTTATCAGGGTATTTTGGATTTGGCAACTTAGGTGATGATGCCATTCTCTACAGTATGGTAGGTAGGATTCGCACCCAGAGGAAAGATTGTGAAATAACCGTCTTATCAAACTGCCCCAAAGATACTGCTCGAGATTTGGACGTTACAGCTGTTAACCGTTGGAATTTAAAGGATGTCATTTCGGCCATAAGAGGCTGTGATGTATTTATCAGCGGCGGCGGCAGTTTATTACAGGATATTACCGGTGTCAAAAGCCTGCTATATTATTTGGGTCTTATATGGTTGGCACAAAAGCTGAACAAAAAGGTAATGATATTTGCCCAGGGGCTGGGTCCGCTTACCGGGAAAAATAGCCGCTCTAAAACGACTAAGATACTAAACAAGACGGATGTTATAACTGTTAGGGATAAGGATTCAGCCGAGCTACTAAATTGCATAGGAGTAACTAAGCAGGTAACAATTACGGCTGATCCCGTACTTTCTTTGGCTAATGAAGACCGGCAGCTTCTTAGACAAGAGACTAAAATATTAAGCGAATTCCAATTGGATGGCGAGAAACTGATTGTAGTTTGTCCCAGAGCGTGGAATGATAATGTTTTTCTGGACCCGTTGGCTGAAGCGCTTTCCGCTCTTCATAGTGAAGGCTACCAAATTTGTTTGGTGCCTTTTCATCTACCCGGCGATTTGCTTTTCTGCCAGACGATAGCTGATAGTATTGGACAAGATGCGGTTATTATAGACAGGCCGCTTGATTTAAAGGAAGTCGCGGCATTGTTTTCTCAGGCGGGATTGGTAATTGGCATGCGTCTTCATAGCCTGATTATTGCTGCCGCATTGGGGACACCTATGGTAGGGATTTCTTACGATCCCAAGGTGGAAGCATTTCTTCGGACTGTGGAACAGCCTTGCGCCGGTAATGCTGAACAGGTAACTGCCGGCGCGTTAATGAGAACAGTAGGGGAAGTTCTTAATGCGCCAAGCAGTTTCAGCGGTCGGTTAGAAAAAAACATGGCTTTGCTTTCTAGCCGAGTAGATAGAAGTTATCAGTTATTATACGAATTAATAGAAGAAATGAACCTTTAGGTACCTTTATGCGTCTAAAGGTATGGACGTTTCTTGAGAGGTGTCTGAAATGGCTGTTGAGAATACGGAAAAAACAATAGCTCGGGCCGCAGGTGTAGTGCTGGTGATGAATTTGATTAGTCGGATGCTGGGCTTTGTCCGGGATGCTGCAATTGCAGGCCAATTTGGAGCATCAGCCATAACCGATGCCTATTGGGTAGCTTATACAATACCTTTCTTTTTGCAGGCGATTTTCGGCGTCGCTTTTGTCTCGGTAATGGTTCCAATATTTACATCCTATATTGAGGCAGATAAGAGGGAGGAAGGCTGGAAAATTGCCAGCGGAATATTTAATCTAACTGCAATAACATTGGTAATCATTACGGTACTGGGCTATTGGGGTGCTCCTCTGCTTGTGAAATTGACCGCTCCGGGTTTCAGCGAGGAATTAGCGGTATTGACTACTGACTTAACCAGGATCATGTTTCCTTCAATTGTTTTTATGGGTCTAGGTATGCTTATTACGGGAATTCTTAATTCTTTTCAAATTTTCGCCTTGCCTGCCTTTGCGCCGGGAACTGCCAATATAATAGTAATCTTATCGGTATTATTTTTCGGCGGACTTTTTGGCATTGAGGCTTTAGCTTGGGGCACATTGGTTGGGTTTGTTTTGTTTTTATTGGTTCAAGTTCCGACTTTGTACCGTATGCGCTTTAAATATAGTTTTCGTCTTTACCATAAGCATCCGGCGGTGCGCAAATTCTCAACGAGTGTCTGGGCTGTGGTCTTAGGCATGTCCGTTAACCAAATATATTTAACATTAAATCGAATATTTGCTTCAGGTTTGGAACCGGGGAGTATATCTGCACTGAATTATGCCTACAGGTTAATGAGCCTGCCCCTAGGAATATTTGCAGCAGCTGTTGCTACAGTGATTTTTCCTGCACTGGCACACCATGCGGCTGCTAAGCAGCAAAGCCAAATGTCTGCAACCTTGATGCGGGGGCTGCGATTGGTATTGTTTATAACAATACCGGCCGCTGTTGGGATGGCAGTTTTGCAGGTGCCATTGGTAAAGCTGCTTTTTGAAAGAGGTGCCTTTGCCCCGCAAGATACGTTAATGACGGCGAACTCATTGATGTATTTTGTCATTGGGCTGCCGGCCTTAGGAATTAATCTTGTTGTCACTAGGGCATTTTACGCTCTGGATGATGTAAAGACCCCGGTGGTGACCGGGCTTATTTCTGTAGTGGTTAATGTCTTGTTTAGTCTGCTATTCTTAGATTTATTAAAGGCCGGAGGCTTGGCATTAGCGGATACCTTAGCGGCAGCGGTCAATACGGGTCTTATGATGTATTGTTTAGCACGGAAAAACAAACAATTCTCCTTTAAACCCGTATTAAAACCTTTTCTAAAAATGGTAGCTGCCTCGTTGGTTACGGGGTTGGCGGCTTGGGGTGTTTTTGCCGTAGGCCAGAGTACTTTTTTTGCATCTGGAGTTTTAAACTACTTTATAAATACAGTCATTGCGGTTGGAGTTGGGGCAATTGCATACGGAATTATGGTCACTTTCTTCCGATTGGAAGAAGCAGGTGAAATACTAGCCGCTGTTAGAAAGACTAAATGATAAGCTAATTTCGATGGTTTTCTATGCAGGATTTGGGTCTGTGCTGTCGAAATGTTTAGTTGTAATTAGAAAGAAAAATTGGAGGTATCAGAATAATGTTGGATATTGAGCAAATAAAGGAAATTCTTCCGCATAGATATCCTTTTTTACTAATAGATAGGATACTGGAGATGGATGAAGGCAAGCGGGTGGTTGCCTTGAAGAATGTTACCGGTAATGAACCTTTTTTTCAAGGGCATTTCCCTGACTACCCGGTAATGCCAGGCGTCTTAATTATGGAGGCCATGGCTCAGGCCGGAGCGGTAGCTATGCTGAGTATGCCCCAGTACCAAGGGAAATTAGCATTTTTTACGGGGATTGACAAAGCGAAGTTTCGCAAGCAGGTGGTGCCGGGAGATCAATTGCGTATAGAGGTTGAAATAACCGCATTACGCGGGGTTTTTGGTAAAGGGCAGGCCCGTGCTTTAGTAGGCGATGAATTAGCAGCGGAAGCCGAAATTAAATTTGCTATTCAAGAGTAAAAAAATGCCTTATAATTAAGGCTTGTAAAATGGAGAAGCGGGCGATACAATGTTATTAGTATGTCCGACTTGGGAGAGGAAAAGCTATGAATTCACCATTAATCTTGCTAGGAATACCCTTTGCATTTATTATTTCATTTATTATAACGCCTCTACTGAAAAAGAATGCCGAAAAACTAGGCGCCATAGATGTTCCTGACGCTAGAAAGGTTCACCAACGGGTTATGCCTCGAATAGGTGGGTTGGCTATCTATTTAGGTTTCTTAATTTCGGTGTTGATAATTTTCCCCATAACCAACGAGTTGTTAGGCTTGTTGGTAGGCAGCACAATTATTATGTTATTTGGTATTGCCGATGATATTCGGGGTGTTTCTCCAAAGGTTAAATTATTGGGGCAGATTATCGCAGCTGGTATAGTGGTTATGTCTGGTATCAGTGTGGAGTTTATCACCAACCCTTTTGCAAATATTGTGGGTGGGGGAGCAATGTTTCCCCTGGGCGTTTTTGCCATACCCGTTACTATATTTTGGATTGTTGGTGTAACTAACGCCATAAACTTAATAGATGGATTGGATGGTTTAGCTGCAGGGACATCTGCTATTGCTGCGGTTACCATGGCTGTAATAGCGGTGTTGGAAGGACATGTAATGGTGGCCGTCATGGCGGCGATATTAGCAGCAAGTATTTTCGGGTTTTTAAAGTATAACTTTCATCCGGCGGAAATTTTTATGGGCGACAGCGGGTCCTTGTTTTTAGGGTTTAGCCTTTCAACATTGGCTATTATGGGCTTGACAAAAAGTGCAACTGTAATATCCGTCTTTGTACCCATCTTAATTTTAGGAATACCGATTTTTGATACGTTTTTCGCGGTAGCGAGAAGATACCTGCAAGGTAAGCCAATTTTTCAGGCTGATAAAGGACACCTTCACCATCGGTTGTTGGATATGGGACTAAGCCATAAGCAAACGGTGATAGCTATTTATCTAGTCAACTTTACATTGGGCGGTAGTGCGGTATTGCTGACCAGGTTAACTTCAGAGCAGAGTCTGTGGATATTGCTGGCCGTAACGGTATTAGGGTTGCTGGGAGCTAATGCTCTTGGCGTTACCGGCGATAAATCAGTTGAACAAAGCAACTTGCAGAATAATACTAATAAATTATCTAATTAATCTTTGGAGGCATTATGATAAAAACCATCAAACGGTTGTTATTTATCTCTACACTATTGCTTTTATTAGGATTTACGCTAGGCACAGCGGTTGAAGCAGGTTCAGGCGATGGGCCTGGTTCTGCGTCAGACCCATTGGCATCCCAAGGGTACGTACACCAAGCAGTAAACGAACGACTGGGAGATCTACAACAGCAGGCGGCGGATCTTCAGCAGCGTGTCAGCCAATTAAGTCGTACAGTAGCTTCTTTGGAGCAAAGGGTAAGTACTAATGAAAATAATAGAGAGAACGTGGTTCCCAAAGGCCTCTATTTATTAGATGAAGCAGTATCTGTATATTATGAACCTAGCACAAATGCGGATGTGTTATGCGAACTTCAACCGAAAGATAGTTTTGAGGTAATTAAATTGGTTGAAAGTTGGTACCATATCAAACTGGCTGACGGAAGCCAAGGTTGGATTAAAGCTGAATACGTAAAGACTAAATAGGCATCCTGTTAGGATGCCTTTAGTAAATTTCATATTAATCGGGGACATTCCTATCCCCAAGGAAAAACCCGAGCTTCAGCAGATGTGTCCCCTTTCCTTAACTGAATCCGGGTGTTAGTGTAGTTAGCTATTGTTAAAATTCTATTAAGTAAGGAGAAGCTATCATGCTAACTAAATATGTTTTCAAGAAAAGATAGAGCGAATAAGCTCTATCTTTTTTCATGTTTTTTCTTTAGTAGGACATAATAAAGGACCGAGGGGGCGGTAAATTTGCAAGAGCTATTAATTGAAATTTTGGTCACTTTTCTATTTATTTTTTTTGGTGTAGCTTTGCTTTATTATTTGTCCAAAAAGGAAAAGGTATAGGGGTGTTTTAATGAGTTTAGTTGAAATAGCAGTTCAAACGTTTTTGGCTTTTTTCTCTATATTCATTTATGCAAGGTTGCTGGGCAGACAGCAGGTTAGTCAACTGACATTTTTTGAATATGTGACCGGTATTACTTTCGGGAGTATTGCGGCAACCATCGCAACCGACGTTAACCAGAGAACCCTGACACATTTTATCGGATTAACTTTGTTTGCCGCGTTAACCTATTTGATGCAGATAATATCTTTACAAAGTCGTCCTGCCCGGAAGGTAATTGAGGGCGAACCTGTAGTTATGATTAAGAATGGCCAAATATTAGAAAAAAATATGGGCACCACCCATTACAACCTGGATGAATTAAGAATGCAGCTGCGTTCAAAGGGTTACTTTAATATTGGCGATGTTGAGTATGCGGTGATGGAACCTAATGGACAATTAAGCGTTTTGGTAAAATCCCAAAAAAGACCTGTTACACCTGAGGATCTGCAAGTAGATACCGATTTCGAAGGATTAGAGACGGAATTAATTATGGATGGAGAGATTATCTTTCAAAACTTAAACCAATTAAATTTGGATCTACCATGGTTGAAAAAGCAGTTGGAGCAAAAAAACGTCACTGATTTAAACCAAGTAGTATTTGCAGGATTGGATAGCCAAGGCAATTTCTACCTTGATACTAGAAATGATAATCAGGTAGGTAAGGCAGATATAAGTGATAAACCTCCCGATTAATCGGGAGGTTTGTCGTTTATAAAGTCTGGTGGAGGACAATGCGTAAGCTTGAGTTAGTGTATGGTTTGTCTCTCATGCACACAGTGCATAAGAAAAACTACGGCTTTTAGAGGACAATGCGTAAGCTCGAGTTAGTGCATTGTTTGTCTCTCATGCACACAGTGCATAAGAAAGACTACGGCTTTTAGAGGACAATGCGTAAGCTCGAGTTAGTGTATGGTTTATCTCTCATGCACACAGTGCATAAGAAAAACTACGGCTTTTAGAGGACAATGCGTAAGCTCGAGTTAACTCATGGTTTGTCTCTCATGCACACAGTGCATAAGAAAAACTACGGCTTTT
>JADQBR010000129.1:38744-46852 GCA_016278515.1 Bacillota bacterium
TTAACTCATGGTTTGTCTCTCATGCACACAGTGCATAAGAAAAACTACGGCTTTTTATAAAACAAAAGCCAAGTTTTTCTAAAAATAGGTCTCTAGTTCTTGGCGGCTTAGGTTGCGATAGCATTCCGGGCATAGCATTAGCCCGGCGTTAACATTAACCGGCCTATCCTCTTGGAAATATTCTTGTGCTAGTTTCAGATCTTGACCACATCTCGCACAGCTGTTGGAATCATTCAAAATTAGCCCTCCCGCATTATTGTTTTTTGTGATGTCCCTAAGTATATTTTTCTTTGAAACGTGCCTGTTTATTCCCATTTCCCTTCTTAACGCATATGATATTTCACAAATCGATGGGGGGATACGGATGGAAGATACCTTAGCAGGATTACTAATAGGTTTTTTGTCTGTCTATGGGATGGTCTCTCTCATAGGGCGCTTAAATCAATGGTTAATCGTAAAAAATATTGGCTCGTTTCAACCTTCAGTAAGCTGGGTAATAATGGTAAAGGATAATGAACAGGAGATTGAATGTATTTTGCGTCAAATCATAAGTTATTTAAGGGATAATCCGAATTTTAAGGACTTAACTGTAATCGATTTAGATTCAAAAGATGACACATATGACATTGCACTCCGCCTAAGCCGGTATAATCAAGATTTTATGGTTATGCAAGAATCGCCCAGAGTGGACCTGTTAAAAGACTATTGTCAGGGTGAATTGATCTGTTTGATGGATACTAACCTGGCGGGTTCAGATGCTGTTTTGCGAATAGTATTGAATTATAGTTGAATGGAAATATTTTATTGTGTCTTTGAGGAGGGATTTTCTAAAGGAGGTCGAAAAATAGAATAAAATGGAGCTATAGCTCTATGAAATGTGGTGCGCGACATGTATCGGATTGGCGGAACTGATAAAGTTATGTGGTATTTAATAGCATCTGCAGGGCTGCCATATTTATTCCTGCTCTATTTTATCAAATTTGACCTAGTTTCGCTAGGTTTTCTAGTCATTTTTGTATTTTTATTTGACTGGCTGTTCGTCCCCTACTATCTGTTTTCAGGGCAGCTTACCCTCTGGAAAAAGGCGCTTACCATTGGCATAAATTTATTGTTAGCCGCTCTCTTTATTGGTGTAACCGGTGGTGCAAGCAGTATTTTCTTTCCCCACTTCTTCCTGCTGCCTATATTAGTCGCTTGTGTCTATGGGGGGGTTTGGGAGAGTTTAGTTACCACAGGCTTGGTGATACTATGTAGTTCCTACTGGTTTGACGGCAGTGCGGTTTACGGCGTTCCGTATATGTTTGCCCAATCCTTGACTCTTGTATTGATCAGTGTGGTTTTAGGCTATGTAATAGCAAAGGAGCGGGATTTAAGGAAGAAGAACGAGGATTTGGCTAAGAAGTTACAAACAGCCTACGAAGAGCTAGATTCTTCTCATCAACAACTGCAGGCTTATACAAACTTAGTGGAGGATATGAACGAAACAATGGAACAGCTGGCAGTTACTGACGAGCTGACTTTGTTATATAACTACCGCTACTTTCAAGAATATTTAGAGAGTCAGTTGAACGCTCCAGGTGTTCAGCCCCTGTCCTTAATTATGATGGACATAGACCACTTTAAACAGATAAATGATAAGTGGGGCCATCAAGTAGGTAACGAAGTACTGGTTAAGCTGGCAAATATTACGAAAGAAACGGTGCGTGATAAAGACATCGTCGTTAGATACGGTGGCGAAGAATTTGCAATAATGCTTCCCCAAGTCAATCTTGAGGGCGCGTATGCTGTAGCGGAACGAATTAGAGCGGCTGCTGCGGACACTGTGTTTTATCAATATGATTCTAAAGAGCTGCGGCTAACTGTTAGCCTCGGACTGACAATTTTTCCGGACGAGACTGATAATAAGAGTGACTTGATTAGTAATGCGGACAAGGCAATGTATAAAGCCAAAGAACTAGGAAAAAACCGGGTTGTGCTTTACAGGGATTTAGACAGCAGCGACAAATTAATGTGAAAAATATTGTTGGTTTGATAACCAACAATATTTTTTTATACGCTCTTTTATTTTTGGTTACAGTCTTATCTTTTAATAGACAGTCATAAAAACAAAGAATTTGTCAGGAGGAAAAAGATGGTGGGTATAGAAGTAATTCCAAACAATATTTTGGGATGTGTGTAGATGTCAGGACTAAAATGCTTTTTGTATCTTACCTGGAGTGACAGCTCATATCGCATTGGTATTACTCATGATCCTTTATTTGACCTTGGCGTGCTGCGAAAAAAAGGATACAAGAAATTAAAGTTATTAACCCAGGCACTACCTGTAGGAATAGCGCAGGTCTTGTGGCAGCAGATAAGTACTGAACAGGAGAGACTGGGAAAAGCATATTTAACCGATTCCTTTTCTCAAAAGTCGACTTTTTTTCAGCAGGCCGCAAAAATCTGGCTTAAGGAAGAGTGGTATTGTTCTGTTTCCAAGATTATTGACAAAAAAGAAAAACTGTTGCAGCAAAATTGTCATAAATTTAATATTTCCCTCATTCCTCCCCAGGAGGAAATAAATGGGGAGGAGGTGTCATCACAGGACAGCCCGGTGAATGAGATGGCGCAATTAAAGACTGTTCTAGCAGGGAGGTTGTTGTTTCTCGATGAGATAGAAAGGGCTTTGTTGGAGCAAAAAGTTAGTATATCTGATTTGGAGAATACGCTGCAGCTGTTATTTTTAAATAACGAGGTGGAAATGCACCCAGGAGTAACATGGCGGGATGGCCAGCTTATCTGTTTGAGGTGCGGAGGTCGGTCAAACATAAAGGAGACCCGATGCTTTGAGTGCGGGATAACACATTGTTACTATTGTGAAGATTGCATGAGTATGGGTGAGTCCCGATTGTGTAAGCCTCTTTATGGTCGACCAGCAGGAAAGGATATCAGCCAACCAAGCCACCTAGCCTACCATAAAATAGAACTGGAGTATCAGCTGACTAGGGCTCAGAAGGATGCTGCAATTGCCCTGGATAATTTCGTTGCCGGGAATAATTTTAAACAGTGTTTAGTTTGGGCCGTTTGTGGTGCGGGGAAAACCGATGTAGTTTTTTGGGCCATCGCTTCCATCATTAACTCTGGTGGAAAAGTCCTCTTCGTGTCCCCAAGGAAAGATGTAATTTCAGAATTGCTGCCACGGTTTGAACAGGTATTTCCCAACTTAAATGCAAATGTGCTCCACGGAGGTCAAAGGGATAAGTATGGCATAGGTCAACTGACTTTGGCTACTACACACCAAACCATTAGGTTTTATAAAATGTTTGATTTAGTGGTATTGGATGAAGTGGACGCCTATCCCTATCATGGAAACAAGATGCTGCAATATGCAGTAGCAAGAGCGACCAAAGGCAACGGTAAAACTATCTATTTGACGGCTACGCCTTCGGAAAATTTGTATAAGTTGGCCGAGAGCAACACAATAGAGCTAGTACGCATCCCTTCCAGGCATCATGGGCAGCCGCTTCCTGTGCCTCAAATTATTCTGGAAAAGACTTTATCCTATAAAATAAATGGAGAGATAGTGCTTCCGGCAAACATAATAAGATGCATCCATCGTTCTGTGGAAGGAGATTTAGCACAGTTGTTCGTGTTTGTGCCCAATGTGTTTTTAGCCAAAAGGGTAGGTGAGGCAATTCAAGAGGTGGTAGAACGGCCGCCGTTTAATGATTTTAGTAGAGAATGGGTTCAATATAGTCATTCTAAAGATCCCCAGCGAGATGAAAAACGGTTGAGGTTTAGCAGAGGAGATTTCCCCATATTTGTTACAACTACAATAATGGAGAGGGGTATTACAGTGCCTCGTTCCAATGTATTGGTTTTGTTTGCCGAAAAGGAGCAAATTTTCGATGCCGGGACCCTAGTGCAAATGGCGGGGCGGGCAGGGCGATCTTCCTTGTTTCCTCATGGGAAGGTTTGGTTTGCTGGTGCCAAGACCAGTGAAGCAATGAAGAATGCAGTTAATTGGATTATCGAGATGAACCAGGAAGCATTCAAACACGGCTACTTTAGTGAAGAATTATATGCACACGAGGGGGTTAAGTTAGGTGGGTATGAATAAAGCCTTAGGGGTGCTGATGGACTTAATCTACGGGAAACAATCCAAGTGTTGCTTATGTGGGCGATCCGTTGTTGCTAATGAAATCTGCGATTTCTGCTATGAAGAAACTAATGATCTGAAGCGGAACTATTCATCGTGTCAAGTTTGTGGACGGCTGTTAAATCAAGGGAACACTTGTTATGGCTGCAAACGCGGCCCGGTTAGCTTTAAATATGTATTTTCGGTTGGGCCCTATGACGGAATGCTGAAGGACAGGATATACCAATTTAAATACGGCGGTCGACGCGATTTGGCAAAAGGTTTTTCAAAATTAATGGCAGACAATATAAGCAGCTTTTGCAATTTTCGAGAATTTGGCTTAATAGTACCGGTCCCTCTTTATTGGAAGAAGCAGTCGGAAAGAAACTATAACCAATCCTATTTGCTTGCACGAGAACTCGCGAATAGGACCAAAATACCATTAGGGAAGGCAGCACTAATTAAGGTAAATGATACTCCGTCTCAAACATCTCTTAATAGGGAAAAGAGAAGGTCCAATCTAGTTGACGCATTTCGAGTTGGAAATATTGGTGTTCTTGCTGGAAAAAGGGTTCTGTTGGTGGACGACATTGTAACAACCGGTAGTACTGTATCCGAGTGTACGAGGGTACTGCTTGAGGCAGGGGTTTCAGAAGTTTGGGTAAGCTGTATAGCAATGGCAATTGATAACCGAGAAAAGAAAACAACAAACGACATTGTGTCGGCAATCGTGGATTAATTCCGACAAATTATGGGAATCCACATTTCTATCCACAGAAAAAAGGCTGATTTAATGGGTTACCAACAGACTTATCCACAATATCCACAAGTTTTTACTTCCACAGAGAAGTATGGAAAAGGCTGTTTTCGACAAAAGAAAAGTAAGAATGATGGCTAAAATAGAAGATTGAAAGGTGTATATTGAGTTTTTAGCCAATTAAAGCCTTAACAAGGCAAATCAAGACCTTGAATATTTATTCATGCGGCGGTATAATGAACCGTGTGATTTTAAGAAGGGGTGTATGTCCGCAAATTGTAAGGACAAGTACACTGCTTAAACGAACGCAAATAATGTTTTAAGAGGGGGTCAAAACAATGAGGAATATTATGAAACTTGCGGTAGTAATATTAATGATTCTTGGTTTGGTGGTAATAGCTTCTGGGTGCGGTGGAGCAGGAGAAACAACAGATATCAACGGCCTTGAAGATTTAGCTGGGAAAAAAGTGGGAGTTCAGGCTAACACTACCGGACAGTATGCTGCGGAAAAGGTAGAAGGCATGAAGAATGAAGACATTAAGAAGTACCCTACTACGCCTGATGCATTAATGGCTCTATCTACCGGTGAATTGGATGCAGTAGTTGCAGACAGCCCTGTAGTATTAAACTACATTAAACATAATCCGGAAATAGGTCTAAAGACTGTCGAAGATGATTTTGAAAAAGAATATTATGGCATAGCAGTTAAAGAAGGAAATAAAGAATTGATGAATGGAATTAACGAAGCATTAGCTACAATTAAGGAAAACGGTACCTACGATAAAGTTTACAACAAGTATTTTGGAGAGGCTTCAAGCGGCACAGACTTTAAAGTCGAACCGGTGGAAAGTGATAAAACATTTGTTGTTGGAACTGAGGCTGCCTATGCTCCTTTTGAATGGCAGGAAAACGGTGAAATTACCGGTTTTGATGCTGATTTAATTCAAGCTATTGCAGCTGAAATGGGTGTTGAGCTAGTGCATCAAAACGTTGCATGGGATGCTTTATATCCGTCCTTAAATACAGGTGCAATTGATGCAGTAATTTCAGCTATGACTATTACTGAGGAGAGAGAACAGGAAGTCGATTTCTCTGAACCGTATTTTGAGGCGATGCAAATTATTGCAATTCGCGGTAAGTAATTGCGAAGGTCTTATGGACAAGCTAATATTTTAAGGATATAATAAATGCGTACTGCGCAAGTTGCAGGCGCATTTTTTCTGTGCTTTTTCGTTATCTAAGCCTTCGCAGGGGGAATTAAGGCCTTCATGGTTTTTAAATGGGATTTTGTTATAGATATATTACCGGAATTATTAAAAGGTGCTTTGCTGACAATAGAACTGACAATAGTATCTATTCTTATAGGTATTGTTATTGGACTTATTATTAGTATTTTTAGGGTATCTAATATTAGACCATTAAAGTGGTTTGCCAAAGGTTATGTAGATTTTTTCCGGGGCACACCTTTATTAGTCCAAATAATGATAATTCACTTCGCGCTGCCAAGGATTGTTGGTTATGTACCCATCGCGCTGGTCTCTGGTATTGCTGCGTTGGCAATAAATAGTGGAGCCTATGTTGCTGAAATCTTTCGGGCCGGAATTGTGGCAGTTAATAAAGGGCAGATGGAAGCTGCCCGATCCTTGGGCATGAACTGGTCACAGGCAATGAGGTATGTGATTTTGCCCCAGGCTCTAAAGATTAGTATTCCGCCCTTAGGCAATGAGTTCATAGCCTTATTGAAAGACTCCTCATTGTTGTTTGCTATCACTATTGAAGAATTAATGACTACAGGACGATTGATAATTGGTGCCCGACCGCGGCCTACGGAAGTGTGGTTTGCGGTAGCTATAATATATTTGATTTTAACTCAAGGTATTTCCCTGCTTGTTAATTGGGCGGAGAAGAAATTTGATACTGATTCAAAAGTTAACATGTAAATTTTTTCCTTACAACCATTTAATTGACAAATATCTAGTTTCGGTGTATAATATAATAGCTTTCGGAGCAATGCTCCGAGGGTTAGTTTAATTTTTTAGGAGGAATGTTTTAAAATGCAAGGCAAGGTTAAGTGGTTTAATTCTAAAAAAGGTTTTGGATTTATTGAAAGAGAAGATGGAGACGACGTTTTCGTACACTTCTCCGCGATTGCGGAAGAGGGCTTTAAGGCATTAGACGAGGGTCAAGATGTTGAATTTGAGATAGTTGAAGGTCCAAGAGGTCCTCAGGCTGCGAACGTTGTTAAATTATAAATCTCGATAGATTTGTATTTGGCAACATCACCCCCGGTAATTCGCTGGGGGTTTTTTATATCTAATATTAAAACGTTATAATTCGCATATATATTTTAGAAGCAGTATTCTAAAGGGAAAGTTTTTAATTTTAATAAAAGCAAAAAATAAGGAGGAATCTAATCCCAAAGGGCAGGATTTTTACTGCTTTTGATGAAATACTAATATATAAAGCGCAGAAAGGGGTTGAGTTTCGTGTCAATGAACATAATTGTACGCGGGAAACAAGTGGAGGTTACCAATGCTCTGCGCCAGCATGTGGAGAAGAGAGTTGGCAAACTAGAGAGGTACTTGGACAAATTAGACGAGGCCCAAGTTACACTTTCAGTGGAGAGGGATCGACACAAGGTAGAGGTCACCATTCCAGTGGATGGTATTATTCTCAGGGGAGAAGAAGTTTCCGGAGACATGTACGGTTCAGTAGACATGGTGATTGAAAAGCTTGAACGTCAAATCCAGAAATATAAAACTAAGCTATCAAAGAAAATCAGAAGTAATAGTCTCAGAGAGTTTGTTGCACAATCAGTAGGTCAAGTTTCAGAGGAGGAAGAAGAGCCTCAAGTATTGAAAACAAAGCGTTTTGCAATCAAGCCTATGCCTATTGACGAAGCAATTATGCAGATGAACTTGTTGGGCCATAATTTCTTTGTATTTTCGAATGCTGAAACTGATGAAGTAAATGTTGTCTATCAAAGGAAAGACGGTAATTATGGTTTGATTGAACCGGAGTTTTAAATAATAATATAGTTAGAAAAAATGCACTCGATGTGAGTGCATTTTTTTTGGTGAAACAAACTGTTCATATTTTTGTCTAAGCAAACTAAGTTTTTATAATATTAAAAACTTAGAACAGGAAATTTAAACGGTGCGTCGAAATAGATTCCAAGCGTGACATACTCTCACCACTTATAGAAGTGGGAGCTTCCTAGTCAAGCAATCTAAT
>JADQBR010000161.1 GCA_016278515.1 Bacillota bacterium
TGCTGTTGTATCAAGGGTTTAAAGCTATATCGTTATGTGTTACCGGGAATCCAGGATATAAGAAGAACTAAACAGTAAGTCACTTGTTCCCGGTAAGAAAATGTATACTTTATTAGCTATTGACCACATTTTAATTTTAAAGCCCAATCAAATGATTAAGGCTGACTGAAGTTACCTTTTATAGCGTTCCAAGTTAATTATGTCACTGTAATAAAATGGTACGACATTAAATGCCCATATAAAAGCGGTAATAGATGTCCAGCTAATACAATAGCGTCTCCCCCTTAGTATAAGCGTGAATTTGAAACGCTACTGCACCTTTTATATGAACCATAATAACGTTAGTTTCATTATTATTAGAATCATCACTATAGCAGCTAAGGTTTCGAATATACCTAAAGCTGCACAGATGAATGCAATGCCAAGTATAATGAATAACCAAAAATCTAGTTTGAATATAAGAAAATTTATAAACCAGTTACTACTAAATTCAAGTTCTTTTTGTTTCTTTTTGTTGTGACGTGACAGCATTACAGTCCCAATAATTATAAAAGCAACGCCAAAAACCGTTAAGAGGAATGGGTCACTGTAATTCACTTCCATTGATTTTTCCATTCCGTAATCATACAATTGATTCTCCATCTCTGCAGTTCTCCTCTTTGATGTCTTTTAAGCCTACTGGAGTCATTCCTAGCTGTTCAATAAAAAGTTCTATAAAATCTTGCGAAGGGAAAAATATTACTGCTTGGGTAAGGGATTTACCTTTAACTATTAGAAGGTATCCTTCGCCATAATCATCCCACCCGTCTTTTCCAGAAGTAAAAAGCGTAGGAAATGAACCGAAAAAGGAAGCAACTTTTAGCTCTTTCAAAAGTTTATTCCGCTGTGCTTGTTTAGGGTAAGGTCCAATCCATTGAATGTTTGCAAAAGGGATGAACATAGGATTGGGAACATCGTAGCGCCCTGCCTTACTATAGAGTTCAATACCCTTAGTTCGAAGAGTATAGGTTGTTGTTTTAATACAAACAAAAATAGCCACAAGGCTTAATAATATTAGAGCGAATACATATAAAAACGGATATTGTATATTGGCAGCTTCCCAGAAGTTCGCTATTTTAAGTATCAAAGCAATAAAGGTCACTATAATAATTCTTCGCTTGCGTAGTCCTGTCAGCAATCTCATATTGGGTTTTTCAGTATACAAAATATCTCCTTCTGGGTTAAAACGCCAATATGCCATTAACTCTTCCTCCAATAATGCCTACTATGACATTTTAATATTTAGCACTGTCTCCAAAGTTTTCGAAATTAAGCATACAAACTTTGCTATACCCTTATCGTTTACTCCTCATTCAAAGCCATTTTGGTTAAAAACTATCTTCGTTTGGTAAATGCTTGAGAAAGTGCAATTATTGTTGAAATAGTAATTATAATTATCCCAAAATAGAAAGTGATTCTTTTATCTAGAGCAATACCGCTAGAAAAGAAACCAAAACCAATATAAAATATAATTAACGAGATAGAGTTGGATTTCTCCTTTTTCCATAGTGTCAAAGATAGCAAAACACCAACTAGAATGTATATAAACAATTGTAGCTCAATACTCATCTTATTACCTCACTTTGTGCTGTTTTCCTAAACATCTGCAGGAATGCAAAGAGGAAGAAATATACTTTATTGCCCCTTATCCCTTAGACCCTATCATATTTACAATTAGCACTTTCTCCAATTCTTCCTTGATGTAATTTTTGGAGAAAAATAATAAGCCGCCATAATTCAGCGGCTTCACTTTTATGTCGTTCTCTCCTGATACTGTTCCAGTAATAAGACCAGTGAAAACTGATAATTATGAACTGCACTGGTCTTTGATGCTGTCCTTATAAAATTTATTGGCAAAAACACTTAATCTTTTACGGTTTTATATAAGCTACTAATCATGAAATATCCGAACGCAATGCCACTAAAGGTAATTAGTATCTCGCTTCTAGAAACTATTACTGGTATAAATACCGGTGCACGCTTCATCAGAATTGGCAAATAAAGAAGGTGTGGGTATATCCCGAATAGGAAGGTTGGAATGCCCACTGCTAGAAACTTTGCCCAATCCCATTTCCAATGACCTTCGTTTCTGAATTCTACTAACAATTTGGGAAACCTTATTAGAATACCAATAACAATCGGGTAAAGTATAGCAAAAAATATTGTAGGATAATAGTTAAAATCCGCCGCTGTTTTTGCTCGCAAGAAAGATAGGTACTGCTCTCCCCAACTAACTGCATAGGCAATAAATATTACATAAAGTGAAATACTAATAAACCTAACAAATTTATTCATATAGATGCCCCCATTAAACATTCTATTCTTTTGGTGCTAACCAATAACCTTCAAATATTTCCCAAAAAATCTTGTGTCGTATTCTCCTTTTACTATTCCGTTGCGTAAAAATAGTGCTGAACCGACAAAACGGCAACACTATTATTGCGGTTTCTGCTTTGTTCTTTTATCAATTTTATCTTTATAGTTATCGTTTATCTCTATCTGCAACAGTGTGGGTACTTCTTTATTCTGCCATTCATAGACTACAAAATGTTCTATTAACTTCAATTAAATTCCATAAGTTCTCTGACGGAACAGACACTTTCACTTTTTCTAGCTCACCATTTTGCTCACCAAAAATTTCTAGTTGAATATAGTAGTCTCCCTGTTTATCTGAATATTTATTTATAACCAAGCCTGACGTAACCGTTGAATGATATCTTGTATTAGGTATGAAATCTACAACTCCGAGGAATTCCAGAGTTAGTAGCAGGACGACTATGGTAAGGGTATAAAACACAAACTTCTTTAGCAATTATATCCCCCTTTATGTATAGAATTATTAACCCTTCTTACATGTTATTCGTCTGGAGGCTTTCAATGACCTTCCAAGTATTTACACGAACTACAAAGCACATATTTTTGTCGCTAAATCCTTATTTTAATTCCATTACGCAGAAACAGTGCTGGACCGCTAAGCGGTATCCCCTTCTTTAAAAGACGTTTCCGTTAGCCTAATAAGCTTTAAACTTATTTTCCTAAATGAAATTAAATATTAGAGACAAAATAAAGATATGAGCTTAGGTGGGAGGGTTAAAACGACTTCTCAAATTTGCCATCAGGGTTTCTCCATATGAAGCCTACAGTTTAAAATTTTATTAAAAAAAAGCATTACTTCCTTCTTGAAGTAATGCACCCGTTTATTTAACAAAACCAGATGTCAGTCAATAAAACCCCAGCAATCAAAAGGTTTAAATAGGTAATTGTCGTTCGATATCATTCTCTCCACTTACATTATACTATTATTTTTAAATTTTTTATAGACTACTCTTTTTGTAATTCCTATATTATAGTATTATATGCAAATCTAAAAATATAAGAGGTGTATCAATATGAATGATAAAAAAGATTTCTTAGATAATGGTCCTTTTTTTCACGGTACTAAAGCAGAACTAGAAATTGGAGCCTTGTTAGAACCACAACACTTATCAAATTACCAAGATAAAAAATCTAACTATATATATTTTACTGCAACATTAGATGCGGCTAAATGGGGTGCCGAATTAGCAACATCTAAATCAAAAGAAAGAATTTACATAGTAGAACCATTGGGTGGTTTTGAAAATGATCCGAACTTAACTAACAAAAAATTTCCTGGAAACCCAACACGTTCTTATAGGTCTAAATCGCCCTTGAAAATAATAGCTGAATTAAGTTCATGGGAAAGACATTCCGATGAAGAAATAAATCATATGATTGCATCTTTAAAAAAGTTACGTGAACAAGGAAAAGCTGTAATAGACGATTAGAATCCACAAAGGTTCCGTGGGGGGCGGGTGTAACATAACTTTTTACTTTTGCCGCTGTTTCCTGTTACTATTCCATAAGCAAAGCCAGCGTAGATCTCCATCAACTGCGCTGGCTTATATATGATGTTCTTATAAAATTCAACGCAAAGAGATTACCCCTCGTGAAAAATTTTCTTCCCCGAAATGAAAAAGAAGAGGAATGGTACGATTATCATGGAAGTAAAAACCATTTGGGCAAGTAAAAAATGAATAAATCCAAGGTGTGATAAGCTTCCGAGAATAATCAATAACAGAACCACTGCTCCGTTAGGTGCCATTGCAATCCAAACGTCTTTTTTGGTAATATTCTTTAGATATTTGTTTTTGTGTAGTAGCGCTAGACTTATCCAAGCGGTGATATAAACAGAAATAGTAAGCATTAGGCTATAGGTCATGCTCATTGAAAATGTTTCCACGTTCCAGAGGCGCCAGCCAAAAATAAAAAACACGCCTGCAAATATAATCAGTACCGCATTAATTGATAATAGCATAAATGACACTTGTCCACCCTCCTTCATAGAAAACTATTCTCTTAGTACAAGGACAAAACCTTGTCCATTGTTTTTCTATAATTTTCAATATAATCCTATTATAACTTTTGTCGTTCAATCCTGTTGCTATTCCATAAGTAAAGCCAGCGTAGAGCCCACTACTGCTGTAACTGCGCTGGCATTTTCCTGCTGTTCTTATCAAAAAGTACGACATACAACTAAATCCCCTGCTACATTACTGGTATAGTCACTTTTGTTAGGATTCCGTTTTTAAAATCAAAAACCAGCCTTGACCCTGCACCTGATTCTGGCAAAAATACAGTAATATATATAAAACTACCATTACCATCTGCATCAAGACTGTTCTTAAAAGGAATACCATATTGTTTCTTAACATCCTCTACTGTATTACCAATCTTAATGTGCCTTCGGGTTTCACTATCCTTTTTTAACGTATAAAAAGGTGGTTCAGATACATCTATATGCTTTTTTTCAAAACTAGCATTAGGTAGTTGTACATCTTCATTATCTAATAAGTTAAATTCTGTGACATATATCATCGGGGTATAATCATTCCATCTTTCATAGACGACATTTTGACCGAGAGCTTCTGACACAAAACGCAATGGAATTAAAGTTCTGCCAGATACTATCTTGGGCGGTACGTCCAACGTTATTTCTTTAGAGTCTATAAATGCAGTTTTATTATTAATAGTCAAGCTTACATTTACCGATTCCTGCCAAATATATATCGTTTGACTAGGACTCTCCCAGTGAACTTTAAAATCTAATTCTTCCGCAATTGCACGCAAAGGAACCAGTGTCCTGCCATTTTCAATTTGTGGTTTAACCTCCATATTGTTTAAAGAGTCCGTATTTTGTTGATTCCGCTTAGTATTGTCGGTAAAATCCCATGAAAAGTGTCGGTAGATA
>JADQBR010000167.1 GCA_016278515.1 Bacillota bacterium
CAGGATCTGTGCTTGGTATGCTGTTTGGTCGTTTGGTCTAGATAACCTTTTTCACCCCTTAGGCACCCGCCCATAATAACATTTCAACTGGCGTTCTGAGACACCCAGCAAACAGTAACCGCAGTTTATGCACTTTGCCTGCTGCTGGTCGTCATGCTTAAACTTGTTTACAAGGTCCGGTTGGATGATAAATGGTCTACTCATGGCCACGTAATCTGCTTTTTCTTCACTAATGATTTCTTCTATGTCCGCTAGCCTTCTGATTCCCCCCACCGCAATTACAGGAATGTCTACGTGCTGCTTTATTTGCGCCGCCGCATCCACGTTGTAGTTGTATAACGGCTCGTGTTTCTTGACAATTGTGGAGCCAGCCATTTTGACGGCAGCTTTCTTTACTTTTGACATGTCACGAATTTGGGGCAATAGGTGTAGCAGTCCCTCCACCGGTATTTGCGGAACTCTTACCGAGTTAAACCCATCGTCGAAGGTGCCGCAGGATACTTCTATGGCATCTATCCCCGCCTGCTGAAACAGTTCTGCTATTCGACACGCTTCATCCAGGCTCATCCCATTTTTTTGACTGTCGTATGCGTTAAACTTTGTCAGTATGGGGAAGTCTCCTACCCGCTGCCGCGACTGTTCAATGATTTCCTGGAGGATGCGAAATCGTTTGTCAGTATTGCCGCCCCAGCGGTCTGTTCGTCTATTGGCGCCGGGGGATAGAAACTCTGATAGTAGGTACCCATGGGCAGCGTGAAGCTGAATCCCGCTAAAACCAGCCAGTTTGGCCCGCTCCGCAGCTAAGGCGAAGTTAGTTACTATCTCCTTGATTTCCGTATCACTTAATTCCCTCGCAAGGGTGGAAAAGAGAACATGTTTCTTTTTAGAAGGACCCAGAGGCTCTAAACCCTTTATTTCCTTGTCTATCAGTCCGCCGGAATGGGCCAGTTGCAGAATCAGCGGCGTATCAAGTTCCTGCAACTTATGGTTGATTTCCGTATAATGGCGTATGTATTCATCACTGTCAAACAGACGCATATTACGTGATCCCCGGCCACTTTGCTGCGCTGCGGTGAGACCGGTAATAATGGTGCCTACTTCACCCTTAGCCAGTTTTAGGTATAGGGACATTAGCTCATCAGCAGGCGTTCCATCCTCGTTTCCCATGCCTTCATGAGTGGCTGACCTAAACACTCTGTTTTTGAGAGTTAGGCCGGCTATTTTTGTTTCTTCAAACACTTCTCTCATACGAATTCTCCTTTTTTTCTCTAACACCAATGTGTTAACTGTCAAAGTCAAATAACTCCCTCACTTCCTGTTCCGTCAGCTTAGTGATCATTGTTTCTCCAGGTTTGATGACGGACTGGATCATGGCTTTTTTCCTTTGCTGCAGCTTAAAGATTTTTTCTTCGATGGTTCCCTTGGTAATAAGCTTGATAACCTGCACCGAATTTTTCTGACCAATGCGATAGGCACGGTCCGCGGCCTGGTCCTCCACGGCAGGGTTCCACCATGGATCATAGTGAATTACCATGTCCGCCCCGGTAAGGTTTAGCCCGGTGCCCCCCGCCTTTAGCGATATCAGAAAGACTTTTCCCTGTCCATTGTTAAAGTCGTGCACCATTTCGTTTCTTTTTTCTGATTTGGTGGAGCCGTCTAAATAAAAATAAGGTATTTGTAGGTCATCAAGCAGTTTTTTGATAATGTGCAGCATGGTCGTGAACTGAGAAAAAAGCAGCACTCGATGACCTCCCTGAATGGCATCTTGGAGCATTTCTCTTAAGTACTGGAGTTTGCCGCTGTCATTGTGATAGTTCTCTAAGAACATTCCCGGGTGGCAACAAATCTGCCGCAGGCGGGTGAGTACCGCCAGGATTTTAATATGGCTTTTGTGAAAGCCCCGGTGGGCAATTTCCTGTTCAATCTCGCCCTTAGCTTCGTTTAGGTAAGCAAGGTACAGCTTTTTCTGTTCCCCGGTCAGTTCGGTAATTACCTTGCTTTCAACCTTGGGCGGCAGTTCCGTTAGCACATCCTTTTTCATGCGCCGCAAAATAAAAGGGGCTATTTGCTTCTGTAGTTCCTCCAAGGCGCTTTTATCCTGGTTTTTCACAATAGGCAGCTCATATTTCTTCCTGAATTTTTGCCTGGAAAACAGATGTCCCTTCATAATAAAATCAAAAATCGACCACAATTCTAAAAGACTGTTTTCCACCGGCGTGCCGGTTAAAGCGAAATTGCCTTTTGCTTTGATGCTTTTCACAGTCTTGGCATTTTGAGAGCTGGGATTTTTAATTTGCTGCGCTTCGTCTAAAATGCAGTAACCAATATTCAATTGCTTATAGCTGTCAATGTCTCTGCGAATGAGCGCATAGGAAGTTATTATCAAGTCTGAGTTAATCGCTTCTTCCAGTTGTGCCGCTCTTTCCTCGGGTGTTCCCGATATCACTGTCACTTTCAAATCCGGGGCAAATCGCCTTGCCTCTTCCTGCCAGTTATACACCACTGACGTGGGAGCAACCACCAGCGAAGGCGCCTGCACTCTTTCTTTTTCTGACAGAAGAAAGGCGATGGTTTGAAGTGTTTTACCCAATCCCATATCATCTGCCAAGATGCCGCCGAACCCGTACATGGCCAGTGTCTTCAGCCATTTAAAGCCCTTGGTTTGATAGTCACGCAGCACTTCTTTTAAACTTTTGGGGACTTCAAATTCCATATCCTGGGGCTGGCTGATATCCCGCACCAACCGCTTAAACGCAGGGTCTCTATCCACTTGTTCCATATTCAGCTCCTGCAGGCGCTGGTCCATATACATAGCTCTGTGCTTGGGAAGCTGGATGGTGCTGTTCTTAAGTTCCCGGTCAGAAATGTCAAGGGAATCCAGCATGCCCATGACCTGCTGCATTTCCTCACCTGCCGTATCCAACGGCAGAAACGAGCCATCCATCAAGCGATAGTATCTTTTCTTCTCTTGCATTGACTCCAATATATTTTTGATTTCCGCTAAATTAATATCATCAAAATTAAAAGAAACCTCCAACATATCGCTTTCTTCATTGAGGCTTATTCCGCCGGAAACTCTGGCTGTATTCCTAACTTGCATATTGCGAAAGCTGTCAGAGTAGTAGATGTCCGCCAGTTCTTGGGTTTCCGGTAAAAAATCATAGACAAAGGAAAAAATCTTTTCCTCATCCTCAAGATAGATACTCCCGTTAACGGTACGAAATTCTGCCCTCTCCAGGAGATTTAAAATTGTAGTCTCCCGTTCCGGGTCACGAACCAGTATTCTACCTTTGTCCCGGTAGTCGGTCTGGTTGTCAAAGGGATTGATTTTAATATCACCATAGATAAATCCAATCTCAGCCTTTACAGTATCGCCCACCCGGTCAAGGTGAATTTCCGTTGTCAGGTCTGCCGTATAAAGACTTTCCTGGACTGCAGGTTTAATCTCCACTTGGCCGATTTTTTGAACCTCCGGCAAAACTTCTGAAACAAAGCGTTCTTTTTGGTTATTAGTAAAGCGAATACCGTCGGGGGATTCCATGAAAGCATTGGCCAGAGGCAAGAATTTTTTTCTTTGGTATTCTGAAATTTTATGAACTTTGCCGTCAAAGTAGATGTACTCTCCTGTGGGGAGCAAGGGTCTCAGCTTCAGCCGGTTCCAATTCAGCACAAAATCTTTGCCGTTGCTGTCAAGGGTAAAATCAAGCGGCAAATCTTCTTCAACTATGGTAAGACCCTGGTATTGCTTATCAAATAATTGCGCGTTAAAACTTTTTTGCCCCATCAAAGACAGGAATTTCTTAAAAACGCCTTGGGGTAATATAGCCTGTCTGCCTTTGAATAACCTGACTTTATTGGTATTATAACCGTAGTAGTATTCCATCTCGTTAAGAACACTGCTTTCAACCGCGTTTATGTCCTGGAGTACATTTATCAATTGCTCATCCTCAGGTTTAAACACATGTACAGTGGGGTCAAATGCAAATTTCTTGCCAAATTCAAGCTGTTCCCCATCTTCCATGGCTTCAAATAGCTTCTTTATGTTTTTAACCACATAAAGTTTGTCTTCACCTAAGCGAAGAGACAGTCCATGGTTTACCTTGTCTGAGTAATATTTGTTCTCGTAATCCACTTCAAAGTTTACCTCTAACTCCAGCGGAATTTTTTTAGTTTCGCTGGAGTCTTGACTAAAATAGCTAAAAATCAGCTCAGCCGTCTCATTGTCCCCGGCGGCTGACTGGGCTTTAGTTCTCTTAAGCTTTTTAGTTTTATTGTACCGCTGGCAAGCTATTAACAAAGCAACAATGTGCTTGCAGGCTCCCTCATACTCGAAAAAAGCGGGACAGTCGCAGTACATGTCCACTATTTCTCCGTTCTCAAAAAACTCTACATCTACTTCATAGCCGCTGCTACCCAAGACTATAGCGGAAGCAGATGGGGCTTCAGGGAAAAATTCAAACTCTAATACCTTTCCCTGGGAAAAATACCTTAAGCCTCTCATGTAAACACCGTCGCTTCCTGCGACTTCTCTAATCATCGTATCAGTTAGATGGAACATTGAAGCACCTCGCCTTAATCATCATAAATATGTGGGTTTCCTTTAACATTTTATCCTATTTACTTTCAAATTTCGAGTATTGTGCATTTTTTTGCGAAGCCCATTGGTGGCCAATGCTACGCTGACTTTGGCTGTTGTCCGTGTGTGCAAATCAGGGGCGGGTAAGGCCAGCTGTCGGTGTCAGCGGCGTCAGGCAGGTTTTCCAGTGCGCTACAGATATTAAGCAGCCACACTTTTAAACGTTGGGGCTGGCGGTCATATGCCAGATGCACTCCCCGACTTCGTTGGTATCACCGACCATCCGCTCGATTTTCACCGTGTATGGCGCGCATTGATAGCGAAAGCGCTTTTTCTTAAACTCCTCGATAAAATTTACCTTTCCAGTATCCTGCCGGGGGATAAGATTCTGCCATTGAACTAGAGCAGTCAGATCTTGCTCCAATTGCTCTTGGGTATAGCCCTTAAACAGCTTATGCTGCAGCAAATGAGCAAAGATTTCTTCGGGAAAAAGAAAATGCCGCAGCCTTTCATCCATAATTTTCCCTCCACTACCTACTATAACCATAAGCAATCACCGTATTACGTCATATTTCGTCACAACCCCCTAAAAACCCTGTAGCTGAACAAAAGCATTTCATGCCTTTCGGCTTGAAGCGGTAATGCTTTTGCACCCAA
>JADQBR010000164.1 GCA_016278515.1 Bacillota bacterium
CGTACAGTTCTTAGGCGAGAAGGAGGGAGCAATCCCTCCGACTTAGCCGACAGTGAAAAGTACTAAAGGGTGGTGATGCTTGTTTTGATATTAAGACACAGAACATTAAAACATAGATTACCTTCAATAGTTAAGTGTAATGCTTAGACCCTCTGTTCACTGTATTAGAACAAAGGTTAGCGATGGAAGACATAATGCTTTTGAGATTAACCCAACGACTGATGTAATAGTACGAATTTTTCCAATATTAAAACGTAACTGTCTAGAAAGTTTTTCGGAAGACAATGCCATTTGAATTACGGAGATATATGCACCCTAAATGGATGAAATATATGTAAATAAGGAGATGTTTATGATGAGATTGTCATGGGTACATATAAAGGGTTTTAGGAATTTTAATGATGCGACTATTAATTTCTCTGATAAAACTTTGCTCATTGGTGCAAATGATATTGGTAAATCAAATTTACTTTATGCGTTAAGATTGATATTCGATAGATCTCTGAGTGATAGAGATTTAGAGCTATCACCTTCAGACTATAATGCTTATACTAATGCAGACAATATTGAAATTACAGTTTGCCTATCAAATATTGAAGAAGATTGCTTAAAAAGTACTTTTGTAGGCGCCATTGAGAACAAAACCACTTATATCCGATATACAAATAGCAAAGATGGTGAATATGCAATACTTGCAGGTCCCAGTTTAGAATTCTTGGAAATTAAGCAAGGACGTTTTTATTTAAAAAGAATAAGCATTGAATATGTAGATACAAATAGAGATTTGTTTTCTTTTATAAAACATGAGCGAATAAAGCTTCTTGAGATTTCAAAGAGCCTCTTAACTGAAGAAGCATCTGAATCCGATAAAACATCAATTGGTCAATTGCAAAATGATTTAACTGGTCTTAATCGGAAAATTGACCAATTGAATTATGTGAAAACTGCTCTCGAAACAGTTAATTCTGAATTAAGCAAATTGTCTATTCATAATGAAGATCAAGATATTCGTTTTGTTGCTGGAAATAGTGATACAAATAAATTACTTGATAATTTAGAATTGTCGTATTCAACTAACGGAACTCCCCTTCTTCTAGGAGGCGATGGTCGTAATAATCAAATATTCATTGCAACTTGGGCTTCAAAACAGATTATAAAGAGGTCAATAGAACACGTTACTATTTTTGCGATTGAAGAGCCAGAAGCTCATTTACATCCGCATCAACAAAGAAAGTTATCTAAATATCTTGTTGATATTTTTGAAGAGCAAGTATTTCTAACATCTCATTCTCCTTATATTGCATCTCAATTTAAGCCAGATAAAATTGTTAAGCTTTGCACAAAAAACAAAGTCAGTGAAGCCGCACAATGTGGCTGTACCAGTAAGTTAAAACTTACATTTGATGATTTTGGATATAGATTAAATGCAATAACAGCAGAAACGTTTTTTGCTAACGGCATATTACTTGTTGAGGGACCATCTGAGAAGCTGTTCTATTCCGCAGTTGCTCAGCAAATTGGTATTGATTTAGACAATCTAAATATTTCTATTATATCTATTGATGGAATTGGATTTAAACCCTATATCAAGATATGCAAGGCGTTAGAAATTCCATATGTAATGAGAACAGATGATGATGTTTTTATAAAAGAAAAAGGTGGGGAAAAATTAAACTATTTTGCGGGCATATCACGTGCGATAGGTATATATAAAGAGCTTATTTCTGTTTCCCCTAGAATAGATAAGCTGCTTAAGTATTGGAAAGCCAATAAAGGCGGTAATGAATGGTCGGCTGCGGATGAAGATTACCCCGACAAAGCTCTAGCTTTAAATGATTATATGCGCCACCAACTAGATGAATATAACATTTTTTTATCAATAAATAATTTAGAAGAAGATTTAGTTGCATCGAGGCTTAAAAAAAGTCTTTCTGAATTTTATGGTGAAACTGATGATAGCAAGCTGATTTATACAATGCAAAAAAGAAAAGCCGAAAACATGTTGAATTATATTGAATACGGTGAAAAGATATTGTCGGTACTTAAAGATGATGATATTGTGCTACCTCTAAAACGTATTGTTTCTTTAGTAGAAAAAGGGGCGCACCCAGAATGAGCAGTCATATTCAAGATCCAACAGAAGAACAGCTCCGCGCAATAAATGAAGAAAATAATCTTGTTATTACGGCTAAACCTGGAAGTGGAAAGACATTTACCGTAATAGAAAAAATAAAAAATATTTCTGACTCATTATATGATTATCAGGGTATTATCGCTATTTCTTTTACCAGAAAAGCAAGTCACGAATTGACAATACGGGCAAAGAAAAAAGGAATTCTGATTAAGCAATCCTTTCTCGGTACCATTGATAGCTTTTACATTAGTGAAATCATTATGCCTTATGCAAAACTCTTAACACGAAAGCTCAACACCATCGAGGTTTGCACTACATTAAGGGATTACCCAAAGTACGAAAAATTAATAGCTATCAAAGATGGGATAAGTAAAAACACAGAGGAGCTATTATTACAGTCGTTATATGAAGGATATGTCTTTCTCGATATCTGTGGAGAGACTGCATACTATGTTCTTGAAAATGTAAAAGAATGTATAGAATATCTTAAAGCAAGATATACACACATTTTCATTGATGAGTATCAGGACTGTGGCGATATTCAGCATAAAATATTCATGACTTTAGTTGAAAATGGAATAACTGGTATTGCTGTTGGAGACTTGGACCAAGCCATATATGCTTTTAGTAATAGGTATTCTAAATACTTAGCTTCACTAATTTCAAATCCACAGTTTACCCACTTTGAGTTAACCAAAAATCACAGATGCCATCAATCAATTTCAAATTATTCATTGTGCCTTATGGGTGGTGAGATAAAACCGGTAGATGAGTCAAGAATATTTAAAATAAGTGTTAGTGGATGTGAACAAGAACTTATGCAAGCAATAGATGCTAAACTGCCCGCAATCAAAGAGAAATATAAGATTAAAAATAACAATGAAATTGCAATCCTTTGTAGAGGAAATGCTACAGCAGAAAAATGTTGCGAATTTCTTGCCACTCCAGCAAAACTATTTGTTGATACCGAACTAGATAGATATTCAGCATATTGGGCACGATTTTTTCGTGATTTCTTACAGTGTTATTATGATGAAAGTGTCTACAAAGTTGATTTTGTAGAGAAATACATAAACCTGGAGTACGAGCCAAAAATCCATCAAAAAGCCCTGCAATTAGTTGATAAGCTATTTGATATAAACGATACAGGCTTGATAGATGAACTTAATGATATTTTAAATCTTGCGAAAATAATCTATCCAGAGTATGAGAATGCAGAGATAGTTAGAGTGCTAATTGAGCTACTGAGTAATCAAGCTAAATTAGAAGGTTTTAAACCAGCATCACAAGAAGAAATATGTGTATTAACTTTACACAAATCCAAAGGTCTAGAATTCAGGGCCATCTTTCTAATGGATTTGTATAAATGGGTGTTTCCGTTTGAGGGTTGTTCAGAAGAAGATTACATACAAAGTTTGAATTTACACTATGTAGGTATCACGAGAGCCATTGAAGTCTGTTATATTATGCAGGGAATCCGACGTTATCGTGCTAGATATAACGATTACTATAAAGCTGAAGAATCTCCGTTCTTGCATTTAGACGGACTTCCGGAACTGAGGATTAATGCCACATGGAATACTTAAATACCTCGTGTAACTTCAACCAATGGACAAGTTTTGTTAGGTTGCATATGATCCCTCCTAACAGATGGTATTGGTAAGTTGCATTGTAAATATTAGGCAAATGTCTAGAATGGGAAGTTGTGAGATTTTTGCAATTAAGACTTTAAGGAACATAGATTAATAATAATTCTAAAATACCTGTCAAAGTGTGGTGGAAAGAAAGGAGATAGAAATGAGCAAATTAGAATATTTCAATCAACACTATGTGTCTAAAACATATACTAAGTCTTGGAAAGAGGATGGAAGCTTTAGAATTATAGATAAAAAAATCGAAAATCATAGTGGAGAACCATGGAGCCCCAAAAGTAGATTCTATTTTGAAGAGTATTACACTCTAAGCTATGATACTCCATTCTGTCTAAAAGATGATGAAATAACTCATATATTTGGTTTTCTTGATAGCTATATTATTGAAATAGAGGACAAAAAGCTTACCGACCATAAGCATTATGCTTCAAGTTTTAAATACTTCAATGATTGGATTATTAAAGACCCGAAAACACAGAACCCTATTAGTAAAGATGAAAGAACTAGAATTGAAAGCAGAATTAAATCAGATAATAACAGGATTCTGGATATCGAATTTGGCTGGCACAAATATGAAAATAGTTGGTATGGATTGAGAAATGAAATCATTAATGTACTTAATAATTCAAAGGCTAAGTTATCAACTGAGACGTATTCAATATTGAAGAGTTTTATTGGAACACAGAAATGGCGAGGCGAAGATGCTCATAGACAAGTAAAAAAGGTTACTGATTCTGTAATGGGATTAATGGAATATCCAAACGATGAGATTAAGCAAGATGAGATGAAGGATATGGCGAGACAGCAGTTTTTAAACTTGATAAGAAAATTCATTGATGGTGATAAAGATTCTGTAATCCAAAAAGAGATTGATATGTATGACAATTTAACGATAGTAATCTACAAAGCTCCAATTAATACTAAATTATATACTTCTGACAATCCAGTACTTATCATCCAAGATGAGGACATTTATAAGGGCATTTATAATGGGTTATACTTTCCAATTACACCACAGTTATTGGTTGGTTTGTTTAAAGGTGATTCAACTAAATACTACAAAGACACTTTGACAGAAAGCTTGGTAGAGAAGCTAAATAACAAGATTATTGAGAAAGCAATACAATATTATTTAGGGGAGTAGAGTAGAGAATAGTAAGCATATTTATTCATGATATCTGCATATATAATTCATCAGAAGGTGAATTATATGTCAAAATGAAAATGACTAAGTATACAAGCGTGAAACGCAGTTTGATGCGGTATGGTGAGCTGTATCATAAGTGGTTGGTAGAGGAGAAGTTACTAATAAACAAGTTAAAGAAAATTCTCCTTATACATATAACGGGGAGAGGTTCAGAACTTAGATTAGGCTAAATATGTGAGTGCGACAAGAAGCGGCTTCTTCTTGAAAGATTAGTTCGGACGACAGTCTGATGT
>JADQBR010000116.1 GCA_016278515.1 Bacillota bacterium
GGCGTCCGGCTGCCCAAATGAATTCCATAACTTGTTTCTCCGCCTCAGATATCCGCTGTAATTTTTTCATCAAAATCACCTTCTTTATCTACAACGTGTAGGTTTAATTTATTCTACAATATGTAGGTTGACATGTCAATGCATTTCCTCAAAATTAAATTGAAAAAATTGGATTTCATAAAGCTAAAGCCACGAAATGCCGAACTGGGACTTCGCGGCTTTGTTTAAGTGATTGTTATGTTCACTCAATGCGCTCCTAACTTATTATCATCAGGCAGGAAAATCATATTACTCCAAAAAAGCAAAAAAATTGGGTAGGGGGATGACACTACCTCCCATTTTTCTTCTCTAAAGCGTATACGAGAAAAACAAAATAATTTACTATAGGGGGTTATTAAAACGGCATTTTTTTGACTCTTCATATAGTAAGGGGGATTTTAAAGGTTTATGGCCTAGATGGTATTCAAACAGCAAAGGTAATAGACATTGCCCGCAAAATTTTTTGAAAAAATTTGCTTCAGGGGGTTGTTAAATTGACCCCTAATTGACTCTTTATATAGTAAGGCGCCTAAATATTTCGTATTCTACCAACAGGGGTTTGTTAAAAAGATGTTCTTTGAAAATAGAACACTGTTGCTAGGAGTACTAGGCAAGCAGTGGTAGAGAGTTAAAGAATCCGACACTCACACCGGTGTACCTGATCGGATCAGGTTAGTAACCTGCGTTCCCGCGGATCTTACAAATATATAACGAGGCAATCCCTTGAGACTCTGTAATAACAACACTTTTAGGAATTCGGCATTTTCGACACATCGTTCCACATATAAAATGTGTAACGAGCTTAAAGTCACTGTTTCCAATGCTTCTAGACATCATCGTTATACTTTTCGGGAATCCAGGTAGTAAGTAGCTCGAGGAAATGCCAACATTCCAAAGCGGGTAATGGCATGAAGTAACCCTGTCATTAACTGGGGTAAGCAAGCGAACAAGGTGCAGTTGGCCGTGCGTATTGGTCTGAGGGGATCGGGGGAATTGCCCGGCCACAATCAAGTGATTATTTTAGCTTCTATATTGGCTTTGGACTAAGTTACATGGAAGGTGGAATTTCATATTCTGAAAAGTGGCCAGCTGGAGAAGAATGGCATAAATTTTTGAATAATGGAGGAACAGCCTCCAACGGAGATACACCACAGAGTGATCCTTTAAGTAATCAGCCGTCTCCTGGTGACAGAATACACCTTAAATTGGTTAACAACTCGGATGGTACCGCAACTCTTTATGTTAATGGATATTTAGCTTATACGTTAAAAAGTGCGAGTAGTATGCCATCTACCACTTACATCAAAATGGCCCAAGGTGCAGGTGATTACTCTGGTAATGTAACTTACTCTCAGACCGATTTTTCCCTTATGCAATACAGAGACTCCAACAACGTATGGCATGATTGGACATCAGGTAGTTCTACTGATTATAGCAAGAAATCTTCTGATATGTCAGTCTACAGTGAATTGCCTTTAAGTACCTCGTTGAGTTAATTTATTAACGAAACGAAGGATGCCTTTTCGGGCATCCTTCGTAATTTTATTGTGGCAACGGCAAGTCAAAAAGAATTGGAACTTCCAAAATATCTTGCTTGTTAACTATTTCAGTCTTACCCTCATTGATTTCCCAACCTTTTATGCCCATTGTTGCGTTTTTCATGTTATTTTCAACAACTGTACCGCCAATAGGTTGGACTATAAAGATTGCATCTTCATAGTAATTCGATTCTGGTTTTATATTCGTTGTACCTGGGCCAAATTCCAAAACCGAGGCATCTTGATTGTTGGGCAATTGACTGTAATATAGTCTGGCGGACATCTCAATAGCGGATTGGTTGGTAAAATCCATATATCCGCCTAGAACACCTGCATCTATAATCTCATATCTCATTAATATGTTATTAGTACTCAATGATTCGGTCTGCTTTTTAGCTAGATAAGAATTTAAAGCAGCATATGCTGAAATGACATTCCTATTTTGTCTGGTTAACCACCCCATTGAAATTGAACCACCGCTTGGCAAAAGTGTAGATGGTGTTTTGTTAATGTAATCTTGAGTAATCCCTTTGGTATCAATTTTTACAGAATTACTCTTTGCGTCCCACTCCACATTAGCACCTAAAGCTTCTGCAACCCATCGAACAGGTACCATAGTCCTACCGCTAATCAACTGCGCTGGAACATCTGCCTTAATTTCCTGGCCATTGACAATTAACTTGATTGGAATAGCAGCAAAACCCACTGTAGCGACAGCAACAACTAAAAAAACAGCACCAAAAACTATTAACAACTTCTTCTTCACTGGTAATCCTCCCTCATATAAAAAAACTTTTCTCTCATATCGTAGCTACTGATTAGTTAACGTTTGACGATAGCTATTCATTCTCAATAACATTTCGTAAATTTGCGGTTCTTCTCGTTCCAGTTCGGCTAAGTTATCATAGCTTCTTACTTTTTCTATTCGGGTAAAGAACCATTTTGTTCCATTAGATTTGTCAGGTTGATTTTGGATTTCAACTTCCATTACTGCGGGGATAACGTTAAATCCAGGGAAAAGCTCAACAAAGAGGACGGCAGAAATATTGTTTTGAGTAGATGTTGCCCGTATTACGGTAAATGTAAGATCACGCTTAGCTTCAAGGTTGAGAAAATCCTGCCATCCCTTGCTTTCCTGTACGGTAGGGGAAAAATAGCTTAATAATTGCTTTAGTCGATCTTGGCCTGATGCTGTTGATGTATTGCCCCACTTAGTTATACCTAAAGTCTCACTTAGCGTTGGAGAAATAAAACTGTTATTGATAGCTAGCAACTCATTGTAATTATAATAGTTGTCCTGCTGCCACTGTTGGGCTATCTGTTCTATGTCATTATCCGAAAGTGTCGCAAAGGGAATATCATCGGTATTTCTCACCGCTTGAGTTTGCTCCCCATCTATAACTAACCGCCCATTTTCCCAAATCAGGTTATATTTTTTTTCGTATTGTATCATTCGGCGTGAAGCATCTGGTTCTGTAGGGTCATTATATACATAGCGAGCGGTAACACTAATAAAAGTGCCATCATATGATCCGGTCACATAGTCTGCCTTTACAATTTCCACATTGCTTATGGAGCGGCCCGAAGAACCTACTAAACCAGGCATTGGTTTAAATACCCGGGCATCAATTCCATAACCACTGTTTATGGCAGCTTGGGAAAGGACACCTTCCCACTCCTCGTCCGCAAGTCCTCCTACGACTTTATCAAGTAATGAGAAATATTTCTTTACCTGTTCTATGGCCTCTAATTCCAATTCGCTTCTTTGGTTTATCCTCACTACCCGGCTTTGGGCATCCCAATCTACTTCAGCGCCTAGTGTCTCAGAAACAAACCTGACTGGTACTAAGGTTCTCCCGTTGACCACCTTAGCCGAAACGTCAAGTTCCACGGGCGCTCCGCTTTTATAAGCTGTCTTATTACCGACGGTTAATTTGACGGTATCATTACCTCTAATTGCTGTCACTGTACCACAATCTACAGAAGCGTCCATAGACTCGAAGATGACTCGAAGCGGCACCAGTACCCGACCATTATCTAATACCGGCGATACGTCAAAGTTTAGTTTTTCGCCATCCAAGGTCACAGTAATAGCTTGCTCCGCCATCGCATTTCCTAGTGGAAAGGCTAGAAATAACACCATTACCCAAAGGATTACCACGTATTTCCTCATTAACAAACTCCCTTCATTCATATATCTTTAACCATAAATATTGACGTAGATTAAGCCTACTTTGTTCCGCTCTCCATGGAAAATCATAACTATCCCAACATCTGAATTAACCTTAAGCCTATCGGAGTGAAAGACAAAAACTTTTTTCCTAAAGGGGAGGTGTTAAAACTACCCCCAATTTTCTCTTTATAAAGTAGAGGGCGGAATAGACAAGCTGGAAGGAGGTGAAAGGATGGCCCCCTACACTTAAGGCCAGTGAGGTAGATCTGGAAGAGGCTCGGATTATAGCCTGGTTTGCAACCGGCCTGCTTCATGAGGCCATCAGATTGAGAAGTACAGAGGGTTAGCACGAACTCCTTATCCTCAACGACCTACTTAGTAAGGATACCGAAAACGAGATGACAGAAATACTCGATACCATGCCGCCCCAGGTGACATTCTCGCCGAAGTAGAGGACGCCGTATCCCTTCAGGAAGCCCTCGCGTTGCTGACACCGCAACAGCAAAAAGTCATTGTAGCAACAGTCTTGGAGGGACGAACAGAGCGGGAGGTAGCTGAACAATTGAGAATAGCGCAACAAGTAGTAAATCGACTAAGAGCGTTGAAGAGGCTAAGGAAACATTTTGTCCTGGACGAGCCCACCGCCAAGTAGACCTCATCCAGGACGGACAACTACCCTAAGTTGAAGGTGGGAGTATTCAGGCAAATGTACTTTCTTGCGTTTGGAGTAAAACAATAATTATAAAAGAAGGAAGGGATGAATATGGCATTAGGTTGCGATACGGCAACAAATGTAACCAGTGCGAGGTTGACTACACTACAAGACAATAACTTTACGTTTGTTGGTCGATACTTGAATCGTGTTGAGGGCGCACATGACGGACTTACTGCTGACGAAGTGACACGCATCTCGAATGGGGGATTGTACATTGTCTCCATCTATCAAAACAATGGTAGCACTGGAGCCGATTACTTTACGAATTCCCGGGGAGTCAGTGATGCGGAGGATGCTGTGGCACTGGCCAACGGCCTTGCACAAACCGATAACACTCCAATTTATTTCGCCGTGGATTTTGACGCCACTGCTTCCGAAGTTACAGATAATATTGTTCCATATTTCCAAGGGGTTTTATCGGTTTTGAACAGTAGCACCAAGAATCCCAATGGCTATAAGTTGGGTGTATACGGTTCAAGAGCTGTCTGTGATTACATTCGCGGCACTTACTCTGCCACGACACGTTATACCTTCATCGTCGATAACAGCTGGCGAGGTGACTTTGATGATTGGAACCTGCGCCAATATAATTTCAACACGCTTCTTGGCACAGGAACCGGTCAAATTAACGTTGACTACGTAGAGTCTTCTTCTCATGGTGGCGGAGGATGGAAGGAATAAATTCCGTTCTCGGCAATTAAGGAATCGAGTAGCTAGAGGTCCGGGAATAATTTCCCGGCCTCTTTGCTCTCACAGAA
>JADQBR010000037.1 GCA_016278515.1 Bacillota bacterium
AGCTGGTTAGAGCGCACGCCTGATAAGCGTGAGGTCGGTGGTTCGAGTCCACCTAGGCCCACCATTCAAGAGGCCAGAAGCCAGAGGCCAGAGACAAGAAAAAAAGAAGCAATTGGCTACAGCCAATTGCACCAAAATCTTGCTTCTTGCGTCTTGCTTCTTGTAACCTTGATACGGGGGTGTAGCTCAGCTGGGAGAGCACCTGCCTTGCACGCAGGGGGTCAGCGGTTCGAACCCGCTCATCTCCACCATTTCAAGAAGCAGGAAGCAAGAGGCAAGAAGCAAGAAAAATCATTTCAAACATCAAGAAAAAAAGAAGTTTTAAACATCATATAGTTAAGAAGTTTCAAATGAGGTTAAGCTCAGGCAAGAAGTTCAAGGCAGTGAAGGTTTTTTACCCTCAAGGGGCATTAAGTGCGACTAAGCCAACAAGTTGGCAAGTCTTCTTTTTAAAGGGAGCGTACTGGTTCGTACGTGAGCATTTAAAACTTGGAGCAACGCAGAAAGTTGCTGCTTATGGTAAGCGGAGTTTCAAACCTCATATAAGTTAAGAAGTTTCAAATGAGGTTAAGCTCAGGCGAGAAGTTCAAGGCAGTGAAGGTTTTTTATGAGGAAGCGTACTAACTCGTACGTGACCGATTAAAAAATCGAACAACGCAGAAATTCGACGCCTATGGTTGGCCGAAGTTGAAACCTCATATAAAGTTTAATATTTGTGGTGACTATGGCGGAGGGGCTACACCCGTTCCCATTCCGAACACGGAAGTTAAGTCCTCCAGCGCTGATGGTACTTGGGTTTAAACCCTGGGAGAGTAGGTCGTTGCCACAATCTATAATCCTCGGTAGCTCAATGGTGGAGCAACCGGCTGTTAACCGGTAGGCTGCTGGTTCGAGTCCAGCCCGGGGAGCCAATTGATAAGAGGCACTGTTAATACAACAGTGCCTCTTATCAATTATTCTACTAAAAATTAAATTGGTAAGTTTTAAGCATGGGGTTTTGTTAGAAAATTATACAAGAAGGAATATCGAAGCGGTGTCAAGAAATAGACATGTTAGTACTGACACTTATGATAATTGCTATTTCATAGCGTTTTCTACATATGTAGAGGTTTAGAGGAGGTGAGGCACCAGATGCGATTATTTCCTAGTAAGTATCTACGTGCAAAAGACATTATGGTTGCACCTGTTAAGTCTGTTAAGGAAACGGTAAAGTTATGTGATTTAGATAAGGAAGAATGTGCAGGATTTGTTGTTGTGGATAATGGTGGGTTTGTGGGAGTTGTATCGGTATCAGATTTATATGTTGCCTCTGACGAAGACTTAGTTGGCGATATAATGAAAAGAAAATTTATTCGCGTGAAGGAAACAACATTGGTTTCGGAACTAGTTGAAATGACTTTAAACGATGGTGCACTAGATTATTTCCTGGTAGACGGTGATAGTGGTCAGGGCTTAGTTGATAATAATATGCTCATAAAATATATGTGGGAAAATACTCTGGAGGCAGAGTCTAAGTTAGATGCTGTGTTAAACACGGTACACGAAGCAGTTACCATTATAAATGAGCAGGAAGAGGTTGTGGGGTGGAGTCCCCAGGCTGAGGTGTTATATGACTTAAAGATACAAGATGTTTTGGGCAAAAAGATTGAAACATTCTTTCAGAACATAATTGTTCCACGCGCCAAGAACGAAGATTTAAAGTTCAAGGATTTATACCATCAGTCATGTGGAGATACGCATGTTCTTATAAACGCAGAACCGATTAAAATTGGCAAAAAAATTATTGGCGGGGTGTCGTCAGAGCGTGACATAACTGAAATTTATTATTTGCATCAAGAACTTTCTAAAACGGATTTGCAGCTACGGAAATTAGAAAGGGAATTCGGCAATCAAAACCGGAATGACAAGGATCCTTTTTTTAAAATTGTTGGTCATAGCAGTAAATTAAGTGAGGCACGTTTAATGGCTAAACGGGTGGCGCAAACTACGGCTTCTATACTAATTCGAGGTGAGAGCGGAACTGGGAAAGAATTGTTCGCGGAAGCAATCCATAAGGCAGGTCCTCGAGAAGATAAACCTTTTATAATTGTAAATTGTGGCGCTATACCTTCATCATTATTCGAAAGCGAGTTATTTGGTTATTGTGGTGGTTCATTTACTGGGGCCGATAAAGGTGGTCGTGCGGGAAAGTTCGAGGTAGCAAATAAGGGAGCCATATTCCTTGATGAAATAGGGGAACTGCATTTGGATATGCAGGTTAAGTTACTTCGGGTTCTTCAAAATAAAGCATTTTATCGAGTCGGGGGACATGAGCCAATTGAGGTGGATGTGCATGTTATATCTGCAACAAATCGTAATCTTGAAACTATGGTTGCAGAAGGAAAGTTTAGGGAGGATCTTTATTATCGCTTAAATGTTGTTAGTTTAGATATTCCACCCTTAAGAAGCAGAAAGGATGACATACCGGAATTAATAAATATATTTATGAACGAGTTTTGCCGGAAATATAACAGAGATAATTTAAAGCTGCACCCTGAGGTGGTGGAACTGTTAATCAGCTATTCATGGCCCGGTAATGTTAGACAGCTCCGTAACGTAATAGAACGCATGGTGATCTTGACGGAAGAAGGAACAGTTTATAAGAAACACTTGCCCCAAGAAATTCAGAAATCTGGAGTATCGCAGTTCGTAGACTCCGGCTCTATTCTTAATCAAGAAACAAAAAGAACTGAGGAAGAGCTCATTTTAAGAGCACTGGAAGAGTGCGGAGGAAATAAATCAAAAGCTGCGAAGAAACTAGGGATTCCTCGCAGCACTCTATATTACAAACTAAAAGATTTGAATAAAACTTAGGAAAATACTCTAATAATTAGTGTTTAAACATATTTTTCATAATAAACATTATGTTTGCTGGTCTTTCAGCTAGTCTTCGGGAAAAGTAAGGGTACCAATCCTTACCATAAGGGACATAAATTCTAACCTTATATCCTTCCTGTGCAAGCTGCTCTTGTAATCCTTGGCATATGCCATAAAGCATTTGAAATTCGTACTGTGTCTTGGGGATGTTATTCTTCTTAACAAAATCCTTAGTAAAATTAATAATGTTTTCATCATGACTAGCTACTGCCGTGTAGTTGCCCTCTTTTAGATGAATACCTATAATTCGCTTTAAATTTTCGTCTACATCCTGTTTTTGGGGGTAGGCGACTTCTTTCGGTTCTTTGTAAGCGCCTTTTACAAAACGATAGTTTGGTTTTAAGTACGCTAGCCTTTTCATATCTTCTAAAGTGCGATAAAGATAAGATTGTAACGCTAAGCCAACGTTATCTGGGTATTTTTCTTTTAGGTATTTAAAGATTTCAATAGTTGCATCTATTCGAGGTGAATCCTCTATATCTATTCTGACAAAGTTGTTTTTCTCCGAAGCTCTTTGGACTATCTGTTCTACATTCTCTTTGCAAAACTCTTGGTCTATATCCAATCCCATTTGGGTCAGTTTCAAAGAAGCATTACAATCGACACCAGTTCGCTCAATGGCATCTATGAGATATAAGCATTCCTGAGAGGCCCCAGCAGCTAGTTTTTTGCTCGGGACACTTTCGCCCAAATGATCTAATGTAGCAGAAATCCCTTTAGAATTTAAGGTTTTGACTGCTTCAATGGCCGTCTCTAAGGTTTCCCCGGCAACAAACCTACCGGCACCTAAAGACAACCCGTATTTTGTGGCGAAACTATGAACTACTGTATTATTTGAGACTCCTAACACTACTGATCTGGCTAAGTTGTTTAATTCCATTTGCATTACCCCCGCAAGTTATGTTCGTATGTGCAACAATATAATGCAAATTATTAGCCAACCGCCAGGAATTGTAGCGATGAACCAGCCAGGAACGTCAAAATGGGCACAAATATTTGATAAGAGGTACTAATTAAATTAGTTCATATGGCAAGATTGTACAATAATAGTGGCGAAAAGCAGACACTATATGTTTAAAAAACTGACAATATAATTGGAGAAAAAGATCTAAAGGAAGGCAAAGAAGGGCTTGGGAGATTGGTATAGATATTGCAAATAAATTAGTAAGTGAAGAAGACGCTATATGGATTAACGCAGGGCAGATAGGCTAGGAAATGGCTCCTGCTATTACAAGAGAAAGAGGTGATTATTTTGAAAATCGTTGCAAAAAAACCAGAACTCTGTGATGGTTGCGGAATCTGTGAAGAAACTTGCGCGCAGGCTTGGTTTAAGGAAAAGGATAAAGAAAAGTCTGCTATAAGGATAATGGATAATCCTAACGGTGATTTTAATATTGTTGTCTGTGACCATTGTGGTGAATGTGTTGATGTTTGCCCGGTGGAGGCGATTAAAACAGCCAAAAGCGGTATTGTGACAATCAAGGATAGCGATTGTGTGGAGTGCTACTCCTGCGTAGGATTTTGCCCTAAGGGAGCTATGTTCAAGCATCCTGAAGAGCCGGTGCCTTTTAAGTGTACGTCTTGTGGCAAATGCGTGAAAGAATGTCCGACTGGTGCAATTTATATGGAGGAAGTTTAAGTAATAGTGCTTCAAACACAAAGGAGGTAAGACAATGAGTGAAGATCAAGCTCGGAAGGTGATTCAAACCTTTAAATATGAACCAAAACGATTGGAAAGAGGGTATTCAGACCGTACTCTCTATGTTAATTTATCTGACAACACAGTAAAAGCAAAAACTATCTCGGAAGAGACAAAAGACGTTTTTATCGGAGGCCGAGGCTATGGATTGTATTATCTATGGCAAGCGGTAACTGGAGTTACTAAGTGGAATGACCCGGAAAATGAAATTATCATATCCTGCGGACCCATTGCCGGGATTACTCAATATCCCGGGACCGGTAAATCTATTGTTGTTACTTTATCTCCGACCACGGGAACCGTAATAGACAGTAATGTTGGCGGCTATTTTGGGCCATTTATGAAGTTTTCAGGCTGGGATGCTTTAGAAGTTCAGGGCAAAGCCGAGCGTGACGTTGTAGTTTACATTGACGGGGATAAGGGTGTTGTTACAATTGAAGAAGTACCTCTTGGTGATCTAAATACTCATGTATTAGCCGAAAGATTGACAGATTATTATTCTGAATCGGAAAATGATAAAAAGAATATCTCGGTTGTTTCAACCGGTACTGGTGCAGACAATTCCTTAATGGGAATGCTGAATTTTTCTTTCTATGACAGAAAACGAAAGGCCGTGCGTATTAAACAAGCTGGTAGAGGCGGTATTGGATCTGTTTTTAGGGATAAAAACATAGCGGCTTTTGTAATCAAGTTTAGTAACGTCAATGGAGACTTAAACAATCCTGCTGATAAGAAACGGATTAATGATACGGGTATCAAAATGCATAAGGAAGTCGCTTCCATGGATCCCAAGCAAAATAATATGCGTAAGCGTGGAACAACCATGTTGACCCCTATTGCTAACGATAATGATTTACTACCTGTTTGCAATTTTAAATTCGGCACCCATCCAGATGCTGTTAAGATAACAAAATGGGAAGATAAGTTTTGTCATACCGGTAGTGACGGATGCTGGTACGGTTGTACAGTAGGATGTGCCAAGGTGGTTTTCGGTTTTGAGCTCAGGACAGGTCCTTATAAAGGACAAAAGGTGCTTGTGGATGGACCTGAGTACGAAACTATAGGTGCAGTTGGGTCTAATGTAGGGGTTTTTGACCGAGACCATATCTTAGAATGCAACTTCTATTGTGATACTTATGGCATAGATACTATTTCTTTTGGAACAGGCGCAGCGTTCATCATGGAATGCTATGAAAACGGCATCCTTAATAAGGATATTACAGGTGGCCTGGAATTGAACTTTGGCAACCGTGAAGCAGTTATGGAATTGCTGCATCAGATTGCCGGCGGTGAAGGTTTTGGTAAAATTGCCGGTCAAGGAATCCGGAAGATGAAGAAAATATTTGTTGAACAATACGGAGCAAATTCTCGGTTCTTAGAAGATATTGGCATGGAGGCAAAAGGTCTGGAATACTCAGAGTACATTTCAAAAGAATCTTTAGCTCAACAGGCCGGATACGGGATGGCCAACAAAGGTGCTCAGCATGATGAGGCCTGGCTGATTTTTATGGATACGGTATTGAAGCAAATACCCACTTTTGAAGACAAAGCAGAAGCGCTGCATTTTTTCCCGATGTTTAGGACTTGGTTTGGGTTAGTTGGTCTATGTAAATTACCTTGGAACGATGTCGTTCCTGCTAATAATGCGGATACTGATGAGCCACAGAAAGTTCCTGAGCATGTAGAGAATTATTTAAACTTATATAATGGCGTGACAGGGAAAGAAGCTACAATTGACGATATTCTTTTTGAATCAGAGGCTGTATACAATTTCCAAAGAGTATTCAACTTAAAAATGGGTGTGGGTAAAAGAGAACACGACTCTATTCCGTATCGTTCTGTAGGGCCGGTCACTGTAGAGGAATATGAATCTAGGCAAGAGCGTTATGATGACCAGCTTAAAGATCTCATCGGCGTTGATCCCAGCGGTAAGTCTACGGAAGAAAAGATAAAAGTGGTCAGAGAGTATCGGGAGAAGCAGTACGAGATTTTAGTTGATACGGTTTATAAGCGTCGAGGATGGACTGATCAGGGTATCCCTACGCTGGATACTCTAAAAAGGCTGCGGGTAGACTTTCCAGACGTCGTGGGGCTAGTCAAAAAACACCTATAGTTCAATTTGGGAGTAGGTGATAAAATTAGATGTTAATTACATTGAGACCAATTGGTCATCTAAAAGAGTTATTCCCGGCCAACCAGGAAAAATATGAACTGGAGCTTTCGGGAACGTGGACCATTAGAAATATTGTCACGAAGAGTTTTGATGTTGATCCTGACAGCATCAGTGGGATAGTGGTTGAAGGAAAACATCGAAAATGGGACTATGAACCTAAAAGTGGCGATGAGATATTATTAATCCCTCCGTTAGGAGGGGGCTAGATTATAAACTTGCCTGCAGCTGGAGTGCTTTCGGATGGATTGACTGCTGCTGCAGGATGCGTTTTTCACTCGCGGACATAAGTCCAACGTATTAACAATATTCGTGCTATAAGGCAGGACAATATAACTTTATAACGAATAGTTTTCATCACTCTAAAAGTAAGAACTTTTCTAAAAGTCATAAATAATAGTTTGAATACTTAGCATATTGGGAAAATGTGGATAGGCCTAGGTGAAAGATTTTGTTCGGATTTAAGAGGCCTTATGGTCAGACCATATGCTTACAGCACATTAAACAATAGCACAAAAGCAAAGGAGGCTAATTTTATGTTATGTCTATCGCAACATGATATTTTAGAAGCAGTATCATTGAACGAGGTTATGGATGTTATTGAAACTGCATTAAAACTTGACCAAACAGGCCAGATTTTTATGCCCCCGCGCTCTCATATTGAGCATGGGAATGGAACTTTATTGCTTATGCCATGTTTTACTAAACAAAGTTTTGGGACAAAGTTAGTAACTGTCTTCCCGGAAAACGCGTCAAAGAATGCGCCTGCGGTTACTGGGGTTGTGGTGCTCAATGATGCGGAAACAGGGGTGCCTACTGCACTTATAGACGGTAGAATATTAACGGCTATTAGAACTGGTGCTGTTGGAGGGGTCAGCGTTCGACACTTGGCTAGTAATACCGCCAAAACATTAGGAGTTGTCGGTGCCGGGCTGCAGGGCTATTATCAAGCTCTCTGTGCGATGACTGCAAGAAATATCAAGGATTTATATATTTATGATTTGTTTGAAAAAAATCTTACTGTTTTTTCGGAGAAAGTAGCCGAGGAATTCCCAGAAGTGAAGGTACATAAAGCGGCAAGTTCCGAAGCACTGCTGGAAGCCTCAGACATTGTTATTACTACCACTACCGCAAAAAAACCGGTGCTTCCTAACAATAAGGATTTGTTTGCGGGCAAACACTTTGTAGGGGTCGGCTCCTTTCAACCTCATGTTCAAGAGTATCCTAAAGCGGTATTTGATGCGTGTGAACAGGTTTTTATTGATACGGAACATGCCTTGGAGGAAACGGGGGATCTCATAATACCTCTCAAAGAGGGATGGTTAAGTAGAGACCAGATTGTTACCATGGGAAGCCTTCTTGAAAATGGCGTAGATACAACTGAACTTAAAAAGAAGACAACTTTCTTTAAATCTGTAGGAATGGCAGCATTTGATTTACTTGCTTCTCAGCTGGTTTATGAAAAAGCAAAAGAAAAAGGGTTGGGCTATGAATTTAAAATGTAGATGGGGAGGAATAGTATTAAATGCTTCAATTTAAGAGGGTTATTAGTACCATAGATGCCCACGCCGAGGGAGAGCCATTAAGAATAGTCACTTCCGGCCTACCTCCTATCGTAGGTAGCACAATTCTTGAAAAACGCCGATATATCAAAGAAAATTATGATCATTTAAGAAAACTGCTAATGCTAGAACCCAGAGGGCATAGCGGAATGTACGGTTGTATTATTACACCTCCTACTACGGAAGACGGGGATTTTGGAGTCTTATTTATGCATAACGAAGGATACAGCACTATGTGTGGACATGGAATCATCGGTGTAACCAAGGTTGCTGTAGAGACTGGCATGATTGAGGCAAATGACGGTGAAAATATTGTGAGAATTGATTCGCCGGCCGGGCGCGTAACAGCATGTGCCCATGTAGAAGACCAAAAAGTGAAAAAGGTCAGCTTTGAAAACGTACCCTCTTTTGTTTACGCAGAAGATGCGAAAATTAATGTAGATGGTATTGGCGAAGTGGAAGTTGACATCGCTTTTGGCGGCGCGTTTTATGTTTTTGTGGATGCATCTAAGCTTGGCTTAAAAGTCGTACCGGAACAGATGCAGCGGTTGGTGGATGTCGGAATGGAAATCAAGCATAAGGTAATGGATGCTATGGAAGTAGTTCATCCGGAAGAAAGCGAGCTGCAAGGAATATACGGGACCATAATCACCGAGGCTGTTGAAATGGCAGCAGGAAAATTAGTTTCTAAAAATGTAACGATTTTTGCAGACGCTCAGATTGATCGGTCCCCCACGGGAACTGGAACTTCAGCCAGGGTTGCTTTGCTTTATAGAAAGGGATTATTAAAGCCAGGAATGAGGCTGATAAACAAAAGTATTATTGACACAGTGTTTGAAGGTTGGTTTGAAAAAACTTCTATGATAGGGAAGATTAGCGGTGTGGTGCCAATGGTGAGCGGGACTGCACATATAATGGGTTGGAACCAATTAGTGCTGGAAGAAGACGACCCGTTGCCGGAAGGATTTCGTATTACCGGTGGTTAGAAAGACATTAATAGTCTCTTAAGGAGGTGATAGTCAAAGATAAGTCGTCGACGCTAGCAAAAACATGTAAATTCGAGGAGGTCGTAAAGTGAAAAAAGTATTTCTATTAGCTTTAGTTATTGGTTTAATGTCTCTTGCGGTATTTGGCTGTGGGAATCAACCACCTGCTTCAGATGATCAGCAGTCAGGTGAAAATGATCAAGCCGAGGAACAAACTGGTGAACAGGCAAGTTTTGATGGTGAGTTAAAAATAGGTATCATGGTTCCGACCACGGGGTCTGAAGCTACTTATGGAAAAGATATGGAAAACGCAATACAAATAGCTGTTGATGAAATTAATGCCGAAGGTGGTATTCTCGGTAAGAAGGTTGTAACTACAACCGGTGACGCAGCATGTGATCCACAGATGGCAACTGCTGCTGCAAGTAAGCTTGTTTCCTCTGACGTTACTGCTGTGGTAGGTGGTTACTGCTCGGGAGCTACATTGCCGACTTTAAGCATCTATGGCGATGCTAATGTTCCTTTGGTAATTCCCGCGGCTAACTCAACTAAGCTGATTCCTAATAACCCTGGGAATGCTTTCATGATTAACGGTACAGGTGCTCACCAGGCCCAGAAGGCTACGGCGTTATTCGAAAGATTAGGCGCTGAAAAAATAGCCATCGTACATCAAGGAGACGGCTATTCTGAGGATTTAGCCAAGATAACTAATGACGTCTGGGAAGAAGATGGTCATGAAGTTGTTGCATTTGAAGTAGTTAACAAAGGTGAGCAAGATTTTTCCTCACTTGTAACAAACGTTAGATCAAAAAGCCCAGATTTGTTATATTGGACTGCCTACTATGCTGATGGTGGAATGCTAATCAAGCAGCTTCGTCAAGGTGGGTATGAAGGTGAAATTGTAGTTGGTGACGGTTCCAATTCACCAAAATTAATGGAAATTGCCGGGAATGCGGCTGAAGGCGTATATGTTACTTCTAACCCGTTAGTAGAGTATCTACCGGCAGCAAAGAAATTCATGGAAGATTATAAGGCCCGTTTCAACAATGATCCCGGTCCGTATTCAGCTTTATCCTATGATGGCTTGTATCTGCTAGCTGATGCTATTGAAAGAGCCGGATCCACAGATAAAGAAGCAATTATTAAGGCTTTGGCAGAAACTGAAGGCCTTGAAGGTTTAGCAGGAAAGGTATCCTTTACTGAAGATAATGTTCTTGCTGAGAGTAACTTCGTAGTTTTACAAGCAAAAGGTGGTAGTTGGACAAACGCTGAGTAGGCATATTGTTCAGTAAAATCAAGTTGGGATATTTGGGAGTTATCCTTTGATTTTAAAAGGATAACTCCACCATTTAATTAACAAGACACAACATCATAGGTGAATGCTGAAAGGATGAGTGTATGTCTACATTCGATATAATACTTCAACAATTAATTAATGGGCTGCTGATAGGCTCATTCTATAGTTTGGTTGCTCTGGGGTATTCAATGGTATACGGCATAATAATGCTATTGAACTTTGCCCATGGAGACATTTACATGGCTGGGGCTTTCGTAGCTTTTGTAATGCTGGCAGTGGTGTCTCCGGTGCTTGGAGCCGGGTGGCTGGGTATCGTCGCGGCAATGATTGCCAGTATGTTCTTGGTCGGCTTGCTGGGTGTATTTATTCAGAGGGTTGCATACCGACCCATGTTAGGTGCGCCGAGGTTATCAATTTTAATTACGGCAATAGGTGTATCACTGGTGCTTTACAATAGTGTTATGGCCATTACTGATGGTGAATTTCAAGCTTTTACAACCGATTTAGGGTTTGCAGGAGTAGACGTTGGAAGTGTTCATATTACCTATACTCAAATTATACTAGTAGTAGCCACTGCAATTTTAATGATTTCCCTAAACTGGTTTATTTCCAAAACAATGTATGGAAAGGCAATGCGTGCGATTGCTCTAGATAAAGATGCTTGTAGACTTATGGGTATCAACGTGAACAAAATAATTGCTCTTACCTTTTTTGTCGGCTCAAGTTTAGCAGCAGCAGCAGGAACCATGGCCGGTGTTTATTACGGCAGTATTCATTTTTTCATGGGCTTTGTGATTGGGCTAAAGGCATTTACTGCCGCGGTTATTGGCGGCATTGGTAGTATTCCAGGCGCTATGATAGGCGGTTTGGTTTTAGGTTTGCTGGAAGCGGCGGGAACTCAACTTCCTTTTATAGGTTCTGAGTGGAAAGACGTCTTTGCTTTCGGCCTTCTAATTCTTCTTTTAGTCTTTAGGCCAACCGGAATACTCGGCAAAACTGAGATTGAGAGGATGTAATTATTATGAGCGTAGATAATCCAAGAGCTAGAGAAAAAGAGTTTCCTGATGTGGATGGTGCTGTAAGTAAACAGACATGGGTAGATAGAGCTTATGAATTATTCGATAATAAAAAAATACGAAACAGCAGTCTGCTGGGCCTTGCTGCCGTTGTTTTATTAATACCAACTTTTGGCGGCAATTATGTGATGGAGATTTTCACCAATGCCTTCTTCTATATGGTACTATGCTTAGGGTTAAACATTGTGGTCGGATATGCAGGCTTGCTTGATCTTGGATATGCAGCTTTCTTTGCCGTTGGTGCGTACACTACCGGAATATTGACTGCCCATTTTGGGATGAATTTCTGGTTGACAATTCCATTTAGCGTGCTTTTCTCTGCTATGGCAGGCATTATTATTGGTGGCCCGACATTGCGGTTGCGCAGTGACTATTTAGCAATTGTAACTTTGGGTTTTGGCGAAATCACTCGGATTACCGCAAGAAATCTCGAGATAACAGGTGGGGCAAGTGGATTGATAGGTATTGACAGGCCTGAATTATTTGGCCTGCGGTTATATCAAATACAACATTTTTACTATGTCTTCTTTGTACTTGTTATTATAGCAATTTTTGTTGCCGTGCGATTACATCATTCAAGACTAGGGCGAGCATGGCAGTATATTCGTGAGGACGAGGATGCTGCGGAAGCAATGGGTATTGACCGGGTTAAATTTAAGCTTTACGCGTATATTATTGGAGCTGTATTCGGTGGCGTCGCAGGTTCTTTCTTTGCGGTAAAAATGACAGCTATTTCGCCGCAAACATTCTTATTTACTCAGTCAGCCATGATTTTGTTGGCAGTGGTGCTTGGTGGTATGGGCAAGATTCCCGGCATGATAGTAGGTGCCTTTGTCTTGGTAATTTTCCCAGAAGTGTTTCGGGCTATTGGGGACTTGAGAATGCTTTTCTTCGGGGTAGTGTTACTAGTAATTATGTTATTCAGGCCACAAGGTATTTGGCCGGAACGGCGCAGCTAAAATAACCAGTATCAAAAAGAAGGGGAAGAGTAATTATGGCGATTTTAGAAGTAAAAAATCTCACCCTAAGATTTGGTGGGTTAACGGCGGTTAACGACCTGAGCTTTGGAGTTGACGAAGGTTCTATTACCAGCCTTATTGGACCAAATGGTGCAGGCAAAACTTCTGCCTTTAACTGTTTAACAGGGTTTTATAAAGCAAACGAAGGTGACATTGTTTTTGATGGTAAAAGTCTTATGAAAGAAAAGCCTCATAAGATTACTCAGTTAGGCATGGCGCGGACTTTTCAAAATTTAAGGTTGTTTAAGAATATGAGTGTCTTAGAAAATGTTATGGCAGGTATGCACTGTCGTGGTTCTGTCGGTGTTGTCGGTTCCATACTTCATACACCTAAACAACGTGCAGAAGAGAAGAAGATAAAGGAATATAGTGAATACTGCTTGGATTTTGTAGGCATATTGGACAAGAAAGAGCGCCTAGCGAGAAACTTGCCCTATGGAGACCAAAGGCGAGTTGAGTGGGCACGGGCATTGGCAACTAAGCCTAAACTGATTTTGCTGGACGAGCCAGGGGCAGGATTAAATTATGATGAAAAAGACGACCTAATCAAATTAATTCAGCGAATCCGTGAAAAATTAGGGATTACAATTTTCTTAATTGAACACGATATGGGCTTAATTATGAAAGTATCTGAAAAGATTATTGTTATAGATTATGGGCAGAAGATTGCGGAAGGCAATGCCGAAGAAGTTCAAAATAATCCTCGAGTAATTGAAGCATATCTTGGCAAAGAAGAGGAGGATGAAGCAGTATGAGCGACATAGTTCTAGCACTTAAAGATGTTGAAACGTATTATGGTAAAATCCATGCCTTGCGCGGAATTAACATTGAAGTTAAGAAAGGACAGATTGTAACTCTTTTGGGTTCTAACGGAGCGGGGAAGAGCACGACACTCAAAACAATTTCTAATTTAGTTCAGGCATCCTCCGGAACCGTAGAATTTTTTGGTAAGGATATTACCAACGTTCAACCCTATGATATAGTGGAAATGGGTTTAATCCACGTACCTGAAGGAAGAAGAATTTTCAGGGACTTAACTGTGGAGGAAAATTTGGAACTGGGGTCCTACACTCTAAAAGATGACAAGGAAAGAAAAAATAGAATGGACCACGTTTTTGAAATGTTTCCTATTCTCGAAGAACGCAAGAAACAGGATGGCGGCACTTTGTCTGGAGGGGAACAACAAATGCTTGCTATTGGAAGAGCTATGATGGTAAAGCCAAAGCTGTTGTTGTTGGATGAACCTTCAATGGGGCTGGCGCCAATTATTGTGCAGGATATTATGAAAATAATCAGGCGCCTTAATAGCGAAGGCACTACCATTTTACTGGTAGAACAAAATGCAAAAATGGCCCTTAAGTTAGCGCACTATGGTTATGTATTAGAAACTGGCAGTATTGCGATGGAAGGCGATGGGTCTCAATTAAGAGAAGACGAGACTATTATTAAAGCCTACTTAGGCTCTTAAGCCTTAGAGTATGTCTTGGGCTGTACACTAGAGCTGTATAAGTCTGGGGCAATTTATATATTTGGTTGTCAGACCATATGATGATAGCATGTCAAATTAAATGAGTTTGAGGATGCGTTATAATGGAAGAAAGCTATATGGAGTTTGAAACCATAAAAAGGAATACTACTCCCCAGATGATCGTTAAACAGATAATTGCGACTTTGGAAGAAGGCAATTTAAAGCCAGGGGATAGGCTGCCCCCTGAGAGAAAGATGTGTGAAATGTTTGGTGTTGGACGGTCATCCATTAGAGAAGCCATAAAGGCTTTGGTGGTTATGGGTTATCTGGATGTCATCCAGGGAAAAGGAAGCTTCATCAGTAACAAGTTTCCTGATAGGGGACATTCTGCGAGACGCTTGGAAAAAGCGCTGGCGGAGGTATCTTTGGATGATTTGCTGGAGACGAGAGAAATTATGGAGTGCCAAGTAATAAGACTTGCAGCCCAACGTATTAAGAAAAACCAAATCAAAAAACTAAAAAGCATTCTCGCCGTGCTGAAGAACACTGAGCAAAGGGATGCAGACGGGTTTTTCCTGGCAGATAAGGAATTTCATGATGTTATAATTGAAGCAGCGGGTAATATTGTTATGGGTGAACTCATGCAAGTTATTAGAGGTGAACTGCACGAGTATGGTACTAAACTGGTCGTTGCGCTAAATGTAAGAGAGAAATCAATTAAATCGTGCGAGGAAATAATAACCTACTTGGAATCAGGCAAAGGTGATAAGGCAGCAGAATGGATGGTTTATCACTTGGACGTAGTTAGGGATACATTGGAAGACCTGGTTAATAAAGAAGGAGAGAGGGGAGAAGGGCTTAAAGTGTAATGCTTTTACCCAACAATAATATGCGGTTTAAACGAATGTTTACAACTGTAGATACCCATACGGCAGGGGAACCCACCAGGACGGTAATTGGTGGGATACCTTATATTCCAGGCAAAACAATTACAGATAAGATGATGTACATGAAGGAAAAAGAGGATTGGATTCGAAGAATCCTAATGCATGAACCAAGAGGGAATGAGGTAATGTCGGGGGTTATACTTACTGAGCCCTGCACCCCGGGTGCAGACATAGGCGTCATTTTCATTGAAGTCGGCGGTTACCTGCCTATGTGCGGACATGATACTATCGGAGTAGCTACTTCCTTAATAGAAACAGGCACTATCAAACCAGTGGAACCTTACACCAATATTGTGCTGGATACACCTGCCGGATTGGTTAATGTAAAAGTTAAAGTTGAAAATAATGTGGCCAAAGAGGTTACCTTTACCAACGTACCGGCCTTCGTGTTTGCCAAGGATGTACATTTAGAAGTTCCCGGATTAGGTACAATTATTAGTGATATCAGTTACGGGGGAAACTTCTTTGTCATAGCGGACGGTAAGGATTTAGGGATTGATGTTACTAAAGAAATTGCACCAAAGATAGTTGAGATTGGTAAATTATTAATGGAGGCCGCTAATCAGAAAATAAAGGTTTTCCATCCGGAAAAGCCATTTATAGATTCTATTACCCATGTAGTTATTTCTGCCCCTCCTACCCATCCGGAAGCCAGTTTGAAAAATGCCGCAATAATACCACCTGGGTCTATTGACCGATCCCCATGCGGGACTGGAACCTCGGCAAAGATGGCAAGTCTGCACGCCAAGGGGCTGCTGAATCTTGGGGAGGGATTTACCCATGAAAGCATTATCAGTACTATATTTAAATGCCGGTTGCTTGGTGAAACAAAGGTTGGAGATTTTCACGCAGTGGTCCCGGAAATAACCGGGAGTGCATATGTAACTGGAATGAACACCTTGGTGTTGGATCCCGATGATCCTCTTCAAGAAGGATTTCAATTGGGTTAGTTTCAGTTTGTGAATGTTAGAAAACAGTGTTTATTGTTAGAAGGTGATAATTTGGATCAGGGAATAATTTTTGATATTCAAAAATACTCGATACACGATGGCCCAGGGATACGTACAACAATCTTTTTAAAGGGTTGTCCACTAAATTGTTGGTGGTGTCATAACCCCGAGAGCCAGAGTTTTAACAAGGAAGTTCTGTTTTGGGAGGACAGGTGTATTGGGTGCGGCGATTGTCTAAAAGCTTGTCCGACTGGCGCCATAGAAAAAGAAAGTAACAACAAATGCATTCTATGTGGAAATTGTGTCAAGGCATGCAGTACCGGAGCCAGGGAACTAGTTGGCAGAAGAGTTACGGTATCGGAAGTGATAAAAGATATTGAAAAAGATCTGATTTTTTATGATCAGTCAGGTGGGGGAGCGACATTTTCCGGTGGGGAAGCAGTTTCCCAAATAGGTTTTTTGAAGAGCCTGTTAAAAGGCTGCAGGGAAAGAGAAATTCACACCGCATTAGATACAACTGGTTTTTGTGACAGAGAATATTTATTTCAGATAGCAGACTTGGTAGATTTGTTTTTATATGACTTAAAAATTATGGATGACCATAAGCATTTAAAATACACGGGGGTATCAAATAACCGTATTCTACAGAACTTACGAGAACTGTCCTTATGCCATGACAATATTGTAATCAGAATACCCATAATCCCAGACGTGAACGATCACGATAATGATATTGATGCCATGGGTAAATTCATTAAAAGTTTGCTCAATGTGAGAGAGGTTAATATTCTTCCTTACCATAATACGGGCATGGATAAATATAAGAGATTAAATATAGAATATTTGCTTTCGGGAGCTACGCCTCCGTCAAAGGATAAGATGGAGCATATCAAGAAACGGTTAGAGAGGTTTGGATTGCAAGTTCAAGTAGGAGGTTAGAAACGATGAATGACCGTGTATCAAGATTAAGACAAAAGAGTCTGGAAACGCCGACCAGCGTATCTGCTGAGAGAGCCAAATTGATTACGCGTTTTTATAAAGAAAAGAAATACGGCAATGCAGTTTCTATTCCGGTCCAACGCGCATTGTCATTTGAGTATTTGTTAAAGAACAAAGAGATCTACATTGGCGATGAAGAATTAATTGTGGGGGAGCGAGGGCCTGAACCAAAGGCTGCGCCAACTTATCCTGAACTATGCTGTCACAGTCTGGACGATTTGGAAATACTAAATAACCGGGAAAAAGTGGCTTACGCTGTAGATGAAAAGGTTATGGCCAACTACGGCGAGAAGATTATTCCCTTTTGGCAGGGAAAATCCATGCGGGACATTATCTTTAACGAGATGTCTCAGGAATGGAAAGACGCATATAGTGCAGGGATTTTTACTGAATTTATGGAGCAAAGGGCCCCCGGTCATACTGTGCTGGATAACAAAATCTATCACAAAGGGTTTCTAGACTTCATTAAAGACATCGACGTCAGTTTAAAAAACCTGGATTTATTAAATGATCCCGAGGCTTATAATAAACGGGAAGAGCTGAAGGCAATGCGAATCTGTGCCCAAGCCATCATTGTCTATGCCCAACGGCATGCGGAAAAAGCCAAAGAGCTTTTGGTAGAGGAGAACGACCCTCAAAGGAAAAAAGAGTTGGAAAAGATTGTGCAAACATGCAGCCATGTTCCGGCAAATGCACCAAGGGACTTTTGGGAGGCTCTTCAGATCTACTGGTTTGTTCACTTAGGTGTAATTACGGAGTTAAACACATGGGATGCGTTTTGTCCCGGCAGGCTTGACCAGCACTTGTATCCTTTCTACAAAAAAGGCATGGAGAATGGAGAATTTAGCTCTGACCAGGCTAAGGAACTGTTGCAGTGTTTTTGGGTGAAATTCAACAATCACCCGGCACCTCCAAAGGTTGGCGTGACAGCAGAAGAAAGTGGTACTTATACTGATTTTGCCAACATCAACTCAGGGGGATTAAAGCCAGACGGAACTGACGGGGTTAATGATGTTACTTACTTAGTTTTGGATGTCATTGACGAAATGCAAATGGTACAGCCTAGCAGTAACATTCAGCTTAGCCAAAAGAATCCAGACAGATTCTTAAAAAGTGCGTGTAAAATCATCAGAAAAGGTTGGGGCCAACCGTCCATATTTAACGCGGATGCCGTTGTGGAGGAACTTCTGATGTACGGAAAGTCAATTGAAGATGCCAGGCAGGGTGGAACCAGTGGTTGTGTGGAAGCCGGTGCTTTCGGTAAAGAAAGTTATATTTTAACTGGTTATTTCAATTTACCTAAGGTATTGGAAATCACCTTAAACAACGGTGTGGACCCAAGAAGTGGGCAGAAACTGGGACCGGAGACCGGAGAGGCGACGCAATTCAAGACTTATGACCAACTGTTATGCGCATTTAAAAAACAGTTAAATTATTTTTTGGAAGTTAAGATAAAAGGAAATAACATAATAGAAAGACTTTACGCCGACTATATGCCGTCACCTTTCTTGTCAATATTAATTGATGACTGTATTTCGAAGGGAAAGGATTATAATGCTGGGGGTGCTCGTTACGACACTACCTACATTCAAGGAGTAGGTATAGGAAGTATCACTGATAGTATGTCAGCCATTAAATGCCATGTTTTTGAAGAGCAGAGAATACCCATAGAAGACTTGCTGCGGGTATTAGCTAATAACTTTACCGGTGAAGAAAAAATAAGACAAATGTTTCTAAACAAAACACTCAAGTATGGAAATGATGACGACTATGCTGACGACATTATGAAGGAGATTTTCACGGCTTTTCATAGTGCCGTTAACGGCAGAAAGAATACGCGTGGAGGAATTTATAGGGTTAATATGCTGCCGACCACCTGTCACGTTTATTTCGGTTCTGTAATAGGTGCGCTGCCCGATGGCAGAATGGCAGGGGAACCATTATCCGAAGGAATATCACCAGCCCAGGGTTCTGATATCAAAGGGCCCACCGCTGTCATTAAATCTGCGTCAAAAATGGACCATGTTCATACGGGAGGAACATTACTTAATCAGAAGTTTACGCCCCAGGTTCTTCAGGGAGATGGAGGCATTAGCAATTTAGCGCACTTAGTTAGGTCTTATTTCAAGCTTGGAGGACATCACATTCAATTTAACGTAATAAGTGCAGATACTTTACGATTTGCACAGGAAACCCCGGAGAAGTATCGTGACCTTATTGTCAGGGTAGCCGGATACAGTGATTATTTCTGTGATTTAAGCAAACCTTTACAGGATGAAATTATTGGAAGAACAGAGCATCAGTCTTTTTAAATGCTCTTAGAAAGCATAAGTATGTAACAAGTTTACCCCTTCATAGCTGGAGGGTAGATATCATGTATTAGATATTAAAGGGGAAACTGGCGTCAGTTTCTCCTTAAATGTATGTTAAGTTGGAGGGGATTAGATGAAGTTAACCGTAGAAGAAAAGCGTTTGCTCAATGGCGAACGGGGTGGTGCTGCCCGGTTGGCTATGGAGATAATTGTCCGTCTTGGGGAACTTTATGGAGCTAAGGAACTAATGCCTATTTCTCAGGCTCATATCGACGGGTGTTTGTATACGGCAGTAGGAGAAGCCGGGCTGGAGTTTGCAGAAAAGTTATATGGTCTAGGCGCACAAGTAGTGGTGCCAACATCCCTCAATGCTACCTCTAGAGATATAGTTGAGTGGTCTAACCATAAAGTGGGTCTTGACTTTTCAGAGAAGAACATTCGAATGGAACAGGCCTATGTAGGCATGGGAGCGGTGCCTACATGGACTTGCGCTCCATATCAAGCAGGATTGGTGCCAAGATTTGGCCAACAAATCGCATGGGCAGAATCAAATGCAATAGTTTATGCCAATTCGGTAATCGGTGCCCGGACTGAACGATATGGGGATTATACGGATATCTGCTGTGCCATTGTGGGCAGGGTGCCTAAGTTTGGCCTACACTTAAAGGAAAATCGCAGAGGACGTATTCATATAAGTTGCGAAGGGCTGTCCCTTGCCACCACTGCCGATTTTGCCGTTTTAGGGTATGTTGTAGGTGAATTAGCCAAAGATTTAATACCGGTGTTGACAGGAATGCCAACATGGATTACCTCGGATCATTTGAAAGCCTTTGGAGCTGCCGCTGCTTCCTCCGGTTCAGTAGCGATGTTTCATATGGTCGGGATAACTCCCGAAGCTCCCGACTTTAAAACCGCTTTCCAAGGAGTAAAACCTGAGGTAGAATTATCTATATCAGATTTAATGTTGAAAAGTAAAAGGAACAGTTTGTCAAGTGTGGACGTTACAGCAGTTGACATTGTTACCGTAGGGTGTCCTCACTTGTCTGCCGCGGAGCTGATAAAAATAGCTGCATTGATAAATGGACGACAGGTTTCAAGTAACATAGAATTATGGTTAAACACAAATAATACGGCTTACAACTGGCTGGAGAACACCAGCGTTATCTCTGATTTAAAAAAATCAGGTGCCAAGATTTTTAGAGATACCTGCTTTGTTAATACCGATCTTAGCGGTTGGGGGTTTAAAACGGTTATGACCAATTCAGGCAAATATGCCCACTATGTTCCCAGCAGAAACGGCATGAAGGTTGCTTTTGCTGATTTGGATAAATGTATCGAAACGGCTGTGTCCGGACGAATTGATAACTAAGAGGAGGAGAGAAGATGGAACTTAAAATTCCTGTGCAACCGGTGGTTAAAGGAAATGCTAAAGGCAGTTTGGTAGTTTCCCAACAACCATTCAGTTTCTTCGGCGGATTTGATTTTAATTCGGGCATGGTTGTTGATCCCAGAAGCGATGTGTATCAGAAAAGCTTAAAGAACAAAATATTTGCTTATCCTGCGGGTAAAGGTTCCAGCAGTACCGCAGGAGTTATTTTGGAGGCTTTAAAACAGGGAGTTGCCCCCAGAGCAATCATAAATGTTGATGCAGAAAAGATTTTAGCAGTGGGCGCAATTGTTGCAGAAGTAGTATTTAATTGGAGCATTCCCATCGTTAGCGTAAGTAAGGAGGATTTTGCCCGATTGACAACCGGAAAACAGGTTGAAATCAGGGATGGGGAGATCATCATAGACTAACTGACTAAGAGGGGAGAAATATGGAACTAGCAAACCAGATTGAAAACATTATTAATGACTGTGTACGTAATAGTAATAACAAAACTAAATATCGTGAACCTTTAATTGGATTTGCTGCTGCACAAGATCCTCTGTTTTTACAATTAAAGGAGATCATTGGGGACTATTATCTCCAACCGGTTGACTTGCTGCCGGGGGCGAAAACCGTAGTAGCCTTTTTTCTTCCGTTTAGCAAAAGTATAGTGATGGCAAACAGAGGTTCTCAGGTAGCAAGGGAGTGGGCTCTTGCTTATGTGGAAACAAATAATTTGATTAGCGAGACATGCGGCAAATTAAAATCTGAGCTGAATGTTTTGGGAATAACCACTGCTTCAGAAAAGGCTACCCATAATTTTAACGAAGAAGACTTGACTGCTCCTTGGTCTCATAAAAGTACTGCCTATATTGCCGGGCTGGGGACTTTTGGTTTACACCGGATGCTAATAACTACAGCGGGGTGTGCGGGTCGTTTCGGGAGCATAATCATTTCAGCGGAAATCCCACCTACTGACAGGCCGGAAGGGGAATACTGCCGTTATAAAGCTGACCAGAAATGTGCGTCTTGTGTAAGGAATTGTCCTACGGGAGCGCTGCAGGTTGATGGCCTTGATAAGTTTAAGTGTTACAAACAGCTGCTGGAAATGGATCAGCAATTTTCAGATTTGGGCCTCTGTGACGCCTGTGGGAAATGCGCTGTAGGACCTTGTGCCTTGGGAGAATAGATAGTTGGACAACCCGGCATTGTTAAAAAGGAAGCCTAGCAGAATACCACCAGGAATATAGGAAATTTTATGCTAATGAATAAGCAATAAGCAGCTAAGAGAGGACTCTCGGCTGCTTATTTTCAATATTGTTTAAATATATTATGATCGGCATAAAGTGCACTTTATTCGACAATTAATAAATACAGCCTTCTGCAACTGCAAAGTAAAATCGGCAACAAAAGGAGTATTCAAAGCTTTAAATGTCCATAATAACGGTAAATATTTTAAGGAGGTTTTGATAATGCCAGCGTTTCATGGAACTATGAGTGTTAACGAAAAAGGGCACTTAGAGATAGGTGGATGTGATACGATAAAACTTGCAGAGAGGTTTGGCACGCCCCTTTATGTAATGGATGAAAATGAAATTAGGAGGCGTTGCAGAGAGTATAAACAGGCTTTTCAACAGCGCTATCCCAATGCAGAGGTGCTTTATGCTTGTAAGGCCTTTACTAGTCTGGCCATGTGCCAGTTAATTGAGCAAGAAGGCATGGGTTTGGATGTAGTGTCCGGGGGGGAAGTCTATATTGCCTTGCAGGCAGGTTTTCCCGCGGACCGAATATATGTACATGGAAACAACAAAAGCAGAGAAGAGTTGAGTATAGCAATTGACGCAGGTGTCAAAAAGATTGTGGTGGATAATTTTTGGGAACTGGAGATGCTGATGGATTTACTGACTGAAAAAAAAGAAGTGGTGGACATACTGCTGAGAATAACGCCTGAAGTGCAAGCCAGTACACATGATTATATCCAAACGGGACAGCAGGATTCTAAATTTGGGTTTAGCTTACATGACGGAGGAGCGATGACTGCAGTTGAGCAGGCACTGAGAAGTGATAATATTAATCTACAAGGTATACATTGCCATATTGGTTCGCAGATTTTTAACCCTGAGAGCTATCAGGCTACAGCCAGTGTTGCTTTAGATTTTTTTCGCACAGTTAAAGAGCAGCATAACTACGTACTAAACGTACTTGACTTGGGTGGTGGACTGGGAATAAGATATGTTGAAGGTCAAAACCCACCCAGCATTGATGAATTCGTTGGAGCCATAACCAACACTGTTGTTAAAAAAGCCAACGAATTTCAGCTGCCTCTACCGAAAATAATATTAGAACCAGGCCGCTCTATCGCCGGTGAAGCCGGAATTACTCTTTACTCAATTGGTTCCAAAAAAGAGATACCAGATATTCGTACTTATTATGCAGTAGACGGCGGAATGCCCAATAATCCTAGGCCAGCCTTATACGATGCGGAATATGAAGCAATTGTTGCAAATAAAGCCAATCAGGAACCTAATCAACAAATTACAATCGCTGGGAAATGCTGTGAAAGTGGGGACATTTTAATATGGGATTTAGCTGTACCCGATATAGACCACGAGGATGTGCTGGCAGTACTGTGTACTGGTGCATATACATATTCAATGTCCAGCAATTATAACGGTCTGCCCAGACCGTCCATGGTCCTTGTGAGAGAAGGTAAAGCAAAGCTGATTATTCAACGGGAAACCTATAAGGACATTATAAAGAACCACCTGCGCTTGGAGGAATATCAGGTGTTCACCGAACATTGGAGTTGAAGAATTGGAACTTCGAGACAATGTGGTTGATAAATTTCATATTGAAAGTAAATGACCAATTGGGTTAGAATGTATAAGATTACTAATGTAACTGAAAAGAGGGTATGGTTGTGATTACTAAAGCAACATTTGTCAATGGAGGCAAAAACGGAGCATACATCACATGGGAACTAGCTAAGACCATTGTACCCGTCTATTTCTTAATAACTTTTTTAAAACATACTCCCGTGATAGGATGGATTGCTAAATATTTTGCTCCGGTCATGGCTATTTTTGGATTGCCGGGAGATGCTTCTCTTCCTCTGGTACTAGGGAATGTGCTAAATCCCTATTTTGCATTAGCGGCAATCATCCCTCTTGATTTAACAGGTAAAGAGATAACTATATTATCCACTATGTTGTTATTAAGCCATAGCTTGTTTGTGGAAACAGCCATTAACAAAAAGACTGGTATTAAAGTGAAAGGAATTCTTTTACTGCGGCTCGGCTCAGCCATTATGGCAGGTATAATGCTTAATCTGTTTCTTTAAGAGGATGTTTTAGGGGAGGGTTATCAATGGATATAATAGCCGTTGTTCAGGAGATGGTGGTGGGGGGATTTAAGAGTATTTTCGGAATTGCGATTATTGTCTTCCCGCTAATGGTAGTGTTGGAAATTATTAAAGACTTGAAACTATTTGATAAGGTGTCCTTTCTCACAAAGCCCATTAGTCGATTGTTTAATATTTCGGATGAAGCGGGAATGCCGATATTAACTGGGCTGATTTTCGGCATTACTTATGGGGCTGGAGCCATAATTCAATCAGCGAGAGAAGGGGCCATGAATGAGAGGGATCTCTATGTTGTAAATACATTCTTAGTTCTTTGCCACGGCATATTTGAAGATACTATTCTCTTTGCTGCTGTAGGTGCAAACATCTATATCATATTAATATTTCGCGTATTTACGGCCGTAGCAATTACCTTTTTAATTTCCCGCTTTGTCAAAGAAAATCAAGCGGTTGCCAAAACAACGTTTTCAGATTTTAAAGGCTAAAGCAAGAGGCCCTATTGACCGGCCATACTTTTGCTAAATCAGCACGTTATAGCTTCATGTAAAAGAAGCCTTGCCGCAAAAGTGGTAAGGCTTCTTAGGGGTATAAGAAATTCAATTTAAGTCAGTTCTTCTTGCATGCTTTCGACGGCATTCATAACTTCATCAATGCTGGCCCCGTCTTCAATAGTACTGATATCACCCATGCTTTCTCCTTCAGCGACAGCCTTTATAACCCTGCGCATGATTTTGCCGCTGCGAGTCTTTGGAAGCATTGTAACAAATTTTATATCTCTAGGGGTAGCCACCGGTCCAATTTTTTCCCTAATTAGATTCCTTAGTTCTTTTCTTTTTTCATCATCGGCGTTTTGACCGTCTTTAAGAACTATTAAGCAAATAATAGCCTGGCCTTTAATCTCGTCTTTAACTCCAATGGCCATGCCTTCTGCTACCGCAGGATGTGAAGAAATTACCTCTTCGACTTCACGGGTACCCAAACGGTGACCCGCCACGTTTATTACTTCATCGGCCCTTCCTAGAACCCAGAAATAACCGTCCTGATCCTCAATTCCATAATCTCCGGTCATATAGAGAAGTTTATTCTGGAAAAACCCAAAATAGGAGTTCTTGTATCGCTCGTCATTTCCCCATATAGTTAATAGATTGCCGGGCGGGAGCGGAGGTTCTACTACTAGAAAGCCTTTCTGCCCATTAGGCACTTGATCTCCATCAGGGTTTACAACCTTAATTTTGTAACCGACAACCGGTTTAGTGGGTGAACCTGGCTTGATAGGAAGAGCCTCTACACCGGGCATGTTAGATAACATTGGCCACCCGCTTTCCGTTTGCCAATAATGGTCGATAACTTTCACATCAAGCGCATCTGCAGCCCAGTTCCATGTGGAGTCGTCTAAGGGCTCCCCAGCCAAGAACAAATATTTTAATGAACTTGAATCATGAGTTTTGAGGTATTTCTCTGGATGCTTTCTAAGAATCCTGAAGGCAGTCGGGGAACTAAATACATGGGTAATGCCGTATTTTTCAACTATTTCCCACCAAACTGATGGATCGGGATGTATAGGTGTTCCTTCATACATAACAGTGGTTACACCCCTTAACAGAGGGCCATAGACAATGTACGAATGACCCACAACCCAGCCAATATCAGAAGTAGTAAAGTAGACGTCACCATCATTGACGTCGTAGATTTGCTCCATAGAATTATGGAGAGCTACCATATATCCTCCTGTATCGCGTACGACACCCTTGGGTTTACCTGTAGTGCCTGAAGTATAAAGAATATACGAAGGATCGCTGCTCTCCATTTCCTCAGGTTCTACAAAAAACTGCCCTTTTTCTTCTATTGCTTCATACCAATCAAGGTCTCTTTCCGGGACCATATTTAGTTCAGCATAACCGCGGTCTAGAACCACGCAGTGTTCTATTTTATGCTCTGCCTTTTCTATTGCTTTGTCAACAATCCCTTTTAAAGGAACTACCTTCCCTGCTCTCAAGCCTGCGTCGGCAAGCAGAACTACTTTGGGTTTAGCATCGTCAATTCGTTCAGCCATAGACTCGTAACTAAACCCGGCAAATACTACAGAGTGGATGGCCCCAACTCTGGCGCAAGCCAGCATTGCAATTGCTGCTTCTACTACCATTGGTAAGTAGATTACCACACGGTCACCTTTGCCTACTCCTAGGTTTTTTAAAACGCCGGCAAATTTATTAACTTCTCTATAAAGTTCAAAATATGTCAGAATTCGCTTCTTCCCACTTTCAGGACTTTCCCAAATAATCGCTGCTTGACCCCTTTTGCTGCCAAGAGCATGGCGGTCGACTGCGTTGTAGCAAATGTTAGTTTTCCCGCCGACAAACCAACGATAAAAGGGTTCATTCGAATTATCTAAAACTTCATCCCATCTTTCATACCAATGCAGTTGTTCGGCTGCATCGGCCCAAAACTTATCTGGTGTTTTGATGGATGCATTATAAACAGATTCATAAGTCATGTGGTTTGTTCCCCCTAATATATTATATCTGGCTCATTGCAAGTTCTTATAAGATTGTGTGAAACTGTCACCTCCTAAATGACTATTTTAACTATTATAAAAATTTTGATAATGTGCTAATTTCATCATAAAACCATTTTTCCCGAAAAACAAGTCAATTTAGGTGAGTGGTGATATTTAGAATGCTAGTGGTAACTAATTTAGGTTAAATGGGAAACAATAAGAATACTAGTATTTATTAGCTACAAATAGAGAATTTGATATAAACGACTTAAATCGCATGTTAGTGACAATTACTAAGCATAGCGGGAGTTGCATAAGTGGGCAGTCTTATTAGTATAATATAGCTAAAGGTCAGAAAAAGTCAGAAGGTTAAATAAGGTCAAGAGTGGTGATGTTATGGGAAGTCTGGCAGATAAAATTGAGCAACACATAAAGAGTTTGTTGGAGGATCAGAAAAAGGGTTCGGTCGAACTAAGAAGAGTCGATCTGGCAAAGGTTTTTCAATGTGTACCGTCTCAAATTAACTATGTATTAAGCACAAGGTTTGCCATCCAACAGGGATATGTGGTGGAGAGTCGCAGAGGAGGAGGCGGCTATATTCGTATTGAGAAAGTGGATATGGGAGATGATGAAAAGTTATTAAAACTAATTAATGATGCATCAAATAAGCTTATTAGCCAGCAGGTTGGAGAAGGTTTAGTTGACCGGCTTTGCGAAGAAGAGTTTCTTACAAAAAGAGAGGTAATGCTAATAAAGGCTATGATTAACAGGGATGCCCTGCCTGTTGATTTACCACTAAGGGACTTAATAAGGGGTAACTTACTAAGAGCAATGCTACTGACTCTTGTTAGGGATGACTTTAATTAAAGTTCTCCAAGCAGAGAAATCATATAAAAGACATTGCGAAAGAGGTGAGCATATGTATTGTCAGAATTGTAAAGAGAGGCCAGCGGCAGTTCATATCACAAAGATTGTTAACGGTGAGAAATCAGAGCTGAAGTTATGCCAAGAATGTGCAGCAAAAGTGCAGGGTGAAACCTTTAATTGGGAGCCGCATTTCTCTTTAAATAATTTGTTAAGTAGTTTGTTTGAGGAAGCAGACTCCACTGTAAGCTTTGCGCCTCGCGCTGGGAAACAACAGGAGAGGTGCAATACGTGCGGCTTGACTTATAATCATTTTCGGCAAACAGGGAAATTGGGCTGTAATGATTGCTATCAAACGTTTAAATCCCAATTATCCCCAGTTATTCGGCGTATACACGGCAGTGATGACCATACGGGTAAAATTCCTCAAAGAAGCGGGGAAACATTACAAGTAAAGAAAAAGATTGAGCAGCTTAAGGGAACCCTTAAAGAATTGGTACAGCAAGAGGAATTTGAAAAGGCCGCTAAAGCTCGTGATGAGATAAAACAATTAGAAGAGAAAATGTAGGTTAGGAGGTATGTCTAGTGGCATTTAAAGAAGTAATCAAACGAATACGCAGCCGATGGATGGAAGGGGCCGGTGCCCAATCGGATGTAGTTATAAGCAGCAGGGTTAGGTTGGCCAGGAATATACAAGGTATTCCGTTTCCTCACCTGATAAGCAAGGAGGACGCTGATAAGGTAATACAGAAAATGGAAAAAGCAATAAAAGCCATTGGCGAAAAAGATTTACCTTCACTGACAGTTACCTCCTTATCTGAATTAGATGCGTTACAAAAACAAATACTAGTTGAGAAACATTTGATTAGTCCGTTGTTATTAGAAAAAGACCAAAAAGCGGCAGTAGCTTTGACAGATGAAGAAGAAATCAGTGTCATGATTAATGAAGAGGATCATTTGAGGATTCAATGTATACTGCCGGCTTTGCAGTTGCATGAAGCATGGCAAATCGCGAATCAATTGGATGACGATTTGGAGAAACAGTTGGACTTTGGCTTTGACGACAAATTTGGCTATGTAACAGCCTGCCCAACAAATGCAGGTACCGGAATGCGTGCTTCAGTCATGCTTCACCTACCAGGTTTAATTATGACTAAGCGCGCCGGTAGAGTGCTTCCTGCACTGTCGAAAGTGGGCTTAGTTGTGAGAGGCCTGTATGGGGAAGGAACAGAGGCATTAGGTAATTTGTTTCAAATATCAAATCAGATTACCATGGGTCGCAGTGAAGAAGAGGTAATTAGCAATCTGGCCGGCGTTACTCAAAAAATTGTGGACCATGAGAGAGAAGCTCGTACGGTGCTTAAAAAAGAATTAGGCATTCATTTAGAGGATAAATTATGGCGATCCTATGGAACATTACGTTATGCACGTCTGATAAAAACTGAGACAGCATTGTCCCTGTTATCCCAAGTTAGGCTAGGCGTGGATATGAACATTATTAAGGGGCTTGACCCTCGTGTTATGACTGAGTTAATGGTCATGATGCAACCGGGCTGTCTGCAGTATATTATGGGCCAGGAAATGGATGCGGGTATGCGTGATGTATACCGCGCCCGCTTATTAAGAGAAAGACTTAAGATCGACAACACGTAGGAGGTGTTAACATGTTTTCTAGATTTACTGAAAGAGCACAAAAAGTACTGGCATTAGCCCGAGAAGAGGTTGCTAATATGGGGCATCCCGCAATCGGAACCGAACACTTGCTGCTTGGTCTGTTACGCGAAGGCGAGGGTGTTGCAGCCAGAACTTTGGTAGAGATGGATGCAGATTTGGAAGCTTTGCGCAATGAGGTAAAGAAGGTAATTGGTCAGCCGCAGCAAACGGCGGGACATGAAATAGGACTGACCCCGCGGTCTAAAAAAGTACTAGAATTGGCAGCTTATGAAGCGCGAAGGCAGGGAGTTAACTATGTAGGAACGGAACATATTTTATTGGGTTTACTGCGGGAAGGTGAAGGTATTGCTGCTCAAGTGCTGGACAATATGGGCATAAGTTTAGAAATAGTGCATCAAAAGGTACATGAATTATTGGGTGCAAACAATCAAAATTACAAACACCCTCTATTTAACATGCTTTCCAATATGAACAATTACAATGATTTTCCCTCGGAAGCCAAAACCAATGGACACTCAAAAGACGGCAAAGGGTCAGCAACACCGACACTGGACCAGTTTGGCAGGGATTTAACGCAATATGCTAAGGAGGATAACCTAGACCCGATAATAGGGAGGCAGAAGGAGATTGATCGGGTCATTCAGGTATTGAGTAGAAGAACAAAAAATAACCCCGTTTTGATAGGCGAACCGGGAGTTGGGAAGACAGCAGTTGCCGAAGGATTGGCACAGAAGATAGTACAGAACAAAGTTCCGGAAATATTGGCTGATAAACGAGTGGTAACACTGGATTTATCCGCGTTAATCGCTGGGTCCAAATTCCGAGGGGAGTTTGAAGAACGTCTTAAAAAAGTAATACAAGAAATTGTTCAGGCCGGGAATGTAATGCTTTTCATAGATGAGCTTCATACATTAGTTGGTGCTGGGGCAGCCGAAGGAGCAATTGATGCTGCAAATATTCTTAAACCTGCGTTAGCCAGGGGAGAACTTCAATGCATCGGTGCAACCACTTTGGACGAATATAGAAAATATATTGAAAAAGACGCAGCGTTAGAAAGACGATTCCAGCCCATAACTATTAATGAACCCACAGAAGATGAAGCGATACAAATCTTGAAAGGTCTGCGGGATAAATATGAGGCTCATCATAGAGTGGAGATCACCGATCAGTCTATTGAGGCAGCGGTTACTCTTTCCAGTCGCTACATCAGCGGCAGATTTTTACCCGACAAAGCTATCGACTTGATAGATGAGGCTGCCAGTAGAGTGCGGTTAGATACCAGCACTACGCCTGATGCTATCAAGAAAATGGAGCATGAATTGGAGGATGTAAAGAAGGAAAAGGAAGCAGCGGTGCATGGGCAGGAATTTGAAAAGGCCGCACAGTTGAGGGATAAGGAACAACAGTTGAGTAAAAAAATAGAGGAAGAAAGAGAAGGCTGGGAAACAGACAGGGGTACCAGAAATGCAATTGTGGGACCGGAAGATATTGCTCGTATTGTTTCAACTTGGACTGGGGTTCCCGTTAACAAGCTGGAGCAAACAGAAAGCGAGAAATTACTTAAGTTGGAGGAAATTATTCATGAACGGGTTGTAGGACAGGTTGAACCTGTTAAAGCCGTCTCGAAGGCCATCAGACGTGCTAGGGCAGGCCTTAAGAGTCCAAAGAGACCGATAGGTTCCTTTATTTTCTTAGGGCCAACAGGGGTCGGTAAAACAGAACTTGCAAGAGCTTTGGCTGAGGCTATGTTTGGAGATGAAGATGCATTAATTCGTTTAGACATGTCCGAATACATGGAGAAACATGCGGTATCACGTTTAGTTGGAGCTCCGCCCGGATATGTAGGTTATGAAGAAGCTGGTCAATTGACGGAAGCGATACGTCGAAAACCCTATTCCGTGGTGCTGTTTGATGAAGTTGAAAAAGCGCATCCGGAAGTGTTTAATATTCTACTCCAGGTACTGGAGGATGGACGCTTGACAGACAGCCAAGGGAGAAGTGTTGACTTCCGTAACACAGTTCTCATTATGACCTCGAACGTAGGTGCTTCTACTATAAGAAGAGAGGCTAAGGTCGGTTTTAAGGCTGACGATACTGACTCCTATGAAGGCATGAGACAGAACATTATGGAACAACTGCGCAAATCATTTAGGCCAGAATTCCTTAACCGGATTGATGAAACCATAGTGTTCCATTCATTGAATTTAGAAAACATTAAAAAGATTGTCGGCTTAATGTTGGAAGAGTTAAACAAGCGTATAGGGTCTCAGAAACTAGCCTTGGAAGTAACGAATCAAGCCAAGGAAATTATTGCGGAAGAAGGATACGATGAGGAGTATGGGGCACGACCGCTTAGAAGGGCCATCCTTAAGCTGGTTGAGGATCCTATCTCCGAGGGATTATTAGAAGGGCAGTTCAATCCTGGGGATACACTTAAGGTATCGGTGGATAAAGGAAAAATTAAAGTTGACAAAAAATAAAAGATTTCTAGAACAGCATGTAGAATTAACTCCATGCTGTTCTATTTTTTAGAGATGAAATAACTACGCATTTTAGCAGGCTAGATACAAAGGGGGGGCAACTATGGCCAAAAATAAGACTATATTTGTTTGCCAAGAATGCGGAAATGAAAGTTTGCGGTGGCAGGGGAAATGTATTTGCGGAGCTTGGAATTCTTTTGTTGAGGAAGTGGTAGTAAGTGGGGTCAATAAGAACCCTAAGCCGCTAGATAATTTAAGGAGCAAACCGGTTCCCGTAGCTGATGTAAAATACGGGGAACAATATCGAATAGAGACAGGTGATGGTGAGTTAGATCAGGTGTTAGGGGGAGGGTTAGTCCCCGGTTCATTGGTGCTGATTTCCGGAGATCCGGGTATCGGGAAGTCTACCTTGCTGCTCCAGATAGCAGATGGTATTAGTCAAAAATACGGTACAGTACTATATGTCTCAGGTGAGGAATCTCAGGAGCAAATTAGACTGCGAGCGGATCGTTTGGGAGTTAACAGCAAAGGGTTGCTAATTGTAACCGAAACAAATGTTGACGTAATTCAAAGCCACTTGGAGGAATACAGCCCAGTGTTTGTGATTTTAGACTCCATACAGACCCTTTATACCGGCAATCTAACTTCTGCACCTGGCAGTGTTTCACAAGTGCGGGAATGTGCAGGTTGTATATTAAAATTTGCTAAAACGCTTAACATACCATTTATGATTTCAGCCCATGTTACGAAACAAGGAGAAATAGCCGGACCGCGCGTGCTTGATCATATGGTGGATGTAGTGCTTTACCTAGAAGGGGAGAAAAACTACGGGTTCCGTATGCTTAGGTCATTTAAAAACCGCTTTGGAACAACCAATACGTTAGGTGTTTATGAAATGGTACAGGAGGGCATGAAGGAAATTACCAACCCTTCAGAATATTTGTTGAGCAATCAAAGTAAAGGGGTCTCGGGCGCGGTGGTAGTAGCAAGTGTGGAAAACACGCGACCGCTGCTAGTGGAACTGCAGGCTTTGGTTGTCAGCAACGACCTAGGCATTCCTCCAAGAAGGACTGTTGTAGGAGTAAATAGGGATCGCTTAAGCTTAATTGTTGCTGTGCTGCAAAAGAGAGCGGGGTTGTTTATTGGCAGTCATGACATCTATGTTTCGTTGTTAGGAGGTGTCGATATTAATGAAACCTCTATTGATTTAGGTATTGCAGTTGCTATTTACTCCAGTTTGAGGGATTGTTCAGTTGATGGGAAAACCATTGTTCTGGGAGAATTAGATTTGGCAGGAAGGGTCCGCCCCATATATAATATCGAAAGGCTTGTGCAGGAAGCGCAGAAACTGGGGTTTAAAAAGTGTATTTTGCCGTATGCCAATCTCACAAAACTGCCAAAAAGTAAAATAGAGGTAATAGGCGTTAAGAGTATTCAAGAGACCATAGAATTGCTATTTTAATCTATTAGGTTCAGCCACTAATTGGCATTTTTAAAATCGAATAACCATAGTCATAAAGACATACGTTTTTAAGAACTTTAAAAATTATGTCTTTATTATTTTTGCGGCATGATATGTTTTTATGTCAAAATGACCAGATTTTCATTGATATCTGACAGTCGTAGGTTATGATAATTTTGATCTCCCAGGATATTTATGAGGGTATTAATAGATAATAAGGATAGCAACTTACTAGTGGAGGGACTTTTGGTGAAAGATACTGAGCGACTAATTAGTGCCTTAGAACAATTGGCACCAGGGACCCCTTTGAGAGAAGGCATTAATAATGTTTTGCGGGCAAAAACCGGCGGCCTGATTGTTTTAGATGACACCCCTCAAATAATGGATATAGCAGAAGGAGGGTTTGAAATTAATTGTCCATTTACTCCGTCAGCCTTATACGAACTGGCAAAAATGGACGGGGCCATTATTTTGAATAGAAAAGGAGATAGAATTCGTAAAGCAAACGTGCATCTGCTGGCACGACCTTCCATACCTTCAATGGAAACCGGTATCAGACATCGGGTCGCGGACCGAGTAGCGCAGCAAACTGGTGTGCTGGTTTTGGCTATTTCCCAGCGACGCAACATTATAACTTTATATAAAGGAGCCACCAAATTCATATTTAGAGATGTTTCTTTTATCCTGACAAAGGCAAATCAAGCATTGCAAACTTTAGAGAAGCACAAACTTGCCATGGAAAAAGCTTTAGTTAATTTAAGTATTTTGGAATTTGACCAGTTGGTAACTCTTCACAATGTTTTAAAAAGTCTTCAGAGAGTAGAGATGGTTCAACGAATTATGCGAGAAATTAATATGCAAATTGTACAATTGGGTTCAGAGGGACGTCTAATTAGTATGCAGTTGGAGGAACTAAGTTCAGGGGTAGCTAAGGAAAGATTGTTATTAATAAAAGATTATTTTATTTCCCAAGGAGAAAAAACTGCGGAGCAGGTGGTGGGGTTAATTGACCAGTGTTCTGCGGACGAGGTGAGAGATTCTCTTTCCTTAAGCCGCATTCTGGGTTATGGCGGTACCCTAAGTAGCCTTGACTTATCTTTGTCGCCAAAAGGCTACAGATTGTTGGCCAAGTTGCCGCGTTTGCCTATGCCGGTCATTGCTAATCTGGTTAATAGGTTTGAGACACTGCAGGAGGTGTTGGCAGCAGGACTATGTGACTTAGATGAAGTTGACGGGATAGGAGAAGTTAGGGCAAGAGCGATACATGAAGGACTAAAAAAGTTACGGGAACAGATTTTGCTGGATAGGCAGTTTTAAACGAACTTTAAAGGGAAAATAAAAATAGGGCACCTGAGCTTAGTAGATGTCCTATGGAGATGTTAACCCGCTAGCTTAATATTTGATTTTGGTCACATCGCAATAACTTATTATGTGAAATTAAAAAATCTTAAAGTGGCAACTTTTTTGTCCTCTTTGGTTATTACCTCTTCCAGGCTCAGACCTAAAGTTTCACAAAGTGCAGTAATGTAGAATAAGGTTTTGCCCAGCTCTGCTTGAATTACGTCTTTGCATTCTTCGCACAACTCCCCCTTTAGATGGGTTTCTAAGTAAACCTTTAAATCGCTCAAAGATGCACATTCAGGTATTTCCTTTTTCTCCGCGTGGACTTTTACACAACCACAATTAGTAACAGCTTTTACTACGGCGCGGTTTACCCTAGCGTTAGTTTCCTGATTTTTAGATAGAATATCGAGGATGCTCTGATGGCGTACAAGAAATTGGGAAACAGTATCTTGAAAGTCTGATAGAACTACTTTAGTTTCATCGCCTGACCCCATGGTAATAATCAACTCCTTTCATAAACTATAATAATTATAATGTTTTACAACGCCTGTTGTCAACGAGGTGCCAATTGTAAAATATCGTTGACATCGACAAAATTCATGTGATATAATTAAATATTTTTTTGACACAAACAACTTATATTTGGTATAATTGTTCTATCAAGTGTTAATTAGGGGGTATTTGAATAGATGTTTAAAGTGGGAGATAGAGTGGTATACCCAATGCATGGGGCAGGAGTTATAGAATCAATTGAAGAAAAAGAAGTACTAGGTGAAAAACGGCAGTATTACATCATGAAGATGCCGATTGGTGACATGAAGGTAATGGTCCCCATGGACAGTGTTAATGAGATTGGTTTAAGACAGGTAGTGGATGAAGATGGTGTGCAAAAAGTTATGAGTATACTCAAAGATAAAAAGAGCGAAATGAGTGCCAACTGGAATCACCGTTACCGTGCAAATATGGAGAAAATAAAAAGTGGAAATATCTTTGAAGTGGCTGAGGTAGTAAGAAACCTAATTCTCCGAGATAGAGAGAAAGGGTTGTCTACCGGTGAACGTAAAATGCTAGAGAATGCTAAACAAATTTTAATTAGCGAATTGGTCTTGGCTAAGGGCGAAGAAGAAGGGCAGGTGGAAAACCTTCTGGAAGGCGTTTTCGCTTAATATCGGGAACTAATAGTTCCTGGTCTTTTTTGTTTTAGGGCGAATAGCGTAAAGGCTAAACGGTCTGTGACCTTGAATTAATTTCCAACAGACCGTATAATGTCACTTGTGTTATGTAAAAATATAACAAGGAGGTGAAATGATGTTATCTAAATTTATTAGATTACTAATTACGGGTGTCGTAGGTGGTAGTGGTTTTTCACTGAGTAATAATCTGGTTCTTACTTGGTATGAAGGTCCTATGCAGGTGACGTGGGCTATCATAGGGTTGTCAACAATTGTTTCTGCACTCATAGGATTTTATTTCGCTCCTTTCATTATTCGTTTTGTTGTTCAGATAACAGGCTGGATGGAAACGAAATTATCTAAGACTCCTATTCAAGACATTGTCAGTGGCGCAGTGGGTCTTGTTCTTGGTCTTATTATTGCTCTTTTATTACGTGCGCCCCTGGAGCTGATACCTATCATAGGTCATTATCTACCATTGGTGGTCAGTCTAATTTTGGGGTATCTGGGATTAAGTGTGGGAGTTAAAAAGAAAGACGACCTACTGTCTTTATTTTCCATAATTCCCCGTGTGGGCAAGGAAAAAACACCCCATAAGTCTGGGCCAGGAGACAGGGGCAAGCCTAAAATACTAGATACCAGTGTAATTATTGACGGCCGTATTTCAGACATTTGTAAGACTGGTTTTGTTGAAGGGGTATTGATTATCCCAGGATTTGTATTGGAAGAATTAAGGCATATAGCAGATTCTTCGGATTTATTAAAGAGGAATCGTGGGCGCAGAGGATTGGATATCTTGAATAAGATGCGAAAGGAACTGGATGTCTTAATAAAAATCCATGAAGAAGACTTTGAGGATATTGCTGAAGTAGATAGCAAGCTAGTTAGACTAGGACAAAAAATTGACGGGGATATCTTGACCAATGACTTTAATCTTAATAAGGTTGCCGAACTGCAGGGAGTCAACGTACTTAATATTAACGAATTGGCCAATGCGGTTAAACCGGTGGTGCTGCCAGGTGAGGAAATGACGGTACAGGTTATTAAGGACGGGAAGGAAGTTGGCCAAGGTGTTGGTTATTTAGATGACGGCACTATGATAGTTGTTGAAGGCGGAAGAGGATACATTGGTAAAACTATCAAAGTGTTGGTAACCAGTGTGCTACAAACAGCAGCAGGTAGAATGATTTTCGCTAAACCTAAACCTAAAGATAATGAAAAAAGAAATGCAAGTCGCCTAAGTGAGGGGAGTTTTGGTGGTTAGACAAGTTACCGCAATAATTCCTGCGGCCGGAAAAGGAAGCAGGATGGGATCTGAGTTGAACAAACAATATTTGAAACTTAAAGAGAAGCCCATCTTAGCTCATACTTTGGAGGTTTTTCAACGCACTTCTTTAATAGATAGAATAATAGTAGTTGCTTGCAAAGAAGAAGTAGAATTTTGCAAAGAGCATGTAGTAGCTAAATATAGTTTGGATAAAGTAGCGGCGGTAGTACCAGGTGGTAAGGAACGTGTGGATTCAGTTAGAGTTGGCTTGGATTACTGTTATCCAGATACTGAATTAGTGGTCGTGCATGATGGAGCGCGACCACTTTTGACTTATAATTTACTGAGCCAGGTTCTGGAAAAAGCTCGGGAGACAGGTGCTGCAATTGCTGCAGTACCTGTTAAAGATTGTATCAAACAGGTTGTAGGCGGGAAGGTTGAGAAAACCTTAGACAGGCGGCAGCTCTGGGCGGTTCAAACACCCCAGGCCTTTAATTATGCTTTGTTAAAAAAAGCTTATGCCAGCAATTTGACTGATTTGATATATGATGATGCAATGGTGGTAGAGCTATCTGGCGGCAGTGTCTCCGTAGTGGAAGGCGATTACAAGAATATTAAAGTTACGACACCTGAAGATTTGAGCATAGCCGAAATCTTCTTGCGATAGCTAACCGCCACTAACACCCCTTTTGCCGGGGACATTCCTGATAGATTTTTAGATACATAAGATTTGGAGGATACCATGCGAATAGGAATTGGTTATGATGTTCATCGGTTGGTTAAAGATAGGGAGTTAATTTTAGGCGGTGTAAAAATTGATTTTCAATTAGGCCTAGATGGACATTCGGATGCGGATGTTCTAACCCATGCAATTATGGACGCTATCTTGGGCGCCATCGGACAAGGTGACATCGGCAGGCATTTCCCGGATACCGATGAAAAATATAAAGGCATATCCAGTATGCTATTATTAAAAGAGGTTTTTCTATTGTTGCGTCAGGCGGGTTATGTTATCAATAACCTAGATAGTATTATTGTAGCTGAGCGGCCTAAAATGAATCCTTATATTGGACAAATGGTGATTAATCTGTCAGAAGTACTAGCGGTAGAAAGAGGCAGAATTAATATTAAGGCAACTACTACAGAAAGACTAGGGTTTGCCGGCAAAGGACAAGGAATTGCAGCCCAAGCAGCAGTAACAATAAAACGTAATAGCTGATGTTGCATAATGCAGTAAAGCTAGTTATAATTTTTATTAGTGTGGGTAAAACATAGAAACGCTTTACGAGGAGGTATTTTAATGGAAAAAGTAAGGGTGAGATTTGCACCCAGTCCCACAGGACCTTTACATATTGGTGGGGCGCGTTCTGCCTTATTTAACTATTTATTGGCTAAGAAATATAACGGACAGTTTATTGTAAGAATAGAAGATACTGACAGAGAAAGGTCTGGTATTGAGTGGGAAGAAAATATTCTTCAATCTTTGCGCTGGCTGGGTTTGGACTGGGATGAAGGGATTCAAGTTGGCGGAGAATACGGGCCGTATCGCCAAATGGAACGATTGGATATTTATAAAAAATATACAGAAAAATTACTAGACAGTGGGCAGGCATATTATTGTTATTGTTCGACTGAAGAGTTAGATAATGAAAGGCAGGAACTTTCCGCTAAGAATGAACTACCTAGATATTTGGGTCGCTGTCGAAACTTAACAGAAGGGCAGAAAGCGGAGTTTGAAGCCCAGGGCAGGAAACCGGTAATTAGATTTAAAGTTCCCCCAGGGGAAAGAATAGTTGTCGATGATATGGTCAGAGGCAAGGTATCATTCGAAAGCGACGGAGTCGGTGACTTTATTATTGTTAAGTCAGACGGGATACCAATCTATAATTACGCTGTAGTGATTGATGATGCATTGATGGAAATTTCCCATGTTATTCGAGGGGAAGAACACCTGTCTAATACACCCCGTCAGGTACTGCTTTATCAAGCGCTAGGTATTGAATGTCCTCATTTTGCGCACATCTCTCTTATTTTAGGTAAGGATCGTTCAAAAATGAGTAAAAGGCATGGCGCAACCTCGGTTATACAGTATCAAAAGGAGGGCTATCTGCCTGAAGCGCTGGTTAATTTTTTGGCCTTACTGGGTTGGTCTCCAGATGGAGAGGAAGAGATATTCACCTTAGAGGAATTGGTGAAAGAATTTGACATGGATAGGGTCGCCAAGAACCCGGCAGTATTTGATATGGAGAAGCTAAAATGGGTAAACGGTGTTTATATTCGGCAGGCTGATACTGAATTAATAGCACGGAAAGCAATGCCATACTTACAGGAGAAAGGCTATCTCCCCAATGATAAGGATATTGACTGGAAGCATCTGACTGCTCAAATAGCCATTGCAAAAAAATATTTGTCTACCATCAGTGAAGTGTCGGACTTTTTTCAACAGTTCTTTGGTATAGAGGTAGAACTGGAAGACGATAACGCCCGGGAAATATTACAGCAAGAACAGGTTCCCGATGTAGTGGAGGATTTTAAACAGAAGCTGATATCTTTGACTGAGATTGAACCTAGTGCTGTTAAGAAGATGTTGAAAAGTATCACCAAAGACTTAAATCTGGGCGGCAAAAAAGTATTTCAACCGCTTAGAGTTGCAGTTACCGGTAAGACCAAAGGACCGGAACTACATGAGTTAATACCGGTTCTAGGGGTAGAAGCTTGTATAAAACGAGTAAATTCAATTCTTCAACAGGCAGCGCGTTAGATGCATTGACAAAGGAACGGCATCAGGTTATAATTACTGAAAAATAAATATGGAAAACTGCCATGAGGGAAAAAGTAGGCGCAATAAAGCTTTTTAGAGAGGGTATGCCAATGGCTGAAAGCATGCCTAGGTTGATTTGTGTTGAAGTGCGTTCCTGAGCAATATTACTGAACGGTTTTTTAAACTTATTAGGTAATATCGGTGAGAACCGTTAAATTTATTAACAAGTTGAAACGCCCAGTTGGGTTTAAACAGAGTGGAACCGCGAGTCCCTCGTCTCTGTAAGGAGAAGAGGGACTCTTTTTTTCGCTTTATCCGATAGCTAACCGCCACTAATATCCCGGTTAAGGAATGGGGACACACCTACTGAAGATAGGGTTAATCTTTGAGGGCAGGAATGTCCCCGATATAAAAGGGGATAAGTGGCGCTAAGCTCCTGGATAGGCTTAACTAAGCATCAGATGGGGAACAAACCCCCATCTGATGCAAGTTTTCGCTTTACCATCATTAGAGGGGGAGGTCGTTACCTTGTTTAAGCAATTAAAAAGAGACATCAGAGTGATATTCGAACGGGATCCGGCAGCCAGGAGTGTATTGGAGGTTATTTTTACTTATCCCGGTTTTCATGCACTTATTGTTCATCGCACAGCTCATTGGCTTTTCCTTAGAAAACGTTTCTTTCTGGCGCGTTTTATATCGCAATTTAGTCGTTGGTTAACTGGAATAGAAATTCATCCAGGTGCTAAAATAGGTCAAGGGGTATTTATTGACCATGGCACAGGAGTAGTCATCGGTGAAACAGCTGAAGTAGGAAATAACGTTACTCTTTATCAGGGTGTTACCCTGGGTGGAACTGGTAAGGAAAAAGGCAAGAGGCATCCGACGGTAAAAGACAATGTAGTTATTAGCACGGGGGCTAAGGTTTTAGGGTCGATTGTCATAGGGAAAAATGTTAAAATAGGTGCTGGGTCAGTTGTCCTTCGTGATGTGCCTGATAACTGTACGGTAGTAGGGGTGCCGGGAAAAGTGGTAGTAAAAAATGGTAGGAAAATTGCTGATATAGACGTAACTGCCATCGATTTACATCATGACCAACTACCCGATCCAATGGCCGAAATGGTCTTGTGTCTTCAAAGAAAGATAGACCGACTGGAAAGGCGAGTTGAAGAATTGGAGGTTACTGAGAGTGGTTAAGCTTTATAATACCTTGAAACGAATAAAAGAAGAGCTCCATACAAGGGAAACAGGTAAAGTGAAAATGTATGTCTGTGGTCCAACGACCTATAATTACATTCATCTGGGCAATGCGCGACCCATAGTAGTGTTTGATACGGTTAGGCGGTATCTGGAATATCGCGGTTATGACGTGATGTTTATCCAAAACTTTACTGATATAGATGATAAAATAATAAATAAGGCCAAAGAAGAAGGCGTTAGTGCGAAAGAGTTAGCGGAAAAGTATATTGAGGAATATTTTAAAGACGCAGACGCACTAGGGGTAAAGAGAGCAGATCACCATCCAAAAGTGACCGAGCACATGGATGATATTATTAATATGATTGAAGTAATAATTGAAAACGGCTTTGGCTATGAAGTAGATGGAGAAGTTTACTTCGATGTCCGGAGCTTCCCCGGGTATGGAAAACTATCTCAGCGATCCGTTGATGATATGAGATCTGGTGCCAGGGTGGAAGTGGACAAAAGGAAAAAGGACCCGTTAGATTTCGTTTTATGGAAACCGGCAAAACCGGATGAACCATCATGGGACAGCCCTTGGGGTGAAGGCCGGCCTGGTTGGCATATAGAATGTTCTGCTATGTCCCTGAAATACTTATCTAACGGTTTTGATATTCACGGAGGCGGTTTTGACTTAATTTTTCCTCATCATGAAAATGAAATTGCCCAGACAGAGGCGTCCACAAAGGAGAAACCATTTGTTCGCTACTGGATGCATAACGGCTTCATAACAATCAACCAAGAGAAAATGTCTAAATCCTTAGGCAACTTCTTTTTGGTTAGAGAAATTTTGGAGAAATTCCCTCCGGATGTTGTTCGATATTATCTACTAGCTACTCACTACCGTAGTCCTTTGGACTTTGACGACACTAAATTGGATATGAATGCTAAGGCATTGGAAAAACTAAAGAACACCAGAGCCAGGCTTCAGGAATTAATGACCCAAGTAAGTATAGTAGAGGATATCCCCTTAGAAGGAGTACACCTGAGAATGATTCGGGAGATTGACAAGGCCCGCAATAAATTTGAAGAAGCAATGGATGACGATTTTAATACGGCATTGGCTATAGCGGGGCTATTTGAAATTTCCAAAGAGCTTAACAACTATATAAATCAGCGGGACTTTTTATTAGACAAGCAGCAGACAAAAGTTGTCGCAGCTGGCAGTCGCCTATTCGAGGACCTAGGTACGAGTGTATTAGGAATATTCGGATTAGAGACCGGCAGCGATAAAGAAAATAATTTAGAAGAATCTTTAATACAGCTGCTAATAGATATTCGGCAAAAGGCCCGCGGTAAAAAGGATTGGGCGATGGCAGATTATATTCGGGATCAGCTCACTGAATACGGAGTGATTCTGGAGGATACGCCCAAAGGGTGTAGATGGAAGAAGGGATAAGTATGGAAACGGGAGTTTCTTTGGAACGATTACGATCCTTATCCCCTGTGGTTATGGCTTACATTGGGGATGCGGTTTATGAACTATATGTTAGAAAATTACTAATCAGTCAAGGACCGAAAAAGATCAGCAAACTGCATAAGCAAGCTGTTAGTTGCGTCAATGCATCCACTCAAGCTAAACTTTATCACTATTTAGAGGAGCATCGGTTGTTAACGGAAGAAGAATTAGTTATCATCCGTAGAGGGAGAAATTCTAAGACGGGCCAGTCGCCTAAAAACGCGGATATTACTGATTACAGGCATAGCACAGGCTTGGAGTGTCTTGTGGGTTATCTACATTTAAAGGGAGAAGAGGCGCGGTTAGAACAGCTGTTAGGATATCTGGCTGAGATAGTTAATGGATGGGGGGACGGAAAATGAAGGCAGTTTTGATTAGTTATACGGAGCAACCTGAGAAAAAAGTGGCGGCAGCTGCCAGGCTTTGTTATTCCCCGATTGGGGCCCAGGAAATTTTAGATGAATTAGATCAGACGACGGCGGAAAATTTTTTACGTAAGTTAATTGCTTTAGGGCATTTGTCTCCACTGGAACATGTTTCGTTTACTTTTGCAATTGAGGGCGTTAGTCGAGTGCTTAGCCATCAAATGGTGCGCCACCGTATAGCGTCCTACTCACAGAAATCACAACGGTATGTCAGCGAACATGAATTTGAATACGTTATTCCGCCCGCTGTTAAAAATAACCCGGCAGCATTGGAAGTATACAAGGAAAAGATGGCTGTTATTGCCAGTGCGTATTCGGAATTGGCGGGAATGATACCGAAAGAAGATGCGCGCTATCTCTTGCCTTCCGCCTGCGAGACTAAGTTCGTCTGTACTTTTAATGCCCGCAGTTTACTGAATTTCTTTGAGCACCGCTGCTGTCAGAGAGCCCAGTGGGAAATAAGAGGTTTAGCGAAAGAAATGTTGAGACTGGTACGGGCAGTGGCGCCGACAATGTTCGAAAAAGCCGGTGCTGCCTGCGATGTTTATGGGATTTGTTATGAAGGTAAGATGTCTTGTGGCAGGGTGAAAAATATTATTACTCGAGGATAGGTGAAACAATGGAAGTCCAAATTGAAGGACGTATACCAGTATTAGAAGCACTTAAGGCTGATCGCGCAATAAAGCAGATCTTATTGGCTAAAGGGAGTAAAGGGAAAATAATTGAGGACATTGAAAGCCTTAGTAGTCGCAAGGGGATTCCCTGCAAATGGGTAACAAAACAAATAATAGAAGAGCGAGCCGATACTCGTGGGCATCAAGGCATAATTGCAACGGCTCAACAAAGGGATTATGTATCGTTAGAAGAAACTGTTTTAGAAATAGATTTAAAAGAAAAACCGATTATTTTAATGTTAGATCATCTGCAAGACCCCCAGAATTTTGGAGCTATCATTAGAATCGCGGAAACCGCAGGTGTGAAAGTTATCATCATACCCAAGAATCGCAGTGTGGGGTTGTCGCCGGTAGTTGCTAGAGTGTCTGCTGGTGCGGTAGAATATTTGCCGGTAGCGCAGGTAAACAATTTAGCTCAGGCCATTGACTGGTTGAAAGAACAAGGTTATTGGATTGTTGGTGCGGAAGCAGCAGCCGGCACTACAGTTTATCGAACAGACCTTGTTGTGCCTATGGTGATGGTGATCGGCAGCGAAGGAAAAGGTTTAAGTAGATTAGTTAAAGAAAAATGTGATTTCCTGATAAACTTGCCATTAAGGGGAGAAGTTAATTCCCTCAACGCATCTGCGGCGTCTGCGGCGCTCTTATTTGAGGCTGTTAGGCAGCGATTAGAGAAAAAAGAATAGGTGATTCCGGTTGGAAGATATTTTAATTGTAGATGGTTACAACATAATTAACTCGTGGCCTGAGCTGGTGGTGCTGAGAAATGATAGCTATGCTCATGCGCGGGACAAGCTCTTGGAGATACTGCAGGGCTATCAAGGGCTAGCTAGTGTGAAAGTGATAGTAGTCTATGATGCCCATTTAGTTAAGGGTGGCTTGCAGCGGCAGGAAAACATCGGCGGTGTTCAAGTAATTTTCAGTGGTGAAGGAGAAACTGCTGATATGATTATAGAAAGGCTTGCCGACCAACTTACTTCTAGATTTGACGTAGCCGTCGCGACTTCCGACTGGGCCGAACAACAATTAGTAATTCAAAGAGGTGCAACCAGACTTTCTGCCCGAGAGTTACTGGAAAATGTTAACAAATATAAAATTAATAGTCGCAAGTATTATAGGGGAAATACCATAAATAGCCAGACTCTGGATGCAAGAATAGAAGCAAAAGTGCGGGATACCTTAGAAAAATGGCGAAGGAAAAGGTAAAATGCCTGATATGATTGGATGCTGCTTTTCTATCAGAACTGACGCATGAAGCTTAAGATTGATAACTGATAAGGGATAGCAGAAATT
>JADQBR010000096.1 GCA_016278515.1 Bacillota bacterium
TTTTTCTATCAAGTAAAGAAAAAAATCATGAAGTCCTTTCGTCGTTAAATTTTATAAGAGCAGCATAAAAAAGCCAGTGCAGTTACCGCAAGTAATCGGTTCTGCTGCTGGCTTTACTTACTGGAATAGTATAAAGATTACTGCGACGGAAATGATACAATAATTAACTACCGTCGAGTTTATCCCAATTGTTATTAAGAAAAAGCTCACCATGGGCCTAGATCCGTCACCTGGTGAGCTTTTTATTTGCGTAACTCCAAGAGAAAAATGTTACATTAGATAAAATATCTTAGAACCTTGGTATTAGTGGTTTTAGGGTATTTTATGTCACATGGTAAAATAATTACTTAACTATGTAACGTTTAGTAAAAATGACTTATAAAACCTTTGTCTTTTTTGTTGTATTTGGTGTTTTTGGGGTTTATAATAGTAATTGAGGAGGGCGTATTATGGAGATTAGTATTGATACTAAACTGTCTAGGCAGGAACTTAAAAAAATTATATTATTAACAACCGAGTTTAAAATGGAAGGTAAATTAGATCTGACGCACATTCTGACTAAAATGGTAAAGCATTATTTAGAAACCACAGAAGAAGATTTAGAGTTTGAAGATATATTTGATAGTTCAGATTCCCCGTCGAGCTCTTGGATGATTACTCAAAAAATCGATACGGATGAAACAGAAACAGAAAGCATGCTTTCAACTGGTCAGGCAGCGAAGAAAGTTGGTGTTTCTAGTCAAACGGTTTTAAATTGGATAGAGAGCGGGAAGATCGAGGCAATACAAACCCCTGGAGGCCATTGGAGAATACCTGCACATCAATTCAGAACTACAGAAAAACAGGATGAAAAGTTTGATAAATTCTTGAAACGCATGTGGGATAAGCATAAAGATCTACCGCCAATAACAGACGATGATTTAGAAGGTACTTAGGTATGAAAGTCTTACTAGATACTACTTTATTGGCTTCGGCAATTTTATCTCCCATTGGGCTTGGTTCTAAAATTATTAAACTTGCTAGAGCAGAAACTTTTTTTATTCCTGTTATATCAGAAGTTATTGTTGCAGAATTTATTGCGATTTGTAGAAGAGGGTTTAAGGACAGAAGTTTTACTGAAGATGAAATTGATGAATTTTTTGAGGGGTTAAGTCCCCTTTTGGACTACGATTCTGTTGAGAGGGTTAGCATTGGCAAAAAATTCATGGCCAATCCAGTTAATCAAAAATGCCCAATCAACGAAGTGCTTTATGTACTTACGCATAAGAAGTACGAACATCTTATATATAGCTCGCCGGTTAGCAATAAGCTGCAGGAAAATACTGATAAATTTGGGCTTGATTGGGCAGATTTTTTATTGTATGCTCAATAAAGCCTAATGAAAATTGTTGATTGAGGCTTTATCTGGGATGAAATTTGCGTATTTTGAGGAATATTACGTACGTCATTGAAATGTCTATAAGTAAGATTCGTTTTGCGTTTTACCTAAATTATCCTTTGGTAGCCGTAATTATTTGGCGATCAGCTACTTTATCTAATTTAATATTTTGAAAACCAGCATTAACCAGCCACTCGGTATACTGGTTCAAGGTCCAGGTGCCACCGTTATGAGTGTTGACCAACATATTTACTGCAAAAACTGCTGCAAAGGGATTTGTGCCTCGGACCATGTCAACAATAGCGATGCGCCCGCCGGAAACCAGTACTTGGTTCACTTTGTTGAATAAGTCCTGGTTTTCCTTTTCGCCAAAAATGTGGCAAACATTCCCCAGAAAAGCCAGGTCATAAGGTCCACTGGGCAATCCAAGATTAAAGTCTCCAGGAACCAATCTAATACCAATTTTTTTCGCTTTCTCTTGCATCAATTGTTGTACTGGTGGAAGATCCAGAACTGTTACTTCGGCCCCTAAGGTAGTAAAAACACTTCCGTAAATAAGTGGACCGCCACCGATGTCGAGCACTCGTGCACCAGTGGAAATGTCGGCAAGGAGAAAATCCGCAATTTCGGGAGCACTTTTTTCTGCCCCGTGTCGCATGGCCTCCATAAAATAGAAGGTATTTTCCGGGTCAGGTTCTTTTGGTGCAGGCTGGCCACTAGCCAGGACGTCAGGCAAATGAGTCCAGGAGCGGATCATATTATATCGATGCATGAAGGAAAAGCCTACATAATTTGGTGCTGCCGGGTTGTAGAGCATTTCCTGTGCTTCTTTAGTTAGAGTTATCGTTTCTCCCTGCTCTATCACGTAGCCCAAACTAGCTAAAGCCTCAATCACAACCCAAATAGCCCGCGGGTTAAGGTTCAATTTATTGGCTAGATCAGTATAAGTTGTGTTTCCAGTTAAAGCCTCGATAATCCCGGTTTTTACGGCTGCTCCGAGGATTAAGAGTTCCTGTGGTATCGTCATCATTTTTTCATCTTGCATAAATAACTGCCCCCTTGTTCATATTGGTTTTTCCGGGCTTACCTTATGATATAATATTAATATACATAACTAATTTGTTTCCAAGGGATAAGTTTTGCCATCCAGGAGAAGAAAGAATTTCCCAGTCTTTTCTTGTAGGTAGTCCCCTAAGTCCCAAAGGGCCTGACGACTTAACCGAGTGTCATGCTTCCATCTAAATGTTGCATAAGGCACATTATTTTGGAAAAATAGGGTCTGTGGACTAACTCCGACAATTCTGCTATCAGTAAGTTGCAGTAATAGTTCCCTGGAATCAATGTTTTTAATGCTCTTTGCTACGTAAGGCGTATGTTCTACTGCTACCGGGTGAATTTGGTCTTTATAATTTATAAAATAATTTCCTTGGCTGTCCTTCTCAAGGTGCTTGGCTAATAGTGCTAATATGTCTTGGCGAAACATTTCGGATGAACCATAGTACCAAGTACCATCTCTGCTGATAGTTATGGGAATAATAGAATCCATAGGGAAAACCCTTTCGTTTTGGATAATTATACTATTTTTTTTCTGTTTCTTCAATTCAGCAACAATGGGGATGAAAACGTTGACTAGTACCATTTTAGATTTATTTAACATTTCTAATTACGGAGTTATCACTTTTAATACGACTCACCAGGCATTAAGAAGCGAAAATGTACTAAAAGAAGCAGGAACCAACTTCCTTTTGATTCCCACACCCAGGCAGATATCTGCCAGCTGTGGCATGGCCGTTAAATTTGTCTGGGGTGATAGTGATTTAATAATAGATACTTTGAGGGAAAATAATATTCAATGGAAAGATATCCATCACATTCGCAAGGAGAAATAAAAATGAGCGGTAAGGAAAGGGTTAAGGCGGTTATTGCTGGAAAGACACTTACTAGGGTGCCAAGAGGCGAGATTTTTTTGAACAGCTCGCTCTGCGAAAAAATGGCCAGAAAAAAAGGTAGCAAGGAAGATAACTTGCGAGAAGTTGTGGATAAACTAGGTTTGGACTTTTATGGCTTGGTGCCCCAATATCCGGCTAAACGGTTTATCAAATTTGACGAAAAAGGACGTGAAGAATCTCGAGATTATTGGGGGAGAACCTTTTGGACAACTTCGGGTGTTAATGAACAGCTAATTACATACCCTATAGAACATAGAGAACATTTAAAATCTTACAAGTTCCCTCAGGTTGATAAATTATCATATTATCCTGACATAAAAGTTTTACAAGAAAAGGGTTTATATGTTTTTGGTGTAGTTGATGGGGTGTTTCAAGCATCAGCCCGTACTATGGATCTTTTGGATTTCCTGGACCTGTTAGAGGACGAGCCTGAATGGTTAGAAAATATTTTTAGCCAGGCAGTTGAATTTAACTATGCTGCAGCTAAATCTTTAAATGATTTAGGTGTGGATGCTGTGATGGTAGCTGATGACATCTCCCATTACCAAGGTTTATTTTGTTCAAACCAGGCATTTTTCAAATGGGTAGCTCCCTATCAAGAGACTCTTTTCAATAAGATATCTCAATTGGGTAAGCCGATATTTTTTCATTCTGACGGGAACATTATGCCTATAATGGATTGGCTGGTATCTACTAAAGTAATCGGTATCCATTCCTTAGAACCGGTGCCTGCAATGAATTTGATGTATCTTAAGCAACAATTCGGTGAAAAACTTGTTTTTATGGGTGGTATAGGCTTAACGGAGCTGTCTAACAATAGCGTTGAAGGAATTAAGACTTTGGTATCTCAGCGGGTTGAATTAATGAACCAAGGGGGGCGGTACTTACTTTCAACTGCCAGTGGTTTCCTGGGTAAAGAAATTGCAGTAAACTCCATTCAAGCAATGTATCTTTTTGACGAGTAGTACTATTAGGTGGTTTACATTATCCGGAAGTTTTATTACAATAAAGATAACTTTGGGAGGTGACGTTATGGTAACGAAAGAAATGGGTATTACGGAAGTTGTAACAAAGTATCCTAACTCAGCAAAAATCTTTATGGAGTATGGAATGGGCTGTTTAGGATGCGCAGCTGCTCAGTTTGAGAATATCGAGCAAGGTGCCAAGGCCCATGGAGTGGATGCTGAGGCTTTAGTTAAGGCGATAAACGAATCAATTAAACAGTAAGAAATTTCCCTGGGGGTTTGGTGTGCTGAAGTATTATTGGACAGTAGGACAGGCTGCAAACGTTGAAATAGTAGTGAAGAAGTCGCGGTTTATTGCCTTTCTGTGCCCCGTGAAAGATGAAGACGAAGCAGTTAGTTTTATAGACCAAGTTAAAAGCCGGCATAAAGACGCTACTCATAATGTACCTGCTTTTATAGTTGGTATTGAACAAAGAAAACAACGATGCAGCGACGACGGGGAGCCCAGTGGAACTGCAGGGCTCCCTGTTTTAGATGTGCTGAAGCGAAATGAGTTAACCAACGTGGCAGTTGTTGTTACTCGATATTTTGGCGGTATTAAGCTTGGAAAAGGTGGCTTAATAAGGGCTTACAGCCAAGCCGCTCAACAGGGAATAGCCGCAGCACGCAAACAATTAATGAGGCTTTATGTAGAATTGGCGGTTAAGACAGATTATAGTTGGATAGGGATCATAGAAAGAGAGACAGGGCAGCTTAATTGTTTAAAGGGAAAAGATGAATTCCTGGAATTGGTAACTTTAAATTATTACGTGCCAATTGAACAGAGGGAAATGTTGCATAAAAGAATTATCAATGCAACTAATGATGGCGTCGACCTATATTGGGGTGACCTAAAATATTTTAATAAATAACTGAGTTTCAAAAGACCCTTCTGCCTAGGCAAAAGGGTCTTTTATCTTTTTTAAAATGTATAAGTTAGAAATATTGAAACTGCAGCAAAACCTATTAGCATAAGGAAAGCCATAAAAGTGGATGCGTGTTTTTGTTCTTCCGTTTCTGGTTTATAATAGGTCTGCATCAATGGTACGGTTTTATCGTTGGCCAATTTACATTCCCTCCTTTGAAAAAGTGTGCAGTTAAATTTTATTTCGCCAATAAAGACAATATTCCTGCCAATGACAAAGCTTACAACTAAAAAGGCATTAAGCAAATCAAAACTGCATATTCATTAATTAGTTTCCAAATTATTGGGGGGACGCTAAGTGTGGTTTTTATTAAAAGATAAATACGTTTTTGGTATGGCATTAATAAGGGTGATATCAGGATGCATCGAAATAACTGCAGCATTGCTGATGCTTTACTTCAACCGTGTCGAAACAGCCCTTAAAATAAATGGAGTACTGGCCTTCCTTGGCCCAACGTTTTTGTTTATTGTCATGGGGTTAGGATTATTGGGGTTAGCCGGTAAAGTACCCATAAGCAAAATGCTGATAATAATGGCTGGTGTCGGGTTAATATTTTATGGTTTAAGTAAAGGTTAATGATGTTTTCGTCTAAGCCAAAAGAATAATAGTGTTAGACCAGAGGCAGCACCTGTTAATGGCTTCCATAAGTTAATTAGCCCTTTTCTTGTGCTTGGCGTTGTTACCTTTGTCGCATCTTTTGGAGGAGAGCTGTTATGTTCTTCCCCTTCATCTTTAATATCGGGAGAACCATTTGGGTCTTCTGAGCTTGTTTCAGGTTGGTTATTGGCGCTGAGTTCTTTCTTGCTTACCAAAAAGAAGCTTATTAATAGAGAGGCCAAGGCTATGCCGCTTCCGCCCCAGAACATTGTTCCTTTGCCCAGCTCCAATAATTTGCTGTAAGTTGGGGGACCTGCGGCCACACCAAAAAAACGGACGGTGCCGTAGAGGGCAGTTATACCGCCGCGCTCTGCTAAGGGTGCGGCGCTGGTTACGGTGGTATTTACTGCCGGAAGGACAAGCCCTGTACCTGTCCCCATAATTAAAATTGCAATAAAGAATATAATATTAATTTTAAAGACAGATAAAATAATTAGTGCCAAAGACAGTACCGCCAACCCGCCGACGATAAAGGGTTTCATTAGGCCTGGGCTGTTTTTTAGCATTCTGCCAGAAACGAAGGAAGTTATGGACATGGCAAGTACCGGTCCGGCTAACGCAAAGCCTTTAATTACACCCTTCAAACCGTATTCAACTTCAAGAATGTCTGACAGATATGAAAGAATGCCAAACAAGGTAAAGAGGACAATGCTGGCAGCTAAATAAGAGCCAATAAGAGACTTGCCGCTCTGGGAAAATACTTTTTTAATTCCTTGGAAATAATTTGCGAAAGAGTTATTTTTTTGTTTAGGCTTGGGTTCTTTTATTAGAAACCAGACTGCTAAGGCAATGGGGATGGCCAGTGCAGCATAAACGAAAAAAATGGCATACCAAAATAGTAATGCGATCAGGGAGCCCAAAATAGGGCTAATGACCTTACCCAGCCCGTTGGCTGCCTCTACCGAGCCTTGGGCCTGGCTTCTTTGATTACCGGTGAAGATGTCACTGACTAAAGCCATGGCGATTGGGCCGGTGCCAGCTGCGCCAATACCTTGTACAACTCTGCCGGCAAGGAGTAAAGGATAGGCTTGCTGTTGGTAAATGATTGGAGCAATTCCCGAAATAACTCCGCCAAATGCATATAATATCAAAGATGGAACTATAATTAGTTTTCTGCCGATTTTATCTGATAAAAATCCTAGAATAGGAATACATATTCCGGCTGGGATGGAAAACAGGGTGATGGTTAAGCCGACTTGAAATTGCGATATGTTCAAGGTTTTCTGCATTTCTGGAAATACGGGGATTAACATGGAGTTTCCTAAAACCATCAGTAAAGGAACTCCACCTAAGGCAATTAATTGAATAATTGAATCTTTTTTCATTGTTTGCCTCCTTTATTCAGTCAGAGCATAGTTTCCCCAAGATGAGATAAAAAAATTAAGGTAAATTTTAAGTGTATCTGTCCTGTTCTGTTGTCACCGGACAAAAAAATAATGAATAGTGTAATAGCAAAGTGTTTCTAAAAGGGGATGAATTATTGATGACAAAAATAAAGGGATCAAAGGCTTGGCAAGAGATATTCGACTTTCCGCTGCTGGGTAGGTTTGACAAACCGCGAAGCAATGGCATGACTATGATAATCGATAAAGGTCTGGGGTTGACGGAAACACGGGAGATGTTAGATTTGGCTGCAGATTATATCGACTTTATTAAACTAGGTTTTGGCACATCGGCATTTTACTCGCAGGAATTATTAGAAGAAAAAATACGGATGGTCAGATCTTATAACGTTGATATTTTCCCGGGCGGTACTTTTTTAGAAGTCGCAATTCTTCAAACAAAGATGCATGTATTTATTAAAAAAGCCAGAGCCTTGGGGTTCACCGCTTTAGAAGTTTCAGACGGTACAATTAATATCTCCCAACCTATCCGTACCTTAGCGATTAAGGAAGGTTTAAATCAAGGCTTGAAAGTGTTAGGGGAAGTTGGTAAAAAGGACCCACGGGATATGGTGGAGACAGAGCGGATTTGTGAACAGATAGAGAAGGATTTGCTAGATGGTGCTTATAAAGTGATTGTTGAAGGAAGGGAATCAGGAAAAGGTGTTGTGATATATGACAGAAAAGGAGCAATAAAAGAGGAGGAACTAAACCGATTATTGAATAACATTCAAGATAAAAATAAGATTTTGTGGGAAGCTCCCATGAAAGACCAACAGCAAACGCTTATTAAGAGGTTTGGGCCTAATGTTAACTTGGGTAACGTTCAACCTAACGAGATATTGGCGTTAGAGGCGCTGAGGGTCGGCTTAAGGGGAGATACCTTGAGGGATTGCCTGAAAGCCAATGCGGTGTTAAACCCGCTGTATAAAGATACTGGCCAGATCGGATAATTAATTGAGAAACTCTATTAACAAGAGGTGAGCACGTTTGCGTGTAACTGTGATACCCCGGACTGAAGAAATAAACGAGATAAAAGAAAAGACCGTAGTGATAATTGATGTCTTACGGGCAACTACTTCCATGGTAGCAGCTCTTGCTAACGGTGCTAAGCAGATAATTCCTTTCCTAACACCCCAAGAGGCAAAAGGCTATGCTACCCATTCTGGTGATTTTTTACTGTGTGGGGAAAGGAAGGGAGTAAAACTTTCTGGGTTTGATTTAGGAAACTCTCCCAGGGAATTTACTAGGGAAAGAGTAGAAAACAAGACATTATTAATGACTACTACCAACGGCACAAGGGCAATTAACCAAAGCCTTTCGGCAAAACATATTTTTATTGCTTCTGCACTGAATGTTCAAGCTTTGGTGGAAAGACTTAAATCTGAAAGAGAGGTAGTAATAGTTTGTGCAGGAACCAAAGGAAAGTTTTCTCTAGATGATTTTGCAATGGCGGGATTAGTTATAAGTTTCTTAGAAAAAAATAATGATATCGATTTGGATGATTTGGGGGTGGCCGCCAAACTGCTGTTAAAAGATAGGACCCTTTATAGTTTATTGGCAGCGTCCCACCATGGAGAGCGGCTTGAGAATTTAGGCTTCAACGAAGATTTAGTTTATTGCTCCCAGGTGGGTGTTATTAATTTGGTTCCTTATTATGACGCCGGGGTTATTAAAATTTAATACAAAAAACATATATTTATAATAGGCATGACCTTCCTTGAATAGAATGTATCGGAGGGGTAGCCATGCCGCAAGTAAATTGGATAATAATGGTAATACTTATTCTCGGCATCATTGGTAAGTCTGATATTATTGCCGCTGCTGCAGCGATCTTACTGGTAATAGATTATGTGAATTTAGAGCGTCTGCTGCCGATTTTAGAGCGTAGAGGGTTAGAAATTGGTCTTTTGTTTTTGGTAATATCGGTGTTGGTTCCGTTTGCGGCTAACAAAGTGGCAGGGCGTGAAATAATAGCCTCTATTTTTTCAATACCAGGAGTAGTAGCTTTGGTCAGTGGTGCTATCGCGACAAGTTTAAATGGTAAAGGTCTGCAGATGTTGCAGAGCCGTCCTGAAATAATAATTGGATTGGTGTTTGGCTCCATAATAGGAATTGTCTTTTTTAAAGGGATACCTGTAGGTCCACTGATGGCAGGCGGTATAGCTGCATTGTTGTTACGTATCCTCGGACAATGGCCTTGAAATTTAAAATTCTTTAGCTTGGGTTAGTAATTATCATTTGTTTTTTAAAATAAGGAGGTTTTTCCTTTTTAAAAATAGTATAAAGACTAAATAATGATTGTTTAGAATTACCTAAGGTAGCAGCAATAGGGTAGGTAAGAAGCTAAGGGTGGTCTCTATGTATAAGTATCAGGCTATTATTGTCTTTTTCGATAAACATAGCGCCGAAAGAACGGTGCGGAAAATTATAATGGCAAAAAACAAAAAAGAAGCCGAAAAAGAATTAAATAAATTAGGCAAAATTAAAGACATTATCTGGGAGAGTGTCCCTGTAGATAACATGGACGATAATCAATTGGAGTTGTTTTGACAAAATGTTGGCCGGCAAAGGAAAAGCAATTCCTCAGCCGGCCTTTTTCTGTGATTATTCTTCTGTTATGGTTACCTTATTCATTATATCGCCTTGTTGAGTTTGGTCCACTACTTCCATGCCTTTTATCACTTTACCAAAAACCGTATGTACACCGTCCAGATGCGGTTGAGGTTCATATGCGATAAAGAACTGACTGCCGCCAGTATTGGGGCCTCGATGGGCCATAGACAAGGAACCTCGCCCATGTTTGTGAGGATTGTCTTTGGTTTCGCATGGAATGGTATAACCTGGGCCACCAGAACCATTGCCGTTAGGGCATCCGCCTTGAGCCACAAAGCCTTCAATTATCCTATGAAAGGTTAGTCCATCATAAAATCCTTCTTTGATTAGTTTTTCGAAATTATCGACTGTAATAGGTGCTTCTTTGTCAAACAGTTCGATTTCCACAGTTCCTTTGTCCATTTCAATGACTGCTTTTTTCAATATATACTCCTCCTTTGAGTCTTTCCTAAGATTGTATCATAAGGAAACTATTTTACCAAAAGAATTACATAGGTCTTTTAGAAGGTGGAAATAATATTACTATAAAAAAAGGAGGTGGCTTAATGCGGGTGGACCAGCCAACTATGCCGGAAATTCTCCAACCTGATCAAGTAACTCACCCCGAAGAGCCTGTGGAAGTACCTGATGAGCCTTTCCCATCTGAAATAAACGACCCTAAATAAAGATGCATAAGCAACAGGCCGCCGTTAATTTAAGAGCGGTTTGTTTGCTTTTGCTTAAATATTACGCCATCACTTAAAAGAACGGATAATCATTATGGCAGAAATGGAGTAAACTTACTAAAAATGGAATAAGAGCAAGATATTATTATGCTAGATTTTCTTGTTAAAAGGAGGAATTAGCTCTATAATTTAAATATAGATAAATAAGCACTTCCCGGCGGGAGAGTATACTTTAAGTAGGGGTTTGCTTAAAAACCGTAATTTTGAGCCATTTATTAGTCTAACCCTCTTAGTTAGGACATATATTTTAGCAAGTCCTAAAATCTAAGGAGGTAAGTAATGGAAGCATTGCAAGGATTAATTTTTATGGCTCTGGTGGTTGAGTTTTTGACTGCGGTTTTTAAAAACCTGATTAGTGACCGTTATACCCAGATTGTCTCAGTGTCGATTGGCATACTTTTGTGCACTGTGTACCAGTTAGGCATATTTTCTGCCATGGGACTTGAAACCAACTTTCTCATAGTGGATTACGTTTTATCAGGGGTAATCGTATCTAGAGGGTCTAACGCGGTTTATGAACTAGTCGGGAAAAGAGCCAGGGAAGCACGTGCTCAAAGAAAGCGATGATTAAATAATGAACTACTTGGATATTGGTATCCTTATATTACTAATTCTTGGAGCTGTTCGTGGTTACCGGCGGGGGCTATTGAATGCTTTAACCGGCTTAGTAGGTATTATCTTTGGAGCTGCAATAGCCTCTAGCTGGGCGCGGCCAACGGCAGAGTATGTAGATGCCCAATACAGAATAACCAATAAAATTTCTGTTTGGTTGTTGGACAAGCTACCGGATATTGTCAGCATTGAAAGCTCTAATGATAATGGCCTGTTAGCAGGTCTGTTTCAAGCGCTGACTGATAAAATAATGGCTGAATCCGCTGTCGTATCCAACGTGGGAGTTTTATATAATATTAGTTTTACGTTGTTGGTGATACTGGTATTTTTAGTTTTGATGTTTATTGCAGCTTTACTGTTAAGGCTAGTTGCCGTCTTAATAACAAGGACTATTAAGCATACGGTATTTGGCGGGGTTAACCGATTGGGCGGATTAATAGTAGGTGTTGGTACGACGACGATTGTGATAGGCCTGATCTTAATGGTTATTGCCCCATTTGTAACGGTTGGGGCTTCTGCTGGTGCTGACGGTATTTTTGGTAGTGTTGGTTTGTTAGTAAACACTTCGGTGCTTGCCCCAGAGATAGCTGGAGTGTTCCAACTGCTTCTTGATAAGTTCTTCTTTTAAATATATTTAACGCTAAGTGAAGGCCTCGGTAGAGGTCTTTATTGTTTTGCAAAACTATAACATAAACTTTGTCTTTAAGGAAAGCCTAAAATATAATAGAATTATTGGTAACATAACCCAAGAGTGGAGGTTCTGGAATGAAAGAGAACAAGTTTCAAGAGTTGTCAAAGAAATTACTTATGGATAGAAAAAGCGCATGGACAAAGTTGGAGCCAGACAAAAAAGAAGAAGTATTTTCCTTGGCTCAAGATTATATCAACTTTTTAAACAAAGCCAAGACGGAGCGAGAAGCGGTTTTGGAGATTGTATCATGGTGCCGCAAAAACGGATTTGTGGATATAAATGCGGTTGAAAATACACAGCCCCAGCCGGGGACGCGTTTTTATTTTGTCTGGAAGGAGAGAGCTGCCGTCATCGGGACTTGGGGGACCAATTCTTTAAAAAGTGGTTTTCGTTTAGTAGGTAGTCACTTGGATGCTCCTCGTTTGGATTTGAAACCGCAGCCGGTTTATGAGCAAGAAGGGCTGGGTCTATGCAAAACCCATTATTACGGCGGTATTAAAAAATACCAATGGACGGCAGTACCCCTGGCACTGCATGGGGTTATCTGTACAGCTCAGGGGAACAAAGTATCTATAGTTATTGGCGAAGATGTGAATGATCCTGTTTTTATCATTACCGACTTACTGCCGCATCTAGCCAAAGACCAGATGAGGAAAAAGACTACGGCTGCTGTTGCCGGCGAATCATTAAATATTGTTATTGGAAGTATTCCGGTGGACGATGAGGATGTGAAGGAACCGATAAAGCTTGCCTTGCTGGAACAGCTAAATAAGAAGTATGGTATGGTAGAAGAAGACTTTATTAGTGCAGATCTTGAGTTAGTCCCTGCAATACCGGCTAGGGATTTGGGATTGGACAGGAGTTTAATCGCTGCTTATGGGCAAGATGATCGAATATGCGCTTATGCAACGCTTAAAGCAATGGAAAATATGGGGCAGCCTGCGCAGCTGGCCTTGGGATTGTTTGCGGATAAGGAAGAGATAGGCAGTGTTGGCAATACTGGAATGCAGTCTAATATGCTGGAAATTTTACTGGAAAAGCTTATTCGCTGGTCTGGCGAAGATGCTGGGCTGTATGAAATACTAGGGGCTTCGCAAGCGATTTCTGCAGATGTGAACGCCGGCCTTGACCCCACATATCCTGAGGTAATGGATAAGCATAATGCTGCAAGATTGGGATATGGACTCGTTATAACTAAGTATACCGGCTCCGGTGGCAAGTACAATGCAAACGATGCCGACGCCGAATATGTTTCGCGCATTAGGAAGCTATATAACGATAATCAAGTTTTATGGCAGACAGGTGAACTGGGTAAAGTGGATCAAGGCGGCGGCGGGACCATTGCACAATTCCTTGCTAACAAAGGTATTGAAACCATTGACTCCGGCCCTGCTATATTAAGTATGCACTCTCCACTGGAGGTGTCTAGTAAAATAGATTTCTATCATATGGTCAATGGGTATAAGGTCTTTCTAGCGTCTAAATAGTAGCAGGAGACCTAAAGCTTATGGCGAACATAGAATGCAGAAGTGAGGTGTGCGATGATGACTAAATTTAAACTGACGCGATGTGCTTCGGCTGCCGGTTGAGCAGCAAAAATTGGTCCAGGAACCTTGCAGGATATATTAAAGAACTTGCCACAGGTTCAGGATCCCAAGCTGCTGGTCAGCGGCTCAACGATGGACGATGCGGGTGTATATCAAATAAACGAAGAACAGGCTCTGGTACAAACTGTTGATTTTTTAACTCCTATGGTAGACGATCCATATGTATTCGGGCAGGTGGCTGCCGCAAACGCACTAAGTGATGTTTATGCAATGGGGGGTAAGCCCTTAACTGCACTTAATATTAGTGCATTTGACTTAGATATGGATACGGTTATTTTGCAAAAAATACTTGCCGGAGGGGCAGCGACACTGCAAGAGGCAGGGTGTCTACTTGTTGGGGGCCATACGATCCAAGATAAAGAGCCCAAATATGGATTGGCTGTTACAGGCATAGTGCATCCCAAGGAGATAATTACCAATGCCGGGGCGGCTCCCAATGCTGCATTGCTGCTTACTAAGCCTCTGGGCAGCGGCATTTTAAGCACTGCGTTAAAAGGGGACTTGCTGCAGGAAAATGCTTTAGAGGAGCTTACTCAGGTTATGACGACTCTAAACCACCAAGCCTCGGAAGTGATGCAGCGAATAGGAGTGCTCGCTGCTACGGATGTAACCGGTTTTGGACTGCTGGGCCATGCTTGGGAAATATGCGCCAGCAGTGACGTAGGAATGGAATTGTACTTTAATAAAATACCATTAATGTCAGGGGTGGTAGATTTTGCAAATATGGGTGTTATTCCTGGTGGAGCGTATACGAACAGGCGCTATCTGGAAGACAAGGTGATATTTAATGGCATTTCTGAAGCAGGTCAGATAATTATGACAGACCCTCAGACATCAGGCGGATTGCTGATAGTAGTGGAAGAAAAGAAGTTAAATAGTCTCGTAAATGAATTGCGGTTGAAAGGTGTTGAAGGCGCGGTTATTGGGAAAACCACTGATAAACCAGGCGTTATTAATGTAATAAGTTAGGGGGATTACAATGAGAGATACTGTTGATGCAAGAGGGATGGACTGCCCACAGCCTGTTATCATAACGAAGAATGCATTGGAGAAAATTTCTGATGGGGAGTTGGTAACTATAGTTGACAATGAGGTTGCCCGTGATAATGTCATAAAACTTGCTAAAAGCATGAGCATGAAGGTAACTGTCGACCAACAACAGGATGAATATTATATCCGCATTAATAAAGATGAGTCTTTGCCTCTCAGTTCTGGCTTGGACGTGGATGACAAAGTGGCTGTAGTTTTATTTGGGAATAATGTTTTAGGTACAGGCAACGAGGAACTGGGTGAAACACTGATAAAGAGTTTCTTCTATACCATGGTGGAAAGTGACCGGAAACCAAAGATATTGATGTTTATCAATAAAGGAGTTTATCTCACATGTGAGGAATCGCCGGTATTGGCTCAGTTAATGGCATTAAAAGAGGCCGGAGTTGATATTCTTTCTTGCGGAACTTGTCTGGATTACTATCATTTAAAAGATAAGTTATGCGTAGGGGATATAACTAACATGTATACTATTCTTGAAAACTTAATGAATGGAGAGCGTGTTTTGACACTGTAGATATCACTAGCGGACGTAGATTAACTACGGTGACTTGTCTCTTATGATACTCCTTAGATGTTATAAGGTCTTGTTTTGGAGGAGGGATTATTTTGCTAACAGAACAACCGGCCTTTTTAATCGTCGGGCTTATAGTGATACTAACAATAGTGATGATGCTATATCTTCGGATGAGAACCAGCGGAGACTTCAGCAGTAAGCTTCAGTCATTGGGAGCGGGTGAAGCGGCTCGATGGCTGTTAGAGCATAAGAATAAGTTGTCCGAAAGAACATTGGATATTGAAGAGGCTTTGGCCGATAAGGAACTGCAAAAACGTTGGGATCAGCGTTTGCTTAGAGCGGATCCGGATATGCAAACAGATATAGTAACTGCAGTGTCAGAATTTGGCGGGTTGCCGGGGCGCCGCTGGTTGATACGCATGTTAAATCAAAATAACCCGGGAGTGCAGTTTGCTGCAGCAGCAAGGTTGACCAAGTATGCCGATCACCAATTGTTAGCTGAAATAATTCCTCTTTTAGCTAGTAAAAACCCCGGTGTCCCTGCTCGTGTTGCTGAAATCATTATGGCTATGGGCAAAGAGTCTGTTGAGCCATTATTAGAACACATGCAGAATATGGATGAAGAGAAAGAGTTGGTAATTCATATTTTGGGGGAATTAGGGGCAGTCGAGTCTTTAGATCAAATTATTGCCAACCTGCATCATCCGCGAGACAGTGTTAGAAAAGAAGCTGTAATTGCATTAGGTAAGCTGGCAACTGATCAAGAAGGGACCGAAGGATTGATTGCGGTTTTGCGGGATGAAAACTGGCAGGTGAGGGCTCAGGCGGCGCGCGTTTCAGGATTATTGGGCGTAAAAGAGGCGGTAAGTATATTAAAGGAACTAATCAACGACAGCCGTTGGGAAGTGAGTACTCAAGCCGAAAAAGCACTAAAGGCTTTAAGTTAGGGGGGATTGTTTTTGCAAGAAATCTTAAATCAGATTAGTAGGTTTGTCGGGCCGTACATAACATATCCAGTATTAATCTATTGGATTTTGGGAATTGGTAAAGTAATTCTACTATTATTAGCGGCACGTTTAGCTATTTCCTTGGGAAAAAAAGCTATAGCAAATTTATTTGACCGAATGGAAACCGGTCGTTTTGCTATGGATGAGAAACTGGCCCAGACTGTTGAAGTGGTTGTGCGCACATTATTTGTCTATAGTATTTATTTTTTGGTAGCATTGTTAACTTTGGAGATTTTCAAAGTGTCCGTTTTAAAGGCTGAGGATTTAAAGAACATGGGCGGCCAGGTACTTAAGTCTGTAGTCATTATTATTGCAGCTCGTATGGCTATCCGGTTCGGCGGTGTAGCAATAGAGAATATTTTTAATCCCGAAGACAGTAACGGGACATTTATCGAGGGGCGCCGAACTCAGACACTGACTGTTTTGTTGCGCAGTGTTTTAATGTATACTACATATTTCATAGCCGGACTAATGATATTGGATACTTTTAACGTTCCAACAGGTTCTATTCTAGCATCAGCAGGGATAGTCGGTTTAGCCGTGGGCTTTGGGGCGCAAAACCTTGTAAAGGATATTATCACCGGTTTTTTCATTATTTTTGAAGATCAGTTTTCAGTAGGTGAATTTGTAACCATTGCAGGCGTTACCGGTGTAGTAGACGAAGTTGGCTTGAGAACCTCTAAAGTGAGAGAATGGACAGGGCAGCTGCACACCATCCCCAACGGTGAAATTGGTAAGGTGACTAATTTTAACAGAGGCATGATGATGGCATTGGTGACTATTGGAATTGCTTATGAAGAAGACATTGATAAGGCCATTGAAGTAATGCGAAAAGCGTCGGAAAAAGCAAAACAGGAGTTGGAATCTTTGGCTGAGGTTCCCATAGTGCAAGGGGTAGTTGAGCTGGCTGATTCTTCCGTGGTAATTCGTGCGGTGGCTAATACTGTGCCTGGTGAGCAGTGGGAAATGGAACGGGAGCTACGAAAAAGATATAAACAAGCATTGGATGCGAATGATATCGAGATTCCTTATCCCCGTCGTGTCATTATTGCGGCAAATGAACAACCGGACAAGGTTGAGGGGGTATAGAGCATGGCCCAATTTTCAGTGGGGGACGTTGTGCGTTTAAAAAAAGGGCATCCATGTGGCAATGACCAGTGGCAGGTCCTGCGTACGGGTATGGACTTTAGAATAAAATGTATCAAATGTGGGAGACAAGTGATGTTACCAAGGAAAAAATTTGAGAAAAATGTAAAAGAAGTAATACTAATGGCAGACAAAGAATAAGTATTGAATCTGTCTTGGGGGTTTTTGTATGGCATTATCTGTAGGAATTATCGGACTTCCTAATGTGGGGAAGTCTACTTTGTTTAACGCGTTGACAGCTCAACAAGCGGAAACGGCCAATTTCCCTTTTTGCACTATAGAACCTAATGTAGGCATCGTACCGGTACCTGATAACCGGTTAGCGAAAATTGCTGATTTGCTTGAACGTTCGCAGAGAATACCTTCTATGGTCAGGTTTGTTGATATTGCAGGGTTAGTTAAGGGCGCCAGCACGGGGGAGGGTTTGGGAAATAAGTTTCTCTCACATGTGCGGGAAGTGGATGCTTTGGTACATGTGGTACGGTGCTTTGAAGAAACTGACATTGCTCATGTTAATGGAAAGGTACAGCCCTTGGATGATATCCTTACCATTGAAACTGAATTAGTGCTGGCAGACCTAGAAACGGTGCAAAGACGGAAGGAAAAAGTGCTGAAGCAGTTAAAAGCTAAGGATAAAGAAGTGATAAAAGAAAAAGAAATTCTGGATAAATTGGAAGAGAGTTTAAATGAGGGTAAAATGGCCAAAGACATTCTTTCGTCAGAGGAAGCGGCTGAACTAAAAGAGGTGCACTTGTTGACTTCTAAACCCACCTTATATGCGGCCAATATTTCAGAGGAGCAGATAGCTGAACCATCTGAACTGTTTAAAGAAGTTAAGGACTATGCTTGGAAACAAGGTGCTGCAGTTGTACCGCTGGCCGCTCATTTAGAAGCGGAAGTGGCTGAACTGGACAAGGAAGAACAACTAGCGTTTTTAGCAGACTTTGGCTTGGAGCAGTCGGGACTAGGCCGTTTAGTAAAAAATGCTTACCAATTGCTATCTCTTATTACTTATTTTACATTTAATGATAAGGAAGTTAGGGCTTGGGAAATACTTCAAGGGACAACAGCTCCTAAGGCTGCGGGTAAGATACATACTGATATGGAAAAAGGTTTTATTAAAGCTGAAGTAATACAATGGAAAGAGTTATTGGCGTGCGGCAGCACTACTGCTGCTAAAAAACAAGGGCTGGTTAGATTAGAAGGGAAAGAGTATCCTATTGAAGATGGAGATGTAGTTTACTTTCATTTTAGCAGGTAATACTTGTATAATATATTAGGCTATGCTATAATATTGGAGCGTTTAGGTCCCTGTTCCGCGTAGAGCGGAGCCATCAGACCAAAGGGAGGAGGTGACAGTCAATGCGTGCTTATGAATGTGTATATTTCGTACGTCCAGATATGGAAGAAGAAGCATTAAAAGCGTTAATAGCAAGATTTAATTCTATTATAACTGATGCTAACGGAGAAATCGAAAAAATTAGCGAATGGGGAAAGCGTCGCTTGGCTTATGAGGTTCAAGATTACCGTGAAGGGTACTATGTTTTAGTACAGTTCAAGAGTGAACCTGATGTAGCCAAAGAATTAGAACGTCTTTTCAAGATTAGTGATGATGTTATGAGATATTTAGTTACCCGCATGGAAGAAGTTAGTTAATTTGACGTTGGGTGGTGTTTCGTTTGCTAAATAAGGCAATTCTTATCGGCCGATTAACTCATGATCCGGAATTAAGGTATACTGGAAATGGGGTTGCCGTTGTGAATTTTTCGCTTGCAGTAGAGCGCCCTTTTACCAATGCGCAGGGTGAGCGAGAAGCCGATTTTATTCGTATAGTTGTTTGGCGTAAATTGGCTGAGATATGTGCTAATAACCTTGGTAAAGGCCGCCTGGTTGCAGTAGACGGCCGAATTCAAGTGCGCTCCTATGAAAATCAAGAGGGACAACGTAGGCATATGACCGAAGTTGTTGCAGACGACGTACGCTTCCTGGATTGGCCAAAAGATCAACAAAAATCCGCAGGGACAGGCACGAGCGGTATTGACGATTTGGGTACGGAAGTAGATGACGAAGTACCCTTCTAAACTAATACCTGTAGCTAAGGAGGGAAATAAATGGGCAGAGACAGAAAACGAGGTCGGAAAAAAGTTTGCAGCTTCTGTGTTGATAAAGTACAAACAGTGGACTATAAAGATGTTAACAAGCTGCGCAGGTACGTAACGGAGCGGGGCAAAATTTTGCCTAGGCGGATTTCTGGAAATTGTGCGCATCATCAGCGCCAATTGACAGTCGCCATTAAACGTGCGCGGATAGTGGCTTTAATGCCATATACAGTAGCAGAATAGACTAGTGCATTTAAACAGGGGGGCTTTTTGCTCCCTTGTATCTATATGCACACTTTTTCTGATTATTTTTTAAGGATTAATTTGCCGGTTGCTGGTTGCAGGATATAATAAACGAAAAGAGAAATTATAAATGATAATTATCTTGTTGCTTTGTTTTATACCCTGAGATATTAAGGGGGGAATTAATTATGGATTATAAAGAAAAAGTACACATTGCTCGAAACATCCGAATCATAGAAGAAATTAAGGCTGAGCTGGTACAAAGCGCTGCGAGTGCGCTGAAAGCGCTTGCCAAAGATAACCAGCAAGATGCTGCGGATGCGTTGACGGGTACTATTATCAGTACATATTTATTAAGCAGAAGACTAGGTATTGACTATCAGGTACTTGACAATATGGTGACCGACAAATTGGAACGTACGGCACAATGCACAACCGCCCGCGAAGGAATTAAGGATGATTTAGTAACGTTGCTGGAACATCTGTCGCAGGCCTAGGAGGGAATTTAGTTTGAGACAACCGATGGATAGTAAAGCTCTTACCGAGGGTGCTTTATTTGCTGCTTTGACGGCTATTTTTGCCCTATTAGGGCTTTGGATACCGCCGCTTAAAATAGTAACAAACCTTATTTGGACCGTTCCGATTGTAGTTGTTATTATTAGGCATGACTTAAAGATTGGAGTAATTACCACAGTTGTTGCATCCGCTCTTGTTCTGATGATGTCTGATCCGGTTAGAGCATTTTTTTTAATACTCCAATTTGGCGGTGTCGGTATTATTTATGGTTGGTTATTCAAGAAACAAGCTTCCCCTGGCAAGATGATAATATTAGGTAGTTTGGTTGCCGGGTTATCAATGGTTTTAATGCTAATCTTTTCTTCCTGGATGATGGGCTTTGATATAACTACTATTGATCAACAGTTGAAAGAAACGGTAGAACCCAGCCTGGAGATGTATCGACAGATGGGCCTGCTTGAACGCATGGCTGACCAAGGTGTAACAGAACAGCAGTTGAAGCAGTCAATGGAAAACCTGGTAGCGATGTTTATCACCCTTATTCCCGGTGTGCTTATTATGAGTTCCATATTTGCTGCTGTACTTAATTTTCTAGTAGCGCGTATTATTATTAAACGGTTAGGATATTCTGTGCCGTATTTACCACCTTTTAGGAAATGGCAACTCCCTTGGTATTCGATCTGGGGCTTTATTGCCGGATTGGCCATTTCGCTATTAGGAGATGTCTTTAGTTCCACTGCGGTGGCTAGGATAGGTCATAATATACTTTATATATACGTACCCTTTTTATTGATAAGCGGTATCAGTGTGCTCGTTTACTTTTTTAAAGAAAAGATCAAAGCATCATGGACACGCGTCATTTTGGTTTTCTTTGTTGTTCTGTATTGGCCGGTGGCGATGCTGATGATTAGCTTAATAGGTTTATTCGACCCATTCTTTAATTGGAGAAAATTAGGAAAGGAGACAGTCTAAATGAAGGTTATCCTTAAACAAGATGTGAAGAAGCTTGGCAGTAAAGGAGATGTGGCAGAGGTGTCCTCTGGGTATGCAAGGAATTTTTTGATACCGAGAGATCTTGCAGAAGAAGCCAGTAGTGGTAATGTAAAAGAATTAAAGAAGATGCAACAGTCCCAAGAAAAACGCTTCCAAAAGGAGATCGAAAGGGCTCAAAAGTTATCGGAAAAATTAAGTTCCGGGCCGGTTGTCGTTAAGACTAAGGCAGGAGATAATGGTAAGTTGTTCGGTTCAGTTACCAGTAAGGATGTGGCGGACGCCATAAAAGATCAGCTCAATATTAAGATAGACAAGCGAAAAATTGATTTCTCCGAGCCTATAAAAGCGCTTGGGAATTATACTTTTAAAGTAAAGGTTCATCCTGAAGTGCATGGAAAGGTAACGGTTGAGGTAATTGCTGAGTAACTGCATGTCTGAGAGGAGTTAAGAAGATTTCATGGGCAAACGGAAGATAAATGATCAAGATATTGGTCTGACATTCGAGGCTAACAGTGAACAAAGGACATCCGCATTGTATACTTTATTGGGCGAGCTTTGGGGTGTTGATCAGTTAGTATTAAAAGCTAGCAAATTGGAAACTTTGCAGGAAATGCGCTCGGAAGATTTATCCCTGCGCATTTTAGCATTAATGCGGCTGATAGAAGGGGATCCGACAATTGATACCGTACCATTGGAGGAAGAATATGCTGATGTCTTAGATGAGCTTGAGGATGCTATAGCTAACGAATTGGCTCACAAAGGCTTAGAAGATAAATTGGAACAAAAGATAGCCCAGCGTATGCAGGAAAGACACGACGAGTTCGTTAACGAAGTTAAGATGCAGATATTGAAAGAAAGAAGCGGCCCGGAAAATGCACAGACATTGAAAAAGTTAGCAGTACTGGAAAAAAAGAGCCACAGTCAGCTGGCGCGTTCCGCCATGGAAATACTGCGTCCTAACAAATTAGAAGATATTGTGGGGCAGGAATCCGCTGTCCAGGCCCTTATCTCCAAAATAACTTCGCCCTTTCCCCAACATATTATTGTTTATGGGCCGCCGGGAGTCGGTAAAACTACGGCTGCTCGTTTGGCATTAGAGCGGGCAAGGAAATATGATGAGACACCCTTTGGTGCAGGTGCGCCTTTTATAGAAGTTGATGGCACTACCCTACGATGGGACCCTAGGGATGTAACGAATCCGTTACTGGGTTCGGTACATGACCCCATTTATCAGGGCGCCAAACGGGATCTGGCGGATACGGGAATCCCGGAGCCAAAACTAGGTTTAGTTACGGATGCCCATGGCGGTATATTGTTCATTGATGAAATTGGAGAAATGGATCCCCTATTATTAAACAAGCTGTTAAAGGTTTTGGAGGACAAAAAGGTCGAGTATGATTCTTCTTATTATGACCCCGACGATGAAAATGTACCTCAGTACATCAAGAAAATCTTTGCTGAGGGAGCGCCGGCAGATTTTATTCTTATTGGTGCAACCACCCGCAGTCCTCAAAACTTAAGTCCAGCCTTGCGTTCCCGTTGCGCGGAAGTATTTTTTGAACCGCTGACTCCCATTGATATTAGGATAATAGTGGTAAATGCGGCAGAAAAATTAGGGGTAGAGATGGATGCGGCAGTACCGGAAATTATTGGCGAGTATACTATTGAAGGAAGAAAGGCAAATAGTTTGCTGGCCGACGCTTACGGGCTATGCCTATACGAACTGCAGCAAACCAAAACCAAAGAAAAAGGCAAAGTAAAAATTGAGTCCGGGCACATATATCAAGTGATTCAAAACGCTAGGTTGACCCCTTACGTCAATATTAAAGTGGGCGGTGCTCCGGAGACTGGGAGGGTTTTTGGTTTGGGGGTCCACGGGTATGTCGGATCTGTCTTGGAAATAGAAAGCGTGGCTTTTGGTGCAGCTAAGCCAGGCAAGGGCCAGGTTCGGTTCAACGAAACAGCTGGATCTATGGCTAAGGATTCAGTATTTAACGCTGCTTCAGTTATTCGAAAGTTAACTGGAAAGACCATCTCCGATTATGATATTCACATAAATGTTATTGGCGGCGGTAATATTGACGGACCATCTGCCGGTGCAGCCATTTTCTTAGCTATGTTGAGTGCTATTGAAGAAAGACCGATACTGCAAGATGTCGCCTTAACAGGGGAACTTTCCATTCAGGGGATGATTAAACCGGTAGGCGGTATTGTGGAGAAGATTTATGGTGCTAAACAGGCGGGAATAAGAACTGTTTATGTTCCTGACAAAAATAAAACGGACATTCCTGCCAATGTGAAAGGCATTACCGTAGTACCAATAAAACACGTTAGTGAACTAATAGATAAAGTTTTTGCGGATAAATAAAAGGAGCAAAAAACCCTAGTCGATAATCGACAAGGGCATACTATAACACATAAAGCCTCAATCATATGATTGGGGCTTTAAACATATAATTTCTGTTCTATTTAAGTATAGCACTATTATTATGGAATTGTTTTTGATTTAGCCTACAAAATAGACATGCTTTTCTTAGCCATTCGCATAAAAGCTTTATATTCTAGCATTTGTGTTGGCTTTTATGGTAATTGGTGCTACTATGGCAATAGCTGCGGCTAATGATGTTAGTGGCTCAAAAGGCCCTGTACTTACACCCGAGAAACAACAAGCAATGCCAAAGAGATTTCAAAAACCTGGCCCAAAAACGACGCAGGAAGTTTTACAAAAGGGTGGCAAGAAATTAGACCCGTCAAATATTACATTACGCATCCATGACGAAAATGGTAACTTGGTCATGACCACTACCTTAGAAAATTTCAAACAGCATAGAAAAGAGATTAAGCAAAATATTAAAGAAGGCAAATTCTCTGGTTTTAAGCAATAAAATATTAAGAGGGGTACTTGACGGTATCCCTCTTTTTACTTATTTAACTTTATTGAGTTAGAAATTTATATGCTTTATTTAGATCTTTTTTAAACACCTGCAACTCCAAATATACCACTGCTCCGGAGAACCCTCCGCGAGCTACTGATGTTTGCCTACGGGATTTTAGCCTGCATCTTATTCCTTTGGATTTTAAGTAAAAAAATTTACTTTGCAATCTTCCGGCTCCCGCATTGGTAGCTTCATCAATGGTTGCCCATTGGAGATTTTCTGAAATATATAACCATAGACCAACACCTATAAAACTAACAGATAAAATAAATATTAATGTTTCATTGTGCATTTCTTAGCCCCCTCTGCACTTAACCCACTACTAATATATATCTAACTAGCATTTTATACATTAACAATTGAAGTATGATTTTATTTTATCAAAAAGCAAAAAAATTAACACCCTTTTAAAAAGGCTGTTAATATTACTGGAGAGTGAGTTATGTCTTTCATTCATAAATTACTAATTCTAATATCCGTTAGTATACTTATTTTTACTGGATGCACCTGTAATAACGGAAAGGCAAATAAGGTTCCCTTCATTTATATGGGTCATACCTACTTTTTCAATAGTTTTAGGACTGTATTATCTTTTCTTAGGGGTTTTTAAATATTCCGCACTAAATTTATGGACTAGATCATGTTAATGTAAAATCAAATTAGGAAGCCTTATTCTGAGGAGGTCTAATTCCATGAATAATCAAAACGCAAAGCAATTTATTGGATATTTTCTCTATAATTAAATCAAAATAATAAGGGATTCCAAGTATTAAGCCTAATAAATATTCTCACAAGATGTTGTTTACTAGAAGCGGTTTTGTGATAGATCTAAGCTTGATTATCTTTGGATTTATTTTAATAGATGTTCTTTATAAAGAAAACACGGATATGCTAGTTGAAAATTCCCATCTTAATTCAAAAAAAAGAACCACTTTATAAAAAGTGGCTTTAAGAGTATATATTATACGAAGGTTAAACAACTACTTGCTACCAAGACTAAATTGGCCGATTACCTTATAAAGGTCCTCTGCTAGTTCGGTTAACGCCTGGGCCGAACTGGCTATTTCTTGGGTAGAGCTTACCTGTTGGTGACTATAGGCTGAAACTTCTTCTGAGGTAGCAGCAAACTACTGACTGTCGCTTGCTACTTCTTTCATGGACTCATTCGCTTCATTACTACTCACATTCATTTGATGTGTGTTATCTGTAACTTCCTTTATGTAGTTCCAAGTTTATTGTTCTGCTGTTCAATCTCTTTAAAGACTTCTCCAGTTGCTATAGTGTCTTCTAGTCCCATCTGAACCGCTTTATCGTTTTCCTCAATGGTCACAACGGTGTCTTCTACCCGCTCCTGTATTTCCTTAATAAGGCCTTCAATCTGACCGGTAGCTTCTTGTGACCTTTCAGCAAGACTTCTAATCTCACCTGCAACAACCGCAAAGCCTTTGCCGGCATCCCTCGCCCTAGCTGCCTCGATAGCAGCATTTAACGCTAAGAGGTTTGTCTGGTCGGATATTTCATTTATCATTTCATTTGACTTCCCTCCGAGTAGGTATTATTTTTGGTTATCAATTCCTTTTCGTCAAAATAATACCAGTAGCCTCTAAAAAATTTATATAGCTCTTATGGGCGGCTATACGATACCTTGATTAAATTGGTAATATCTCTGGTAACATATCAAGTAAGTTTCATGAAACGGCCCAGCAAAATGAACGCCTGAAGGGAAAATCGAGTAAAATATTCAATGCAAATTGCAATATATAGTTGACAGTTAGTCATATATATTTTATAGTATTAAAAGAGCAAACGATACGCATCTGGACGGATAGGTTGTATTAGGGGGCGTGGCTGAGTTGAAGAACATAAAAATGAAAATGGCTAGGGTAGAAAAAGACTTGTCACAAGAAGAACTGGCTAAGACAGTTGGCGTAACAAGACAGACAATAGGGTTAATCGAGTCGGGGAAATATAATCCGTCCTTAAATCTATGTATCGCTATATGCAAGGCTTTGTCCAAAACATTGAATGACCTATTTTGGGAGGAGTAAAAAAGATTTTAAGTCATTGAATAGATAATATGGGAGGGAGCAAAAATTGAAAAGGGACTTTGACGAACGCATTATTGAAACCAAAAGGAAAATCAGTGCTAGGGCTTGTCACATTATGCTATGGGGAATTTTAGTGGTTACTCTTTACCGACAGTTCCATTTAAAACAGGAATTTAGTGATTATGGTGATTACTTTGTTATCTGGTTAATTGCCTCGTTTTATATAGCATTTGGTGGGGTGCTGCAAGGGGTTGATCCTTTTGGCAGTAACCGGTATAAATATTTATGGGTACCATTAATTATGGCAGGGTCTGTTTTAGCAGTACAGATTTATATGGGAACTATAGTATCACTTAGCAGCGGGCTTGTCTCATTTGTAATAGCGTTTATTGCCAGCAGTGCAACTCCTATACCTTCTTTATCGTTGGTGGGAGAAGAAAAATATAGGCAATGAGTAATTATTTTTAAAGGAAAGTGACATATACATGAAGGAGTGAGCTCAATTCCAGTACGCAATAATTGATATGCTTAAATATAGTGGTACTTGGTGGTGAGTCCAAGAATAGAGTTTAAGTAAATTGAGTTGGTCGAGCCTGCTTTTGGGTAATCTAAATATGGGGTGATCAACTTGAAAAAAATTTTACTGCTTACCACTGGCGGTACAATAGCTTCGACAGGGAGAAAAGAAGGGTTAATTCCCACTTACTCAGCCTATGATTTATTAGAATGTGTTCCTGAATTGCTGTTTATGGCTTCAATACACGGTATAGATATTATGAAGGTGGACAGCAGCAATATGCAGCCGGAATATTGGCGTGACATAGCTATAGCGGTTCACAGGCATTATGATGCTTATGATGGGTTCGTTATTACTCATGGAACCGATACCATAGGATATACCTCAGCCGCCCTATCATATATGCTGCAAGGTTTATCCAAACCAATAGTTGTCACAGGTGCCCAAAAGCCTATAAGTTATTTTGATACTGATGCAAAGAAAAACCTGCGCCTGGCCGTGCAATTCGCATTAAAAGGTTTGAGCGGGGTGTTTGTTGCGTTCGGGGGCAAGATAATATTAGGGACAAGGGCCATGAAGTTGAGAACCAGAAGTTATGATGCGTTTGTCAGCGTCAACTATCCATATATCGCGTATTTAGAACGGGATTTCTTAAGGGTTTTTACGGAACATGTTCCTAATAATACTGGACAATTCAAATTGGATATCAGCTTGAATACCAATGTGCTGTTGGTAAAACTGTTTCCAGGCTTTCAACCGGAGATATTTGATTATGCGGCATTAAACTGCCAAGGAGTTATAGTAGAGAGCTTTGGCGTCGGGGGGATACCTTTTGAAAAGAGAGACGTGGCCGCCAAAATTATGGACTTGGCTTTGTCAGGTGTTTCAGTGGTTATTACAACCCAATGCTTGGAGGACGGGGTAAATTTAGATATTTATCACGTAGGTAAGCGGTTGGCGGGACATCCTATTATTTCTGCCCGGGATATGAATACGGAAGCCATATTGGCTAAATTAATGTGGGCCTTAGGCAAAACCTCCAACCAAAGGAAGATAAAAAGCATTATGGAACAACCCATTGCAGGAGACCAGAACCGTCAAGCGGAGCTGTCTTTTAAAAATTAAGGAAAGATTAACAAATAATTAAAAGTAAGCTAGAAATATTGTGCTGGAGATATTATGGGACTATAATATATTCCGGGGAAAGAAATATTGCCCATATAGGGCATTTTTTATTTTCTATTGAAATAGAGGACCTTTATTATTAGCTTATCCTTGCATTTTATAGAAATAAGTGGTAGATATATAATTACATGGTATGTTAGAGGAGTGATGGATTTTGGCTAAAAGATTATTGATAATGCTATTATTGGCCCTGTTCCTAGTTTCGGGGTGCAGCAGTAAAGAAGAAGAGGGCTTGGTAGTATCCGGTACAGTAGAAGCTCAGGAAATTAACGTAAGCAGCCAAATTTCCGGCCAGGTTATTTCGGTTAAAGTAGAAGAAGGGCAGGACATATCTAAAGGGGATATTTTATTTGAAATAGATGACCAAGCATTGGCTTTAAAATATCAGCAGGCAGAAGCGGCTCTTGCTTCATTAAAGGCCCAGTATCAAGATCTCAAATCAGGCAGCAGGCAGCAGCAGCTAAGTCAAGCCGCCGCCAACGTTACCAAGGCTGCCGCTTCAGTAACGGGAGCAGAAAAGGCTTTAAATAACGCGAGGGATGAAATGGAAAGAATAAAGGCACTTTATGAAAAAGGTGCAGTATCCGAACAGGTTTACCAACAGAAACAATTAATGTTGGAACAGGCTGAAAGCAGTTATTCATCAGCCCGGTCAAGTTTGGATGGTGTCGGGGCACAATATAGTTTAATTCAGGAAGGAGCAACCAAGGAGACACTAAATGCAATGGAGTCACAGGTTAATCAAGCGACAGCAGCACTCCAGGCAGCACAACTAGAGTGGGATAAGGCGAGCGTTAAAGCCCCTAAAGACGGATTGGTACTTACATTAAATGTGAAGGAGGGGGAACTGGCCAGGCCGGGGGCACCGGCAATTACTTTAGCGCAGTTGGATACGCTACACATAGAGACGTATATTCCGGAACCATGGCTAGCCAAGGTCTCTTATGGCCAAGCGGTTTCTATAGCAGTTGACGGCTATGATAAAAGATTAGACGGCTCTCTGAACTACATTGCGACTGAGGCGGAATTTACACCACAAAACCTGCAAACTAAAGAAACCCGCGTGGATACGGTCTATGCGGCACGAGTTAAAGTTACTCAAGAAGGACAAATATTAAAGCCCGGCATGCCTGTAGATGTCTATTTTGAAACTATACCGAAAGACGACGGGTCTGCCATATGAGCGTAGTTGAAGTAAATAATCTCAGCAAACAATTTGGCCAGCTTAGGGCTGTCAACGAAGTATCATTTACAGTCGCAAAGGGTGAAGTGTTTGGTTTCTTAGGGCCTAACGGATCAGGCAAATCTACTACTATAAGGGTTCTCTGCGGATTGCTGACACCTTCCGCCGGTGAAGCAAGTGTGTTAGGCTTTGACGTTTATAAGCAGGCAGAGGATATCAGGCGCAGCATAGGTTACATGTCCCAACATTTCAGTTTGTATGAAGAATTAACCGTTTGGGAAAACATGAACTTCTATGCCGGCATATATGGAGTGCCAGGGAAAGCGATGAAAGGGAGACTGCAGGAATTACTTGATTGGCTGGAGTTAACCGACAAAATTCGCATGCAGGCTCGTACTTTGTCGGGAGGATGGAAACAGCGCTTGGCACTGGCCTGTTCATTAACTCACAAGCCACCTCTACTATTCTTAGATGAACCTACGGCGGGAGTAGACCCTGCTTCGCGGCGGCAGTTTTGGACAATAATTAAAGAGTTAGCCAAGGCGGGGACTACCGTCTTTGTCACCACCCACTATATGGACGAAGCGGAACAATGTGATCGGTTAGCTTTTATGTACCAGGGGGATTTGATAGCTTTGGATACACCGGATAAACTCAAATCACGCCAGAGCTTTTCTAGTTTGGAAGAAGTGTTTATTGCTTTTGCCCAGGGAGAGGGTGTAAAGAATTGAATAGACAAAGGCTGTTTTATATTATCCGAAAGGAAATTGTGCAGATTAGACGAGACCCTGCTAGTTTAGGGATTATCATCATGATGCCGCTACTTATGTTGTTTTTGTTCGGTTATGCTGTCAGCACTGACGTGGATCATATAAACACGGCCGTTATTGACCTGGATAATAGTCCCGACAGCCGCCGATTTGTTAGCAAGCTAAGCCAATCAGGATATTTTGATGTGGAGGTTTCCTCCGTTAACCGTCGCGAAACCGATAGCTTGTTAGACAGCGGCAGGGTAAAAATGGTGCTAACCATTCCTTCCGGGTATATGCGCCAATTGCGGCGGGGGGAAAACGTAGAAGTTCAGGCATTGATTGACGGTTCTGACCCTACTATTGCAAGAACGGCTTTGAATACCGTGAGAATTTTGGCCCAGCAGGAAACTCTAAAACTAAAGAAGGCTAGTGCGGTACTTGCCGGCCAGCCAATTCCTGAAATTGCTATTGATTTACGGCCACGTGTTAGGTATAACCCGGAGCTAGATAGTGTAATGTTTAATATTCCGGGTTTAATAGGATTGATAATGCAGAACATCACCGTAATGCTTACTGCCTTCGCTTTAGTACGAGAGCGTGAGCGGGGGACTCTAGAACAATTAATAGTCACTCCGGTAAAATCCGGAGAATTAATTCTAGGGAAGCTCATTCCATATATTTTTATTGGTTTTTTTGACACATTACTGGTACTGGGTGTTGGGGTTTACTGGTTTAATGTGCCGGTTGCAGGAAGTGTTACACTTTTACTGGCCTTATCTACAGTATTTTTAATGACAGCGTTGGGCTTGGGATTGCTTATTTCCACAGTAGCCAAGACCCAGCTTCAGGCAATGCAGATGACTATGTTGGTTATTTTACCAAGTGTGCTGCTAAGTGGGTTTGTTTTCCCCAGAGAAGCGATGCCGCTACCTATTAACTGGTTGGGATATGGGATACCTCTTACTTATTTTATCACCATCCTACGGGGGATTATTTTAAAAGGCGTTGGAATAGAATATTTGTGGAAACAGGTGCTAGTATTAGGTATGGTTGGAATTGCTATCTTGAGCCTAGCAACAATACGCTTCAATAAAAGACTTGATTAGGAAATGGCCAAGGCCGGGAACTCCGAATGTTTGTTTAATGTATTTCATGAACGTTCAGTTTTATTGACTAAAACCATGTTAGATGGTACAATTATTTGGGTTTGACCCGAGTAATATCTGTCTACTCAAAAGAAATGTTTTCTTTTGCACATGTCAGAAAGTATATGACTTTCTGACTGCATAAGTGTAGCTAAGGCTTCTGCCTGCGCTAAAGCTTGGCATAAGCCAAGCTTTCTTTAAGTAATTTTGTGTCTGGAGGAATGATATCTATGGCTAAGTATGATGTTGTTATTGTGGGTGCTGGGCCAGCGGGGATTTTTGCCGCACTGGAGTTGACGAAGCGAAACCCGGAGCTAAAGGTGTTGATGGTTGATAAAGGAAGGACCATCGAAAAAAGGGCTTGTCCTGCACGGACAACCGGGGAATGCAAGAACTGTGATCCCTGTGGAATTACCTTCGGATGGAGCGGTGCTGGGGCATTTTCCGACGGAAAACTGAGTCATTCTCCTCACGTAGGTGGGCGTATTACCGAGTATATGGGTCTTGAACAAGCCCAAGAATTGATAAATTACGCCGATCAGTTGTATCTTAAGTTTGGTGCACAGGATGTGGTTTATGGACTCGACAATCAAGTGATTGAAGATATTGCTTATGAATCGTCTAAATATGCTATTCAGCTAATACCCTGCCCGGTTAGACATTTGGGTACGGAAAAGGCTTACTATGTCTTAAAGGCAATGTATGAATATTTGATAGATAAAACTAATACGGAATTTTGGGAGTTAACAAAAGTATCGGAAGTTTTAGTTGAGGATGGAAAAGTTAAAGGGGTTCGTATAACAAAGAGAGGGCAGGATACTCAAGATGTCTTGTCAGACAAAGTAATTGTTGCCCCAGGCAGGGGCGGCGCAGAGTGGTTCTCTCAGCAGATTAAAGAGTTGGGCTTGGAGAGCGAAAACAATGAAGTAGATATTGGCGTGAGGGTGGAAGTACCCAACTCAATTATGGATCATTTAACGCAGCATCTCTATGAAGCCAAATTAGTATATTATTCGGATACCTTTGATAACCGGGTGCGTTCTTTCTGTATGAACCCTGGTGGTATTGTGTCAGGAGAACACTACGATGGGCAGGTTGCAGTAGTAAATGGCCACAGTTATGCCGACCCAGAACTAAAGACCCAAAATACCAATTTTGCGTTATTAGTGTCTACAAAATTTACAGAACCATTTAACCAGCCAATTGAATATGGAAAATACATTGCCGGGTTGGCAAATATGTTAACCGGTGGTGGAATTATGGTTCAACGTTTAGGGGATTTAGAAAGAGGGCGGAGAACGGACGATGACAGGCTGAAAAAATCTACTACCATTCCGACTATGAGAAGCGCCGTGCCGGGAGATTTATCTTACGTACTGCCTGAACGTTATCTTACTTCTATTGTAGAAACCTTAAAGGCCCTTGATAATATTGCGCCGGGGATTTATGCCCGCAACACTCTTTTATACGGAGTCGAGGTAAAGTTCTATTCATCCAAAGTAAAGGTTAAGCAAAACTTTGAAACATCCATTAGGGGACTGTACGCCATTGGCGACGGTGCTGGTTTAACCAGAGGCTTAATGCAGGCTTCGGTGACAGGCATTGTAGTAGCCAGGGATTTAACAAAATAAAAGCAACTTATTTGGAACCCATTTAATGGGTTCTTCTTTGTTATGTAAAAAATAGTAAAAAAATAATAGGAAAAAGAAGGAAATAGAGGAACTAATGATAAATTATATTATAATGAGTTTTTTCAATTTTTAGAATAGGTAGATAAAACCGGTTCTTTTTATGTCATATGCATCATAAAAGGACTATAAGCAGGAATTTTTTGAAGATTTTCTTCTCAAATTAGGGGGTGATGGGTTATGACCTGAGGTTGTGTTTTGCCTAATTAACATTAAAGGGGGGCGTTAAAAATTAATTCCTTAGTAGTTGCCTTGTTGGCTTATGTAGGTTTTATTATTGCTTATCGTTTATATGGTACTTTTCTGAGTGAGCGCATTTTTAAACTTGACCCCAATTATAAAACTCCTGCCCACGAATTTCAAGACGGCATGGACTTTGTTCCTACTAAGAAAGAAGTTCTTTTTGGACATCATTTTACCTCCATTGCTGGGGCAGCACCGATAGTTGGGCCAGCCATTGCAGTAATTTGGGGTTGGGTTCCAGCATTGTTATGGGTCGTATTCGGGTCGATTTTTATGGGCGCGGTACATGACTTCGGTTCCTTGGTATTATCTGCACGCCATCAGGGCCGTTCAGTTAGCGACATTACCGGCGATTTAATCGGAACCAGAGCCAGAACCCTATTTCTTCTATTAACTATGTTCGCGCTCTTAATAGTTATCGCGGTATTCGGTCTGGTTATTGCAATACTGTTTACGACGTACCCGCAAAGCGTTTTGCCTATCTGGATTGAAATTCCTATTGCCATCGCTATAGGCCATTACATTTATAAAAAGTCCGGAAACCCTACCATAGCAGGTTTGGTGGCAATCGTATTGATGTACGTTTTTGTTGTCATTGGTGTATATTTTCCTATCGAAATCCCAGCATTTATTGGTGGTAACATTATATATACCTGGGTAGTTATTTTGCTTGTCTATGCTTATATTGCATCTGTTTTGCCCGTTTGGGTACTACTGCAGCCTCGGGACTATATTAACTCTCACCAACTTTTCGTTGGCTTAGGGCTGATGCTTTTAGGATTGGTAGTGACTCATCCGCCTATTGTTGCTCCAGCAGTAAACATGAGTTTAGCGGATGCTCCTGAGTTTATGCCGTTCTTATTTATTACTATTGCCTGTGGTGCTCTGTCTGGTTTCCATAGTATGGCTGCTTCCGGGACAACGGTGAAGCAATTGGATAAGGAAACTGATGCCAAAGCTATCGGTTTCGGTGCCATGTTAATGGAGGGTGCCTTGGCGGTTATGGCCATCTTGGCCGCCACTGCAGGATTTAAATCGCTTGGTGCATGGAATGCGCATTATGGAAGCTGGGCAGCAGCATCGGGATTAGGCGCAAAGGTCGCTGCGTTTGTAGACGGCGGTGCCAGTTTTGTATCAGGCTTAGGGATACCCATTGAGATTGCTACGGGGATTCTGGCAGTATTAGTGGTCAGTTTTGCTGCTACCACCTTGGATTCAGCAACCAGGATTCAGCGTTACATCATTGCAGAACTAGCCAAAGATTTGAATATTAAGGTGCTTACTAAGAGGCATCCCGCTACCCTTGTTGCGGTTATTAGTGCTTTTATACTGGCATCTATAAATGGAGGCAAAGGCGGGTTGATCTTATGGCCGCTATTCGGGGCAACTAATCAGTTAATGGCAGGATTAGCTCTATTGGTTGTAACTGTTTGGTTAGTTAAACTTAAAAAACCATCATATTTTACTTCTATACCAATGATCTTTATCTTATTTATGACATCCTGGGCGATGCTTATTAACCTGAAAAACTTCTATGCCAGTGCAAGTTGGCTGCTCTTTACCCTCAGTCTTCTGATGGTACTGCTGGAAATTTGGGTAATCCTTGAGGCCATAGGTGCCTTCAATAAAGCAAAAGCAATGCCTGAAACAGAAGATATTGGCTCTTAGATGAATTTAGCGAGCGGATTTTAAAAACCGCTCGCTAAAAAATTATCATATAAAGTATCACTCTATTTCATAAAAGGCTTCATCTTCGCCAGGGCTATTTCTATTTTACGAAACTTGAACGATTTTTTCCTTTCCCATTTTTAAGGCTGTTAGGTTTAGATCCTTAAGATGGTTTTTGCGTTCAAATCGTTGATGTATGAGCATCTTAATGGTGTTTGAAGATATAGAGTTATCTAGATTTAAAAAGGCTCCTAACATTATCATATTTACTGCTTTTATAGTTCCAAGCTGTTCGGCCACTGCGTTAGCCGCTAACCGATATTGGTGGACATCAGTTCGCTGTAAAGTGTTTGGAATCAATGAAGAATTGGCGATTACAAGGCCTCCGGGTACTATCAATGGACCAAACTTCTCCTGGGAGGGCTGGTTAAACGCTATTAATATTTCTGGTTGATCTACGATAGGGGAAGAAATTTCTTTATCGGAAATGATAATGGAACAGTAAGCAGTGCCACCTCGCATTTCCGGTCCATAAGAAGGCACCCAGGACACATGTTTATTTTCAATCATCGCTGCTTCGGCAAGAAGGTGCCCGGCAAATAGTATGCCCTGACCGCCGAAACCGGAGATTAATATTTTTGTTTTCACTTTTCACACCCCCACATCTTTAAATTCACCTAATGGATATTTGGGAATCATATTATTTTCTAACCATTTAACTGCTTCTAACGGTGTTAACTTCCAATTTGTAGGGCAGGTGGCCAGGATCTCCACTAAGGAAAACCCCTTGTTTTCTATTTGGTAGCGAAAAGCTTTTTGGATGCTTCTAGCTGCTTTTCTTATCTGGGCAGGCTTATGCACAGAGACTCTGCTTAGGTACACTGGCCCATCCAATGTGCTTAACATTTCTGTGACTTTAATAGGGTAGCCTGCTTCTGGCTGGGTACGCCCTTTAGGGGTTGTTGACGTAACCTGGCCGATTAATGAAGTGGGAGCCATTTGACCACCAGTCATGCCGTAGCAGGCGTTGTTGACAAATATAACAGTAATGTTTTCTCCTCTAGCTGCTGCATGAACTATTTCTGCTGTACCAATTGAGGCTAGGTCACCATCTCCTTGGTAGCTAAACACTATACTGCCGGGGAGTACTCTTTTTATGCCTGTAGCTACGGCCGGTGCCCTGCCGTGGGCAGCTTGCTGCATATCTATGTTGAAATAGTTATAGGCTAGAACTGAACAACCCACGGAGGCAACACCAACTGTATTCTCGCGTACATTATGGAAGTCTAAGGCTTCTGCAACCAGACGGTGAATAATACCATGGCTGCAGCCGGGGCAATAATGAAACTGTTTATCTGTTAGCGAACTTGGTATTTTAGGAACAGCATTCATAGCTTCGATCCCTCATTTCTATTATTTTGTCTAAGATTTCTTTTGACGAGGGAACCATTCCGCCGCTTCTGCCATAGAAGTAGACATCCGTTTTGCCGTTAACGGCTAACTTCACATCTTCGAGCATCTGGCCGCAATTCATTTCTACGGTAAGAACCGCTCGTGATTTGTTTATAAGGGGAGCGATATGGCTGACTGGAAAAGGCCATAAACTAATAGGGCGGAAGAGCCCCGCTTTAATGCCTTTGCGTCTTGCAGCTTCTACAGCTTCTTTAGCAATGCGAGCTGTGGTGCCAAATGCTACTAAAAGATACTCAGCGTCTGTTGTTAGGTAACTTTCTGCCATCTGTTCTTGACTGACAATCAAAGAGTATTTTTGCTGTAGTTTCTGGTTTAGTTCTTCCAAGGTTTCAGGGTCCAGATAAAGAGTATTTATTATCCGACGCTGGCCGTTTTGACAACCCGTGGTAGCCCAGGGTTTATCCACCTGGGCCGGAGTTAGAAAGCTGTCGTTTATTTCAACCGGCTCCATCATTTGGCCTAATAAACCATCACCAATTATCATAACGGGATTGCGATAGGTCTCAGCTAGTTGGAAGGCTTTAGTGGTTAAGGAATACATTTCTTGGACACTACTAGGTGCTAAAACTATCAGGCGGTAGTCACCGTGTCCTCCTCCCTTAGTGGCTTGAAAGTAATCCGATTGAGACGGTTGAATACCACCTAGTCCGGGGCCTCCACGCATGATATTAACAATGACGCATGGTAATTCTGCTGTGGCAATGTATGAAATTGTTTCTGTTTTCAAACTAATTCCGGGACTTGAGGATGAAGTCATCACTGTGCCTCCGGCACCGGCAGCGCCATAAACCATGTTAATGGCTGCAATTTCGCTCTCTGCCTGCAGAAATACTCCACCTATTTCCGGGAGTCGAGTTGCTAAATGCTCTGATAACTCAGTTTGCGGAGTAATAGGGTAGCCGAAAAAATATCTGCACCCTGCTGCTATGGCTGCCTCTCCAATAGCAACATTTCCCTTTAAGAGCTTTTTCATTAGGATACCTCCTCGTAAATAATGGCTAGATCAGGACATACTAGAATGCAGTTTCCGCAAAGGCTGCATTTTTCTGCGTTGGGAAGTGAAACGGGATGATAACCAGACGAGTTTATATTATCCTCTGTTATAAGAAGCTGTTTTGGGCAGGCATCACGACATAACCCACATTCCTTGCATCGTTCGGGGATAATTAATAGTTGAAGGTTTTTCATAGGGCCTCGCCTCCCTTGACGCTTTTTGATGATAGTCTATCCTGCACAAATTGGTCTGCGGCCGCATTGGTTGAAATATGCTGTGCCTTTGCTAGTGCCAAGATTTTTTTAATGGTTAAAGGTATATTTCTTATTCGCTGCATCACAGAGAATTCATTATAGCCGGTTAATTCATCAGCAACATTTATCAGGCCGCCAGCATTAATAACATAGTCCGGGATATATAGAATGCCTAATTCGTTTAGAATTGTACCGTGTTTATCTTCTGCAAGGACGTTGTTTGCTGAGCCTGCGACGATCTTACAGTGCAGTTGGTTGATAGTAATGTCATTAATGACGGCACCCAAAGCACAGGGCGCAAAGACATCGCATTCTACCTCAAGGATTTCTTTAGTTGTTACTACCTGAGCTTCAAATTCGCTCTTTACTTTGCTGATTTTAGTATTATCTAAATCAGATACCACTAGCTGTGCACCTTCCTGATAAAGAAGTTTACACAATTGATAACCGACACTTCCGACGCCTTGGACTGCAATTGTTTTTCCCGATAATTCATCTGTCCCGTATACTTCTTTCACTGCTGTTTTAATTCCCAAATAAGTTCCGTATGCGGTGAAAGGTGACGGGTCTCCACTCCCGCCGCTAATACCTACCACATATTCAGTCGTTTTACGTATTACATCCATGTCATTCTGTGTAGTTCCCACATCTTCTGCGGTAATGTATTGACCTTCCAATGTGTCGATGAACTTCCCGTACATGCGTAACATCTGTTCGCTCTTATCCTTCTTTGTGTCCCCAATAATAACAGCCTTGCCTCCGCCAACGTTTAAACCTGCCGCTGCCGCCTTAAAAGTCATTCCTCTAGCCAATCTTAGTACGTCTTTGAGTGCGGCTTCTTTGTTGGGGTACTGCCACATTCTGGTACCCCCTAATGAGGGGCCTAAAGTAGTATCATGTATCGCAATGATAGCTTCTAAGCCAGTCTCGGGATCCGAACACGAAAGCACATGCTCGAAGTCTTTGTGATCGAGAATTTTTATATTCATTATTTTGCCTCCATTTCTAACTTTGTTTAATTAGAATGCAAGCATCATGCCTAATTCTAAAGAATTCTGAAATTATTTTTCGGCAGATAAAAACCGGCTTATATCAACAAAAAGCCGGCTAAAAAAATGAAAAATAAGTATTATGGTAAATCCGAGGACAAGAAATTAATTTCAGGGTTGAAATTAATTGCATGCATTTTTTTTCAATATAGGCCAAGTTTCTCAAGTTTATTATAGAAGGTTCTTATTGAAATTTGGAGTTTTTGGGCAGCCGCTGTTTTGTTGCCTTTGGTCTCCGTCAATACAACTTTAAAGAGCTCCCTTTCCCATTGCTCCCGTAGTTGTCTATAACTTAATGCATTACTTTCGAAATTTGATAGTGGCAGGGGGCTATTTCTTTCTGATGGGTTTTGTAAAACCTCCAGCGGAGGCAAATGTTGAGGGTGAATCTCCATATCGCTGTTCTTAAGGTTAATCATAGCCCTTCCTAAAATATTTTCAAGCTCTCTTACATTTCCAGGCCATTGATATTTTTCAAGTATCTTTAAACACGACTGTGAAATATTTGATACATTTCGCCCATACTCCTGATTGAATTTGCGGATGATATGTTGAGCTAACAGAGGAATATCCTCTTTCCGTTCTCTTAAAGTGGGGATTACGATAGGAATCACATTAAGGCGGTAATACAGTTCTTGTCGTAGTATTCCTTGTTTTACTAAGTATTCTAGGTTGGCATTTGTAGCTGTTAGGATACGTACGTCCACCGGTATTGGTTTAGTGGCTCCTATAGGGAGGACTTCTTTCTCTTGCAATATTCGCAATAGTTTCGCTTGTATATGAGTGCTTAATTCGGCAATCTCATCTAAAAATAAGGTGCCCCCATCGGCTTCTTGAAAATAGCCCTGCTTTCCGCCGCGACTAGCGCCGGTAAATGCTCCTTCTACATAACCAAATAATTCACTCTCTAGTAAAGATTCAGGGATGGCAGCGCAGTTAACACGTACAAATTTACCCTTAGCCCGGTTGCTTTCGTGGTGAATAGCATGGGCAAAAAGTTCCTTTCCAGTGCCGCTTTCACCCCTTAAAAGAACCGTCGCTGGCGTGGAGGCAGCGCGTTTAGCCAAGTCTATTGCCTGACGCAATGCTAAACTATTACCAATAATGTCTTCAAAAGTATATTTGGCTTCTAAATAGCGTATCAATTGTTTGGCGCGTTCTAGTTCCTCGGACAGACGGTGTATTTCCGAAACATCATGAATGACGCCAACACTGCCCTTCAGTGTTTCGTTAACTATGATGGGCGCACAACTGACCAACACCTCCTTTTTGCTAGGCCCAACCTTCATGGGTACTGATATAATCGGCTTTCGGGTTTGCAGCACCTTAATGTGAATGCTGTCACCTTCTGCAATATCAACCGTAGCAGGTTTCCCAAGGACATCCTTTTCTGTTAAGCCTGTAAGTCGAGTATATGCAGGGTTAATCATGATACCTGCGCCCTTTTCGTTAACGACAGTGATTGCATCATGGGTTGAATTAATAATAGCTTTAAGTAAAGCTTCAGTTTCGCGTAATTCAGTGATTTGTTCAGCCAAATTGACAATGTCACTAATATTTCTAAATACAGCAACTGCGCCTATTATTTGGTTATGATTATTAAGAATTGGTACCCTGTTGGTTAAAATAGTGGTATTGCCTATTTGCTGCTGCTTGTCTAATTCCGGTATTCCATTTGCAAGAACTAAGTGAAGGCGGGTGTTAGGAATGACCTTTATGACTTGGTGGTTGAGCACCTCCGAAGAGGACAACCCAATAATATTCTCTGCGGCTTTATTAAAGACAGTAACAATTTCTTGGTTGTTAATGACCATAATACCCTCGTAGGTGGAATCTAAGATGCTAGACATTTCTTCACTACAAAAGGACATCTTGTCACCTCGTTTTATTCTTTATTCTAAGATAACTATATAGGAAAAGAAAACCGGAGTAAACACCGGCACAAATCTGTGACAAATATCACAGATATAAATCTAGGGAGTCACGGTAAATCTATGGCAAACTCATTTATAATGAGTTATGAAGTAAATAGTAAGTCAGGAGGGTCAGAAAATGGCTAAACGTAAAATAATAAGAATTGACGAAGAAAGATGTAATGGCTGCGGTGAATGTATCCCTAATTGTGCCGAGGGTGCTATTGAAATTGTAGATGGCAAAGCAAAACTAATTGCTGACAAGTTCTGTGACGGTTTAGGTGCTTGTCTGGGACATTGCCCTGAGGATGCCTTGGAGGTTATTGAAAGGGATGCAGATCAATTTGATGAGGAAGCTGTGGAAGAACTATTGGCTAAGCAAAAAGTCCAGGAAAACTTTACAAAAGTAGAAAATCGTCCCCAAGCAGCTCCACCTATGCAAGGCTGCCCCGGCAGCAGACTGCGTACCTTAGAAAGCAATAAAGAGAATAAGTCTGCTGCAAATAAGGTGAAAACCGAGACCGGAGATGTGGAAATATCTATTAAGTCACAGCTAAGCCACTGGCCGGTGCAGCTGGCGCTGGTTCCGGTATCTGGTGATTTGTGGAACGATGCAGATATACTGATAAGTGCTTCTTGTGTTTCTGTGGCGTATCCAAACTATCATTTGGGACTGCTGAAGGATAAAAAGGTGGTAATAGGCTGTCCGAAACTTGATGATATCGGAGCATACGTAAGGAAGTTGACTGAAATATTCTCCATAAATAATATCAACTCGGTCACTGTTGCTTATATGGAAGTACCCTGTTGCGGTGGTCTCGTAAGAGCAGTAGAGCAGGCTGCGGCTCAGTCTGGTAAGGATATACCTATTAGCAAAACGCAAATTGGTATCAGAGGAGATGTGTTAAGCTAAGGTCTACACTAAGTAGACCTTTTTTCACGCTCCTTTTCAACATCACGTTAATGTGTTAATATAATAAAGCAAGAAAAAGTTTAAAATACCTTTCATTATAGCACAAGGCATGGTATTATATTAGTGGTTTTATTGAACATTAACTGAAATAATTAATTTAATGTTCGGTTTAAATTTTGATTAATAAGGGCAAGAAATTAGTAAAGACTAAAAGGGATATTATTTGGAGGTGAACTCCTTGCCGGCAGTTGTTTTAATTGGAGCCCAATGGGGAGACGAAGGCAAAGGTAAAATTACAGACTATCTTGCAGAAAAAGCTGAGTATGTAGTGCGTTATCAAGGCGGTAATAATGCGGGTCATACGGTTAAGGTAGATGAACAGGAATTTAAGCTGCATCTAATTCCGTCGGGAATTCTATATCCGGGTAAAACCTGTATTATTGGCAATGGGGTAGTTGTGGATCCTGCAGTCTTGTTAGAAGAGTTGAGTTACTTAGCTGCTCGGAATATTGACACTTCAGGGCTTAGAATTAGCGCAAATGCCCACTTGATTATGCCTTATCACAAAAGACTTGATGCAGTTGAAGAAGATAGGCGTGGTGAACATAAAATAGGGACGACTAAAAGGGGTATCGGTCCAGCATACATGGATAAGGCCTCGCGATCAGGAATTAGGATGATTAGCCTGTTGGATGGGGCTGAATTTAAAGAAAAACTAGCGCAAAATCTTGAGGAAAAGAATTACCTCTTGGAACGTGTCTATGAGGCCGAAGGTTTTGATTTGGAGGCAGTATATGCAGAATATATGGGTTATGCTGAGCGTATTTCCCATTTGATCACGGATACATCACTTCTTATTAATGAGGCGATATTAGCTAAGAGAGATGTTCTATTTGAAGGTGCCCAGGGAACGTTATTGGATGTGGACCACGGCACATATCCTTTTGTTACCTCATCCCACCCAACTGCCGGTGGAGCATGTATGGGTGCAGGGGTTGGGCCGACTAGAATTGATCAAGTAATAGGTGTCTGTAAAGCCTACACTACCCGGGTAGGAGAAGGCCCGTTTCCTACAGAGCTTGATGATGAAATGGGTGAAGAAATTCGTAAGAGCGGTGCTGAATTTGGCACTACTACCGGCAGGCCACGCCGCTGTGGTTGGTTTGATGCTGTGATACTCAGATACGCGGCACGAGTTAATGGATTAAGCTCAGTTGCTCTGACAAAGCTTGATGTCTTAGATAATTTGGATACGGTTAAGATTTGTACGGGTTATAAATATCAAGGAGAGACTATAACAGAGTTTCCCCATAGTTTAAAATATTTATCTCAGTGTCAACCTATTTATGAAGAACTTCCCGGTTGGAAACAGGATACTAGCAGTGCCCGTACATTCGACCAGTTGCCGGATAATGCTAAAAATTATGTTCGGAGGCTGGAGGAATTGACAGGTGTTAAAGCCTCAATAGTTGCAATAGGACCCAAGCGGGACCAAACAATACCAGTTATAGATATTTTTTAAGATAGGTTAATCAACAGCAGTAACTCAGGTTACTGCTGTTATCTTTTTTCTGAAAGTAAGCAGCAAAAAAATGGGCTATTAGCAGATGTTTTAGTGTTATAATATTCATGACAAGGAGGGGGAACATTTGGATTTAAAAATGGTAAGGGAAACTGCAAAAGAAAAAATGGTAGGTTATTGCCGTGCTTGTCCAGTATGTGATGGGCGGTCTTGCGCCGGACAGGTGCCGGGAATTGGAGGCGCTGGTACTGGTAGTTCTTTTAAGGCGAACTTAGATGCTTTAGCTAGCTATAAACTCAACATGCGTACCATTCATACAGCTACAGCACCGGATTTGTCATTAACTCTATTTGGTCATCAACTGAAGACTCCTATCCTGGCAGCACCAATTACGGGTTCATCTATAAACATGGGCGGTGCTTTAACTGAGCGGGAGATGGTTGATTCCTTTCTGCAGGGAGCACTGGCGGTTGGTTCTCTGAGTATGACCGGTGATACGGGAGTGCCAAGCATGTATGACGATGGTCTCGCCGCTATTGAGGCAGTTGAAGGACAAGGAATACCATTTATTAAACCACGTAGCCAAGAAGAAATAAAAAAACGTATAGATAAAGCGGAAAGAATCGGAGCACTAGCTGTTGGAGTAGATGTTGATGGGGCAGGGTTGGTTACGATGGCATTAAATGGGCAGCCTGTAGGACCAAAATCCGTGGAAGATATTAAAGAGTTAGTTGCGTATACTGATCTACCCTTTATTGTTAAAGGAATCATGACGGCGGATGAAGCCAAGTTAATGGTTGAAGCAGGTGTGGCGGCTATAGTAGTTTCAAACCATGGAGGTCGGGTTCTGGACCATGCTTTAGGGTCCGCGTCGGCATTGCCTGACATTGCAAATGTCGTCAAAGGCAAAGTCACAATTTTAACAGATGGTGGCATTAGGTCTGGAACAGATGTACTGAAACTCCTATCGTTGGGAGCTGATGCGGTATTGGTGGGAAGACCGTTGATTATCGGTGCTTTCGGAGGCGGCCCGGCAGGTGTAAAATTAACTATAGATACTTACTCAAAGCAACTGCTGCAGGCAATGATTTTAACAGGCACTAAGAAGGTAACCGAAGTATCAAGGTCTGTGATTACAAAATAAAGATAGTAATGTGCAAAAAAGGTAATAAAAGGCAATAAAAGGCAAGAAGAAAAACCTATTGACATCCTTTGTAGAATACTGTAATATATAGCATTGTGAGGTACACGAAATGGCGAAAAAATAAGAGCCATTAGCTCAGTTGGTAGAGCACCTGACTTTTAATCAGGGTGTCGAAGGTT
>JADQBR010000122.1 GCA_016278515.1 Bacillota bacterium
CTAGGTGACAGGTTTTCTTTCAAACCATCGGCTCGGCAACATGCCTCGCAAACAAAAAAAACCACGCCTTACAGCGTGGTTTTCCTGATAAACCTTTCCTAATACCCGACTATTAAGCCTTAAAAGAAAAACACATGTGCCATGAAAACGATAATGGGCAGCGTAATTATGGTTCTTTCTAAAAAGACAAAAACCAAATCGGTAAAACTCAACGGTATATTAGATCTTAAAATCAGTGCTCCTACTTCTGACATATAGATTAACTGCGTCATTGAAACACATGCAATCACAAACCGGGTTAACTCACTTTCAATACTGGAACCAACCACCGCCGGTAGAAACATATCAGCAAAACCTACCAGAATGGCCGGGGCAGCTGCATTTACCTCAGGAATACTAAGTAGCTTTAATACTGGTACAAAGGGATAAGATAAAACATTAAAAATAGGGGTATATTCGGCCACGACCATCGCTATGGTACCCAAAGCCATTACCACCGGAACCAACCCAAACCAAATATCGATAACATTTTTAGTGCCACTTAATACGAAATCAGAGATACCTTTGGCTTCATTAGCCTTATTAATAGCTTGATTTACGCCCCATTTAAAAAGCGAGATACCTTCTGGTACCGCTTCGTCAATTCGTTTCCCAACAGGCTCATAATACGTGTTCTCTTTACGAGATAAAGGCGGAATCCGTGGACAAATTATGGCTGCAACTATGCCTGCCACTATTACAGTAGTATAGAACTGCACAAACATATGTCCTAAATTTATAAAATTAATCACTACCAAACTGAAAGCTATGGAAGCGATGGAGAAATTAGTTGCAATAACGCTTGCTTCCCTCTTATTATAATAGCCTTCGTCATATTGATTAGTAGTAACCAGCACCCCAACCGTACCACTGCCCAGCCATGAGGCTAAACAGTCAATAGAAGACCGGCCCGGCAAAGTAAATAGCGGCTTCATTATACGTCTCACTAAAGTGCCGGCAAACTCCATCAAACCAAAATCCAAGATAAACGGCAGTAAAAAGCCAGCAAATAGAAACCACGTTGTTAATACAGGGACCAGCGCATTTAGCACTGTTCCACCTGTAGCAGACGCCCAAATAAATTCAGGTCCTAATTGAAAAAATGTCAGTAACGCAAATATCAGACCTAACCATCTCATGACTAGCCAAAATATATTGGCATCAAACAAGCCTTTCAAGAAGTCATTTTTTAAAATAGTATCAGGTTTAGAAATTTTAGTCCATAATGAAATAACTGCTGAAGCAAAAAATACAATAATCATAAACGGAACTAAGTAGGCACTGAGGATTTGTTGGAAATAATCTGCCAACATCCCTACCCCGATAGTAATTTGATCTCCTTGAGGAATGGGAGTCAAAAATAGTAAAAACCCTATGGCTGATGGAATGATAAACTTTAAATACTGAGATGTAGTTATTTCCCTTTGGATAATTGGTTTCCCTAATTCCATAAAAAGCCTCCTTTCTATTCTTTCGCTTTTTTATTCAAAGCCAACAATGAAACAAATTCATAAACAATCCCGGCTCCGGCAAAGGCAGTAATTTGATTGGAATCATAGCTAGGAAGGACTTCTACCACGTCAAAACCGACAAAATTAATACCCCGCAGACTTTCTCGCACCAAATGCTGCGCTTCCCACGTGGTAAATCCTCCTATTTCCGGCGTTCCTGTTCCTGGTGCATAAGCAGGGTCAATAAAATCAATATCAAAAGTGACGAATACCGGCTTATCCTGAACGCGAGCTCTTATTTTCTTGATAGTTTCACTAATGCCTATCTTACGAACTTCATCAGTAGTCAAAACCTCCAAGCCCATTTCTCGTGCATCGCCCAAATCTTCCGGACCATACAGCGATCCCCGCATTCCCACCTGAATTGAGTTCTCCACTAATAAACAATTGTCATCAATTGCGCGGCGGATAGGAGTTCCATGATTATATGGCTGGTCAAAGTATGAATCCCAAGTGTCACTGTGAGAGTCAAAATGCACTAGAGCTACCGGTCCCTTGGTTTTAGCAGCCGCCCGTAATTCTGGCAAGGTAACTGAATGATCACCCCCCAGAAAAATCGGAATAACGCCGCTAGAAAATATGGTACTGGCACCCTCTTCGATCTTTTCATAGGAATCTTCAATATACCCGGGCACTACGTCAATGTCACCGTAATCAACACCGGAACAATAATCAAAGATGTTTACATCTAAGGTCGGGTTATACGGGCGTAATAAAATGGAAGCATCTCTGATAGCCTGAGGGCCGAAGCGAGTTCCAACGCGAAACGAGCCGCCGGTATCAAAAGGAACACCTACCACAATGAAATCTACATCAGTCAAAGTGCTTTTATTGGGGAGACGCATAAAAGTTCGTACTCCGCAGAATCTTGGTGATTCAAAAGAATTAATCGGCTGATATTTTTGCAAAAAAACTTCCCTCCCTAGTCCAAATAAAAATTTATCAATAAGCAGCCTAACAGTTTGCTAAACAGTCATAGCATCACCCCTTCTTTTTTAAGAATTTTCAATATATTATTTATAGACGCAAAAATAATGCCAATGAACTAACCCTTATAGTCATTGACATTCTAGAAGATAACCATGGCATATGTATTCAATATTGAATAATGATCTAAGGCCAAACTATTAATTGCAATAATATTCGTTATTTTTATACTATTCTTTTGTGAATTCACTTATTCATTTTTGAATAGTTTCCTAAGTGCTTTCTCAATTTGCGTGCAGCTGTCGGCTGACTGATGCCTAAAACTTTTGCTACTCCCACTGAAGTTGGATAACGTTCATAAGCCTTTTGCACCAATTCTTTTTCCAGGAGTTCTACTGCTTCCCGTAATGGCAACACCTTACTATTGCTTTCCGCAGGAATTTGAAAATTATCGGGCAAACCGCTTGGCCTAATCACATCGTCATCCGCGGTAACTACTAACCGCTCCATTACATTTTTAAGTTCACGCACATTACCCGGCCAACCATAAGATAATAAAATATCGACAGCATCCTTACAGAGACTTTTCTCTTTCTGATACTGGGAGTTAGTTTCCTTCAGCGACTGCATCATGAGAGGCAAAATATCTTCCCGCCGTTCTCTCAATGGCGGTATGTTTATTGGTACTACATTTAATCTGTAGTAAAGGTCTTCCCGAAACTGTTTTTCCCGCACCAATGTTTCCAAGTCTTTGTTGGTTGCGGAAATCAAACGAAAGTCCACCTTGATCTGCTTGGTACCACCGATTTTGGTTAAGCTTTTTTCTTGAATCACCTTTAATATCTTCACCTGCAGACTGAGCGGCAACTCACCTATTTCATCCAAGAACAGCGTACCATTTTGTGCCAGTTCAATTTTGCCAAATTTCCCTTCCCGATTAGCCCCGGAAAACGCCCCCTTCTCATAACCAAACAACTCCGACTCTAACAAGTTTTCCGGGATTGCACCACAGTTAATTTCGATAAAAGGGCCTTCATTTCTGTCACTCTTTTGATGGATTAAACGCGCAATTAAGTTCTTACCCACACCTGATTCACCGGTAAGAAGCACCGTGCTTTCCACAGACGCCACTTTCATTGCCAATCCCAGTACCTGTTTCATTTTAGGGCTTTTACCAACAAACTCCGGGAAAAATACTTCTTTTTCTCTCAGTTCACGGATTTCTGAAGAGTATCTCTTCATCAGCTCTTCCAATTTTTCATACTGATCTTTCAGTGCCAAATAGTCAGTAATGTCCTGTGAGTAACTTACCACCCGTTCAATTTCGTTTCGCTCATTAAATACCGGCACCGCCCTAACTACAATCTTCCGGCCTTTTCTATTCTCCTGCACGATTGTAAGCTTCTGTTTCTGTTTTAACACCATCGCCGTAACAGAAGGAACAAAAACTTCTCGCTTCTCCATTTCAAAGACGGTTTGCCCCACCGCTTCTTCTTCGGTTATTCCATAAATCTCTTCAAAAGAAGGGTTCACTCTTACAATGACGCCTTTACCGTCGGCGATTAGTACATCGTTATGAATTGACTCCAATAAATGATCTATCTCTTTATAAATCTCCGTCCGTGGAATATTTTCCGTAATCATTTCCGCATCAAGTTGATGAAGAATAATCAACCTAAGCTCCATGGGCGTTTCAGACATTATACTAGTAACCAATACCTGGCAGTTGCCTAACTCCACTACTTGACTTACCACTTCTTTTTGTTTTCCGCGAAAAATGGAACAGTTAGGTAAAACCTCCTCAATCGGCCGCCCAAAAATATCATTATTACAGGCTAAGATTTTTAATGCATTAGCATCCGCCCATTCCAATGTATCGTTAAATACCTTTAAAACTCCCGGTAATAAAAAATTTCTATCTAACCCATCCAAGTCGTGCCCCTCCCATCCTGCTTGTTTAGTCTTAATTTCCACTGCTTTCCTGACATTTCCTGCATATTCCAGCTTATTTTTGTGTGTCTACTTCTAAAGCAGATCTATCTTTCTTTGCCATGTTAACGCACTAAATCGCAAGGTCAAAAAAATGCCCGATAAGTAAGATATTCAGCTCAACGGGCATTCTTCAAATTCAAATCTCCTAATCTCTTTCATGTTATCATCTAAGGCTCTGCCTTTACCGTCCATGCTAATCTTGATGCCGTGTTCTTTCAATGTATCTACGTAAGCAGGGCTGGTAAATTGACTGCCCTGCCCTGGTCGCTGTTTAGGATGATTGGTGCTCTGTATGTCTTAACGGCGTAATGATAAGTTGGCATCAGGCACTCCTCTCCCTGGTTTCATATCGTAAAAGTTAAGTGCCCAGCACCTGCTCCTTCTCTTCAGTCCGTTTGCTTTTGATGAAAAATGCTAGTACAAGTCCAATTATCGCGGTAATGCCCGCAACGGTAAACG
>JADQBR010000009.1 GCA_016278515.1 Bacillota bacterium
AACTCTAAAGCAACAAGTTGCTAAGAGTTTTGCTAACGGTTCTCAAGTTGAATTTTTGACCTGCTCTAGCAAGCGAGTAGGTCTTTTTTGATTTTCTGTCACAGTTTAAAAGGTGGTGAATAATATGTTCTTACATAAGAGAGTGTACTCTTAAATTTAAAATGTTAATGGGGGAAGTGCGGATGCAGATTTTGAAAAGTCTAGGTTTATTAGTACTGATACTGTTGTTGTCTACGTTGGTGGTTGTAGGCTGCGGAAATGGGGATAAAAATCCTGACACCGGAGAAGTGGAGAAACAAGGTGCAGTAGCTGTTGCGGAACCGGCTAAGATAGATTTTCCGACTAAGCCGATCTGCTACATCATACCGTTTAATCCAGGCGGCCAGTCAGATGTAGAAGCACGGCGTCAACAGCCCTTGCTGGAAGAATTCTTAGGTACTTCAATCGTAGTCCAATATAAAGCCGGGGGTGGCGGGGCCTTAGGCTGGACAGAACTGATGCATGCTGAACCGGATGGCTATACCATCAGCGGAATTAACATTCCACATATTATTTTGCAGCCAATTGCCAGAGAAAATGCCGGATACAGTACCGAACAGATAAACCCTGTCGCTATTTTCCAGGGCACACCCATTGGTCTTGCCGTACTCAAGGATAGTCCCTTTGACAGTTTGGAAGATTTCATCGCATATGCTAAAGAAAACCCTGGTAAAATCACCGTGGGCGGTTCGGGAAAATGGAGCGGGCATCATATAGCGCTGCTTCAGTTGGAAGCTTTAGCCGGTATTGACTTGAACTATATTCCGGAGACCGGCGCAGCACCGTCGGTTAGTAAGTTTCTAGGTGGGCACACCGATGCATTGTTTGCCAATTCAAATGACTTGGTAACTCATAATGACAAGATAAAGGTTCTTGGTTTGGGGTCTGAAGAACGGTTTGAAGCGTTGCCCGATGCACCAACTTTTGTGGAACAGGGATATGATATGACACCCAGTATTGATAGGGGTGCGGCAGTGCCGCCTGACACATCGGATGAGGTAAAGGCTGTGCTGGAAGAAGCTTTCGTAAAAATTATGAATAATGAAAGTGTGCGGGGGCAGATGACGGAACAAGGTTTTGTGCCGCTGAATATGGATGCGGAAAAGGCTCGGCAGCATATTAAAAAGAAACAACAGGAATATATTAAGCTTCTTCAAGACTTAGGTTTGCCGGAATAAACAAAAGCATAACCGCTTAAAGCCGAAGGGCATGAAATGCTTTTGTTCCATTTGATGGAGGGAAAAATAAATGCTCGAATACTTAGCCGGAGCGTTATATCATATATTTAACCTTTCAAATTTTTTATTAATGACATTGGGAGTATCGGTTGGCATAATAGTTGGTGCCCTACCGGGACTCACTGCAACTATGGCCTTAGCGGTTTTGGTTCCATTTACCTTTGTCATGGACCCAGCAACCGGCTTGATGACGTTAGGTGGTATTTATGTTGGCGCAATTTATGGCGGCTGTATTTCAGCAATTTTAATTAATACTCCGGGGACGCCTTCAGCCATTGCTACCACTTTCGATGGCTACCCGCTTAGCCAAAAAGGAAAAGGTGAACACGCACTAGTTGCAGCGGCATTTAGTTCCGGCGTAGGAGGGGTTATTGGAGCACTGCTTCTAATGTTGTTAGCTCCATTATTAGTAGAAGTAGCGTTGAAGTTTGGCCCGCCTGAATATTTTTGGCTGGCGGTATTCGGTTTGGCTATTATCGCCACCATTGCAGCCAATTCTATTTTAAAGGGTCTAATCGGCGGGGCGCTGGGATTGTTGGTATCCACAGTAGGACTATCGCCAATAGGTGGTGCCATGCGTTTCACCTTCGGATTTTACCAACTTCAGGCCGGTATAGAGTTGATTGTTGCGTTAATCGGTTTCTTCTGTATTCCGGAAATTCTTGGTATGGTAGAGGAAAAGATTTCGAACAAACAAAAAATTAAAAGGTTTGTCACTAAAAAAGGTGTAGCAAAAGAAGTTATTATTTACTTGCTTAAAAAGCCCATACTTTTAATTCGTTCTGCGATTATAGGAGCTTTTGTAGGAATAATTCCAGGTGCGGGCGGCAATGTGGCAGGATTAGTATCATATAATGAAGCGGTACGTTGGTCCAAGGAAAGAGATAAGTTTGGCACCGGCGTACTTGAAGGAGTTGCAGCATCAGAGGCCGCCAACAATTCGGAAGTGGGAGGTTCGTTGGTGCCGCTGTTGACTTTAGGCATCCCTGGAGCACCACCTGCAGCAGTTCTGATGGGTGCTCTGCTTCTTCAGGGGCTTCGTCCCGGTCCGGATTTGTTCTTGCAGCACGGCGCTATTACTTATACCTTTCTTCTTTCGTTGGTAGTTGCGAATATTGTAATGTTTATTTTAGGATTTTACGGATCCAAGTACATTGCCCGGGTGATTAATATTCCTGTTAGTTACCTAGCACCGTTGATAGCCTTTATGACAGTGATTGGTTCTTTCAGCATCAGAAACAACATGCTGGATGTGTATATCATGGTTACCATGGGGTTTACCGGCTATATATTGCGTAAGCTTGAGTTTCATCCAGGTCCCATAGTCCTAGGCATGATACTAGGGCCTATTGCGGAAAAAGGCTTTGTCCAGTCGGTGATGCTGGTCAGTTCCACAGGAAGTGTTGCAAAAGTTTTCTTTACACGACCCATTTCCCTAGTGTTAATAATCTTAAGCGTTGTTTCAGCCTCTTGGCCCTTTATCGCAAACTGGTGGAGAAAAAAGAAAGAAGCAGCAGGGGAGGTGACGAGTAGTGGTCAATCGTAATATTGTATTTTCAATAATAATCATTTTAATTGCCCTGGGAGCATTCTATAACGTAGGCAATTTAGAGATGGACAGCAGCATCTTTCCTCAGGTAACTGCTGTAATATTAGTAATATTAAATCTATTGCACATTTTTAAACACATACGCAAAGATAAGAAAAAAGCGTTACTTAACGACGTAAACTTTTCAGGATTAATTACTATGGCATTAGGTATAGTAATTTATGTGATAGCAATTAAATTGATTGGTTTTTTGGTTGCAAGCTTAATCTTTTTAAGTCTATTTATGTGGCTTCTCAACGAAAACAGAAAGAAACAGCCTTTGAAGGCATTCATTCAGTGCATATTTGTAGCCAGTCTAATAACTTTTGGTTTTTACGGGATATTCCAACACCTTTTCCTAATTCCCCTCCCGCAAGGCGTCTGGTTTTGAATGCCACGGGGACGTGAATGCCACGGGGACGGTGAATGCCACGGGGACGTTTTGTTTGCCATATGATATAGCAAATAGCTTACATGGGGTATCCTTACGGATTAGAGGAGCCCTTACAGGCAAAATTTAGTTTGCTATTATCTGTGTTTTCAGCAGGAAAATATTAGTTCGTGTTGAATAAATCACCTATAAAGTATATTGTGCTTATTGGTGCCCACTAAGGGAGAATAGGGAAGTCCAGCCTGAGAATTAGGTGAAGGACGCGGTCCCGCCGCTGTAGTAGGGTTACGAAAGCTCCGAAACCACTGGCTTTGCCGGGAAGGGGAGTGATTAGGCAGCCCTGAGTCAGAAGACCTGCCAATGAGTGAAACTTTAAAGCCCCCGCGGAAAGGGGTGACGCAGTTCAGGATGATGGCAAAGTCCTCGGGAAACCGGGGGCTTTTTTATTTTTTCTTAAAAAAGGAGGATTTTTTATGTTAACCAAAACTGTCACTCGAGTAGGTATTTTTGTTGCATTAAGTGTTGTGGGCGCGTTTTTAAAGATTCCCAGTCCTACTGGAACTGTGGCATTTGATTCTGCGCCGGGGTATTTTGCTGCTGCAGCTTTCGGCGGTGCTGAGGGTGCACTGATTATATCCATCGGTCACCTGGTATCATCTGCTTTAGTAGGTTTCCCGTTGTCATTACCTGTACATTTACTTATTGCCGTACAAATGGCGATATTTGCCTATCTTTTTGGATTCCTAGTACGTAAAGTAAATGGTTATGTTGCCATGGCCCTAACCACGCTGGCCAATGGCATCCTGGCACCTCTTTCTTTGGTACCCATGAATGGCTGGCCTTTTTTCGTGGCCATGCTACTTCCCTTATTGATAGCATCCTTTGCCAATGTTGTGTTGGCGTACATTATTTACACGTCTGTACGGAAAGCCGGTATAAACATTGCCGGATAATAGGCGGGTGCGTGACTTAACCCTGGTGGATCTGGGTCAGCAGACGTTGGTAATAGCTTGTGATTCTGCCGGGGCTGTAGGCCCAAAATCCGCTGACAGGCTACAGGTGACCGGGGAGCTGCTGGGAAAAATGATTGCTGCCGTACCTATAATGGAAGTAATGGCCAGTGGTGCTTTACCTGTGGCTGTGATAGATACATTGAGTGTGGAAATGTATCCTACAGGGGAAGATATCGTTAATGGCATAAAGAAAAGTATCGAGGAAGCAGGACTGTCGCTTTCACTTATTAATGGTAGTACCGAGGAAAACTTTCCTACCAGTGAGACCGGTATGGGGGTAACGGTGGTGGGCGTTGCTGACCGGGATGAGTTGAGGATTGGTTCTTCAGTGAGCGGGGATGTAGTTTACTTAGTGGGTAAACCGATGGTGGGGGAAGAAGTTCTTGATAACCCCCATCTGGCTGCCGGTATCAAAACCCTGCATTATTTACTGGATATTACAGAAATACATGAAATTCTGCCGGTAGGTTCTAAAGGTATTGATTATGAACTTAAACTGCTAGCGACAACCGCTGGATTATCTTTTGAACATCTTCGTGGTGCGAATAAGGTAGATACGCAAAAGTCTGCCGGCCCAGCAACGTGTTTGCTTGCTGCCGGGGAGAGGGAAGCTGAAGGATATTTAAAGGATTTGCATTTACCGGTGACTCCCATTGCATTACTAAAATAATAGATTGAATAGGGGACGGTTGTGCGCCACGAAAGGTGCATTAGCGCAGAAAATAAAGCATTAATTTATAAAGAAGAGACTTTAATGAACAAATTCAACTTGAGAACCGTTAGCAAAACTCTTAGCAACTTGTTGCTTTAGAGTTTTGGATATGCCCCTTGCGAGTATAGCAAAACTCTTAGCAACTTGTTGCTTTAGAGTTTTGGATATGCCCCTTGCGAGTATAGCAAAACTCTTAGCAACTTGTTGCTCTAGAGTTTTGGATATGCCCCCTGCGGGTACCCCAAATTCAATCTAATGTTCAAAAAGGTATCTAAATATTTTTGTAGAATATGTCGAGGGCGGGTGAGGCCGGGAATGGGAGGAATTCAGTTTGATTACAATCAAAGATTATGCCCTTCCTGATACATTGGAAGAAGCATATAACCTGTTAAATAAGAAAAGAAGCAATACAGTACTAGGGGGCGGAGCTTTTTTGCGTCTCGGGTCAAAAAAGATTGGTACAGCAATAGATTTGTCTAAGCTAATGTTGGATGCAATAGAAGAGACAGATGAATTTATTGAAATTGGGGCTATGGTTACTTTTCGCCAAGTTGAAACGGACCCAGTGTTAAAAAAGTTTGCTAATGGGATATTGTCTCAAGCAGTGAAGAATATTGTGGGAGTTCAATTAAGAAATATTGCTACTGTGGGAGCTACTGTGTATTCCAGGTACGGTTTTTCAGATTTTATCACTGCACTACTGGCTTTGGATACAAAAGTACTATTACATAAAAGAGGTCTCATGAGGCTGGATGAATTTTTGGCGGATGGGGCAAAAAATGACATCCTAGTCAAGGTAATTATTAATAAGACAGGCAGAAAGGCAGCATTTAACATGATGCGCAATTCCCAAAGCGACTATGCCATTTTAAACGTGGCAGTTTCTAGGTTGGCTGATGACTGGAAAGTGATAATAGGTGCAAGACCGCATCGGGCTGCCATTGCTTATGAGGCTTCTAAGTATTTATCCGGCAGCGATTTGACCGGGGAAAGCGTTCAACAAGCGGCGACAATTGCTTCAAAGGAATTAAGCTTTGGCACCAATATTAAAGGCAGTAGGGAATATCGCCGAAAAATCTCTACAGCCTTGGTAAAGCGTGCGGTTTTGGAGGTCTTAGCATGAAGATATCGGTTACCATTAATAATAAGCCGGCGGAATTTGATGTTATGCCGGATGAATATTTAGCGGACAGTTTAAGAAGATACGGATATTTAAGCATCCGAAAGGGCTGTGACACAGGTTCCTGCGGTTTATGCACCGTTTGGTTGGATGATAAGCCAATTCTTTCCTGTTCAGTGCTGTCAATGAGGGCAATGGGTAAACAGATTACAACTATTGAGGGCGTTAAGGAAGAGGCTAAGGAATGTGCTCAGTACCTTGTTGGCGAAGGTGCTGAACAATGTGGCTTCTGCAGTCCAGGATTAATTATGACCATCCTGGCTATGAAGCGGGAATTAGTCAATCCTACGGAACAGGATATAGTCCATTACTTGAACGGAAACCTTTGTAGGTGTACAGGATATGTGGGTCAGTTGAGAGCTGTGAAAAAGTATTTGGGGGTAGAGTAAAATGCGAGTTGTAAATAGTCCCGTAAGCAAAATAGACGGAATGCAAATTGCAACAGGAGCACCGGTATATACAGATGATCTAGTAAATAATGCCTTGGTTATCAAGCTATTGAGAAGCCCCCATGCCTTTGCGCGAATTAAATCAATCGATATTGAACGGGCAAAAAAAGTGGACGGCGTAGAATATATTTTTACTTACCAGGATGTACCAAAGAAGCGTTTTACCGTTGCTGGGCAGTCATATCCGGAGCCTTCGCCTTATGACCGGCTGATTTTAGATGAATATGTCCGCTACGTAGGGGATGAAGTAGCAATTGTTGTGGCGGAAACTGAGAAAGCGGCCCTTAAGGCTATGAAATTTATCAAAGTTGAATATGAGGTACTGGAGCCGGTGTTGGATTTTGAAACAGCAATGAATCATCCCATAGTGGTTCACCCAGAAGACAACCTGGAGGTTAATTTCGATATCGGTATGCAGAAGGGAAAAAACATTGTTGCTGCTTACAAATTTGAAGTGGGCGATGTAGAGGCAGAGTTGAAGAAATGTGACACAGTAGTAGAGGAAACCTATTACAGCCAAGCTCAGGCCCACGCAATGATGGAAACATATCGAGCTTTTTCCTATATGGATCACAATGGTAGGCTAAATGTTGTCAGTTCTACCCAAGTACCCTTTCATGTAAGGCGTATTATGGCACGGGCACTGGATATCCCCAAGAGCACGGTAAGAATAATTAAACCACGAATTGGCGGCGGCTTTGGGGGAAAACAGACAGCGGTAATGGAGTTTTTCCCGGCTTTTGTTACTTGGGCAACCGGTAAACCCGCAAAACTTGTTTATGACCGTAAGGAAACCTTTAGCTGCACAAATAGCCGACACGCCATGCGAATTAAGGTGAAGATCGGTTCGGATAAGGAAGGGAACATTGAAGTTATTGATATTGAGGCATTATCAGATACCGGTGCCTTCGGCGAACATGCCTCTACAGTATTTCCTTTGGTTGCTGAAAAGACGCTTCCTTTATACAACAGGGTGAAAGCATCACGATTTGAGGGTCAAGCAGTTTATACCAACAAGATGCCCGGAGGAGCTTTAAGAGGCTATGGTGCAACCCAAGGAGCTTTTGCAGTGGAAACTGCCATTAATAAATTGGCCTCAGTACTAAAGGTGGATCCGATAACTCTGCGAGAGAAAAACCTTATTAAAGTTGGCGAGGAACACCCTATACTACATGGTGCGACGACCAAGCCCAGCGCACTGACCAGCAGCACCTTAGATAAATGTATTGCTAGAGGTAAGCAATTAATTAACTGGGATGCCAAATACCCAAGGGAAATAATTGATGACACTAAAGTAAGAGGTCTGGGCATGGCTGTTACCATGCAAGGGTCTGGGATTGCTAATATTGACACTGCATCAGCAGAGATAAAGTTAAATGATGACGGCTTTTATACGCTTCTTTTCGGTGCTACTGACATGGGCACGGGTTGTGATACTATTCTTTCGCAAATGGCGGCAGAGGTGTTGGATATATCCATGGACAGAATAATCGTGAATTCTTGTGACACGGACATTTCGCCCTATGATCCCGGTTCATATGCTTCCAGCACTACTTATGTGACTGGAAATGCGGTAATAAAAGCTGCTGAAGATATCAGGCAGCAAATAATAAATAAAGGTGCGGAATTTTTGGGGTTGGCTCCTAAAAGTACTCAATTTGAAGGCGGTATAGTAAAGAGTTCTGACGGGAATAAGGAAATATCATTGAACGAAATAGCCCAGCGTTTAAGCTCTTCTGAAGGTCAGGATCAGTTAATTGGAAAGGGTACGTTTGGTTCGGAAACCAGTCCGCCCCCTTTTATTGCCGGCTTTGCGGAAGTGGAAGTGGATAAAGAGACGGGCCAAGTGGATCTAATTAACTATGTTGCAGTAATTGATTGCGGTACCTTAATAAATCCAAAGCTTGCCCGTATACAAGCAGAGGGTGGCTTGGTACAAGGAATCGGCATGGCGTTGTTTGAAGATGTTATTTACACCGATAAGGGGAAAATGGCTACCAATACTTTTATGAATTACAAAATCCCCAGCCGAAAAGATATTGGCAAAATTATCGTAGAATTTGAACCTAGCTATGAGCCCACAGGTCCATTCGGTGCTAAATCAATCGGTGAAATAGTAATCAATACACCGGCACCGGCTATTGCCCATGCTATATATAATGCCGTAGGTGTATTCGTTACCAGTCTACCAATCACACCCGAAAAAATTCTTGAATTTGGGCACCCGCAAGGAGCATATCCAAAACTCTAGAGCAACAAGTTGCTAAGAGTTTTGCTAACGGTTCACGACTTGAATTTTAGCTTCCTTCATTAACAGTGGATTTAGAATCCACTGTTTTTTCATAAGTATTACTGATTACTCTATTAATTATTTTTATCATTCGGTTGTTTCTCTTTATGTGGTTTGGCTGCCGGCTGCGCTGTGATCAATTTGCTTGGAAGAGCTTTAAAAATAGCATATGCAAGGGAGTAGAATGTTACCAACATAATGCCGGCGAAAAGTCCGGAACCTTGGCCGGGCACTAAGGGCATGGTAATGATGACTACGATTAATCCGGCGATAGCTATCCAGGAAGTATAAGGAAAGCCAGACAATTGGCAATTGCCCTTTGGAGGACAACCGTTAGCGGCTCTATGCTTATAGTGGGTAAAAAGAATAATGACATAGGTAAATAGTATGGCAAAACCGCCGGAACTCACTAAGAAAATATAGATACTCCTTGGCAGCACATAAGATAAAGCGGCGCCAACAAACATGGATATCCCCGAAAAAAGGATTCCTCGCAGCGGTACTTCACCTTTATCAATTAATATGGCAGGGGCATTGCCTGCGTCGGCGATGGAACGGGCCATGCGTCCAAGACCAAATGTAGCAGCTAGCATAGTAGAAAGGATTGCAGTAACCAAAATGAAATTTACTGCACCTGCAGCCACACTTAAACCACCTTTACCAAGGGCGGCAACCATTGGACTAGTTTCTTCCGTAAGAGCACCGGTAGAAATTAACGGAAGCAGAACCCCTATCACAGTTAAGTAGAGTCCTACTAAAGCGATAACTGTTAGAATGATTGCTCGGGGTACTGTTTTATGAGGATCTTTTGCTTCAGACGCTGCTAAACCGATTATTTCAAATCCGGCGTAACTAAATAGTACAATCAGCATACTACCGGCAATACCGCCTATGCCATTAGGGAAAAATGCTTCCGCCTTCAGTACACCGGCTCCCACCGGGGGTTTGCCAGGAATTATACCTGTTATAAGGACGATACCTATTACAATAAAAGCAACTAAAGCAAGTAGTTTGATTGCTGCTAAACCATTTTCCAAGCGGCTAAGAATTTTAGCACCTAAAAGGTTGAGAATAGTAACGACGCTGACGATACTGATTGCAAGAAGGGGAAGTGAAATCTGAGGAACCCAAGTTCTCATAAGAAACGCAGCGGCTGTTGCCTCGCTGGACATGGCCAGCACAAGCCCTGTCCAATAAATCCAGCCTGTTATGAAACCAATAAATGGACCAAAGGCTTTTTCGGAATGGGTTCGGAAGGATCCAGGCGCTGGGCTTGCCACAGTCATTTCAGAAAGCGCGGTCAAAATGATGTAGACTAAAATACCGCCCAGGATGTAGGATATAAATATGGCCGGGCCTGCTGTTCTAATTGCTATTGCTGAACCTAAAAAAAAGGATCCACCCACTATGGTTCCTAGAGCCAGCATAGTTAGCTGCCAAGCAGACATGCCGTTTTTGTGTGACATAAAAATAACCTCCCGAGTGTGTTTAATGGTTAGTTTGCGCTTAATTAAGCTAACAAATACTAACACATAAACTCGAGAGGAAATTTCTTATTTGTCTCCTTCCTCAGGAACAATACATATAAATTGAAGGGCTTCTTCGCCGTTATTAATAAATTGATGTTCTAAGTTATTTGGGACAAAGGCAGTGCTTCCTGCCTCTACAGGATATTCCTTGCCGTCTAGAAAGAGAGTTCCTTTACCGCTGATGAAATAATTAATATGCGGCCAAGGGTGAGAATGGCGGGGAGAATACCCTTGATCATCTAATGTAAACATACGCATGACCCAACCATCCCAACCTTGCTCAGGTCCTACCAAGACGTGTTTGGTAACATTTTTTACAGAATCCATGTTGACTGGTATCCCCTTAATATCATTGATCTTACTAACAAACATATATTAACGCCTCCTTGAAAGTTGTGTTAAATTAATATTCTCTTGTTATAATGGGATATCCTGCTAAATGGAGAAAAATGAAAGTGAGAGGAACGCTTGGGGATACTAAGTTAGGAACTATATTTATGGCCAATTATTGACGGTGTTAATTGACCGGAGAAATTCAACTTGGGAACCGTTAGCAAAACTCTTAGCAACTTGTTGCTTTAGAGTTTTGGATATGCCCCCTGCGAGTATAGCAAAACTCTTAGCAACTTGTTGCTCTAGAGTTTTGGATATGCTCCTTGCGGGTACCCCAAATTCAAGCAGGAGAAAAATATTATTTGTCGAACAAGGTTTTACAATGTCAAACAAGCAGCAGGGGGAAATAATATGGGCAGCGGTACTATTAAATCCATTGATAAAGCATTGGACGTATTAGAAATTTTATCCAAGCAAAAACAACCAATGGGAGTTACTGAACTAAGCAAAATCTTGGAGATTAATAAAAGTACTTTGCACGGGACATTGACTACATTGTTAAACCGGGGTTATTTGGAACAAGATGGGGAAACAGGGAAATACATGGTAGGGATATCGATACTTGGTCTGGCCAGTGCAGCCTTGCAGGGCCTGGATTTAAGAGCTAAGGCACGGCCTGTCATTAAGGCACTGTCAGAGAAATACAATGAGACTGTTCATATGGTAGTTCTGCGACAGGGAAGAGTAGTTTATATTGATAAGGAAGAAAGTGCACAGTCCATTAGGATTCACACCGAAATTGGCACTAGCCTTCCGGCGCATTGCACAGGGGTAGGTAAAGCTCTGCTGGCATGGACCGATACCAAGAAACTTAAGAATATCATTGAAGAATACGGCATGAAAAAACACACAGTAAATACAATTACCGATGAAGAAACGCTGCTGAGGCATTTTGCAGATATTCGGAACAAAGGCTATGCAATTGATAACGAGGAAATAGAAGAAGGTTTACGGTGTGTCGCTGTTCCCATTAGAGATTACTCGGGTAAAGTGATTGCTGCAATTAGTATTGCAGGGCCTTCAGTGAGAATGCCGCTGAATAAACTTGAAGAAATGGCAGATTCTGTAGTGGAAGCAGGGATGGAAATTTCACGGGTTTTAGGTTATAGAACTAACTAGATTAACTAAATTAACTAAATTTACTATCTTTAAAGAGCTAGTTAATTCGTTATCAGGGCAGGAAATAGTTGTTATACGTAGAATACAACTATATCAAAAACTGAACAACGTTTGGTAATAACATACAGAAATATATTATCATGAAACTATAATTTAGACATAAAGGGTGAAAGCAATGCATGAACAAAAGCTCAAGAATCTCTTAGCAAAACTTTCTGCTGGGGCACTTTCAGTCGATGACGCATTTCAGGAACTAAAGAACTTGCCGTTTGAAGATTTAGGTTTTGCAAAAATTGATAACCATAGACAGATCCGAAACGGTTTTCCCGAAGTGATTTACTGTGGTGGAAAGACCACGGAACATGTGGTGGCAATCATGAAGCGATTGGTGGAAGTTAGTGATAATAACGTTTTGGCTACCCGGGCGGAGAAAGAAGTCTTTGATGCTGTACTGAAGGAAATTCCAGATGCGGAGTATCACGAATTGGCGCGTTTGATTATGGTTCGCCGTGGTGCCCAGAAAGAAACAGGTAATATTTTGGTGGTAAGCGCCGGAACATCGGATTTGCCGGTAGCGGAGGAGGCGGTATTGACTGCCGAGCTTATGGGCAATCATGTGGAACGTCTTTATGATACTGGGGTAGCGGGTATTCATCGTTTGCTTGGGCATAAAACCGTTTTAGACAAGGCTAAGGTGATCATAGTTGTTGCAGGCATGGAAGGGGCATTGGCTAGTGTGGTTGGCGGATTGGTGGATAAGCCGGTAATAGCAGTTCCCACCAGCATTGGCTATGGTGCCAGTTTCAATGGATTGGCGGCGCTTTTAAGTATGTTAAACAGCTGTGCGTCCGGCGTTACTGTAGTAAATATTGATAATGGTTTTGGCGCCGGTTATGCGGCTGCTTTAATAAATAGAATGGGAGAGTTAAACAAATGATGAAGATAGCTCATTTTCAATGTTCGGCTGGTATCAGCGGCGATATGATGCTAGGTGCTTTAGTTGATGCAGGTTTGGACTTTGCCAGGCTCGAACAGGAAATCAATAAGCTTAATATATCCGGTTATCGGTTAGAACATCACAGGGTAGTAAAAAACGGTATTTCCGGTACCAAAGTAGATGTCATAATTAATGAAAAACACGTACATAGGCACCTGCGTGATATTAAAGAGATTATAGAAAATAGCAATTTGGCTTCTTTAGTAAAAGAAAAATGCTCTATAGTATTCGGAAAGATAGCGGAAGCGGAAGCAAAGGTTCATAATTCTACCAAGGAGGAGATTCACTTCCACGAAGTAGGCTCTTTGGATGCTATTATAGACGTTGTGGGCTCTGTTGTAGGTTTGGATCTATTAGGAGTAGAGAAGGTAACGGCTTCAAAAATACATGTTGGCACCGGTTATACAAAATGTGCCCATGGAACGATTCTTTTGCCGGCCCCGGCTACATTAGAATTGCTTCAGGGAGTTCCGGTTTACTGCCAGGGTATCGAGAAAGAACTTGTCACACCCACAGGGGCGGCACTTATCACTACCCTGGCGGAGAGCTTTGGTGAAATGCCGTCTATGTCCGTTACGGATATTGGCTACGGTGCCGGTACCAGAGATTTAGATATTCCTAATCTCTTGAGAATTTCTTTAGGCGAAGCGGCTGAAGATACAGGCAGTTTTCCAGACGTGCGTTTTGGAGGTCAAGGAGACATTCATCAGGCAGAGGCAATGATGTTGGAAGTTAATATTGATGACTTGAATCCTGAATTTTACGATTATCTGTTTAGCAGGTTATTGGCAGAAGGGGCACATGATGTCTTTCTGCAGCCAATTCAAATGAAAAAGAATCGGCCGGCTGTCAAATTGAGTATTCTAACGTATGCATCTCAGATGGAAAGGATTATGGAAACTGTTTTTCAAGAGACTAGTACTATTGGGGTAAGAGCGTACCCGGTTACCAAGTATATGCTACCTTATGAAATTAAAGCATTGGCCACTAAATACGGAGATGTAAGGGTAAAAGTAGCCAGCTTAAATAATACTATTACTACTATAGCTCCTGAATATGAGGACTGCCGTTCTAAGGCTGAATCTTATGGAGAGCCAATAAAAAATGTTTACGAGCATGTAAAATCTGAAGCAAAAAAGGCTTTTAAAAAAGACGAATAGACGGTTTATGATTTGCCGGCCGGCTTGTTTGCTGGCCATTTATTTGTGCTTTATCAGAAATAATATATTATAATGCAATATTTTTGGTGTAGCTAGGAAATTACGCTACAAATGCCTTGTTGGGATATTAAATATGATTGGGAGGCGGAGAAATGACGCAAAGATTGTTAGAACTTTATGATAGTATAAACCGTTTGGTACTCTACAGGGATATACTGGACGACGGGCTAGTTAAAAAGGTCAATAAACTGTTTGAAGTGAGTCTAAAAGAATATGATTCTGCAGTTGCTTCCAGACTGTACCATGAAATTTGTTATGATTTAATTGATTATGCCAAAAAGGAAGGATTAACGGGTGATCTCTGGAAAGAATATCTTTTGAGGCTGATTATGCTAAACGAAAATGCCTTTAGTCTTGAGTGTGAACAATTGGGCAGTAATTTAAGTAAAAGTCTATATAAGGCAGCAAAACACGATTTTGACATCTTAATAAACTTGTATTTTCTTGACTGGCGGGAATTTGGTTTTAGACCGTTAGATTTTGTCTGTGACTTTGTAAGGAGCCAACAATTGGAGGGTCCTTATATTCAGATTAAAAGCGCTCTCGAAAGGGATGGTTCTACAGAGAAAGTTGTAGACGCAGTTATCAATTATTATCATGTTCAGGGCTGCGGTGATATAGGTTTGTACCATGCTTTTCGCTGGGGCGAGAATGAGGGTTTAATACCGATTAAACAACCAGATCCCATTACCTTTCAGGATTTAATCGGTTATCAGGATCAGAAAGAACAGTTGATTGAGAACACCGAAAGCTTTGTTCGAGGCAGTTTGGCAAATAATATCTTATTATTTGGAGATCGGGGAACGGGAAAATCTTCATCGGTGAAGGCCTTGGGCAATAAATATGCTTCCCAAGGATTAAGGTTGATAGAATTGTCCCAACAGCAGTTAAAAAATTTCCCGGATCTACTACAAAAGCTGCGGGACCGGGGTCAACGTTTTATCATATTCATTGATGATTTATCTTTCGAAGAATTTGAAACCGAATACAAGTACTTAAAAGCAATTATTGAAGGTAGTATTGAGGCCAAGCCGGATAACGTCTTGATCTATGCCACGTCCAACCGACGAAACTTAATCAAAGAAAGCTGGAAAGAACGGGAAGGCGACGATATTCACGCAGCAGATTCTATGCAGGAGAAGCTTTCGTTGGTGGATCGTTTTGGTATTACTATAACCTTTACTTCGCCTAATCAGGAAGAATACTTGGCAATAGTAACTGGTTTAGCTGACACATTTGGTTTGGAAATGCCCCTCGGCGATCTGAGGGAACAGGCATTAAAATGGGCGGTTTGGAATAAAGGTAGATCAGGAAGAACGGCACGGCATTTTATTAACTATCTGTTGGGGAAAGAAAATTCAAACTGATAATAGTTTCCAAATTAAAAGGTTTGTGTAGGGTGTAGAAACGTTAATGAATAGAAAGATATTAGTGGCCGGCACGCGGGCCACTTTATATTTTTCTTGATCTGGCTCCACTCGCCTTTATCGTTTGATTGGTTCTAGCGTGACTGGAGACTAAGTTTTTGGGGCAGGCAGGAATAGATGGTTTGATAAGGAATAAGTTTAATATCAGAAAATTCCAGCAAGGGGGGGGGTTCTTGTGAAGCCAAAAGATATTATGCGGCCTTTTCAGGCCACATTAGGGCCCGAAAGCACATTGAAGGCAGCTATAGAGGCCATGCAGAAATGCGCTTTAAATATTATTCCCGTAACGGATGACTGGGGTCAGCTGCTGGGGATTCTTACCCGGTCAAAACTGTTTGACTTGCTGCTACAGGAACAGCCTTTGTCGACGGTTATCAAACCTTTTTACGATACGGATGTAATTACTGTTCCCGAGGATGAGTTTTATGATGTAGAAAAATTATTTGCGGAATTCATATCAAATGAGGGAAATAGCAAGTTTTCTAAGATAAGTACAGTAATCATTACGGATAACAGTGGGACGAATCTGACCGGGGTTATTACTAAAGAAGAGCTTATTCAATATTTGATGAAAGAGGCGTATCGGTTAAAAAAACAATTGGAGTTGGCCTTGGAGGCAACACAGGAAGAACTACGGCGGGTCAAGCTAAAACAAAAGTCCAAATATTCTTTTCGCCAGTTTATTACTAATGATTCTTATATGAAGCAGTTGATTAGCATGGCGCAGAAGGCGGCGCGGCAGAACTCCACTGTTTTAATTCAGGGTGAAAGCGGAACCGGTAAGGAGTGGTTTGCCCATGCCATACATCAGGCCAGTCAGCGGGCCGGGGGGCCATTTATCACTGTAAACTGTGCGGCTTTCCCTGAACACTTGTTGGAGTCAGAATTTTTCGGTTATGAGGAAGGAGCCTTTACTGGGGCAAATAAGCAGGGTAAGTACGGAAAACTAGACTTGGCCCATGGCGGAACGCTGTTTCTGGATGAAATCGGAGACATGTCCTTATCCCTACAATCAAAATTGCTGAGAGTACTTCAGGAAAGAGAGTTTTACCGAGTTGGTGGTACGGAGAAAATATCCGTAGACGTGCGAGTCATTGCAGCAACCAACCAGTCCTTGGAAAATCTGGTCACTGAGAAAAGGTTTCGGGAAGACCTGCTTTATCGTCTTAACGTTGTTACATTCAATCTGCCGCCATTGAGAGAGCGAGGAGAGGACTTAACTCTATTGGCGGACAATTTTATCAAAGAGCTGGATATTACCCTCAATACTAATATTAAGGGTATAAATAACGATGCTTTGGACAGGCTGAAAAGCTACCATTGGCCGGGAAACATTAGGGAACTGAGAAACGTAATCGAACGAATGATGATTTTTACGGAACAAGGAGAAATTGGTATTTGTCATATGCCGGACAAAATAAAAGGCTCGGGCTGGCAGGCGGCAGGCGGGGATAATCCGTCCCAGGTAAATGATATTATGGAGCAAAAACAAAGAGAAGTTATCCTAGAAGTATTAGGACAGACCGGCGGCAACAAGACCCAAGCAGCTAAAACGCTGGGTATGAGTCGATCTACACTATACGAAAAGATAAAGAAATTTGACTTAACGTATTAACTTAAACGTATGAAATTTATGCACTACTGTAAAGAACTGTCTGATTAACGGACGGTTCTTTTTTACATGTCCAGCGGTAGCGAAATATTGGCTGGATTGGATTAAATAATTATTTACCGATATTAAAGGCGTGGGGCGAGTCAAACTTATCCAATGGGTGGCGGCAAAAGGCTAGCGGCATAGAAATTGCTTCTATTAAATGGAAAGTACGGGAGGAGGGGTCAGATGGTCGTTGAGGGGAAAAAAGGTTATCGGTTCAAGCCCTACTCAATGGTAGTGGAACGAGGTAAAATCAAGGAATTTGCCATGGCAGTCGGTGATGATAATCCCATATATTATGAAAAAGACGCAGCGACAAAAGCAGGATTTAAGGACATTACCGTACCGCCTACTTTTTTTACGGTTATTGACATGTGGGCAGGTCCAAATTTTGAGGAAATTTGTCGTGAGTTGGAGTTAGACCCGGTGATGGTACTGCATGGAGAGCAAGAATACGAGTATTTTTACAATATTTATCCAGGAGATGAAATTAAGACTGTATCTACTGTTCAGGATGTAGCTACTCGCACAGGCAGTATGGGCGGAATGAACATCTATTTAATGGAAACAAACTATTACAACCAAAACGGACAGAAGGTAATGATTGCTCGCTCCAAGATCATTGAAAGAGTTAGGGGGCAAAGGAATGAATAAAAAGTACGAAGTGGGGTATCACTTTCCTTCCCTAACGAAGCCTGCGGTTACTAAAGTGCAGCTTGCCAAGTATGCAGGGGCCTCCGGCGATTTTAACCCGCTGCATCTAGACGATAGAGTGGGGAAAGAGGCAGGAATTGGGGGCGTAATAGCCCACGGCATGTTAATTATGGGCATGGCCGGTGAAGCAATTGGCAGTTGGGTACCGAGGATATCGTTAAAGAGTTTTTCTGTACGATTTAAGGCTATGACGGTTCCCGGAGAGGTTATTACATTGACAGGCAGGGTAGTAGATAAGGAAAAGACTGATAACGGCAGTTTAATCATCTGTCAGGTGGAGGCTAAAAATCATTCGGATGAGATTAAGTTAAGTGGACGATTTGCGGCGCTGTTGTGAGTTGTTGAATATGAGAAGGGGGCGGTTAGTTGATGAGCTATTTAAGCGGTAAGGTCGCCATTATTACCGGGGCAGGCAGGGGGATTGGCAAGGCGGCAGCCTTACTCTTTGCAAAAGAAGGAGCAAAGGTAGTGGTGACAGATATTGATGAACAGTCGGTTAAAGAGACTGAGGCTGAAATAAAGAAATTGGACGGTGAGGCCCTTAGTTTAAGCGGGGATATTACAGCGCCTGATTTTCCGGGTCAATTAATAAACACGTCAGCTGCCGAGTTTGGCAGACTGGATATTTTGGTTAACAACGCGGGCTATACCTGGGACGGTATGATTCATAAGATGTCCGATAAGCAGTTCCAAGCCATGCTGGACGTTCATCTGTTGGCGCCGTTCCGTCTAATTAGGGCAGCGGCTCCATATATGCGTGATAAGGCAAAGGAAGAGATGACCCGAGGCCAGGTAGTGCAGCGAAAGATTGTCAATGTGACGTCTGTTGCAGGCTTGATGGGTAATGTGGGCCAGGCAAATTATTCTGCAGCAAAAGCTGGGATAGTTGGCTTTACCAAAACTATCGCTCGAGAATGGGGTCCATATAACATTAACTGCAACGCAGTCGGCTTTGGCATTGTTGACACCCGTTTAACCCAAGCCAAAGAAATGGGAGAGATGGTTGACGGTAAGCCGGTGGGGATTCCGGAAAAGATGCGTTCCATGATGATTAAGATGGTTCCTCAGCAGCGATCCGGTACTATCGAGGAGGCTGCAGCAGGCATTTTCTATTTGGCATCGCCCCTGTCTGATTATGTAAATGGGGAAGTACTGAAGGTAGACGGTGGATTTTACACTTAAGAAAGGAGGGGGGAGCTTTGGCAGGAATAACAGGTTACGGGGCTAGAATCCCGTATTTCCGGTTAGAGAAAAAAAAGATTGGTGAAGCATGGGGTACTTATGGTGCCGGGGAAAAGGCCGTGGCAAATCATGATGAAGACAGTGTTTCTCTTGCTGTGGCGGCGGCTGTTGACTGCGGTAAAGAGACGGCGGATGCCGACTGTCTTTACTTGGCTACAACCACCGGGCCTTATGGGGAAAAGGGCTCGGCCAGTACAGCCGCCATGGCGCTAGGTCTTAAAAAAGACGTACGTACAATGGATATTACCGGAAGCCTCAAAGGGGGCATATCAGGTTTGTTGTCCGGGTTGGAGCAGGCCGAATCCGGCATCAAAACCTTGGTTGCTATGTCTGATTGCAGGCTGGGCGCGCCTCAGGGACCTTACGAGCAGGTACTGGGGGACGGAGCTGCAGCGTTTGTTTTAGGTAATGATGACATTATTGCTGAGTTAGAGGCCAGTGAAAGCGCTAATCAAGAAGTGATGGCTTACTGGCGCAGCAGCACGGATCGTTTCCTTCAGACTGGGGAAGACCGTTTTGCATCCACTAAGTATGTGGAAATATTAATGGCTGCTATGGGCAATTTTGCTAAACAAACTGGGGCAACCATCAAGGATTTTGACAAAGTTGTCTTGGATGCACCTTCTGCTAAGCTTCACAAGTTAACTGCTAGGATGTTGAAGGTATCGCCTGAACAATTAATTGAGGGAATGTATGACAGCATTGGCCATACCGGCTGTGCCAATGTGGGCCTCATGCTGGTTAGTGCCTTAAGTAATGCTGAACCCGGGGAGCGAATACTAGTCGCTGCCTTTGGTGAAGGGTGCCATATTGCAGCTTTTAAGGTTACGGAAAAGATTGTCTCCTTTAAACCAAAGCGCCCATTAAAAGAACAGTTGGCGAATAAGGATAATAGCGTCAGATACACGGACTATCTTAAGTGGCGAGGTATTATCGAGACGGAACCACCTCGAAGACCTGCAGTGCCTAAGCCTTCGCAGCCGGCTCTCTACCGGGGATATGATCAGAATTTAGGATTTATAGGCAGCCGGTGCAAAAAATGCGGTACGCCTCAGTTTCCAAAACAAAGAGTTTGCGTTCATTGCCAGGCGAAAGATGAAATGGAGGATTATTCTTTCAAGAATAAAACAGCCAGGCTAGCGACATACACCGTGGATTACTTGGCGGCCTCTGTGGCTCCGCCTACTGTCATTGGGGTAGTGGACTTTCAAGGCGGCGGCAGAATGCTGGCAGAAGTTACTGACTGCCGCCCTGAACAGATGAGGATAGGCATGGAATTGGATTTTTGCTTTAGAAGGCTGCAGGTGGCCGACGGAATAAGCAACTATTTTTGGAAAGCGGTACCTAAGCGAGGTGGGACCAATGACTAGAGGTATTAAAGATAAGGTTGCTATTATCGGCATGGGCTGCACTCAATTTGGAGAGCACTGGGATAAAAGCACCGACGACCTGTTGGTGGATGCGGCTTATGAAGCTTTTGCTGATGCCGGTTTAGGCCCAGAGGACATAGATGCATACTGGCTGGGTACCATGCAGTCCGGTTATGCCGGGATTGTTTTATCAGGGCCACTAAAGTCCCAGTATAAGCCGGTTACTAGGGTTGAGAATATGTGCGCAACTGGATCGGACGCATTTCGTAACGCCTGTTATGCAGTTGCCAGTGGCGCATATGATATGGCGATGGCTATTGGTGTTGAAAAGCTGAAGGATTCCGGCTATAGCGGTCTCACTATTGCCGAGCCCCCTCATGATGGCACCAAGTTGGATGTTACTGCTCCGGCTGCATTCTCGCTGCTGGCGCCGGCGTACTTTAACAAGTTTGGCGTAGACCCCAAGCAGGGGAAAGAAGTGCTGGCTAAGATTGCGTGGAAAAATCATAAGAACGGCAGCCTAAATCCAAAGGCTCAATACCGGACGGAAATTCCCATGGAAAAAATCTGTTCATCGCCGATGGTAGCGGCACCGCTGGGTATTTTGGACTGTTCCGGCGTCGCTGACGGTGCGGCGGCAGCTATTATTGTCCGGGCCGAAGATGCTGAAAAATATTGCAAACAGCCCACCTTTGTTAAAGCCTTATCCGTTTCTGCAGGTCCGGGCCATGGTGCACTGCATCAAGATTTCGATTTTACTTCCATTCCGGAAAACTGTGCAGCGGCAAAGGACGCCTATGACCAAGCCGGTATTAAAAACCCCAGGCAGGAGTTGAGCATGGCAGAAGTGCATGACTGTTTTACACCGACCGAGTTGGTTATTTATGAAGACTTAGGTTTTAGTAAACGGGGTGAAGGATGGAAGGATGTTTTGGCCGGAACATTTGAACTGGCGGGTGAACTGCCGGTGAATCCGGATGGCGGTCTTAAATCTTTCGGTCACCCAATCGGCGCCAGTGGCTTGCGGATGCTTTATGAAGCTTATTTGCAGTTTCAGGGAAAGGCCGGTCAGCGGCAGCTTAAAGATCCCAAACTGGCATTAACTCATAACTTAGGCGGATATCCTTGGCAGTGCGTTTGTTTTATTTCCATCGTCGGTTCTCAGCTGGGCTAATTAAAAATTGATGATGAAGGGAGGTAAGTGATGAAGCGCAGACTACTAGAGGAAGAGCATAGAATTTTTCAAACAGCAGTCAGATCTTTTCTGGACAAGGAAGCCGTTCCCTATTTTGACCAGTGGGAAGAAGAACGGATGGTGCCCCGGGAATTTTGGATTAAACTGGGAAAGCAGGGGTACCTATGTCCCCAGGCAGCCGAACAGTATGGAGGGATAGGAGCCGATTTCATCTATAATGTCATTATTAACGAAGAATTTGCACGGGTAGGTTTAGGACTGATGGGTGTTGGCCTCCATAACGATATCATAGCGCCCTATTTGGAGACCTACGGCAGTACTGAGCAAAAGGAACATTGGCTGCCAAAGTGTATCTCGGGTGAAAGTATTTTAGCCATTGCTATGACCGAACCGGGGGCGGGTAGTGACCTGCAGGCAATCAAAACGACTGCTTTCAGGGATGGAGACAGCTATATCCTTAACGGCCAGAAAACTTTTATTTCCAATGGTATTTGTTCGGATTTGGTGTTGGTTGCCTGTAAGACGGACCCGAAGGCCCAACCGGCCTATAAAGGGATTAGCCTGATGCTGGTGGAACGAGATACACCCGGTTTCACCAGGGGCAGGAAAATGGACAAAATGGGTATGCATAGCCAGGATACGGCGGAACTGTTCTTTGAGGATTGCCGGGTGCCGGCAGAAAACTTGATAGGTGAAGAAGGAAAAGGTTTCTACTACATGATGAACAGCTTGCCTCGGGAACGGCTTGTGACAGCAATAACCTCCCAAGTGGCAGCAGAAGAGATGCTGCGAGAAACGTTAGAATATACCGGTATTCGAAAGGCTTTTGGTAGACCCCTCAAAGATCAGCAGCATATCCAATTTACGCTGGCGGAGCTCAAATCAGAGATTGTCTTAGGGCGAACATTCGTGGACCGAGTTATTGAAGCTTACCTGGCAGGCGAGGACATGGGTACCGAATCTTCAATAGCTAAGTGGTGGGTGACTGAGATGGCCAACCGGGTGGCGTACCAATGTTTGCAGCTCCACGGCGGCTACGGTTATATGGAGGAATATCCCATTGCCCGCTGGTACCGGGATATTCGCGTCACCCCAATATATGCCGGCAGCAACGAAATAATGAAAACCATCATCGCCCGTACCCTTTGAATTTGGGGTACCCGCAAGGGGCATATCCAAAACTCTAAAGCAACAAGTTGCTAAGAGTTTTGCTAACGGTTCTCAACTTGAATAGTTATGTTAACTAGAAGGGAGATGCTTAAATGTTTGATTTTATGATGACACCTGAGCAGAAAGCGCTGCAGCAGGAAACACGGGAATTTGTTAAAACCATTCCCAAACAATTATTGGTTGATATGGATCAGGATAAGGTGCAATACCCCAGACAATATATCGAAGATCTTGCGGCCAGAAACCTGTTGGGTTTACGATTTCCAAAGGAATTTGGCGGTAGAGGGCTGGATTGGAGTACGGAGATTATTGCTTTGGAAGAAGTAGGTGTATTGGGGACTTCTTTAGGGTGCTTATTTTCGTTACCCAGTATTATTGGTGAGGCGATCAATAAATTTGGTACCCAGTCACAAAAAGAAAAATACTTGACGAAGATTACCTCAGGCGAATTGACGGTGGCGGAAGGACTAACCGAACCGCGAGGCGGTTCTGATTTCTTTGGCAGCACTACTAAGGCTACCAAGGAAGGCGACCATTATATTATTAGAGGACAAAAGCGTTTTGTAGTCGGTGCCGAAGGTGCAGATCTATTCCTAATCTATGCCCGTACGGATGAAACTGTGCCGGCACACAAGGGTATAAGTGCATTTTTAGTTGAACGAGGTCCTGGGGTAAAAGCCGATTACATCTATGGACTAATGGGGACTCGCGGCGGAGGTGCCGGCCGACTAATCTTTGATGATGTAAAAGTTCCTGCAGAAAATATAGTAGGCGAGGAAAACGGGGCAACAGCAATATTTTATCAGATGATGATTCCCGAACGCATGACCAGTGCGGCCGGGGCCCTAGGCATGGGTAGGGCAGCCTTGGAGGTTGCAACAAGATACAGTGATCGCCGGAAAGCTTTTGGCCAACAAATAAGAAAATTTGAAGCTGTAAGTTTTAAAGTTGCAGACAGTATTACCAAGCTGGATGCTGCCCGAAGTCTTGTCTATAGCGCCGCTCAGGCAGTGGATCAAGGGGCACCGTCAGAGACTGCAAGGCGTATGGTTTCTGAGGCCAAAAAATTTGCAACTGACAGCGCGTGGGAGATCGTTAACCATGCCATGCAAATTATGGGTGGTATTGGTTATACGGATGTCTATCCGATCGAAAAATTATTAAGGGATATTCGTTTAATTATGATTTGGACGGGAACTAACGAGATTATGGATTTGATTATTCAACATGAGTATTACAAAGAATTGTTAGGTGCAAAGGAAAATGTTCCCCGAGATGTGGAACACGATGCGGTCAATGCTGATGCGGTAGAAGAAAAAATATATGAATAGGGAGGTTTAATAAATGGGAGAAGCTTTACACATGTTGTTAGAACGAAATGCGCGCAAGTACCCTAATGAATGCGGCGTATTGAGCCTGGAGTATCAAACGGAGTGGTCATGGCAGGAACTTAATCAAAGGGCAAACGGTGTGGCAGAAACTATGTTAAAGAAAGGTTTAAAGAAAGGTGACAGAGTGGCCATGGTTATTCCTAACCGTCCGGAATTTTTAGCCGTCTATTTCGGAGTGCTGAAAGCGGGAGGCGTTGTAGTCCCGGTAAATGTTCGTTTAGCCAAACCGGAAGTGGAGTACTTACTTAATGACAGTCAGGCTGTAGGTGCGGTGTTCGATCCAGGCATGGGATTTTCCGGCCAAGAAATTTCAGAAAAGTGCGAAATATTGCAGTTTTATCTTACTATCCAGGAGCTGGAATACGGAAATTATGATGACCCGGAGTTGGATATCTCAGTTTATGATGTAGCGGAAATATTATATACATCCGGAACTACGGGTAAACCAAAAGGAGTGGTACTGACTCATAATTGCGTATACGAAGTAGGGACCATGATGGCTTATGAAGCAGAGATAGAATATGGAGACCGGGCACTATTGCTGATGCCGTTGACACATTCTGCGCCCCTCAATTTATTTGTTATCGGCGCTGTTTACGCTGGGGCTGCGTGTGTGGTCGGAAACTTCACTACTCCTCAAGCCATTCTAAAAACCTGCCACGAAGCAAAAACTACTCATTTTTTTGGTGCTCCGGTGGCTTATTTATTAGCCTTACAGATTGATAATTTTAACGATTATGATTTATCTAGTACTAAATTGTGGACTTACGGTGGTGCACCCATGGCTAAAGAAGCCATACACAAAATAATGAGCAAGTTTCCTGGGAAATTCATGAGCCTTTATGGATTGACGGAAAGCGGACCTAATGGTGTAGCCATGTATCATGAACAACACGAAGAGCATGCCGGCAGTATTGGTAATAAGGCGGCTGTCAACTGCGAGTACAAAGTGCTCACTGATGAGGGGAAAATTGCCGGTCCGGGGGAGAAAGGGGAGGTATACCTTAAATCGCCATCGGTGATGCTGGAGTATTTGAATAAACCTGAGGCCACTGAAGAGGTATTAGAGAACGGATGGATTAAGACAGGAGATATTGCAGAAATTGATGATAAAGGATACCTTTGGATAATGGGACGAAAAAAAGATATTATTCTGTCAGGCGGGGTAAATGTTTATCCGAAAGAAATCGAAGATGCACTAGCCCAGCATTCTGCGGTAGCAGATGTAGCAGTAATAGGAGTTCCCCACAAGGATTGGGGAGAAACTGTCATGGCAGTTGTAGTACTGAAACCGGGAGTAGAAAAGCCGGATAAGAAAGAATTACAGGAGTTTTGTGGTAAATTTCTAGCGGACTTTAAGCTGCCTAGGATGATAAGATTTGATGAGGCGATACCCAGAAATGCTTCGGGTAAAATCCTGAAACATTTAATTAGTAGAGACATATAAACTTTAGGGCGCTGCTAGCGGCGCCCTATCTGATTAGCAGGAAAAAGTATAATTATTTTGAATACTTACAAAGAGAGGTGATTGTATGATTGAAGAAGTGTTACCAAACTTGTACAGGCTGGAAGCGCCACTGCCCAATAATCCACTTAAGGCTATTAACTCCTACGTTATAAAAGGGCATGACAGAAATCTTATGGTTGATACCGGTATGAACAGAGAAGAGTGTTTAGATGCACTAACAGCTGGGCTTCAGGAATTAGAGGTAAAGCTTGAGGAGACTGATTTTTTTATAACTCACATGCATGCGGATCATTCCGGCCTGGTAGCTCAATTGTCAACAAAAGAATCAAAGATTTTCTGCGGCGATGCTGACGCAGTGGTAATTAATCACGGCATAGATTGGGAAGAATTATTAGAACATGCTCGGATGACCGGTTTTCCCGCAATAGAGTCGAGAGAGGCTATTAACCGGCATCCCGGGTACAAATATAGCGGGAAAGGTCAGTTGAACATTTACTCGGTGAAGGATAACGATTGTATTACAGTTGGTGATTATACCTTTCAATGCATTGAGACGCCGGGACATACCTATGGTCACATCTGCCTTTACGAACCGGACAAAAAGATTTTGATTTCAGGTGATCACATATTAAGCAATATCACCCCAAACATTTCCCAATGGTTGGATGATGACAAATGTATGGAAGATTACATGAGTAGTTTGGATAAGGTCTACCACTATGATGTTGATATAGTGCTGCCAGGCCATCGTCGGATTATTTATGACCATAGGAAAAGAATAGATGAGCTGAAGGAACATCATAAGAGCAGAAACAATGAAATTTTAGGACTTCTTAACAGCAAGGGTAAAACCGCTTATCAAATGGCTTCGGAAATGCCTTGGGATTTGACCTATAAGACATGGGAGCAGTTTCCCATTCCACAGAAATGGTTTGCCACAGGGGAGGCCAATGCTCATTTGAAATATCTAGAAGGGCAGGGTCTAGTGGAAAAAAGCATAGAGAATAGTAATTTTGTTTATAGGTTGCCGTAGAACGGAAAATATCATTTGATTTTCGTTGGGGGTATAGGTAGTGTACGAATTTCTGAAAGAAATGCGTATTTTAGACTTGACCAGACTACTTCCGGGTGGTTATGCAACACAGCTTTTGGCCGATTTGGGTGCAGAGGTTTTGAAAGTGGAAGATCCTTGGCAGGGTGACTACATGCGTTGGATGGAGCCACATTTTCCAGGCACAAAGGAAAGCAGCCTGTTTTGGGGACTAAATCGTAATAAGAAAAGTATCAAATTAAACTTAAAAAGCAAAACGGATAAAGAAGTATTTCTAAAGCTTGTGGGTAAGTATGACGTTGTGATAGAGGGTTTTAGGCCTGGTGTAATGGAAAAGCTGGGCTTGGGATACGAGGTTTTGAAAGAGGTTAATCCTAGAGTTATACTTTGCTCTGTATCCGGCTACGGACAAGATGGTCCGTACAAGGACCGGGTAGGCCACGATATAAATTATAATGCCATCGCGGGTGTTCTTGGTTTAACCGGCAAGGAAGACGGCCCGCCTGCCATTCCTGCGGTGCAGATTGCAGATATTGGCGGTGGGGCGCTAATGTCAGTCATCGGTATTCTAACCGCTTATATCAATCGTCAGCATACTGGACAAGGCCAATACATAGATATTTCTATGTTGGATGGGGTAGTTTCCTGGATGTCCATGCTTCTTATGCAGCATACCGCCGGTGATTCCAGCCTGGCCCGGGGCCAGTCCCTGCTTAATGGCGGCTACCCTTGCTATAGCATTTATGAAACAAAAGATGAAAAATATATGAGCTTGGGAGCTTTGGAACCGAAGTTTTGGGAGAATTTTTGTGAAATAGTTGATAGGGATGATCTGCTGCCACAACAGTTTTCCCGGGAGGCTGAAATTAAAGAAGAAGTTGCAGTAATTTTTAAGAGTAAAACACGGGATCAATGGACCAAGAGTTTTGCTGATAGAGACGTCTGCTGCGAGCCCGTTTTGGACATTGGAGAAACAATTAATCACCCACAGGTGGTATTTAGGAAATTATTAACCGAACTGCCCCATCCTGTAGCCGGTGCGGTAAAAGTTGCCAGTAATCCTATTAAGTTTAATGAGAAGGAAACAGTTATTGATCAGCAGCCCCCGGGTCACGGGGAGCATACTAAAGAGGTGTTGGAGGATTTGGGTATTATTTTAGCAGAATAGTGGGATCTTAAGCTCAATTTGGAGTAGTTTTTAGTATAAATAAGGTGTCTATTTGTCGAAATGCTTGGTGGAATTGTGCACCTAAAGAAAACGCAAATAGGGCTGAAGCAGCTGTAATGCTTTATCGATTATTTAAAAAGTAGATACTGAGAGTTAAAGCAAGACACTCTGGAGGTTAATTTCTTTCGGGGTGTCTTCTTTATAGAATGAGCAAATATATAAATAAGTATGTCTCTATTGAAAATAATTTGCCAATATTTACAGGACTTAGTAGAGATTCATCGAAACTTTAGAGTAGTTCATCACTAATGAGCAGATAGGAGGATCATAATCTTGAGCGAACAAGAACATAACGTTAAGAAAGGCTTTAAGCTGATAACAGCAATACCATTAACTCTAGTTGTAATAGGAATGGCTTTATCCGGTTGGCTGCTCACCTTAATGGGTTTATCATTGAGCATCAATCATTGGGCAATGCTTCTAGAAGTTGGCGCAGCAATAGGGGCTACAGCAAGCACAGTTGTTTACAAAAATGTAATTAAACCTACCACGGAAATATCCAATGCGATTTATGCTTTTAATGAGGGAAACATGGGGGTAACCGTAGAACTAAAAAGAGGCTATTTTAAAAAGATGGGTGAAGGCTTTAACAGCTTAACCCAAGAGGTTAGACATATGATAGGTGAACTGCAGGTCTCTTCGGAACAACTAAAGCAAATTTCTTCCCAATTGGCGGAAGGCACAGATGAAACCGCTAGTGCGAATAAGGAAATGGCTACAACCATGGACCAAATATCACAGGATGCACAGGGCCAGGCCTCTGCTGCCAATAGTACTTTAGAAAATATTGAGAAGTTATTATTAGCATCAGAGAAGATTTCAAATATCGCCCAGGAAACCGGCAGCAGCAATTTAGAGGTAAAAGACGCACTAACCGAAAGTGCTAAGGCACTGAAGGAATTGGTTGCCGGTGTTAGAGAGGCTGCAGATTGGTCTGCTCGTTCAGCACAAGGGGCTAAACAACTGGAGCAGGGCACGCAAGAAATTCACAGGATATTAGAAGTGGTTACAGGAATCGCGGCAGAGACGAATCTTTTGGCTTTAAATGCAGCTATCGAAGCGGCTCGCGCAGGCGAACATGGCAGGGGCTTCGCTATTGTAGCAGAAAGAGTTCGGGAGTTATCGGAAGAATCTGTCCATGCAGTTGACCAGATAAAAACAGTGTTAGGTAATATTCAGACCAGTGTCACTGAGGTCTCAGAATTAACTGCACAAACGGGCAAACAGGCCCAATCCGAAGCAGAAAGGGCCGGAAATGTTCAAAACGGCATGGAAAAAGTAGTCAATGCTATGGTAGTTGCATCAAAAAAAGTCGAGGGCGTGGCAGATCAAGCTAATATTCAGGTAGAGTTGGCGCAACAAGTGCAGGAGGCTGCGACAGGGATGACGTCTCTGGCTGAAGGTACTGCTGCCGCTGTGGAGGAAGCCGCAGCATCCGTTGAAGAACAGTTGGCCTTAAGCGAATCTATTAATGAAACTGGCAAAAAGCTGCTGGCTTTAGCCCAACATTTACACGGATACGTAGACAAGTTAGGTATGTCTGGGGCAATAGACGATACAGTGATTGAGCAGGCAAAAGAACAGGTAAGCAGGGCAGCTGCTGCAGCCCAGTTAAGAGGCATGGATTTAGATAATATCAAGGATTTTTATGGTCAATTCAAGCAAGAATTACCCGAGTGCTCCGGTTTTGTCATGGTTGATGCTTCCGGAAAATCTGTTTTTAATTCTAATACCAATACTAATGTACATGATTTTTCTTTCCGGGATTGGTTTAAGGATGGGATGCTGAAAAAGCCATATATTTCAAATAAATTTATTAGCGCACTGACAGGCAAATTAACTGTTTCCGTTGCATATCCTGTGTTAGGGGATAAAGGCAGTATAGTAGGCGTTTTATGCTGCGGTATTGAAGTTAACTAACGGGAAAGCTGTCGAAAAGACAGCTTTTGTTCTGTGTCATGCCCAGCAAAACACGCAGTAGCAAAAGTCAATGGATTAAAATCCGAGCTTACCTGTGTTCAATCCTAGCGAGGATTTCTGGGTTGGGGAGTATCAGAAAAGAGTGAAATATCATTGCCTTATTAATATCAGAACTGAAAAACTGACGGTAATGCACCTCCACATTGGAATCAATATGATTTGACTCCAGGGTATCTTTTTAGCCATCTGGTACAAATATTGCATAATAATGGTAGAAAGCAAGTTAGGTGGGCCAGGCAAAACCTTATCCCGTTGAAAAGGAAATTCCTAAAAGACTATGAAATAATTAGGAGGGGTATTAATGACTGAGTTGCGTAGTAATAAAATAATCACGGGGATTGAACGGGCAGGTATTAGGGCCCATATGAATGCTATAGGGCTTGTGGAAAAAGAGTTAAGGCAGCCGTTTATTGGTGTAGTAAACTCATGGAATGAAATGCATCCGGGCCATAAACATCTGAGAGAAATTGCTCAAGAAGTTAAAAATGGCATCAGAATGGCTGGGGGTGTGCCTTTTGAATTTAACACTATTGCTATTTGCGACGGAATTGCCCAAGGTCATGTGGGGATGTGTTATGTTTTACCCAGCAGGGAGATAATAACGGATTCCATAGAGGTGACAGTGGAGGCTCAACAGCTTGACGGACTAGTCTTTATTGCTTCTTGTGATAAAATAATTCCGGGAATGCTCATGGCATTGGGGAGGCTTGACCTGCCTTCGCTTATGGTAACAGGGGGTCCCATGCTGGCTGGTAAATGTGATGGCAAAGATATGGCAGTATATGAAATTAGAGAAACTTCAGCAAACATGGGTAAAGGAAAGATTTCGCCAGAAAAACTTAAGGAGCAAGAGGAAGGCATTTCTCCAACAGTCGGTTCGTGTGCTATGATGGGCACAGCTAATACTATGGCTTGCGTAGCAGAAGCTCTAGGGCTAACTATTCCCGGGTGTGCAACTACTCCTGCGGTTTATTCGCGGAAATTAAGAGAAGCTAAAGCATCGGGTATCTTGGCTGTAGAAATGGTTAATAGAGATATAACACCATCAAAAATTGTAAAAAGGGAATCCTTTGAAAATGCTCTTACTGTGGCCATGGCAATAGGTGGTTCCACAAATACGGCAATACACTTGCCAGCAATTGCATCGGAGTTCGCCATACATATTACGGCCGATGATATTGAGCGTGTCAGTAAGGGTACTCCATATATCGTAAATGTTAAGCCCTCGGGACAATATACTTTGGCTGATCTGGACCTTGAAGGAGGTATACCTGCCGTAATAGAGGAGTTAGGTGAGAAATATCTTCACCTTGACGTCCGGACGGTAAATAATAAAACATGGCGGGATAATTTGCCCAAGGTGACCATGCCACAAGGGGCAAGAAAAGTGATAGCAACTTGTAATAGGCCCATCCATAAAGAGGGTAGCTTAGCAGTTCTTAAAGGGAACCTAGCAACCGAAGGAGCTTTGGTGAAACAGTCGGCGGTGGACCCGGCTATGTTTTATCATCAGGGCCCTGCAAGAGTTTTTGATTCTCAAGAGGAAACAATTGAGGCAATGATGCAGGGTAAAGTAAATGAAGGTGATGTCGTTGTTATTCGCTATGAAGGGCCTAAAGGCGGCCCCGGCATGCGGGAGATGCTGGCTGCAACCGCTACGCTAGTGGGCTTAGGATTGGGAAACAGCACTGCACTAATTACTGATGGCCGTTTTTCCGGAGCAACCAGAGGTCCTTGTGTTGGTCATGTAGCCCCTGAAGCAGCGGTTGGTGGGCCTATTGCCTGTTTGGAAGATGGTGACATGGTTACAATTGATATTGCTAAGAGAACATTGAGTGTGGATTTATCAGAGGAAGAAATGACAAGTCGTCTAAAAAATGTTCAGCCGAAACCTTGTAAAGTTGATAGTAAATACTTAAGACGTTATAGTAATCTGGTAGAATCTGTCTGGAAAGGGGCAATATTAAAAGAAAAATTTTAATAAATAAATATTTAAAAAATTTGCAAAATTGCAAAAAGTGATGAAGAATTGCATACATTTTACATTGGGGATAACCACGGTCAAGAACGGCATGTCGGCACCCTTCCGTAAATATCGATATAGTTCCAATAATTATTAATAAATCTCTGTTGTTCTGCTGTAGTATTTTTTTAACATATTTAACACTTAGGGGGAATTCACATGAAATTCACCAAATTTTTGACAGAGACCGGTGAAAAATACGGAGTAATTGAAAGCAATTTAGTAAAAGAAATTGAAGGTAGTATATTTGGCAGTTGGACTTTTAGCGGCAACACTTATCCAATAGAAGGGTTAAAATATTGTCCTTTTGTTAAACCGGGCAAAATTATTGCTATTGGTCTTAACTACCGTTCCCATGCTGAAGAAGTTAATAAGGCTCTGCCCGATGAACCGATGATGTTTATGATATCGCCTTCTGCAATAATAACTGAAGATGATGCGGTCATTCTTCCTCATCCGGATCACCGGATTGACCATGAAGCTGAATTAGTAGTTGTTATCGGGAAAGAAGGCCGTGATATATCTGAAGAATATGCATTGGATTATGTTTTTGGCTATACCATTGGCAATGACGTGTCAGACAGAGTACTTCAGAAAAAAGACCAACAGTATACTCGAGCCAAATCATTCCACACATTTAAGCCGATTGGCTCTATTGTGGAAACGGAACTTAACCCATCTAACCTCGAGATTAAGTTGAAGGTTAACGGTGAAACAAAACAGTATTCGAATACAGACCAATTTATTCATGACGTTCCAAAGATAATCAAATTTATTTCCGAAGTAATGACACTTGAACCCGGTGACCTCATCTTTACTGGAACCCCCGAAGGTGTTGCGCCCATTAAGCCCGGTGACTGTATAGAAATATCTATAGAAAATATTGGCACATTAATTAATTGGGTAAAATAAATATTGAAATAATACTATATTATTCTACTCAATTGAATATTAAGTGTAGATTACTATAGAAATAAATAAATGCTCTTAATTCCACCCTAGTCCAAAAGTTTGATGTGTTGGATAGAATAAAGCAAAAAGCTACGAAATCAAAATGGAACCGGGACATTATATGCGTCATACAAAAAAGGCTTTGTGACGGAGTATCTGGTTTTTCAAAGAAAAACTTGCGAAACTGAAGACTAAAGGGGTAATCTAGCTGTATAGCAAAATTGGGGTTTTGCAAAAAAATGGAGCGAAAATTGGGAGTATATATCATATTCTATATAATTATAACATCATAAGGTGCATCATATGTGGTTTCTTTAAAAACAATGAATTCATAAAGGTGGGGGATTTTAATTCTTGGAATCATTATTGTCACATCGCTTTGGGTTTTGTATTTTCTGGACATGTTTCTACAGTTATTAATAGATCATTGTTACATAGATAAAAGTACACTTGCGAGTTAAAGTCTTCAACCCTGGGTTCATCTAGGTATATTCCAGCATTCGGTTGATACTCTAAAACTTTAGGATCGCGCTCCGGATTTTTACCGGGCCTGCGGGCCGTATCTTTTGCTGCGCCGTAATAGAGAGCTCAACCATGTGGTATTTCGGCTTTGCAAGAAACTTTTGTTTCTATTAGTTCCACTTATTTTGTGCATCATCAAAAAAATGTTAACCCATTTTCAGGGAAGCATCAGAAAAGTGATCGAATATTTAGGATATTAGGGATATCCTTGAGCTATTAAGCTAGGCTTATTTTACTATACGGAACCAAACATTCGGCTTATTCCTATTTCCGAAAAACCCAAGCTTTCGGCTTTAGTTATTTTTCCATTGGCTACAGCTAATATTTCTTGAAATATCTCCTTGCTGGCTCCTGTAATACTAATTTTTCCATCAAGGATAGCTCCAGCATTATAGTCAATAATATCATCAAGTTTTCTAAACGTACCTGGATTACCTGTAACTTTAATAACAGGTACCAAAGGATTTCCAACAGGTGTGCCTCTTCCCGTTGTAAAAACGCATATTTGCGCACCACCTGCTACCATACCCGTAACAGACTCCACATCATAGCCTGGTGTATCCATCATAACTAAACCCTTTTCTGAAGGTCGTTGAGCATAATTTAACACCTCAACCAAAGGAGCAGTTCCACCTTTGTGAATGCAACCTAAGGACTTTTCTTCAATGGTGGTTAACCCCCCTTTTATATTACCAATTAGACGCACGACGAGCAAAGATATGTTCCGCACCAATAAATTCTGTAGTTTCAGATATGATACTAGTCCCACCAGCCGCTACTATAAGGTCACTCGCTAAGCCCACTGATGGATTCGCTGCGATACCGGAAGTAGGGTCTGATCCTCCACATTCCAATGCAACTATTAATTCTGAAATATCTACATCTTCTCTTTCGAGAAGAGACATCTCTTGAACCATTTTCCGTGCCAAGGATACTCCTTTCGCTATAGAATTAACGATGCCCCCACCTTCTTGAATGACGATAAGTTCTAAAGGTTTATTGGTCATTTCTTGTATTTTATTTGTTAATATATCAGGCTGCACTACCTCACAGCCAAGGCTAACTACAATAGTACCGTATATATTGGGGTTTGCTGCAAAACCTGAGAGTGTTCTGACAGTTTGATTAACATCTTCCCCTATTTGGCCACAGCCATATTGATTTGTTATTGTTATTGTACCCGGAACCTGTTGGGATATTAATCTAGAAGCCTCAGCAGAACATGATACACTAGGTAGGATTAATACCTTATTCCGTATACCGAAGCGACCGTCATGGCGCCTATATCCTTTAAATTTCAAATCTTCACCCCCTTTTACTTTCAAGATTATGAGTATGCACATAACTGCCCAGAAGAATATCTTGACTGGCACGCCCAATGACTTCTCCGTATTTCAGTAGATTCTCACCTGATTGCAATAACCTGATAGAAAATTTATGATAAATAGGAATATCATCGAGTAAAGTAATTTTTAACAATTTTTGTCCCTTCTTAACTTGTACTTTTGTATCTTTTGTCAGATTGGCTAAGGCTACTGCAACATCATCCTGATCGGTAATTAATAAGCTATGAAAATTTTTATCCAAAACTTCACCCCCTTCATCTTAAGGTATTTTTTTAAATTGTTTGTTTTGTGAGATGTATTCTCTTTTAAAGATAGTTAACCTTCTAATTTTCTGAAATTAATGAAAGAAATGTAAAGATAAATTGACATCTTAGAATACTTCTATTTTGGCAACAAACTAAGCCGGGAATATAAAGCCTATTTTTCCGTACCATTGAATAAGGAAAGGAATTAAATTAGTGGTTCTAATTCAAGCCCATCTTCTATTTTCATATGTATTCACGCATAGGAGGTCTAAGATTTACCGGGCATGTTCATTTGTTGCATTTGCTTATGCCACTTGTACGTTTCACGGCAATACACTAAATTGGTAATTTTTGAGGTGTAAACTTAATAAGTTTAATTTGAATATACATTTAGTTAATAACATTATAAATTTTTGCAAAATTGAAAAAGTGATGAATGTCTGCATACATATTGCGACGTTAAAATCAGTAGATGGTCCATCTTGAATAAAGAGACGGAGAGTTAAGGAGATATTGCAGCCTGGCACAGTTATTGCTTAAGTAGTATAGACAATTAAAATTTATTATATGGAGGGACAGATATGCGAGAGATCAAACACTTAACCGTACTAGGTGCTGGCGTTATGGGTAAAGGGATTGCCCAGGTAGGGGCGGCCGGCGGACTCGTGGTGGATTTGGTAGATGTAAATGATGTCGTATTGGATAAAGCCATTAAAACAATTGAGAAAAATCTAAGCAAAGGTGTTCAGTTAGGTAAAGTGGCGAAGGAAGCCATGGAAACAGCTCTGAAAAATCTTAACCCACAAACGGATTTAGAGCAGGCTTTAGCTAAAACGGACTTTGTCATTGAAGTTGTTCCGGAAGAATTGGAGTTAAAACATAAGTTTTTTAGTAAAATGGACGAAATTTGTACTGCTGACGTGATATTGGCTACCAATACTTCGGCAAAAAGCATTACCGAAATAGCGGCAGTATGCAACCATCCAGAACGGGTAATCGGGATGCATTTCTTTAATCCGGCTCATATTATGAAGCTGGTGGAGATCGTTCGGGGCTTAGAAACTCACGATGAAGCGGTTAAGGCGACTGAGTACGTCTCCCAACTTATGGGTAAGGAGACTGTTGAAGTGAATGAGTTCCCTGGATTTGCCACTTCCCGAATTAATGCTATGATTGGGAATGAGGCTTTCTATATGCTCATGGAAGGCGTGGCCAGCCCGAAAGATATTGATAAATCATTGAAGCTCGGTTTAAACCATCCTATGGGACCCTTTGAACTGGGCGATTTGGTTGGTTGGGATACGCGTTTAAAAGTGCTGCAATATCTGCACGAATCCTTGGGAGACAAGTTCCGCCCCTGTCCGTTGTTAGTGAAATATGTTAAGGCTGGCAGATTAGGCCGCAAAGTAGGAAAAGGAGTCTATGTGTATGACGAAGACGGCAGGATGACTGACTCATAAGAAGAGGCGCGAGACGATAATGGGCCTGTTCCCTACCAGAGACACTCTGGATTTAGCCGGTTAAAATGAAAGACATTGATGATTGAACTTAAACGTTTACTGCTTAATCTTTAGTGGTAAATAAAGGAATTAGGGGTGGAAGTAGAAAAGAAACTGCGGAACTATTACTATAGGCTATCTTCTGAGAGAAAACAGGTGCAATTATTGCAACAAGCTCCTTTGCGATATGGATTGTTTGGTGCTAAGTACGGATTAGCTAACCTTTGTATCGCCGCGACTTTGAAATAGCTACAATTATAGAAAATATGCAGGGCTAGGAGGTTGGAGTATGAGTAGTTTTGGGCCACTTGAGGGGATTAAAGTAGTTGATTTCTCCCGACAGTTAGCGGGTCCATACTGTGCCATGATGTTGGGGGATATGGGAGCGGATGTAATTAAGATTGAAGAGCCCGTTCAGGGTGATGAAAGCAGAACCTATCTTCCCATGTGGGGTGACGAAAGCAGTTATTTTATCAGCGCTAACCGCAACAAACGAAGCCTAACGTTAAATTTAAAGAGCAAAGAAGGCCTTTCAATTGCTAGAAAGCTCGCCGAAGATGCAGACATATTAATTGAAAATTTCCGTACTGGAACAATGAAGAAGTTTGGGTTAGATTTTGAAACCTTATCAAAAATCAATCCTCGCTTGGTTTATATGACTATTTCCGGGTTTGGCCGGACTGGTCCGTTAAAGGACAAACCGGGCTATGACCTTTTGGTTCAGGCCTACGGCGGCATCATGGGTCTTACCGGTAATGAAGGAGATGAACCGGTGAGGGTAGGTGCATCCGTTGCAGACATCGCCTGCGGCATGTTTGCTTATTCTTCGGTGCTGACTGCTCTTTATAACCGGGAAAAAACCGGCAAGGGGCAGTTGGTGGAGAGTACACTCTTGGAAGGCCAGGTGGCTTGGTTGACCTATCATGCCACAGCTTATTTTGCTACTGGTGAGCTGCCGAAACGGATGGGCTCAGGACATTTCAGTATTGTGCCTTATCAGGCCTTTGAAAGCAGTAACGGCTGGATCGTGGTGGGAACGCCCAATAATCGACTTTTTGGCCGGCTTTGCCAGGCTGTCGGTCAGCCGGAGCTAGCAGAGGATCCCAGGTTTGAGTCTAATGAAACCCGGGTGGCTCATAGGGAAGCGCTGGTTGGGATACTCAATAAGGCTTTTAAACAAAAAACCACTGATGAATGGGTAGAAATTATTGAGAGCTACAGCATCCCCTGTAGTCCGATTAATACAGTAGATCGGATTGTGACCGACCCTCAGGTACTTGCTCGTAATAATATAGTGACCTTGATGCATAGTACCCTGGGTGAGATAAAGGTAACCGGTAACCCGTTGAAACTGGCGGATACTCCGGGAACCATGCGTTTGGCACCGCCCTTATTAGGTGAACATTCCACAGAGGTTTTGGTTGAGCTAGGGTATTCCCGGCAACAAATAGTAGCATTGAAAGAGAAAGGTGTAGTTTAACAGGTTACTGTATACATGTCGGAAAGATATAGACTTTCTGACATGTATACAGTAACAAATCGTTTCAGGAGGAAAGAATGGCATAATATTTGTTTCAGAGCAATATCTGCCAAATTATTATATATAAACAGAATTACAAAATGCAAAATATACTGAAAAATTAAAAAAATCGTACACCATTTAAGGAGGTAATTTGATGGCAAGCGAAAAGTTTAAGTTGGAAGTGGGTGTAATGGAAAACCCGCGACACCGGGATTTGCTCGGTATTTCCCAAAAGATTATCACAGTGCTGGCTATTATCTTTACGTTATTTCAGCTTTATACTGCTTTCTTTGGAATTTTCGAGTCCATGCTTCAGCGGTCTCTTCACCTAACATTTGCATTGGTTCTGGCGGTGCTGTTGTTTAAGCCGACCAAGAAAGCGAAAGTGACCAACAGAATCCAGTGGTTTGATTGGATATTGCTTGGAGGTGTTCTATTTAGCTTTGGCTACGTCATTCTTAACTCTTATGAATTGGCTTCCCGCCTAGCTTATGTAACTCCATTAGACAAGTTGCAGTTGGTGGCCGGGGTTATTGGTATTTTGGTGCTGCTGGAGGTAGCCCGGCGCATTATGGGTCCGGCTTTTGCCATTATCATCGGTGTTTCTTTGTTGTATGCCCTCTTCGGTGAACATCTGCCGGGATTGCTGCAGCACCGTGGCTACAATTTAGGGTGGATCGTGGATCACTTATTCTTTACAACTGAAGGGATTTTTGGTATTCCGGCCGGTGTATCATCAACTTACATCTTTATTTTCATTCTATTCGGAACCTTTCTAGAAAAAACTGGTGCTGGGGACTTCTTTATTAGTGCAGCTTTGTCCACCATGGGTAAATATCGCGGCGGCCCGGCTAAGACGGCCGTTGTAGCCAGCGGTTTTATGGGTATGCTGTCCGGCAGTGCCGTGGCCAATGTGGTAACTACGGGAGCTTTTACCATTCCTTTGATGAAAAAACTTGGTTATGAGAAGCATTTTGCAGGTGCCGTAGAAGCGGTAGCTTCCTCCGGTGGTCAGTTCATGCCGCCTATTATGGGGGCAGCGGCCTTTATCATTGCTGAATTTACTGGAATTCCCTATTTGAAGGTAGCTGCTGCGGCAGTTATTCCGGCTCTGCTTTACTATACCAGTGTAGGCTTCATGGTCCACTTTGAAGCGGTAAAACTAGGGCTGGAAGGCATGCCCAAATCCCAACTTCCTAATTTCAAAAAGGTAATGAAGGCCGGTTTTCATTACCTGATACCGGTAGTGGCAATCATTTACTTTCTAATAAAGGGTTACAGCCCGCTGAAAGCCGGTTTATATGCCATTATAACAGTGGTAGCGGTTACTGTATTAAAGAGTATTCTAATTAGAGGAGAAAGTTCTAGATTTGTGTGGGGAGATTTCCCAGAAGCATTTGAACAGGGTGCCAAAAACGTCATTGAAGTAGCCGTTGCCTGTGGTGCCGCCGGTATTATCATCGGCGTGGTTTCCTTGACAGGTATCGGCCTGAGGTTTAGTTCGATTATTATTGCCTTAGCCGGCGGCAGTAAGATATTGGGTCTATTCTTCACTATGCTGACTGCCATTATTTTGGGTATGGGTCTTCCCACGGTGGCGGCTTATATCATTCAGGCAGCACTAATTGTGCCTGCCTTGGTTGGTATGGGACTGCCCTTATTAGCAGCGCACCTCTTTGCATTTTATTTCGCCATAATCTCTGCCGTGACACCACCGGTTGCTCTGGCAGCCTATGCCGGTGCCGGAGTAGCTGGGTCTGATCCTTCAAAAACGGCTTGGACCGCATTCCGACTGGCTATTGCGGCTTTTATCGTTCCGTATATGTTTGCTTTCGGGCCGGCATTGATTCTGATTGGCACACCGGCAAAAATTGCACTGGGAACTATTACGGCTCTTCTTGGTGTGGTTGCTTTGGCCGGTGCTGCTGAAGCCTGGTTTCTTAAGAAAACTAATCTATTGGAAAGGACACTTTTGTTTGCCGGTGCACTATCTCTCATTAAGAGCGGTTGGCTGACGGATATTGCAGGTGTGATAATCATTGCCATTGTAATTTTCTTACAAAAGGCCAGAAAAGAAAAGCATTTTCCTTCCAGCTCGGGTGGAGAGAGCGTTGGCCGGAGGACTGATTTTAATTGAACATAATGCTGAGTATTTAGTGGAAGATATTAGGCGAAATCCAGCGGTACATATATCTTTAAAGGAGGTGATGATTAGGAGGTCTGGATGGATCAAATTTGCAACTACCATGTAAAACAATATTAAGGAGGCGTAATATGAAAAAGTATTTTAAAATTTTAAGTTTAGCTTTAGCGTTAGGTGTAGCAATGTTTGCCGTAGTTGGCTGCGGCGGAGATGCAGGAAGTGACAGTCAGTCTCAAGACCAGGGCCAGCAGGACCAGCAGCAAGCCGATTCTGGTTCCAGTACTCCTGAAACAATTAACTTGACCTTAGCAAGCGGGCCTGCTGGCGGTACTTGGTATCCGTTGGGTGGAGCTATTGGTAAGGTGCTTCAAGAAGCCATTCCCGGTGTGGTTGTTTCCGTACAGCAGGGTGGCGGCGAAGCTAACGTGAAAGGTGTTAATAAAGGCATGTATGACCTTGGCATTACCTACTCCCATACTTCAGTTGAAGGATTAAACGGTCTAGGTGCTTTTGAAGAGCCTCAAACTAATGTTGTAGCTATTACCGGTCTTTATCCTTCTGCGTTACAGCTGGTGGTAAAAGCGGACTCCGATATTCAGTCAGTTGCGGATCTTAAAGGAAACAGAATTTCTCCCGGCCGTAAAGGCTTATCCGGTGAAACTTTAACTCGCATGGTACTGGATGTCTATGGTCTTAGTTACGATGATATGGAAAAAGTTGAACGGGTTTCTTACAGTGATTCCGTTAACCTGATTAAAGACCGTCAGATTGACAACTACAGCCCAATCACCACTTGGCCTTCCCCGTCTATTCAGGAGATTGCTTTAACTGGCGGCGTTCGTTTACTGCCTATCGACGACGATAAAATGGCGGCTCTTAAGGAAATTAACCCTGGATATATGACCATCGTTCTGCCTAAGGACACTTATAAGGGAATGGAGCAAGATGTTCAGACAGTGGGAAGCAACGCTACTTTAGTAGTAAGAAAAAATATGGATGCCGAGTTGGTCTATAAGATTACTAAGGCTTTAATGGAGAATATGGATAAATTGCATGCAGTGCATAAGAGCATTGAGAAAAACTTAAGTGTAGAGAGTGCATCTAAGGATACTGGTATCGAACTACATGAAGGCGCTAAGAAATATTATGAAGAGGCTGGAGTCCTCTAATCTAATGCTAACAGGGGTTGTCTAATCTTCGGATTAGGCAACCCACTCTAATGATAGGGGGGTCAAGGGATGGATTTTGTTAGTTCAATTTCAGGAAAATCATTGGAACAGTTTTGCGCAAATATCTTTGTCAGTTTGGGGGTGCAGCCTGATTATGCCAAGATAGCAGCCCGTTCGGTAGTGGAGGCGGATTTAAGAGGGATTCGTTCCCATGGTATCCTGCGTTTCCCAATTTATATTAAACGAATGGAATTAGGACTTATTGAGAGTAAAGCGGAACCGAAGGTAGTATCTCGAAAGGGTGCCGTCTCTTTGTTTGATGGTAAACACGGCATGGGACAGGTAACGGGTTATTTGGCAATGCAGCAGGCAGTGGCCAGTGCTAAAGAATATGGCATCGGTGCGGCGGGAGTGTACAACAGCACTCACTTCGGTTTTTTGGCTTACTATTCTAATATTGCGGCAGCTAATGGAATGATCGGTATGGCCTTTTCCAATACTACGCCGCTCATGGCACCTACTGGGGGTGCCCAGCGGGTTATTGGCAACAACCCTATTTCCATCTCTGTTCCTTACGGAGGCAATGGCCCGGTTATATTGGACATGGCCTGTAGTACCGTGGCCTTAGGTAAGGTGCAGTATGCGGCTCAAGAGGGTCAGGAGATACCGGGCGGTTGGGGCATGGACCAAAACGGTCACGTAACCAACAATCCTCAAGAGGTAATAGACGGCGGCCTGTTGGGACCCATTGGTTCGTATAAAGGGTATGGTTTAGCTTTTATCATTGAGGTGCTCAGTGGCGTATTGACCGGGGCTGGTTTAGGTGTAGGAGTTAGATCTTTATATCAAGATCTGGTCAATAAACAGGATACGGGGCATTTTATGATCGCTCTGGATGTGGCTCCCTTTATGGATAAGGAGCAATTCTATGGGCGTTTGACAGGTTTTATTAAACAGATGAAAACAGCCAAGCAGGTGCCGGGGGAAAGGATATATATTCCTGGTGAAATAGAAAACGACATTTTCAAGGAAAGGGAAGAGAAAGGAATTCCGTTAACGGCGAAAAATATAGAGGCACTACAGGAATTGGCGGCTAAATATAATTTGGAATTACCACTTGCCTAAATCTGTGTTTTCCTTTCTGAAGAAATAGATTCCGCCAAGAAGATAAAAAGTTGCTTGTTGAATATAATCCATCCAGGAAAGTATCGCTGATTGGGACAAGAAAGCAAAACTTAGTCCAATGTTTTAAACGGTAATTAAAGGAGGGGTATGGTATGGTGCAGATTACCATCAAGGACAAACTTTGC
>JADQBR010000148.1 GCA_016278515.1 Bacillota bacterium
CGCAGTTGTCCAGAAAAATCCCATTTATTGGTACATGAAAAGAAATTGCACCCTTAGTACTTTATAAGCTTGACGAGCACTACCCTGTATGCGCGGCAAGATTTTTTGCAGCAACTGCCAGTCAAAGGCCTCATTTCGATTCATTAATCCAAATTGTTCGTTATATACCATATAGAAGCTCAACTCATCTCTTACCCGATAGCCTACATGTAAATTTGCCCTTTGAAGAACCTTGTTAACCTCTATTAAATCTGCAATAAACTCTTCTACAATTTCCTGATGCTCGGCCAAGCAGTCTTTCAAAACGCAGTAATTCCCTTTTATGAATTCATTAGAAATATCTACAGAAATCCTCTCTTGATCGGCATCACCCATGAAATTATCTAGTTGCACGTCTGTAAACTCTATTGTATTTGCCCTATCCAAAACTTTCTTGCTAAACGGATGGGTAGTTTCATCCATATTGACCGTCCCTATAATATATAAATTTCCGGGGATATATAAATCGCTAAATTCTTTTCTATCTTCTTCCTTCATAAAATCTGTTTCTCTAAATAACCTATTGCTCCTCAATTCCCCGCTAGTAAACTTCCTGGTCTCTAACAAACTTAAAAAATCACTAAGGTAGTATTCTACCCTTGCTAGATTCATTTCATCTAGGCAGACAAAATATGGCTTGTCCTTATCTTTGATGGCTCGCTGAATTACTTTTGTTAGCGGGCCAGGCTGAAACCAACCTTCCAAATTCTTATACCCTAGTATATCTGCATTGTCATTCCAGTCAGGTCGAACGGGTATCAACTCAAACCGATGATTTTCATTTGTTGCACCTACTGCTTCAGCAAAAAGCTCTACCAGCTTGCTTTTGCCGGTTCCAGAGATACCGGCTAGAATTGCAAAAGGCTTGGTCTTTAAACTGAGGTAGAAGTTCTTTATTAGAGACTTTTCAAAGACAAATCCTTTGCCCCCAATATAGTCGCAGACCCTATTTAAAACGGCGCCATAATTTTCCTTTTTATCTAAATTAGTATCTTTGTGCAACATAATCTCTCTCCTAGCAACCGCAGGTATATCCATGTTCTCAGCCTCTTTGCGCTTTAGTATAGAAAAATAATCACCCGAATTTTCCTGCTTAACTTCCTCAAACAAAAACTGTCCTCCATAATGAAATAGCTCGCCTTTCTTTTCTCTGACAAAAATGTGAAGGGGATACCCCTCTTTCTTGCTGTTAATGATCGATGCGTTGCTTTTTTGCTTAAGATTATATATCTTTGATCCATCCTTACCTTTTCTTCCTTCCAGGTAATATTTCAGAATACTTTTATCACTGCCTAGCCACTGGTTTGAATATTCCTCACCTTGAATGGTACATAAAATAGCTACGGCTTTGTAATTTTCCTTAAATATTGGGTGGATACCTTTCATTTGATTTTGTCCTGATAGATTAGCAACATCTGTAGCAGTCACTGCAGAGCCAAGGGGGAGGTCATCTAGTTCCTGTAGTTTTAAATGCTGTGAATCAAAACCCTTATAATATCGGTACAGGTGTTCATATGCCAAATTTCTAATAGCCTCTACAGTGCGTTTGTCCAATTGTTCCTTAACTTTATCAGTTAAAACTAATTTTTCTTTTTCACTATCATAGAACAGTAAGCCACTTAAATAATTAACCGGATTATTTAATAGAGTATCTCTTATTTCTGAGTCACTTAATGAAGACACTCGTGTCAGCTTTATTTTTTTCTGTTCAGGAAGTTTGCCATATTCCTGACGCTGCATATAAAACTGTTTAAAGTTTCTTACTACATCACCGACATCTGCTTCACCGGCCTCAGACATAGCCTTCAAAACTGCTAGAACTGCCACCATCTTATATGAAGCCTGCCTGCTCGTAAAATTTTTATCAAACTGATCAATAACAGACACTAAAATCTCCTCCAATTATTCAATACATTCGTTTGTCCGGAAGAACACCTCTCACTCCGCCAGTAGGATTATCTATATCCCCTTTATATCTTGGAATTAAATGAACATGTAAATGCATAACAGTTTGGCCGGCAGCTTTGCCAATATTTATTCCTACATTATAACCGTCTGGCTGAAACCTTTTGTCTAATAGACACTTGGATTTGTCAATTAATTCCCAGATAGCTTGTTTCTCTTCTGCAGTCGCCTCAAAATAGCTGCTAATATGCCTTTTAGAAATGATTAAGACATGCCCCTTATTAACCGGATATCTATCGTATATAGCCAGTGCATAGGAGTTTTCCATGATAGCATCTGTGAAACTACAGAAGGGACACAACATATAGATTCAACTCCTATTTAAACCATAAGATAAATACACTTTTCCACAAATTGGGCTAATTTACCTTTAACGTTTTCATATTAAAAGACCGTTATTCATAACGGCCTTAAAGTTTATATATTACTCTCATTACAGTAAGTAAAATTCCCTGGCATAAATGTCATCTTGCTTCTTTCAGTTAATCGACTTTACCTAGTTTATACGAGGCCACCGGTTAAAGAAAAAAGAACCATAAACCAGCGCGTTCCCACACAAAAAAGAGCAACCCATAGGTTACTCTATGTACTGGACCGGGACACTGGAATCGCACCAGTTCCAAGGCCTGGACGGCCCTGATCCAACCTAGTGGATCCCGATAATTGTGGTGGAGAAAAACGGGCTCGAACCGCTGACCTCTAGACTGCCAGTCTTGCACTCTCCCAGTTGAGCTGAAAATACACTCCTCAGAACTCTTCCAAAAAACTAGCCTTCTTCAGGCAGCCATTCCAAGATAATATTGATAAACCTATTAAAATCGCCAAGTTCAGCAGTGCTTATCTCGTATACCCTTTCAGGCAATATTTCTTGGTAACCATGGACCACCTTATTCCTAAATCCTATCATGCTGGTAAAAGTTTCAAAGTCCTGTTGCCCTATAATGTTATTTTGACGGAGAATCCGCAAAGCATCTCGTGCATCAACAGGCGCATGGGCAAACCGTTTTGCGGTAATATGATATATGATATCAATCATCGCCTCAATGGCTGTCTGTAATGAATACTTTAAGCCTTTCAATAACCACTGATCATAGATAATTTCATTCTTGCTTTTTACTTCTGTAAGCATCCGTATGGACTGCAGTTGTTCTTTAATGAATGCTATTTTAGAAAGTATTCTTTCGCCGTCCAAACCCATAACTACACCCCCGCTACCAATTGCAATGCATAACGATACCTAGGATAAACATCTGCATAGCGACGGCTCACCTGCTCTATAAAATCCGTCACCACTTCCGTGTCATATTGGTAGAAGATATACCCTTCCTTGATAATACGGAACGCCATAATGATTGATAATGTGTTTAGTGTTACTACATCAAAAGTATGCTTATTTATTGGAGACAACTTGCCCAAAATTTTGTCGGTTATCCCATTATATTCTCTTTCTTCCTGTACAATTGACGTATTATAAATCAGCCCGATATCAATGTCACTATCGGGTCTGCATTTATTTAACGAAGACCCAAAATGAACAGCCCCTACAATTCCTCGATACTCATCTAATACCGGCACAGCCTTTTTATAAATAATGTCAGAATTAATCTTAACTAAACTAACCATATATAATCTCTCCTCATTCTTACTACCTACCATTTTATCCCAAAATATCTATTCTAGTCAACCCATAGCCTAGCTGCTTTGAACCCAATCAATATTGTACCGTTTATAACTCAAATAATCATCATGTCCTTCCGAAAATGCAGGTCTGAACCAAGAGCAACATTACCTCTCCCAAGGTGAGCGATGCCAGCTCGAAGCAGTTAAAATTAAATTTACGTAGCGTATTCTATCAGCAAACTTGGTAAAAAATATGAGTAACTAAACTTTAGGAGGCCTTGGTTATGGTAACCACATTTCAGACTTCAGATAGAATCGGTGATATTGTAGCAAAATTCCCTAAAGCCGGTGAGATTTTCAGGAAAAATAACATTGACTACTGCTGTGGTGGAAATCGGTCACTAGCCGTCGCCATTAAAGAACAGAATCTCGATGAACGTATATTGTTAGATAAGTTAAACAGTACATACCAAAAAGCCCTCAACCTAGAAACTGAAGAAAAAGATTGGCTGACGGAACCGCTGGCTGACTTAATAGACCATATTGTCAATAAACATCATACCTATTTAAAAACCACATTGCCTGCCCTGAGTGAATTAGTTACAACTATCCTTAGAGTACATGGGGCCAAACATCATGAGCTTCGCCGAGTCCATAAACTGTTTCATACCCTCAAAATGGACCTGGAACAGCATCTAATTACCGAGGAAGAGGTGCTCTTCCCTATGATTAAAGATTATGAAAAGAGCAAGTCCCGCGACCTGCTTGGTAAAATTTCTGCGACTATTGATGAACTTGAAGGTGAACATGAAAACGCCGGCGATATCCTAAAAGAACTGCGCAGCATAACCACCAATTATACCACTCCGGAAGATGCCTGTCCTACCTATGATAAAGCCTATAAAACTATGGAGGAAGTTGAAGGAGATATCTTTAATCACATCCACCTGGAGAACAACATTCTCCATAAAAGAATCGGACAATTACTACACTAAATGTCGGTATTTAAAAACAGGCTCCTTTTTCAATTTCGGGGAATGCCTAGGAATGCACTCCAAATTATTTAATGATATTTTCAAAATTCATCCTAGCATAAACAAT
>JADQBR010000166.1 GCA_016278515.1 Bacillota bacterium
TGACCTTCACCCATTGGTTTTGTTATTTTTGGCATAATGTTCACTTCCTTTTTTATTTTACGCAGGCGGGGGTTTTAATCCCGCCCGCTTCCAATTGTGTTAATCTGTAATTATGTTAACTTTCTAAGCTACAGTACTTGCACCGCTTAGGATTTGTACTCCGAATAAGCCGTTAAGAACTACTCCGATAAAGTAAGCCTTCCATGATACAAGACTAAATGCATTAGTAGCATTTGAAGTGTCTTGTGGTCCGGAAACCTTAATTATGAGTTTGTCTTTTACGCCTGATATACGAGTACCAGCTATACAATGCTTACCGAATATCGGGGTCTGGTTGATAGTACCGACTGAGGAATAGAAACTAAACCCTCTATCGGAAGCGTCAGCAGTTCCGTCGGTGATTAGAGTGGTGAAGGCTTCGGTATCTTCATACCACCTTACTCCGCCCCATTTACCCAGTTCGCCGTTCTTAATAGCTTCAGGTGAAGCATAGTGCTGTGCGTTTACCCAGGCACTGTCCTGCATGAAGTCATAGACTACGAAGGGACTCATAATCCCTGCGAAGAATTTACCGTCATACTTCGGTGCTTTGTTTTTCTTTAGGATAGCTACAGCTCTTTCTACGGCTGCACCGGTTACAATATTGGTAGCAGCCAGTCCAGTAGTTACCACGATACGGAAAAGGTCGCCTACTGCAGGTGCGTTTTTAAGTGCAGGTTCGAAGGTTACAGTATCGGTTAAAGCAGTAAAAGCAGTGACTTCGCCTGCGTACCCTGCATTCCGTCCGGTAGTGAAGATGATTAAGCCATTAACCCAGAAATGGTCTGCTTCGGTTAATTCGGCAGCTACTAATGTGGTAGTGGTTGGTGCAGCTCCTACTGTTCCAGTCTTGGCATAAGTTGACGAATTATCTACCCTCATCGGATAGAGTCCTAAAGACATTGCTAATCTATACTGATAATTTATACTTTCACCCATATTTACGCCACAGAGCATAACAGCACCTTCAGTTACATCATCGTAAGCAGTCAATACTAAAGTATCGGTAAGTCTGATGGTGTTACTGTATTTGACTGTGGTTTTCTCGAACTCGAAGGCTTCCATTTCGACATAATCGGGATTTGCACCTTCAGCAGTTACAGCTGTAATTTTAGCTAAGGGGACATATCGGGTGAAGTTTACGGTCTTACCCTCTTTTTGAGGAATATCACGAGAATGGTCTGCTAATTTATCTGCCACCATTACTGGTTCAGCAAAATCTAACAGTTTTCTGTCGTAATAAACTTTCATTAATTGGGTAAGGGTTGAGGTTGTTGTCGCAACACTTGCCATTTATAATTCACGTCCTTTTTATTATTATTTTTGTTTTTCCCCCGTGAATTATAAGACTATTTAATTTTTATTATTAGTAGTCTTTTGGTTTCCCGACTAATCTTTCTAAATCTGCCATCGGCATAGTTTCGTAGTCGGTTGATCCACTCGGAGCAGAACGAAAGCCTGTTGGCTCGGTGTAGGTTCTTGATTTCTTATTGGCTTGTTCTTCTGCTTCTTTGGTCGCTTTCTCAATGAACTCTTTCTTTTCTTTTTCAATGGCTGCGTCAAGGTTTTGATCACGGTAAACCTTATAGGCTTCTTCAAACGCCTTTGTACCATAAAGGTCAAACAGCTTATTCCTGCCGTCTGCGTTGGTAAAACCTGCCAGTATCTTATCTACTGCCTTGCGGTCATAAGGAACTCGTTTATCTTTATTTGCTTCGATTAATCTGCTTATTTCTGTTTCGTTTGCCTGTCTTGCCTGTACTACGGCAATCGGCTTTATTGCCTTTGAGATGTAGGGCATAAGTGCTTTAGCAGGATCATCGCTGAAATCATCGTAAAACTTCTGCTTTTCAGCGTCGGTCATAGTTTTAATTTCATTTTCTACGATGTTCCGTGAAGTAGCGTCAATCTGATACTGTTTCATCTCGGTATTAAGTTTGTCGGCTTCTTCTTTATACTTGCGCAGGTTGCCCAGTTCCTCGTCTTGTTTGGAGTGCAGTTTGCGGATATTAAGGTAAGCCTTTGCCAGTTCTTCGGCTGACTTGCCTTTCAGGTCATCAGGCAATTCTTCGGCAGGAGGCTCACCCTCCTTTGCGGGTTCGGTTGGCTTAACAGGTACAGGTTTTCCCTTGACTCTTGCTTCCAGTTCTTCGTTGGAAAGCGTTTCATAATCCTCTGTTTCTACCAGTCCAGTATCTACTTGTCCCTCATCGGGGGCAGATGGTTGGTTATTGGTTTTTTCTTCGGTCATGATTTAGATACTCCTTTCGTTTACTTTTTATTTTTTTTTAATCCTTGAGCTTCATCGCCTACATTTATTAATGCGTTAATTTCTGAAAATAAATTATCTATCGCCTCAACATAAGACTGCGCATAATAAATTTTATTTAATTCCTTCTCGGTAAGTGCTTTATCGGTATAATATGCTTTTTTATTATTTTTAATTTTGACTATATCCTGCCAGCCAGCCGTGTTAATGGTGGTACGCAGGCGGTCTGCCTGCTCAATGGCGGAGTCGTAGTTTACTTTATATTTATTGCCTATAGTCATATTCCCTTCCTTAATCTCTCTCTTTGTTTTAATTATTTATACCTCTCTTTATCTTCCCAAAAGGACTTACCCATTATTATTCCAAAGACATAAAACAAAAATGGATATATCCATACAAGAAAAAATTCTTTACTCATTTTCCCCTCCTTCCCCCTTGGTTTACTTGTGGCTGTGGCGGTCTCGTTCCCGCTGGAGCAGAAGGAAGCGGGGGAATCATCCTGCCTGCTCCTTGTTGCGGGGCTGCAGGAGTAGTGGATTTAACCCCTGCCTGATTGGCGGTCATTTGTGCCTCTTTCTTTTCCCTCTCTTCTCTTAACTCCGGTATTAATTTCTCTAAATCGGAGAAGTTCATATCTTCCCCTACACGTTTGGCTATCTCTTCAAGATTATAGACAGGCACCATTACAGGCTTACCTTCGCCGTCTATCTGCACATTACCCATCGGGTCGGTAGCAGGTTTCATATATAGCGGTGCTATCTCGGTAAGTTTTAGTAGGTTAGCCAATTCTACCTGTTTTTCCTCGAATATACTTACACCTCTTGGTATAAAGTCAGGATTGCCGGCAAGTTTAATATCTTCTTTTTTTATTTCTTTCCTTTGTTTCTCGGCTAACCACTGTGCGCCTCTTTCCTTACCTAACACACGATAAGCCGTTTCCTTGCTAAAAAACTGCAAGTCATGCTTATAAATAATCTCCAATACCTTCTGATACCACGGTTCAAGACAATGCTTAACGATATGTTTAATCGGCTCTGCGGCGTTCCCCTGCATCATACGGGTTGCTCCCAGCGTATCTGGTAAGCCTTCCTTGGTTGGCATAGAGGCAATAACCGGGACTGCCTGTGTGGTTTTCATTATCTTCTCTTCTAACATCTGTATAAAAGCGATTAGTGGGTTTAGTGAAGCAGCCTGTGCGGTGGTGTCAATGAAAGCCATTGCCTTAGTAACATTTTCTACGTTGGGGTTGGTGAAGAACACCTTTCCCGGATGTACGATAACTATTCCGCCTGATACGCCTGCCATCTTCTGTTGGTTCATTATTGCCATCGGATTGGTTATAATATTAATGCAGTCAGACAACTTGTTATGGGCGTTGGTCAGCTCTTCGGCGTAGGATTGGATATCCTCACCTGTGCCTACCCCAAACTGCTCATTAGGCATTTTGTCTTTGGAAGCGTCAACGAAGATATTACCGCAGTCGAAGGGATATTCTTCATTTCTGATACATACTTCACGGTTGGCAATAGTGACTATAGCCCTGACATAATCATCTTCAAAGGGATTTACCTGAACCTCATCGTATATCTTGCCGAGAAGTAGCGATTTAGGCACATCACCGTGATATTCCAGCAGCTCTACCCGGTCGGTGTTTATTTTGTTTTCGCCTGTCGTATCACTTGACCCCGGCTGTGAAGTGTCTTTCAGGTCTAATATACTATGATAGACCCCTTGCGTCTCTAACTGTCTTAAGCGTGATACAAAGACATCAGGTTTGCGAATGACTATCCAGCTCTTATTAACATCGATAGCAACAGGGTCAGGATAGGCGTTAAAGATATCGCATACCTCGATGTCCGGTCCCTCGAATATAGTCTTACCTTTCTCGCTCTTTTCTATCCAGGAGACTTTAGACAGTGAATAGCCGTATATCTCGAATTGCTTGATAAACCCTTCACCTACGTTAAACAGTCCGCCCATATCTTTACCCACATTGCCTAACTGGTAGGTGATGATATCCTTTAAGGCAGGGATAGCGGCTTCGTCCTCTTCCTCACCCGGCTTGATATCGAAAGATTTGGAGAGGTCGGCAGGGAACAGGATATTCATGTAGATAGGGAGTTTTGTGCGGACAGCCTCTTTTAGCGATGTCACCACATAATTGGACTGCCATGCCTCTTTTAGGTCGCTTTGTGTTCCTCGGTAATCAGCGTAATACTCTTCCCACTGTGCGTGGCGGTCAGCCATGTTGGTCTTGGAGTAGTTGTAGCGGTTGAGAACGAATTCGACTAAAGCCTTACCCTTTGTCCGTGCCTTCTCGTCTTTCTTTTTTGCCAATGTAAATCATATCCTAACTCCCCCGAGAATTTAATATATTTAATTCCTCGATACCCTTCGGCTGTATGCTATC
>JADQBR010000118.1 GCA_016278515.1 Bacillota bacterium
ACCCTGCAATAGAGCCTTATTATTTGCTACCTAAGTTCATTGAAGTTGGTGTAGATACAATGGAAGTAGAAGGAGTAAAGGTAAGGATATACAATCGTGACCGAACGATTTGCGATGTTCTTCGTTATGAGAATAAACTAGAAAGAGAAGTGTTTAGCGGTGCAATCAGGCGATATGCACGAGACAAAAAGAAAAATGTGAGAAAATTGTTTGAGTACGCTGAAATTTTTAATATAAAGAAAAAAGTGCAGACCTATATAGGAGTGTGGTTGTAATGGTAGATAAGGCAGCATCAGTTTTAGCTAAGCTAAAAAATGAGTCAAAAAAACAAGGCATTCAACTACAACAACTTCTAAACCTTTTCTGTCAAGAAGAATTTATTCGCAGACTTTCTCAATCGCGATACAGAGATAACCTCAGCCTTAAAGGAGGATTTTTATTATATTCAATTAGCAACTTTACTGCTAGGCCGACTATTGATGCGGATTACCTTTTAAAAAATTATGAAAATAACATAGATGCTATCGAAAGTCTCGTTTGGGAAGTTATTTCTTTACCTAGCGTAAATGACTATATAAAGTTTGAAATTAGAAGTCTAGAGGTAATAAGTGAAATTAAAGAGTACCACGGTATAAGCTTTGGTGAGGTAGTTGAGGTGATTATTGATTTCACATTACCGCCCTATACATCAATAAATTCAGGAGGATGAATTCTTAAAGAGTTGGAACTATAAGGACAGAAAATATGTTTAATAAAAGTGGGTCGTTGAGCCTGCACGATTTCCATTACTTAATCCCTCCTGTAATCTTAATCAAAACTAGCGGGGGCGGGCTTGAATAATTTAATAACTTTTCTTATAGTTATTTAAGCCATTTAAAAAAGCCCAATAATAGAAAACAATTTGACTGCAAACGGTGCTGCGAAGGCAGTGATTAAACCTGCTAGTCCCATAGCAAGGCCGCTATATGCACCGTGAATTTCCCCTTCCTGTAAAGCACGGCCGGTTCCGATTCCATGGGCTGCAGTCCCCAGGGCCAAACCTGTTGAAACGGGAGAGGAAAGGCCGGTATAATAAAGAAAAGCCGGCCCCAATATAGCCCCTACCAAACCAGTAAGAACGACAAAGACGCTAGTGAGAGAAGGTACTCCGCCTACGATGCGGGAAATTTCTATTGCGATGGGTGTAGTAACAGATTTTGGCACCATAGATAGTACTAATTCTGTGGTCCCCCCGAATAATTTTACGATAAAGACCGCAACCAGCATGGCAGTTAGTGTACCTGCTGCAACGCTGGTAGTAATAAGTCCTAGTTGTTTACTGATACGTCGTGAATTTTTATATAAAGGAATGGCCAGTGCTACTGTTGCGGGGCCTAACAAGAAAGTGATCAGTTGACCACCCTGCTGGTATGTATCATAGTCAATGTTCAGTAGGGTTAAGAATAGAATGATTGCACTGCTGCTTATAAGCAGAGGATGGGTTATGGGAGAAGGATAGCGCTTATGAATTTTTTGGGCAACTAGAAATAAACCTAGCGTCAGAGACACACCAAAAGCAGGTTTAGCTGTGATTGGTCCTAATATGCTTGTGAATGTATTTAATATGTAATCAAGCATTTCTATCCTTCCTTTTCCAGTGAGTAGCGATCATTCCTGTTACCAGCATACCAGCTAAAGTACTTATTATTATCCCCAGACCTAAGGCTAGCCAGTATTCAATAAGAACATCGGCATATACCATTGCACCTACCACTATAGGAACAAAAAGCAATACTAGGTTATCTAATAAGAGGTTAGCGATTTCTTCTACAACTGCAAGAACCACCCAACCTTTTACTAGTGCTAACCACAGTAATATCAGTCCCATTACCGGTCCAGGGATGGGAAGATTAAACAAACGAACCAAGGCTTCCCCAGTTAATTGGAAAACAAGAATAATTGTAAATCCTTTGAGCATAAAACTATCCTCCACGTTATATTTGCATCGGGTTTATAAAATTTAGTATATCATAAAAAATATGGGATATATGGGGATAGGGCTTGAAAAGCCACAAGAAAGGTTATTCAATTATTCAAGCTTGAACCCTTGTTGCTGGTAGTCAGAAAATTTGTGATACTGCAGGAATTTTGCGTTGGAATAATGAATAGTTATTCAGTAAAATGATTTTAAGGGGTGGATTAAGTGGGTCATATGACTATCGCTAAGAAAAAAGTATATGAGAAGCTGGCACAAAGGTTGGATCAAAATCCGGTGGGGGCAGTAATTAATGAAACTCTCTTCAACATACTAAATATCATGTATACTGAGGCTGAAGCAGCAATAGGCAGTAAATTTCCGCAGCGACCCAGTTCTTTTGAAAGTATAGTGGATAAGATGGGACTGCCGGAAAAGGAGCTAGTAAAACTTTTAGATGAAATGGCCAATAAGGGGCTAGTGATTGATATTCCTAGGGGAAATACTGTATTCTATATGCTTACGCCATTGGTAATTGGCTTTTTTGAGTATACTTTCATGCGGGTAACAGATAAGCTACCGCAAAAGGAATTGGCGCAGCTGTTTAAAGAGTATCATAATGCAAACGGAGTGCCTGAAAAATTTTTTGGCTCAGATACTAAAATGTTTCAGACATTAGCTTATGAAAGTCTTATCCCCGACGATGTGGAGACTGAAGTGCTCAGCTATGAACGAGCCTCAGACATTATTCGTCAGTCAGGCGGCGGTGCTCTCAGTATGTGCTATTGTCGGCATCAGGCACAGCATTTAGGAACTAATTGCGATGCACCAATTGAAGATGTTTGCACCTCTCTTGGTGGAGCGGCAGAATGGTTGATACGCAGGGGGTTTGCCCGGCCGGCCGGAGTTGATGAATTACTGGGCGTGCTTGAGAAGACTGAAAAACTAGGCCTAGTCCATTTGGGAGACAATGTGCAAAACAAACCTGCCTACATTTGCCATTGCTGCGGCTGCTGCTGTGGAGTATTAAAGGGTATAAATGAGCATGACATGGAGGCTGTTCATGCTAGTAACTTCATACCGGTGGTAGATGAAGACAAATGCAATGGTTGTGGAGTCTGTGGCAAGCGCTGCCATATCAATGCCGTGGAGGTGCGGGGAAATGGTTCCGATAAAATAGCTGTGGTCAATAGAGAGAGATGTATCGGCTGCGGAGTATGTCTTGCCGGTTGCAAACAAAGCGCCATACAGCTGCAGCGCAATGACCAAATTTATGTGCCTCCTAAGAATAAGAAAGAGCAGATGGCACGGATAGCTAAAGAACGAACAAGGTGATAAAAGAGATGTATTTGTACGCGACACTCGCAATTTAAAAACTACTAAGGACTCTGGGGAGAATATGTAGATTATGAAAGATTATAAGCATGTAATTTGGGATTGGAACGGCACATTACTTGATGATGTTGAAATAGTAATTGATGCCATGAATAATTTGCTAAAGAGACGAGAGTTACCCTTACTGGACTATAAAACATATAAGAATATATTTACTTTCCCAGTAAAGGAATATTATGAGAAACTTGGGTTTAATTTTAAAGTAGAGCAGTTTGAAGAGCTTGCGACAGAATTTATTGCAGAGTTTAACTCTGTAAAATACCGTTTTAAGCTATTTACAGAAGCGGAAAATGTTCTGAACTATATCCACAATATGGGTGTAAGCCAATATATTTTATCAGCTTCACAAGAGGAAGAATTGAATATGATAGTTGAGAGATTAGGTATTACGCGATATTTCAAAAAGGTAGTGGGTTTAAATAATCATTATGCAAATAGCAAGGTAGAAAGGGGAAAAGAATTTTTGTCTATCTTGAATTTGAAATCAGAGGAGATTATTCTTATTGGAGATACAATACATGATTATGAAGTAGCATGCGAGCTAGGGTGTGATTGTTTACTTATATCCAATGGCCATCAAAGTTATGAACGACTTGAAAAGTTGGATATAAATATTGCAAACTCGCTTTCGGATGTAAATAAGTTTATTCACGGGGCCTCCGTCCGGTTGTTTTAGGCTGAAGCCAAGAATTGCGCCAAGGGACCAGGGACCTGTCCCCTCGTGTCCCGGTCTTTAATCAGAGCTGTATAGCTGCGAATAACTATCCAAACTAGTGATAAATTGGTCATCTAGGTCATTCCAGGTATCCCTTAAGCTCTGTAAATTGCCGGAAGATGGGGCAAAATCTAACTGCATTTCCTGCAGCTTCTGTTCTGACTTGGCCTGGGCATTTTCTAGATTACTTTCCGCTAGATCCTCATTTACGTCAGAAGCATCTTGCAGTTTGTCAGTTAGGGGCTCTTTCATATTTTCAGCTTGATTAATTTGGTCTACTAGTTTACTCGTCTCTGTCATGATGGTTTCGGGCTCCTTTTCTGACAGCTTTTCCTGTAATGCTGCACTTAGTGCTTTAAGGCTAGCATCCCAAGCAGTTTTCAGGGCCTTTGCCTCAGGCGGACTGTTAAGTAATCCGACCTGACTTTTCAGATAAGTGACATCTGAGACATATTGTTTTAAATCACTAGGTTTATCTTGAGAAAAAGCCCACTGGGACCACTCAGTCAATTTGTCATATGAATTGAGTAAAGGTTTAAGGCTGACATAAAAAGAATTATTTCTAAACCAAACTTCTGCTGCATTTGTCTGGTGGTAGTTCACCTCTTTGATTTGCCAGGAGCCATTATCCTTTGCTAGTTGAAATTGTAAGGTTAGCCAATTGTTTAGAGTAGCTTCAATTAAGGCTTCGGGGCCTATAGGTGCAATAACCAGGGAGGGTTGGTTATTAAAAAGATCGATGTTTACCTGCTGTACGTTTTTCTTAACTTTATCCCAATGCAGCTTAAATTCAATATTGGAACTATATTGTTCCTTGATATGGTTTTTCCAAATTGGGTCATTAATTAAAGGTTGGTAATCGCCTGACTGCCAAGACTTTAAGAAAATGTTTGCTATATTTTCAAAGTCAACACTTTGCGGTGTTTTTTTCGCAGACGAGATTTTGCGTTGGTTTAAGGGTATGGAAGCAGTACTGTTGCTTTTGCTATCATTGGTAGACGGAGTTGACGCGGGTGCATCTTTTTTCCATGGCAGAGGGAGTGAAGAGAGGCTGCAGCCGGATAAGGTTAACGATATTAAAATGATTATTAGATATAGTAATAGTCTTTTCAAATTAGGCCCTCCAATAAATCTTTATCTGACATATTTCGCTAGGATACTCATAGTTCCTTGCTCTAAGGATAAAAAATTAGGGTAACTTTGTCTAAGAGCCTTAAATAGATCAAATGTTTTGCCCAAGGTTCAGATATTATGATATAATGATTGGCAGTTATTGAATAGAAGGAGTGGTATTTTTATGAGCAGTAAATTACATATTAAAACCTTAGTAAACCCTAAACTTCAAGACACAATCAAAACTGGAGGCTGCGGTAACTGCCAAGCATCTTGCCAGTCTGCCTGTAAGACTTCCTGCACTGTGGGAAATCAAGTGTGTGAAAACAAATAAAACGACCCACGTTTGTGGGTTTATTTTTTTAAGTTATTTGCTATAAATGTGTTGTTCAAAAAGGCACTTATTCTTGAGTAGCTTTTCGAACATCCTCTAAAAGGAGTGGAGCAGATGTTTGACCTCAAAAACATAGCTCAGGAAAATGTTCATTTGTTTTCTTACAGGGAATTAAACATCTTATTGGATGTTAACAGCGGTTCTATTCATGTTTTGGATGGTGCGGCCTCGGACTTATTTCAGGCATTAATGGAAAAAAAAGTTATGAATACGGTGATAGATAAATATGGAGAGACTGCTGTACAGGAAGCTTATCAGCAACTGCTTGCAATGCAGGCTGAAGGGCTGTTGGGAAGCAAGATGGATTTCGACGCAGATTCCTTACTTCAAGATGACAGTTATATTAAATCTTTGTGTTTAAATATCTCCCATGACTGTAATCTGCGCTGTAAATATTGTTTTGCTGGGACGGGCGATTTTGGCGGAGACAGGCAACTCATGTCCTTTGACACAGCCAAACAAGCTATTGACTTTTTATTAAAAGCGTCAGGACCCCGACCCTTTTGTGAAGTAGATTTCTTTGGCGGTGAGCCTTTAATGAATTTTGACGTGGTTAAGGATACGGTTATCTACGCCAAAGAGGCAGCCCGGAAAATTGATAAGGAAATTAGATTAACATTAACTACTAACGGGATGCTGTTAAACGAACAGGTAAGAAGGTTTCTAGTGGAGCACAAGGTAAAACTGGTTTTAAGCTTGGACGGCAGGGCCGAAACTAATGATTTTATGCGGCCAACCGCCTCGGGCAGAGGCAGTTATGAAAGAATTATACCTAACTTTCAATCTATGGTGGAAGAATTAGATGGAGTGGACTACTACCTTCGCGGCACTTACACCAAACATAATTTAGATTTTTCCCATGATGTCGAGCATATGGCTAGTTTAGGATTCCGGGAACTGTCCGTAGAGCCTGTGGTGGCTTCAAAAGAAGAGGATTATGCTATTTCTGAAGAAGATTATCCTAAAGTTTCAAAAGAGTACGATCGATTAGTTGATTTATACTTGGATTATCAACAAAAAGGGGACCCATTTAATTTTTTCCACTTCAACATAAGTTTAGAGCAAGGACCATGCTTATCGAAAAGGCTAAGAAGCTGCGGCGCAGGGTTTGAATATCTAGCTGTCACTCCCCAGGGTGATTTATACCCATGCCATCAGTTTGTGGGACAGCCTGAGTTTTGTTTGGGCAACGTTACGGAAGGTGTAAAAGATAAAAGCATCAGCCAGACATTTAAGAATACCCACATATTTAATAAAAAAGACTGCTCTAAGTGTTGGGCAAGGTTTTACTGCAGCGGGGGATGTAACGCCAATTCTTACCAGCAAAGCGGCGATTTATTGACGCCATATAAAACTGGATGTTTAGTGCAAAAGAAACGATTGGAATGTGCCATTTACCTGGAGGTAAAGAAAATGCTGCATGCTGAGGGAGAGGTTTAGATGGAGAGCTTATTTACACAAGTGCTGCCCCAATCCATAGATCAGATTTCGTTAATGACCTTTATATTGATATATTTGGGGGGGATAGCCACTAGTCTCAGCCCATGTATTTTATCTATGATACCGGTTTTAATGGCTTATATTGGCGGTTATGGTGAAGCATCCCGGCTCAGAGGGTTTATCTTAGCATTAGCTTTCAGTCTAGGCTTGGCGACAACGTTTAGTATTCTCGGTCTTATTGCTGCTTCTTTGGGCACTATTTTTGGGAAGTTGGGGGATAGTTGGTACTATTTGGTGGCCGTTGTTTCGGTAGCCATGGGTTTAAATTTAATGGGCTTTTATAAAATAAACTGGCCTGTGTTAAACATTGTTGCACCTAAGAAACGAGGGCTAGTCGGTGCTTATTTAGTGGGGTTATTTTTTGGCTTGGTTGCTACGGCTTGTTCAACACCCATTTTGGCTGTCATCCTGACCTTTGTGGCTAGTAAAGGTCAGCTTTTGGGCGGTGGCGCTTTATTATTTGTCTATGGACTTGGGCATGGGTTGCCCTTGCTACTAGTTGGTACCTTTACTGGGTTAATTAAGAGGACTGCAATAATGCAAAAATGGGGCAGTATAGTAAATAATGTTAGTGGTTTAATTCTTATTGTGCTGGGCTTATACTATATAAGTTTAGCGTTAAGGTAGGTGTTTTTATGGCTTATTATAAATCTATGTGTCCTTTGGATTGTTTTGATTCGTGTGCTTGGCGAGTGGAAACAAGTAACGGGAAGATCGTCAAGGTTTCTGGTGACATGGATCACCCCTTTACAAAGGGCAAGGTTTGCCCTAAGGCTAAAAAGCAGATCGAGCGTATGTATAGCCCGGATAGAGTGCTCTATCCTTTGCGAAAGGTTGGCTCGGGCTGGCAAAAAGTGTCCTGGGATGATGCGTTTGAATTAATTTGCCACAAGTTGACTAATATTGCTGAAGAAAGTGGTACGACTGCTGTGCTGCACAATTTTGACTCCGGCAGCAACGGTATGCTTAATGAATTGGACCGTCGATTCTTTAATGCGTACGGTGGTGTTACTACAACTCATGGAAGCCTTTGCTGGGGGGCGGGCAAAGCCGCCCAAACCATGGATTTTGGTGGTTGTCGGGCCCATCGATGGGATGAGGTTTTAAACAGCAAAGTAGTTGTGCTGTGGGGGCGTAACGTTCCTGCTACTAACCGGCACTTATTGCCTTTACTCCAGGATGTGAAAAGAAACGGCGGTAAAGTGGTGGTAATTAACCCGGTGCGTATCCAACTGCCTTTTGAACCAGACCTTTTTTTACCTGTCCAACCTGGGGCAGACGGTGTATTGGCATTGGCAGTCGGGCATGTGTTGTGCCGGGAACGATGGTTAGACCTTTCGTTTATATCGGAGCATGTAGATGGTTTTGAAGGATACCTGGAACTTATAAAAGAGATTACGCCGGATAAAGCCGCTCGTATTACGGGCATTTCAGCCGACTTAATAGAAAAATTTGCGGCTATTTATGGTAAGGGAGGACCAGCGAGCATATTCTTTGGCTACGGTATGCAGCGGTACAGTAACGGCGGTCAGGCTGTGAGAGCAATTGATGCTCTGGCTGCCATTACCGGTAATGTCGGTAAAAGGGGCGGCGGGGCGAATTACTCTTATGCAGATTACAAATCGGAAATGTTCGGTGATATAAGCGGTGATGAACTAGCCGTCTCTAAAAGACATATATCTTATCCTCGCTGGGGAGAAGAGGTGCTCAATCTAGATTCGCCGCCCATTCGAGCGATCTTTGTTACTCGTTCAAACCCGGTGACGCAGTTGCCTGATACAACAAAGGTGAAGGAGGTATTTAAAAAAGCGGAGTTTGTGGTTACTGTGGACTTTACATTAACGGATACGGCAGAGGAAAGTGATATAGTGCTGCCTTGTGCGACTATTTTTGAAACTGAGAATATAGTTGCTAATGGTATGAACCAGTACTTTGCTTATACCCCTAAGGTAGTTGAACCGCTGGGTGACAGTCGGTCTGACGCATGGATTTTTTCGGAGTTAGCTAAACGAATGGGTTTGATTAATAGATTTGGTAGTTTTACAACGGAGCAGTGGATGGAAGAACTGATTAAGCCTCTTAATAAATATGACGTTAATCTTAGTATTCTAAAAGAAAATGGTATTATGGAAAACCCGATAATAACCGATATTGCTTGGGAGGATAAAAAATTCCCCACGTCGTCAGGCAAGGTTAACATTCTAACGAATAATTTCTCTGGCCAGAATTCCTTGGGCAGTGTCGGGGAAATTGGAGATAAGACCGTTAAAAATGAATTTCCCCTGATATTACTAACTCCTCATAGCAGCGAAAGGCTTCATTCCCAATTTCATAATCTACAACTGAATGACCAAGTTCGAATGCCAGTATTAGCCCATCCTGAGACAGCTATAAAACATGGTTTCGCTAACGGTCAAAACGTAATTGTTGAAAGCCCAAGAGGGCAAGTCCAGGGTAGTGTTAAGTTGACCGAGAAGGTTCTTCCCGGTGTGGTGTTAATAGAATCGGGTTGGTGGATAAAATTTGGCGGCGGCGTAAATTTTTTAACTCCTAATACAGAGTCTGATATTGGGTTAACCAGCGCTTATTACGATTGTAGATGCAATATTAAAAAAGATATTTAAATGTCCAAGGCAACTTGGACATTTTTTTTGTTCTTAAATTACAGATAGATGCGTAAAATTAATCAAAAAGATAAATTCATCGACATAAATCCTGACAATGACGGATATTACGCTAAAGGAATTATACACTAAAGGGGCGTATATATTAGAGAGGGAAAAGCTTGTACAATGTGTTTGGTTAATTTTGCCACAACAAATGTCTGAATATATACATAAGATGTAGTAGGGGTTGAAAGGAGGCGTATAATGCATTGCTTTTCTAAGGAGGAAATCCTTTCCCAAGGCAGCACAATCCCCATCAAAAAGAATAAACCGCATAAAAATTGGTCTCAATTTGGCAGTAATCCAATAGTTTGGCTAACGGCAGTTATATTATTAATATTTATTACAACCTTAGTGTTTCTTCCAAACCCGATTAAAGCCTATGATATGGTTTTGGATGGTGAACACTTGGCCTATGTCCAAGATAAGACCACAGCCGAGGAAGTTTTATCTAAAGCAAAGGCCGATTTATCTGAGGGAGTTCAAGGAGATATTGTTTGGGAAAACATGGTCAATATTATACCAACAGAGTTTAATGAAGAAGAAAACTTTATGAGCAGTGATACGTTATATTCTATGTTAAAAGCAGAGATGAAGTTCCGAGTTTTAGCGGCGGCAATTGTAATTAAGGGAGAAAATATAGTAGCATTAAAAGACAAAAAGACTGGGGAAAAAGTGTTGGATCGAATAAAGAATAGCTTTATGCCTAAAAGTAGTCGGGCGGAGATAGAAGGCATAGAGTTTGAAGAATCAGTAGAGATAACATCAGTTAATGCTAAGCAAGAGGATATAGTAGACTGGGTGGAAGCATATAATCTGCTGACTGCGGGAAATAAGGCTGTTAAAAGGCATACTGTTAAAGAAGGGGATTCTATTTGGACCATCGCTAGAGCTTATGAATTAACTCAAGAGGATGTGTTGGAAGCAAATCCTGAATTGACAGATACGGATAGCCTTAAGCCTGGACAAGAAATAAACTTGGTTAAGGCCAATCCTATGCTTCATGTTATTGCTTCCTACCAAGAAAAGACTAATGAGCGGGTTCCTTTCCCAGTTAAAATTGTTAATGACGACTCTTTGTGGAGAGGCCAAGAGGAAGTAAAGCATGGGGGAGAATACGGGGAGAAAGTAGTCCAATACCGTATTGTGTTAAACAACGGCAAGGAGATCGAACGCCAGGTTCTCAACGAAGAAGTAACGGATGATCCGGAAGAGAAAATAATTCACAGGGGCACCAAGGCAATGGTAGCCTCGCGTGGAGCCGGCGGCAGCGGGCAACTGGGGTGGCCTATACGTGGTGTCATCACTTCAGGCTATGGCGACCGTAGTGGCGAATTTCACACGGGTATTGACATTGACGGTAAGAAAGGCGACCCAGTATTAGCAGCAGGCGATGGCAAGGTGATTTTTGCAGGCAGGTCCGGAAATTATGGCAAGATGGTAGTCGTTGACCATGGAGATGGCTTAGAGACTCGCTATGCTCATAATTCAGAACTAAAGGTTGAAATTGGCCAGGAAGTTTCACGGGGAGACGTAATTTCTTTAGTGGGAAATACGGGGCGTAGCACAGGAACGCATCTGCATTTGGAAGTATTGATTAACGGTAATAGAAGAAATCCGCTGCGTTATCTGAATTAAATTTTTAACCCTTCTAAAAAAGAAGGGTTATTTTTTTAAAATATAACGGAATAATAAAATAAGGGTTGAATTTTTAGCGTAATTGTACTTATAATATAATTAAACATATACCCTAGTGGGGTAAGAGGAGTGAGCGTTCGTGGATTGGAAGAATGTTAAAACAATTGCTGTAATTGGGTTGTCCGACAAGCCTGAACGGGATAGTTATCGTGTTGCAGACTATTTGCAGGAACAAGGATTTAGGATCATTCCTGTTAACCCGACTAAGAACAATATTTTGGGTGAAAAATGCTACCCTTCATTAAAAGATATCCCTAAAGATGTAGAAGTAGATTTGGTGGATGTTTTTCGCAAGTCGGAAGCGGTGCCTGATATAGTTGAAGAAACATTAGCCTTCAAGGCTCAGGTTCTCTGGCTGCAGGAAGGAGTGGTTCACGAGGAAGCAGCTGAAAAGGCCAGACAAACAGGAATTGAAGTTATTATGGATAAATGTATAATGAAAGAGCATAGAGAGGATGTTGTATAAAATGATTTATGATTTGGCTATCATCGGTGGCGGCCCGGCGGGGCTTACTGCTGCATTATACGGAGCGAGGGGCGGCTTAAAAACAATTGTTTTGGAAAGTTCCATGCCCGGGGGGCAAGCTGCCTTAACCGACATCATTGACAACTATCCCGGATTTCCTGAAGGAATTAGCGGGCCGGAATTAATGACTAAATTTCATCAGCAGGCTACCCGACATGGTGCGGAGTTCAAAATGTCAGAGGTAAAAAGCATTGATGATCAAGGAGAGGTCAAGCGAATTGTAACCGGTGAAGAGGAAATAGAAGCTAAGAGCATTGTAATAGCCACTGGTGCAAAGGCAAGAAAAGTTGGTGTGCCAGGTGAAGAAAAATTTCAAGGCCGTGGTGTTTCTTACTGTGCAACTTGTGATGGTGCGTTTTTCAAGGACAAAAGGGTAGCGGTTATAGGTGGTGGTGACTCAGCGGTAGAAGAGGCCTTGTTCTTAACTAAGTATGCCTCTCAAGTAGTTATTATTCATCGCAGAGATCAACTACGAGCTGTAAAAATTCTACAGGAGAAGGCACTTAATAATGAAAAAATGGATTTTTTATGGGACAGCACAGTGCAAGAGATTAAAGGAAACAGCAAAGTTGAACAGGTTGCAGTAAAGAATGTTAAGACTGGGGACATAGCAGACCATCAATTTGACGGCGTCTTTGTTTTCGTCGGGACTGTACCTAACACAGCTTACTTGAAAGATGTTGTGGAGTTAAACGAAAAAGGTTATGTTATTGCAAGTGATTTTCTTCAAACCTCTGCCAAAGGAATTTTTGTTGCTGGTGATGTTAGGGAAAAATTCTTGCGTCAGGTTAGTACGGCGGTAGGTGACGGCGCCCATGCTGCTATGGCGGCAGAAAGATATTTGGGCGGTATAATGTAATAGTGATGTTCAGTAAAAATACAGCTGACAAGGCTGTATTTTTATTTGCGTTATTTTGGGTTGACAAAATACGGTGGTTCTACTAGAATTTAAACCGTACCCCCATATGGTATAATTTGTGAAGTAGTAAATATAAATTAACTTTTCATAGGGCATGATAATTGTGCAAGATGGCAGCTGGCACTATAACGTTTTAAGGTTAGACCTATTGAAGTTTAAGTGAAATAAATTGAATATAAGTCAAAGCTATACTTATGAAGGAGGTGACATTAATGGGAGATAAAATGATGGATATTAGCGTGGCTGGTATGACATGCGGTCATTGCAAAATGGCTGTGGAGAATGCCTTAAAAACCTTAGATGGCGTTACCATGGCAGAGGTAGATTTGTCTGCAAACAAGGTAGCCGTCAAATTTGACGAAAGCCAAGTAAGCTATGAAAAATTGAAAAAATCAATTAAAGATGCCGGTTATGAGGTTCAATAGCTAAAGCAGCCCTAAGAAAAAATTTCTTAGGGCGTTTTTTATCCTTCGAATACTATTGACCGTAGTAACCGAAACGCGTTATTATATATAATGTAGTTGATAATCAAGAAGGCTAAAAGGGGTTGCTTTTCTCAAATGGCTAAAAGGCAATTAATGTAAAACAAAAAAGTGATTTTAGTGCAGGATTTTGTTTTAAATCAGAGAACTTACTAAAGTACGTATTTTAGCCAGCTTATGTGAAAGTGGTTACAAAAAAGCAACATTGATGAGGAGGATATTAATGGCAATAACAAGAACCAAAAGATTATTCTTTTTTGTGCTATTGATAGCAATTGCTACTATGATTTTTCCACAGGTACCGGCCTTTGCTGAGTCAGAAAGCATGACTATGGATAACCTTTATTATTCCATTTGGCCAGAATATGACCGGTCACCAGATGTGTTGGTTATATATTCAGGCATATTTGTTAATGATACAGGCAAAGCTTTCCAAGGGGAATTGCAGTATAACATACCAAAAGGCGCTGAGATTAACATGGTGTGTGAAACTGAGGAGGGAATGCTTTGTCAGAAATATGAAGTAAAGACAGATAACCCCGATTACGATGTAATTGTCTGGAAGCCTTCTCATGCTATTGAACCTGGTGCCGAATTTCCGATCATGATGGAATATTATTATACACCGTTTGGATCGGCTAATCCTAAACAGTTTACTCAAACTTTTCGGCCTGCTTTCCCGGTAAGCAATTTAACGGTAGAGATTAAGGCACCAAAAGGAGCAACTGGATTAACTTTATCTCCGGAAGCTGAAAAAACAGCAGGTGATGACGATGGCTTTACTAATTACCTATATAGTTTCCAGAATGTAGCCACGGAGGATGCTAAAGAATTTGAAATTAGCTATACAAGGGAAAGTAATGAACCTTCAGTTAAAGCTGAGGATGTACAGCAATCAACTGATAACTCACAGGAGCAGACCCAGTCTTCAGTGAACTCTACAATAATTATCCTACTAATAGTGTTCATTATTCTACTAGCTGTATTTCTATTTATCGCTGTGAATAATAATAATAACAATAAAAAATCCCAACAAAAAGGTAGAAAGAACAGTAAGAAAGGAAATAAGACTAAAGCAAAAGGCGGTGTTAATAAGAAAGAGGCTACAGAAGAAAAACGTAAGTTGCGAAAAATGCTTATTGACGGGAAAATAGGCGAAGATACTTATAAGAAGCTATTAGATGAAATTGATGAATAAATTAAGTTGGGGGTGTCATCAGTGAAGCAAAGCACCAAGATTTACATCGGAGCTCTAATTATCGTGGTGGCAATTGGTTATTTGATGTTTACCGGCTTCTCGAATTTCTCCGGGTATCAAGTGACTGTTAGTGATATAGTAAATGGGCAAGAGGACTATGGGGAGGACTTCCTGATGGTCCCCGGGCAATTGGTCGGCGGTACTACAAATTTTGATGGTAAAAACATAAAACTTACTTTTACAATGACAGACGGCAGTGCAGAGCTTCCCGTTGTCTATAATGATGTTAAACCCGATAATTTTGAAGAGGCAACCGAGGTAATCCTTGAAGGGTATTATGATAAAGCGGCTAATGTTTTTAGGGCCGAGAAACTTACTACAAAATGCCCTTCCAAATATGAAGCAGAGTCGACAGATAGTCAATCGGCTAAATAACATAATATAAGGTCGGTAGCAGGTTTGCTGCTACCGGTAATATTTTGTGTAAAGAGAAAATATAGTTTTTGCAGGACATGATAGTGGACAAGGAGGGTATTTAATGGCTGATATAGGTTATTTATCATTAATCTTAGCTTTTGCAATTAGCATTTATAGTGTAGTTGCTTTTATTGTGGCTGCTAAGACAGATAATGAACGGCTAAAGGCAAGTGCAAAAGGCGGGGTCGCCGCTGTGTGTTTGGCGACGACTGTGGCATCATCTATTCTTATTTACCTACTGATGACTAGCGATTTTTCTATTGAATATGTCTATAGTTATACAAGTAAGAACCTACCCGTCTTTTATAAGTTATCTGCTTTCTGGGCAGGAAATGCGGGCTCGTTACTCCTGTGGTCTTGGGTATTGGCTATCTATACGGCGATAGTAACTTTCTCCAAGAAACATGAGCATGACGAAAAACTACCATATGTAAGCACTATCTTAACCTTTATGAACATATTCTTTTTACTTCTGATGGTCTTTCTTGATGCAAACCCATTTGAAAAAATACCCGGTGGTGTGATGCCGGCTGAGGGGGCGGGGCTTAACCCTATGCTTCAGAACCCCGGAATGGTTTTTCATCCGGTAACTTTATACCTGGGATATGTAGGATTTGCGGTGCCATATGCGTTTGCAATGTCTGCACTGCTACTGAAAAAAGTTGACGATAGTTGGATTAAGGTCACTAGACGTTGGACGGTTGTGGCCTGGATGTTTTTAACCTTAGGAAACCTCTATGGCGCCCAGTGGGCCTATGTAGAACTGGGTTGGGGTGGTTTCTGGGCTTGGGACCCAGTAGAAAACGCCTCCTTTATCCCTTGGCTGACTGGTACGGCTTTTCTACATTCAGTAATGATTCAAGAGCGTAAAGACATGTTGAAAATCTGGAATATGACGCTGATAATTATTACCTTCTTAACAACAATTTTTGGTACTTTTTTGGTGCGGAGCGGCGTGCTTCAGTCAGTTCACTCCTTTGCTACCAACCAAGCCTTTGGAGCAGCGTTCCTCATTTTCATGAGTATTGCAGCATTAGTTTCTTTTTATCTTTTAATTGATCGGATTAATCTATTAAAGCAGGGTAATCAGTTTGAATCCTACTTGTCAAAAGAAAGCAGTTTCTTGATAAACAACCTGCTCTTATTGGGAGCGGCGTTTGCGACCTTCTGGGGTACAATATTTCCGTTAGTGTCGGAGGCAATTAGAGGTGTCAAGGTTACCGTAAGTGTGCCTTTTTTCAATCAAGTGAATGGGCCTATTTTGCTGGCTACGATATTTGTAATGGGAGTTTGTCCGCTAATAGCATGGCAGAGGTCTACGTTAAAAAATCTTAGAAATAATTTTCTATGGCCGTTCTCAATTGCAACAGTTACAGGTATAGGGCTTTACTTCTATTTACCGGGCAAATCATTATACGGAGCGGTTGCCTTTGGCGTTGCAGCTTTTGTGATTCTGACTATCCTGCAAGAATTTTATCGCGGTACTGCCGTGCGTCATCGGATGACAGGAGAAGGATATATTACGGCGCTAGGGAAGCTGATGATTCGCAGCAGGCGTCGGTATGGCGGTTACACAGTGCATCTAGGAATTGTATTAATCGTTATAGCGGTGATAGGCTCTTATGGTTATAAAACAGAAGTCACTAAACAGGTTGGTGTGGGAGAAAACATTAATGTAGGGAATTATACCTTGACATTTAACGGGCTGCAGGAAAAACCCGAAGGCGAAAACACGATTGTATTTGCTGAAATGCCTGTAACAAAGAATGGCAAGTCAATTGGAACAATAATACCTGAAAAGGTATTTTACGCAACTTGGGAGCAGCCGGGTACGGAAGTTGCTATTAAGGGCAGCCTGACAGAAGACCTTTATGTATTATTAGCCAGCTGGGAGCAAAATGGAAAAGTTGCTACGTTTAAAGTAAATGTTAACCCACTCATGAGTTGGATGTGGATTGGCGGTTACATTATGGTCTTAGGTACTATTTTTGCGGTTTGGCCTGGGAAGGGAAGTCAGTTAGGACCAAAATATACCCAGTAAGGGGGTAGACCATGAAATTTAAAACCTTAATTATATTGATAATGCTTCTTCTCGCGGTTATTGGTGCTCATCCTGCTTTCGCGGATAATTATGTGATTGATGAAAAGCTGTTTAAAGAGATTGAGAGCAACTTAATGTGTACTGATGGCTGTGGCATGTATTTAAAGACCTGTGACAATCAAACAGCGCAGCAGATGCGCGTAGAGATAAGAGAAAAAATGGGCGAAGGTATGAATCCGGAGCAGATTTATGGTTTTATGATGAGTATTTATGGGGAAGAGGTTATGGCTGCGCCTCCTGCTAGTATCCCGTTTAACATTGTGGCTTGGGTAACGCCTTTCTTAGCTATGTTAGGGGGCGGTCTGGTAATTTATGTTGCGTTGGACAAATGGGTATTTATTAAAAAGACTGAAGGTAATGAGCTTGATGTAGATCAAGCGGATATGGCTGAATATGAAGAGATAGTTGACGAAGAAATAAAGAAATACTTTTAAAAAGGGTTAGTGCAAAACAGGAGGGGAATCAGTTGGCGATAGTGTTAGGCTTGTTTGTTGTTGTAGCTTCCGTGTTTCTAATAGGGTATCCATTAATTAAAAAGGAAGAGGATGTCAAATCTTTGGATCGAAGTTTAGATTTTGATGCGGAAGATTCCTTAGAAAGACAAAAAGAATCAGTCTTTACTACGCTTGGTGAGATAGAGTTTGATTATCGCATGAAGAAGCTTTCCGAGGCTGATTATGGAAGGCTGAAAGCTAATTATAAAAAACAAGCGATTATAGTATTAAAGGCTGAGGAAGAAGAATTAAATACGACTAATGATTCTGATCTTGCGCAGCTTGAGAGAGAACTGGAGCTTGAAATAGAGCAGGAGATAGAAAAAGAAGTACAAAAAATGGCAAAAGAAGGAAATGAATAGATATTATTGCAAATCCTTATAGGATAGTCGGGGTGAGTCTATGAAATATCGCAAATTGTTAAGAATACTAATTACCATATTCTTGGTTGCAATGATGGTACAGCCTGCTTTTGCTGAGGAAAATGTAAATACAGGATCGGATAGTACCGTCAGTATAAAAGTCCGCCATCAATTAGTGACCCTAGCTCAAGATCAAAAGAGCCTTAGTGTGAAAGATACCTTGGTTGTGGCTAATAATGGTGAGGCAGCGGCAAATATTACTATTGAATTACCTGAAGGGTACCAGGACCTAGAAATATTGTCAGGACCTGAAGGGGCTAACGAGCAAGAAGGTGCATTAGTCGTTTCGGGACTGGTACCAGGCGAAACTCAAATTGCATTAAGTTTTATAATGGAATCCTTTTCTGAAGAATCTCCACATTTTATTGTTTCTCAAAGCTTTAAGAATCCCATAGGGACATTTTTTGTGCTTGCGCCTGCACAGGGTTTACAGATAATAAGCGGGGACCTAAAAGATGGCGGCGTACAACAGATGGGCAGTATGGAATACCAGATGCATGGAATGGAAGGTATTCAAGTTGGTTCTAAAGCAGAATATCGAGTGGTCGTGAGTTCTGGCGGAGCACCTGCAGCAGAAAGCAGTGAAGACAGCAATGCCGCAGGGTATCTATCTCAATCCAGTCCTGAATTTCATAGCGCGGGACATATTCGTTTTTGGAACCAGTCGCCTTTTTCCGGGATGAACCCGCATATATTCCTATTCTTAGTCATCGTTATACCCATTGGCCTAATAATATATGCATTACTTAGGCGCAGTCAGCAATCTGAAGAAATGGCGGCCCAGGTAGATCAGGAAGAAGAACTCTTCCAAAAACTGCTTAAAAAACAGCAAATTCTTATGAATAAGATTAAAGACCTGGAGAAGCAGCATATGAGCGGTGACGTTGATGACAAAACATACAATGAACTGCGTGCGATATACAAACAGAAACTAGTTAATGTTAAGGCTAAGTTGAAGGATTTAACTGGTTAGGAGGTTTTTTCCATCATTCGCGCAGAAAATGTTGCCAAGACTATTGGTTCAAAAAACATATTACACGGGATAAATTTGCATATTAAGCCAGGCGAATTTGTCAGTGTGCTTGGGCCCAATGGGGCAGGGAAGACTACATTGTTAAAGGTGCTCACCTTGCTGACGCCGCCGAGCGAAGGACAGGTTCACATTGCCGGGCGGAAAGTTTCTGAGGAGCAACTGGCATTACGCAAGAAAATGGGGGTTATTTCTCATAACACTTTTCTTTATGCTAATCTGACTGCTTATGAGAATCTATTGTTCTATGGGCGTATGTATGATGTGCCTAGATTAAAGGACCGGGTAAAAGAGGTTATTTCTGAGGTCGGTTTGCAATATAGTCTCAACGATCCGGTTCGAACCTTTTCTCGGGGCATGCAGCAACGGCTGGCGATTGCTAGGGCAATCGTTCATAATCCCGATATATTGTTTTTAGATGAACCATATACCGGCTTGGATCAGCATGCAATTAAGATTTTAAACCAGGTGCTTTTAAGCCTTACAAATCAGGATCGTACCATCTTTTTAATTACACACAACTTTGAGCAGGGATTAAGCATGAGCGATCGGATTGTCATATTGGTCAAAGGAAAGATTGTCTGCGAGATGCCCGGTAAGGATCTCACCCTTGAAGATCTTCAAAAGACTTATCTCAAATGTGTGGGGGAGAAATGATGCGGTTTTTAGCAAAAGTAGCAAACATAGTTTGGAAAGACCTGGTGGCTGAATTCAGAACCAAAGAAATGATTAGTGCCATGATGATTTTCTCAGTACTGGTTATAGTGATGTTTGCATTCGCTTTTAAACCGGTTGGAGATACGGTTAAAGCCGTATCTCCTGGAATAATTTGGGTGGCATTTACTTTCTCCGGGATTTTAGGCTTAAATAGATCCTTCGTTAATGAGAAACAGAATGAGACACTGACAGGCTTAATGTTGACACCGGTCGACCGCACCGCTATTTATTTCGGTAAGGTAATTACTAATTTTATCATTATGGCTGTTACAGAAGCAATTTCATTGCCTCTATTTTTTATTATGTTTGATTACGGTGTAGCAGGTTCAATTTTGCACCTAATACTGATAATATTTCTAGGTACTTTAGGATTTGTTTCCATAGGGACTTTTTTAGCGGCACTATCAGCTAACACCAGAGCCAGTGAGATTTTGCTTCCTATAATTCTTTTCCCGATACTTATTCCCTTAATGATAGGTGCTGTGCAGTCGACGGCCATGATCTTTGATCAAAAGGCATTTGTTGAATTTGCGGGTTGGGTGAAATTACTGGCCGTTTATGACATAATATTTCTGGTAGTACCTTTTATTCTATTTGATTATGTATTGGAGGTTTAGTAATGCTAAAGCCCTCAAAGACCCAAACTGTATTGGGTTGGGTAACCTTTATTGTTACGCTGTTTGCCCTTTACATGACTTTTATTTATGCTCCTTTAGAAAAAGTAATGGGCGTCGTTCAGAAAATATTTTACTTCCACGTGGCCTCGGCCTGGAATGCTTTTTTTGCCTTTTTTATTGTTTTTGTGGCCAGTATTGTTTACCTGCGAACTAAAAATGAAAAATGGGATACCATTGCAAAAGTTTCAGCCGAAATAGGCGTGGTATTTACAACCATTGTCTTGGTGACAGGGCCAATTTGGGGCCATGCTGCGTGGGGCAGGTGGTGGACTTGGGAACCTCGTTTAACTACCACACTAATACTTTGGTTTATTTATTTAGCTTATGTGCTGGTTCGTGCTTCCAGCATTGAGGGTGAGAAAAAAGCTACTATGGCTGCGGTTTTCGGAATCATTGGTTTTATAGATGTGCCTATTGTTTTTTTCGCTATTCGATGGTGGGGATCCCTAGCACATCCCGAAGTGGTAACAGGGTCGGGCGGCGGATTAGACCCAAGAATGCTCCATGCTTTAATTGCCAGTGTGATTGCTTTTACCTTCATATATTTTTATTTATTAACCCAAGGCATTCTGATCGAACGGACTGAAGCTAGGGTTAAGCGAATAAAGAACCAATTAAGAGAAAGGAATAATTAGAACTTTGAGGAGGGTATCTAATGGGTAGCGTTCTTAGTGCCTATAGTTTAATTTGGTTGTTAATATTTATTTACACATTGCTATTGGGTAATAGACAAAAGAAATTAGCTAGGGAAATTGAAATGCTGCAGCAGGCGATCAATGAAGACAAATAACTTAGCGAAAAAATACGTGTTTCTTATGCTGATAGTTTTATTTGTATTTACTAGTACCGCATGTACACTTTCTAATTCAACAAAAGCAGCGCCACCCGGCCTGACAGAAGAGGAATTCCCCAAAGAGCTGGCCGAATTACCCTTAAACCATATAATAACTGGTGACCAGGCTAAGGCACAGATCAGCCAACTACATGGTACTGATATTGATATTACTGAAGGGCTAGTTGCAATGTTTGGTGCTCCTGATGATAATCGTCAGATAATGATGTGGATTTCCGAATCATCGACTAAAGAAGATGCAACAAAGCTGCTTGACATCATGAATGAGAAAATGCTCAATAACAAAGTATTTTCAAACTTTCAGGAAAAAGAATTGGACGGCTTGACCTACTATTATGTTTCGGGTATAGGCTTAGACAACTACTATTATCAAAAGGATAAAAGACTATATTGGATAGGTATTAACGATCCTAATTCTGAAGCAATACTGCAGCAAATTATAAACAAGATATAAAAGCCCTAATAGGGCTTTTTTTTAACAACGCACTTTACTTATAGCATAATTAATATACAATATAATTGAAGAGAGGTTATAATTGATGTTGGAGGTGTACTGAATGGATAATATCCTGCCCGTGGTATTTCTTCTGCTAGCTTTATGGTTTGCAACTTCTGGCAAAGGTGGATGAGGCGGATAAAATGGCAGCCGGGGAGCTGCAATAGTCTTTTTCATACGAAAATTTATTAAACCCTATCCCAAAGAAAGTAGTAATTACCAATGAGAAACATGAATATCTATTGTATAATTTAGTTGAGGGAGAGATCGGTTCTTAGGGGGAGGGTTTGCTATGCGTTATTTTAGGAATCCGTTGATGCGTTCCGGGTCACGGGGACTTGTTGTGCGCAGAGCTTTAGTAGCAGTAATGTTTGTCTTATTAAGCATATTAAGTAAGCAAAGTTTCTCGCCCAAGGCGGTTGCATATAAAGTGGTGCGTGAAGCGATTAGATTTCAGACTAACTTAAAAACCGTCAATTGGTTGGAGATTACTAACGATCATTTTTATGTCAGGTATAAATCTGAAGACGCTTCTGTAGCAAAGATGGTGTTGGATACGGCGGAAATGGCGTATTCTCCTGTAAACGAAATGTTAGGGAGTGCCATAGCAGCAAAAACGCCTATTGTTCTTTACCCTGACAAGGCCAGCTTTAATAAAAGCTTTGGCTGGGATGCGGATCAAAGTGCTATGGGTGTTTACTGGGCAGGGGTAATTAGGATACTTTCACCCAATGAGTGGGCGCGGGGAGATACCTATCAGTCCAAACAAAACTATTTTAATGAAAATGGTCCGATGGCCCATGAATATGTGCATCTGGTTGTTGACTATAAAACTGGCGGCAATTACCCTAGGTGGTTTACTGAAGGAATTGCCCAATATGTTGAAAGAGAAATTACAGGATTTCAATTTAGAGTGCCGGAAATTAATAAAAAGGATGACCTTTACCGCCTTAGCAGAATGGATGGACAGTTTGACCTACTGCCAAGCCAAAGTATAGCTTACTGGCAGTCGTTGGCTATGGTGGATTATTTAGTTAAAGCGGATGGTATTGATAAAATAAATGATTTAATGGACTTATTAGGAAAAGGATACCCATTTGCCACAGCTTTTGAGGAAATATATCAGACTCAGCTTCACAAATTTGAAAGCGATTTTGGCGAAAATATAATAAGTTAAATTTGAAATATTTGTGAACATTAGCCTCTTACTATTGCTCGTAGTAAGAGGCTGTATTATAATTAAAATAAAGCTTGTGAAAGGGGTGGCAAAATTGAAAATAAAATCCTTAATAGGGGACTTTAAACCAAAGCAGAAAGGCCTTGGTAAGGTATTGGGCCCGCTTGAGGCAGCAGTTATGGACATTGTCTGGCATAAGGAAGAAGCAACAGTACGAGATGTTTATGAAAATTTGAGAGGTAGTAGAAAAATTGCCTATACAACGGTTATGACTATTATGACCCGTCTCGCAGATAAAGACTTATTATTGAAAGATAAAGAAGGAATTGCCTACACATATAGACCTGCGGTTAGTAAGGAGTTTTTCACAAAATCTTTAGTAGGTGAGGTTATGGACGGCCTCTTTGATGACTACGCGGATGCGGCATTTTCCCACTTCATGGAACGAGTAGAAGAAGATGAGGATAAAATTGCACAATTGGAGCAGTTAATAAAGAACAGGCGTGATAAAGGAGAGTAGGTCATGGCATTAATCTATGATATAACCCATACCTTTTCATCTTATGTGATATTTGGAGGCTTGTTCGGTTTTCTTTTCTATTGTCTTTGGTCGAAAATCAAAGGGGACGGGTGTCCTAAGTTGTGTGCTAGGTTTATGTGGTTTGTACTATTGATACCGCTTATTACGTACATGACGTTGAAGGTAGTCTTCCCAGGGATAGATTTTTATGAAACTAAATTTATTTCTGGCACCACATTAGGTTCTGTTTTTTCCCTTGCTTGTCAAGTGGGATATTGGAGTTCCTTATTTTTGACACCTGTCTTGTTTGTCTGGCTGTCAATCATAATTGGGCGGATTCTCTACGTATTTATATCCGGCAGGAAATTCAGACAAGTTAATATAGCAGCTACAAGAGAAGAGTTTCCTGAAGTTTTCGCAGTTGCTGGGCAATTCAGCAGACGGTTGGGAATTAAGCGTCCTGATATTTTTATACTGTCTGACCAGAACCTGGATAGCTTTGCATTTGGGTTATTCAAACCGGGGATTGTTCTAGACCAAGAGGTATTAAGATTGAAGCAGGAAGATATCCGCACTGTTATCGCTCATGAATTAGCTCATGTATATCGCAAGGATGCACTGCTGAGTGTCATTGCAGCATTCTTAAGAGATATAATGTTTTTCAGCCCGGTAACGCATTGGGCTTACAACGGGTTAATGCGTGTTAAAGAAGAAAGAGCAGATGATATTGCTGTCGGATTGATCGGTGATAGGCTCCAGTATGGTGCAACTTTAATAAAGGTTTGGAAGATGGGAGCAGGTTACGAAGCTATTCCTAAAGTGTATCCCGCATTAGGAATAGCTCAAACTAATGTTGCTAACAGGGTTGAGCGTATAATTAAGCCGCTACCAAATCGTAATATCTCAATAATCAGCACTATTATTATTGGGGTGTTAACTATTAATATATTGTCACTCATTTGTTAGAAAATGGGGAAAGGCGTTGCTAAGATTACGGAGGTTGAACTATGCGCTTAGATAGTATTGCTATAAACAGTTTAAGACGCCGGAAGGTCAAAATGGTTTTTATGCTTTTGGGAATGGTAATAGCGATGGCAACAGTTGTGACGCTATTTTCAATTACAACGGCAATGAATTCCGAGTTAGCAGATACGTTTGATGAAATTGGTGCCAACATCATGGTAACGCCAAAGTCTGATAATTTGTCTCTTTCATATGGGGGTGTAAGCATACCCGCCTCCACTGAGCAGCCGGCTATGCTTACAAACAATGACATAATAAAAATTAATACAATTCCCAATAAAGATAATATAGCATTTGTTGCCCCTAAAGTTTTAGGGCTAACCGAGTTCCAAGGTAATAGTTTAATGCTGGTAGGGGTGGATTTTCCATACGAGCTGAAACTAAAAAAGTGGTGGACTTACCAGGGGGACAAGCCCGGTGCCGTGGACGACCTGCTCCTTGGCAATAAGGTAGCTCGAGAATTTGATAAAATACCTGGGGATAATATGATTATAAAAGGAAAAGAATTTAAAGTTGCAGCAGTCTTGGATGAACAGGGGACGGAAGAGGATGGTCTGATATTTGCCAATCTATTGACTGCACAAGACCTGCTAAATAAGAAAAATCAGTTGAGTTTTATTGAAGTGGCGGCATATTGCACAACATGTCCTATTGAGCAAATTATTAGTGAGATAGAAACTGGTGTGCCTAACGCAAAAGTCACTGCTTTAGCTGAAGCGGTACGAACAAGACAACAGATTATAGACCGTTTTACCAATTTTTCTTACGCTGTATCGCTTGTGGTATTACTGATAGGTGCGTTGGTGGTTATGTTGACCATGATGTCTTCGGTAAGCGAGCGGACCTCTGAAATCGGTGTTTATCGGGCTATGGGCTTTAGACGCAGTAATATTTTTGAGATAATTCTTACCGAAGCAGGAATAATTGGGTTAGTCGGAGGCTTATTAGGGTACATTGTAGGGATTTTATTGGCTAAGACGCTAGCTCCGACCATTGCACAAATGGCTATAACGATACCGTGGAATCCTTTAATGGGAGTAACAGTAGTTTTTGTTGCTACTGTAGTTGGACTATTGTCCAGTGCTTATCCCGCGGTTCAAGCTGCAAAACTAGATCCAGCGGAGGCGCTGCGTCACATATAGAAGGGTGGATGCTATGAGTCTGATTAATGTAAAAGGAATTTCTAAAATATACAGAAGCGGCGAGGAAGAGGTTACGGCCTTAAACAAGGTTGATTTAACCATTGAAGAGGGTGACTTCGTTGCGTTAATGGGTCCATCCGGTTCCGGGAAAAGTACGTTGTTAACCATTCTTGGCGCCCTTAACCCACCGTCCCAAGGTAATGTATTAATCGATGATATTGATATTTACAAGCTGCCGGTTGAAAGAAGAGCGGATTTCCGCAGTGCCTATATAGGCTTTATTTTTCAACAGTTTCAGTTAATTCCGTACCTAACGGCCATTGAGAATGTGATGCTCCCGTTGGCCATACTAAAGCATTCCCATGGGGAACAGTTAGAGATGGCTCAGAACGTACTAGACAAGGTAGGGCTGAGCAACAAGAGTAAACGCCTGCCCAATCAACTATCCGGAGGAGAGCAGGAAAGGGTGGCAATTGCGCGGGCAATAGTAAACCAGCCGCCACTTGTATTTGCTGATGAACCAACAGGGAGTTTAGATACGAAAACGGGAGATGAAATAATGCGTTTATTCCAATCCCTTAACAAAGAAGGATTAACTATTATTATGGTAACTCATAATGAAGAAAATTTGAGCTATGCAAAACGTACAATTTGGGTAAGAGACGGTCAAATAGAGAGAGAACACCTGAAAGGTGCAGCTGTTTCTTTTTAGTTCGTGTTCGAACAACCTCTTTTAGTTATTTCTGACAGTCGGAAAGGGGTATATTATGTACCTGAAGGACATTGCCATAAGTAACATTCGTATTCGCAAATTAAAGGTTTTCTTTTTAATCTTGGGAATTATTCTGGGTATTACTACTGTGGTCACATTAACCTCAATAACTGTAGCAATGCAGCGGCAGCTTGAAGACAGGTTTGAAAGCCAAGGAACGAGACTTTTAGTGACCCCTCAGTCACAAGCATTATCCCTATCTTATAATGGCGTTAGTGTTGCTTCAGGAGTAGCATTTGAGGCACCGGTGCTGCCTCAGAAGGTACTGGCAGATGTCATTGGTTTGAAAGATAAAGGGGTTAGTATTGTTTCCCCAAAGCTAGTTAAATCGGCAGAAGTAGCATCTAATAAAGTGTTAATAACAGGTATAGAATTCAACAGTGAAATAAAGCTTAAAAATTATTGGGAAATCCAAGGCCAGGTGCCTGGGGAGAATGGATTGTTAGTGGGTAAGGCCATAAAAGATAAGTTGGGCATTTCAATTGGCGATGATTTGCAAATCAAAGGTAGTAATTTTAAGGTGGAAGGTATTCTCAACGAAACGGGTGCAGCTGAAGATAAGTTAATTTTTATGAATTTGCATAAATTACAGGAATTGTATAACCGCCAAGGTCAGTTAACATTTATTGAATTCAACGTGGTTGATGACAACGAAATGAACGAAAATTTAGATGCGGTTATTAGCGGCATTGAAGATAGAAACGCTGGAATAGATATTTCTACGGTTAAGGGGCAAGATGAAGCTAGAAAGGAAGTAGTAGATAGATTTGCTAAATTTTCTCTCCTAGTATCTATAGTGGTCCTCTTTATTGGCAGCTTAATTGTCTTAACGACCATGATGTCGTCGGTGCGCGAAAGGACCAAAGAAATAGGGGTTTTCAGAGCAATCGGTTTTCGCCAAAGTCATATAATAAAAATCATATTGACGGAGGCATTGATTATAAGTATTATTGGCGGTGTCGTAGGCTATTTAAGTGGCGTATTGCTAGCTAAAATAGCAGCACCCTATATAGCACAAATTGACGTGCAGATTGGCTGGAATATAAGCATTGGGTTAATGGCTGTTTTTATTTCCTCAGTCGTAGGCCTGTTGTCTAGTGCATACCCGGCTTACCAAGCAGCTCAATTGGATCCAGTTGAAGCCTTTAGAAGCCTGTGAGGTAATTAATCATCCTTATTGAAAAAAATACAAAATTTTTATGAAAATTGTAACAGGAATATCTCCCTTTGTTTCGAATAGTGATATTAATAGCTTATTAAGGGTTTTGCTTACTGTACAAAGAAATGGTGCAGCACAATTCACTTTATCAGATAATCTAGGAATAAATAATACTACAAAGGGGTAGTAAATTGAGCAAGTACGTCATAAGACCAAATGGACCGCTAAAAGGAAGAGTGAAAATAGATGGGGCTAAGAATGCTGCTTTGCCAATCTTGGCAGCAACTTTGATGACCTCTGGGGAATTTACTTTGGAATATGTCCCCAATATTTCCGATATACACGTGATGACTCAAATATTAAACAGCATTGGTGTGGAAACTGAGCACCATGAAGACAAGGTTTCATTATTGGTTCCTGAACAAACAAAGACAGAAATCCCGTATTGTTTAGCTAAAAATATTCGAGCTTCTAACTTATTTCTTGGTGCTTTATTGGTTCGAAATAAGAAAGTTTCTGTTCCCTTGCCGGGTGGATGCAATATTGGTTCCAGGCCCATGGATTTGCATTTGAAGGGTTTCCAAGCTATGGGTGCAGAGGTGAGTTTGAGCCAAGGTTCTGTTGTCGTGGAAAGGGGTAACTTGGTTGGGGCAAAGATCTATTTAGACTTCCCAAGTGTCGGAGCAACCGAAAATATAATGATGGCAGCTTGCGCTGCCGAAGGACAAACTGTTATAGAAAACGCTGCTAAAGAGCCGGAAATAGTAGATCTAGCAAACTTTTTGAATGCTATGGGTGCTAAGGTAATAGGTGCAGGAACAGATTTGATAAAAATAAAAGGTTTTGCTGAATTTAACCCTGTAAACTATGCGGTAATTCCTGACCGAATTGAGGCAGGTACTTTTATGATTGCTGCGGCCATTACAAGGGGAGAAGTGATTCTAGAAAATGTCATTTCCACACATTTGCAGCCTTTAATAGCAAAATTAACGGAAATGGGCGTTGAAATTATTGAGGAAGAAGGATCACTGAAGGTCATTGGCAAAGATAGTGTAATGTCGACTATTGTTAAGACATTACCTTATCCGGGTTTTCCCACAGATCTACAAAGCCCTATGATGGCCTTATTATCTCTGGCAGGAGGGACCAGCACTATAGTGGAAAACGTCTTTGAAAACCGGCTTAGTTTAGCAGATGAGCTTAAGAGAATGGGTGCTTCAATTACGATAGAGGGGCATACTGCCATAATAGAAGGCGTATCCGGTTTGAAAGGAGCTGCAGTTAGGGCCTTGGACCTGCGTGCGGGAGCCGCTCTAATATTAGCGGGTCTCATAGCCGAAGGGAAGACAGAGATTTTAGAGGCTAATCACATTGAACGAGGGTATTACGGAATAGATGAAAAATTAAACAAACTTGGAGCTATTGTAGAAAAGCTAAAAGAGTAATAGTAAGAATGCCCCATATTATCGGGGTTTTTTCTCTCTATAAAGGAAAATATATGAATATAGTAGATATAAATGAGACTTAACGGGCGCAGCCTAAGGAATAAAATAATAATACTTGGGTTAAATAAGAACGGAGGGATTATAATGAGCTATTATTATGAACAACATAAACCACGGAAGTCTGGGGTTTTCTCAACGCTGATAGTTGCTATCATAAGTGCAATTATTGGGGGCATCATAGCGCTGGCATTTTTCCCTTACTTTTATCCTCAAATAGGTCCACCCAATCAGGCTGCACCCCAGGGGCAAGTTCAACCACCTGCTAACCCGCCTGTGGTCTTCGAACCTGGAGATAACCCGATAATTAAGATTGCAGATACTGTTGGTCCGGCAATTGTGTCAATAACAAACATACAAAAAGGTACTTCATTCTTTGGGCCCCGTTCGAGTGCTTCAGCTGGATCAGGGGTGATCTTTAACAGTGAAGAAGGTTACATAGTTACTAACTATCATGTTATTGACAATGCAGAAAGATTAATAGTTAACATGGATGAAAACCGGCAATATGAAGCAGAGCTGATTGGGGGAGATGCAAGGACTGATTTGGCAGTTCTAAAGATAGATGCGCCAAACTTACCCGAAGCTAAGTTTGGGGATTCCTCCGCAGTCAGGGTTGGTGAGACTGCTATCGCCATCGGTAACCCGTTAGGGGAATTTGCCCGTTCAGTAACTGTAGGTGTTATCAGTGCGTTAAATAGGGAACTGACGGTTCAATCAGTATCAGGGCAGGAAATCACCTTGGAGTTAATTCAGACTGATGCTGCAATCAATCCGGGTAACAGCGGCGGTGCTTTAGTAAATCCAAGAGGCGAGGTAATCGGTATTAATAGTGCTAAGATCGCAAGGCAAGATGTGGAAGGTTTAGGTTTTGCCATCCCCATAAATGACGTGCGCCCAATAATAGATCAACTTATTGAAAAAGGAAGCGTCAGTCGACCATTCCTAGGCATATACGACTTTACAGAAATTACGGAAAAAATGTCCCAATGGTATGATTTGCCTGTTGGTATTCACGTAGGTGGTATCGTAGATGGTGGCCCGGCAGAAAAAGCGGGCATGAAGGTAGAAGATGTTATTGTTTCGCTGAATGGGGTAAAGATAGAAACAATTAACCAACTGTACAACTTTCTGAAGGACCGCAAGGTCGGTGACAAGGTTGAAGTGATTGTTGTGCGTAATAACAAGAATATAACCCTAAACCTAACACTAGGTGAAATGCCTAGTCGCTGAATGGAGCGGTAGCTATGTATATAGTATGTGGAGAGCATCTGGATAGCGCAATAGATGAGTTTGTTGAAGTCTATGAAACATCACCGGATTTGTACCTGTTAGATAAAATAAAATTTACTGACTGGAATAGTCCAAAAACTTGTGATTTTTGCGAGCACATTCCAATTTATTTAGTTGTGTAAGGAAAGAGGGAGAAACCGTTGCACGTCACAGTTATAGCAGTAGGAAAGTTAAAAGAAAAGTATTTGATTAACGGCTGTAATGAATACTTAAAAAGACTCAAAAGGTATGTCAAGGTTAAGATAGTAGAATTACCGGATGAGCCCTCCCCAGCTAATGCGTCACCGGCAGAAGAGGAAGGGGTTAAAAAAAAAGAAGGACAAAAAATTCTGTCTGCGATACCAGCAAACAGCTATGCTATCGCATTAGATCTAACCGGGGAGAGCGTTACATCTCCCCAACTAGCAAAAAAAATAGATAAATTAGCCACTCAAGGGCGTAGCAGCCTAACTTTCATCATCGGCGGCAGTTTAGGCCTTCATCAGCAAGTGCTAGAAAAAGCCGCCTGGCGTCTATCCTTCTCTTCACTTACCTTCCCCCACCAGCTAATAAGACTAATTCTCCTGGAACAAATATACAGGTCTTTTAAGATCATCAAAGGTGAGACGTATCACAAGTAACGGATAATTTAGGTAGAACTTTCATTTAAATGGAGGTTCTATTTTTTTGTAGAAAATGGCATTGTGCCAAGGTATTTCTTTTTAATTGTAGAAATAATGTGAGATAATGTTAATTATTTTAAGTTGAAACGGTTTTGGAAAGGAGTCTTGTATGAGCACTAGCGTACTAAGTCCATATTATACAACTCCTAAAGGGAGAATGTACCTAGGTAAATGTGAAGATGTAATAGAGGGTTATTTGCTGAAAAGGAACCATAAAAAGGTTAATCTAGTGTTTACGTCCCCTCCATTCCCCCTCAATAGGGCTAAAAAATATGGAAATATGAATGGAGAGGAGTATTTGGCCTGGCTATCAGGTCTTTCAAAGGTTTTCAAAGAAGCGTTAACCCCTGATGGGTCAATTGTTATAGAATTGGGGAATGCATGGGAAACTGGGAGCCCAACTCAATCTACATTACCACTAGAGGCTCTGCTAGAATTCAAACGTAAGGGGAACCTTCATTTCTGTCAAGAGTTTATATATTATAACCCAGCTAAACTTCCGTCACCTGTAGAATGGGTCAATAAAAAAAGAATAAGGGTAAAAGATTCGTTTACAAGAATATGGTGGCTTTCAAATACTGCTTATCCAAAAGCTAACAATAGAAATGTTCTGCAGGAATATAGCAAACAAATGAAAAAATTGCTAAGTCGAGGTAAATACAACTCTGGTCAAAGACCTTCAGAATATAACATTGGAGATAAATCTTTTTCTGTAAATAACGGTGGCTCAATACCATCTAATGTCATTATTGCATCAAATACAGTAGCTAATGATCATTATATTAGGTACTGTAAAGATAACTTGATTGATATTCACCCCGCTCGTATGCCCAAAGAAATAGCAGAGTTTTTTATCAAATTTTTAACAGAGGAAAAAGATTTGGTTTTAGACCCTTTTGCTGGTAGTAATACTACAGGTTTTGTATCTGAAAAACTTAATAGAAATTGGATTTCAATAGAAACCACCGAAAAGTATATACAAGGTTCAATTGGAAGGTTTTCTGAAGTTCAAATGAATAGAGGTGTTTAATATGAATGAGAGTGATAGTAAAATAAATAATGCTATTGTTGAACACATTAAAGAAAAGCTTGAAAGCGAAAAACTTAAAGATTTAATTTCTAAAACATCTATTATCGCATGGAACGCTGAGATGCCGGAAACAAAAATTAACGAATGGCTACAAAATTTTGATGGTACTGCGCTCGGGGATATTGAAGCTGAAAAAAAACTAGCGTTATGGATATTGTTGCATTTTGTGTTTTATACGGACAACGAAGTGCGGGTTCTATGCAAATCAATTTATAATGAATACATTCATCATAAATTAATTGAATACAAATCAAATGGTTTCTTAACCAAATTTAATCTTCGTGAAAAAGCAAAATACATTATTCAAAATACTTTATTTATTGCACTTGGAAATGATAGTGAAAGTGGTGCCAATATTCTTTACTTCTTTAGGCAAGAAAATAAATTGCCCAAACATGCTTTTGATATCACTTTCTCCAATGACTTTGAGAATATAGTCTTTATTGATGATGTTACTATTTCTGGTGAACAAGCAACTAAGTATATAAAAAAATATAACGCTATAAATAGACAAAACACCTACCTGCTTACTTTCATGGCGACCAAAGCTTCAATAAAGCATTTTTCCTTCTTAAGCAAAGATATAAAATTAATTCATTCCATATTGCTAGATGAAAGAGCAAAAATTTTCTCGGAATCATCGTATGTTTTTTCAAATGAGGAAACAAAAAAAATTATGTCTGCTGCGGAAAAAATGTGTCACGTTTATGGAAAAAGCATATTGGAGCATCATTATTACATGGCTGAACATCCCTTAGGTTTTGATAATGGCCAATATTTATTCGGTTTTTATTATAATACTCCAGACAATGCATTACCAGTAATTTGGTGTGATCTAAATGGTTGGAAGCCTGCATTTAAAAGATACGATAAAATAGTTCGAGAGGAGGTTAGTCTGCATGAATCAATTTATTTATAGTAATCCTTTTATAGAATGTACTGCAAGGGATATGAGCTATGAAGAAGTTCTAAAATATTGGTGTAGCCCGTTTAAGTATTTTAAGCTGGATGAAAGGTCTCTGTTTAATAGCTTAACACCCATTTTTATTCAGGGAGCACGGGGATCTGGTAAAACAATGATTTTAAAATACCTAAGTTATTTTTGTCAAAAGGAATTAGCTCAAAAAGCAGGAGAGAAAGACATTTTGCAATATTTTAGACAAGCTGGGAGTATAGGTTTTTATTTTAGATATAAAGAGGACTTTGGTAGATTGTTTGAAACTATTACGTGCTCAACATCCACCAAAAAAGATTTGTTCTTATACTACTATGAGTTGTATATAACTCGCGAAATATTATATGTATTAAATGATATGTACAAAAGTTACTATTTAAATGAAACAGTATCTAATAGTTTAACAACTAAAATTTCGGAAATATTAGCTTTATCATCACCCTCGTTTGAAGACCTCCTTGAAGAACTTAATAGAAAAATAAGTAAGATTGATGATTGGGTGAAGAAATGCAGATACTTTAGCAATGCCGAAGAGATGTTAAAGAAACTGATGACTAACAATGATCTAATAAAAAAAATATGTAATTCCATTAGAACGACAGTAACTGATTTAGACAATATAAAGTTTATGATTATTATTGATGAGTACGAAAACGCATTCGACTATCAGTTATTAATTAACACCTTAATTAAACAAGTGGATAGCACAGACAGTATTACTTATAGAATTGGTTTAAGGCCAGGGGGATTGTATACATATAACACAAACATCGGTAGAGAATTTCTACAATTAGACCGTGATTACATACAAAAAAATTTAAGGTTTGATACAATTCATAGTTACAAAAAATTTATTCAAGAAGTTGCAAACAGGAGATTGGAAACAGTAAAAGAGTTTAGAGAGAATGACTTTATAGACATAAAAGTAATATTAGGGGACAGAGAAAATCTTGAAAGCGAAGCGAAGGAAATTGTAAGAAATGACCCAGAAAAGCACTTCGATAAATTAAAAATTAAATATAAAGATTGTAATGATTTCAATTATGCCAAGGAAACATTGAAATACCCAAACAACCCTTTGATTGAAATGCTAAACATTATTTGGGTTTTGCGGGGTATTCCAATTGAACAAACTGTTTCATCTATGAATTTATACTTAAAAGGAGAGTATTCCAAAAATTCGCCTGAAGCAATGAAAAAACTTGCATATAAGTACAAGCGGGACTATGTTGATAAGTATAAGTACCAACTAATAACCATCCTTGCAAATATATATAAAACTAATAAAAAATATTATAGCTTTAATACGTTTGCATTTTTATCTTCACAAACTATTAACGATTTCATTAGCCTGTGTAGAAATACTTTTTATTGTTTAGATGAAACTTTTTATAATGACCTTTTTATAAATAAAAATGACTTTGTCAAAAATAAAGTAATACCTATCCGTGCCCAATGCAAAGGGGCAACCCAAACCGCTATAGAACAAGTTGAAAAAGTTAAGTTATGTAATGAAAATGGAACGGAAATGTATACTTTTTTAATAAATGTTGGCAACTTGTTTCAAGAAATGCATCAGGACATATCAGCAAAATATCCGGAAACAAACCAGTTCGCGTTTGAAAACGAAGCTCAAATTGAAAGTAGGCCACTCTTAAAGAACATACTTAATAATTTGATAAAGTGGGGTGTGATTTTTAAAAAAGAACGGCCACAAAGTATTTCAATTGGGAGAAAAAAAGGTAATCTATTTCATCTTAACCGAATATTTTGCCCATATTTTAATATTTCTTATAGAACACGAGGCGGTTACAATTTTGTTATAGAAACATTACTGTTTGAAAATATGCTGAATAATTCGATGGAGGCCTCTGATGTAAAAAACTGGCAGGAAATTCTCCCTAAAAAGAAGGAATGGATGCAACAACAACTTTTTGAGGGGGATCTGGAAGGTGAATAAATTATATGAAATGTATGAGGTGGATGATAGAATTTACAAAAAATTAGTTGAACTCGATTATTTCTTTTTTGCAGCGAGTTGTGCAAAACGATGTTATAAAGGGGTAGAATTTTTAACACAACAACAGGGATTTTTAAAAGATGTAGTTGTCTTTGATTACCATAAATTTCGTCCAAAAGAATTTAATACAGATAGGGGTGAATATGAAAGTTATTATAAATACCGTAAGTTAAAGAGAATAACTGAGGTGCAATGCCGGAATGAAGATGATGCTGTGTTACACTTAAATACTATGCCAATCAACACTGGCAGTAGGGTAGGACTAGATATTACTGCGCTTAGTATTCCAGACTTATTTAGAATTATTTACGTGCTTAAAGAAATAAAAAAAGTTGAGGACATACACATATTTTATACAGAACCTAAGCATTATTACTTTAAAGATGGTTTATTCAGCTCATATGAATTTCTGGTTGGGGAAAGAAAGAATAAACCTATTCCTGAATACTTTACATCTGGGCGAGAAGACAAGGAAATACTAGTGCTGTTTTTGGGTTTTGATCGAGTAGTATCAAAGTATGTCCATGATAGGGTTATGCCTACGGATGTTGTTGCAGTAAATGGATTTCCTTCGTATATGCCGAAACTTAAAGATATTAGCTTAATTAATAATTACGAACTGTTAAGCACTATTGGAAAAGAAAAGATTGTTTCAACAAAGGCAAATAACCCCTTTTCCACTTATAATACGTTATGTGAAATTAAAGCTATATATAAAGATTATTTGCTAAATATTTGTGTTCTGGGGACGAAACCAATGGCACTTGGTGCTTGTTTATTTTCAATAGACAATAAAGATTCCGTCAAAGTTACTTACCCATATCCAAAGGAATATAATATTAGTGGCTTGGAAGAAGGGGCAAGTCTTTTATATTATAAAATTTAGTCTTAAGGGGTGTTGAATAAGTGAAAATTATCCCTCCGTCATTCGAAATACTTGAAGATATAAATGGCGAAGAAATTCTACGGAAAATTGAACTTATAGGTAGAGTTTGCTATAAAAGCGAAGAAAAAATTACTAAGGCATCGTCGAAAGATTTTATCGCAATGATACTAAAAAGTGGTCATGAATCTGTTATAGAGCATGAAAAGATTTCTATTAAAATCATATGTGACCGTGGAGTTAGTCATGAAATTGTTCGACATAGGATTGCCAGCTATAGCCAAGAAAGTACAAGGTATTGTAACTATAGTAAGGAAAAGTTTGGTAAAGAGCTGACTTTTATAAAGCCAATGTTTTGGGATATCGAGGACCCTGAATATAAAATTTGGGAAGAAACTATGAAAAATGTAGAGAAAAATTACATTAAGCTAATAGCCCAAGGTGCAAAACCACAAGAGGCAAGAAGTATCTTACCAAATAGTTTAAAGACAGAAATAGTGGTAACTATGAATTTGCGTGAATGGAGACATTTTTTAAAATTAAGAACCTCAAAAAGGGCGCATCCGCAAATGAGGGAAATATCTTGTATAATACTTGAGAAGTTAAAAGAAGAAATACCGGTAGTGTTTGATGATATTGTGGTATAACCTAAATGTAGAACCAATCAACTAATGGATGAATTTACTAAATTTATTCTAGGTCACTAATTTTAATTAATGAAGAGTTATTCATATAATTATCCGTTTGACCCGTTACGCAGAAACGTATCATAAGTAACGTATAATTTAGATACATACTAGCATATTAAGGGAATTTTAAAAGATGGGCAATAAGCCTTTAGAAAAAGAAAATCCTCGACGTTTCCATGTGCGAAATTATATGTTTAGCATGTGGAGCGTCTTTTTGTTTTTAAAAGGGGGCAACAGCTTTTTCATAACTATATTTTAAAGATAAATTGCAAGGTTAATATTGAAGATGACGAAACACCTGACAGTTTGGATTTTTCACCGGCAAATTATAGTGTTAATGAACAGGGCGGCATCGTTACCCTGCAATTATACAGACAGATTAACAGCCAGAAGGAAAGTGACACAGCGGTTAGTATCGCTTATACCACCAAAGACGGCACGGCCAAGGCGGGGGAAGATTATTCGGCTGTCTCTGGCACCCTTACCTTTACCCCGGATGAGACTGAACAAAGCATCAGTATTCCCATTTTGTTTAACAGTGGTGTGGAGGAAGAAGAGAACTTTGAGATCAATTTGAGCGAACCGACCGACAGGGCCACAATCGGTGTGGGGACAGCAACAGTGACTATCCAGGATGAGCCGCCGGGTCAGCTTGCCCTTGATAAGGGCAGCTATGAAGCAGTTGAAGGAGCCGGCAGCCTGGATGTTACCGTCAAACGCAGCGGTGGCACGGTGAGTGTGGCATACCAAACAACAGATGATACGGCCCAGGCCGGCTCTGATTACCAGTCGGCCAGCGGCACCCTTACCTTTGCCCCGGGAGAAACGGAAAAAACTTTCCAGGTAGCGACTTTAGACGATAGCCTGGTTGAGAACGATGAGAATTTCCAACTGATTCTGAGTAATTTTACTGGCGGGGCAGGGCCTGGTACCCTGACCCAGACAATAGTGACTCTGCATGATGACGAGCAGCCGGGGCAGCTTGAATTCTCGGCATCAAGCTACAGCATTGCTGAGGATGCAGGCAGTGTTGTCCTGACCGTCTACCGCGCGGGCGGCAGCGACGGGACAGTTACAGTGGACTACAGCACCGGTGATGGCACGGCCCAAGCCGGTCTAGACTATGAAGAAAAAAGCGGCACCCTAGCCTTTTCGCCCGGGGTAGTCAGCCAGACCTTTAGCGTGAATATCTCAGACGACAGACTGGTAGACATTGGTGAGACATTCAATGTAACTCTTAGCAATTATAGCGGAGGGTCAAGGCCTGGTTCCCTGACGGAAGCGCAAGTGACCATCGTCGACAACGAGCGACCTGGCATGTTCGAATTTGCTGCTGATAGTTATAGTACGGAAGAAGATGCCGGCAGTGTGGTCTTAACAGTCTACCGCACAGACGGCAGTGACGGAACTGTGACAGTTGACTATGATACGGATGATTGGGCAACTGCTAAAGGGGGTGCTGATTATAAGCTTACCAGTGGAACTTTAACCTTTGGGCCGGGAGAGACAACAAAAACAATCACTATTCAGATACTGGACGATAATGTGGTTGAAGCTGGTGAGGTATTCGAAGTATTTTTAGCAAACCCGGCTGGCGGTGCGGCACTTGGAAGCAGATATTCTTCTTATGTAACTATTGGATTTAGTAATGAACGCAACGGTATCTTCCATATCAATGGTACTGAAAGCGGCGAAGAAGCAGGCAGCGTGACGCTTACTGTAGAGCGCCGGGATGGCAGTGAGGGCACGGTTACTGTTGATTACTCTACTGGAGACGAACCACTGCAAAGTGACCGAGCGGCGGCTGGTGAAGACTATCAGGAAGCTTCAGGGACTTTAACTTTTGGTCCGGGTGAGACAAGTAAAGAAATTAGTCTCAAACTCCTTGACGATAGCCAGGCAGAAGCAAAGAAAGAGTATTTTCAGGTTCAGCTTTCTAATCCTATCGGTGGGGCTTCAATCTCACAGGAACAAGCTGTGGTGGAGATTATAGATAATGAAAAGCCAGGCATCTTGGCTTTCGGTCAGGACCAATATCAGGTAGTCGAGGGCGGTACCTTATTCATCACTCTCAACCGTACCGAGGGAAGCGACGGTGTCGTTGGGGTGTCAGTAGAAAGTGAATACCTGACTGCAACTGGAACGGATTTTTCTTCCAACGAAATTTTAGAAGTCAATTTTGAGCCTGGGCAGACCAGTAAGTCCATTGAATTAGAAATTAAAGATGACATCCTGGTGGAGGGAGATGAAATTTTCAAGCTGACACTTTCCGCACCAAAAGGCTGGGCAACCCTGGGAGAACCAAATGCCACAGAGGTGACAATAGTTGACAATGAGAAACCCGGGGGGTTCGGCTTCAGCCGGGCGGAATATGTGGTTGGTGTCGCTGAAGGAACGGCATTAATTAGCGTTTACCGCACCAACGGCAGCGACGGCGAAGCCAGTGTCAACTATACTACTGTTGACGGCACGGCAGTATCCGGTTCGGACTATACACCTACCAGCGGTACACTTACATTTGCCTCGGGGGAAACCAGTAAGACTTTTAGGGTAAATTTAGCGGATAAGGTGCAGGAAGACTTCAAGACAGTCAGCTTGCTCCTTTCAGAGCCCACCAACCTGACTAGCCTAGGGCCTCAGAACAGTGCTACCCTGACTATTCATCCGGCCGTAGGAAAGCTGCAATTTGAAAAAACCAAGTACATTTCCCAAGAAGATGGAGGCAGCCTGGCTATCACTGTACAGCGTATTGACGGAAATTACGGTGAGGTAGCGGTAGATATAAGCGCGGGGGGAGCTAAGGTTGACACGGATTACAGTCTGCCTGTAAGCCACCTAAGCTTTAAGGACGGGGAAACCAGTAAAACCTTCAGCCTTAACATTATAGACAACAATTTATTGGAAGATGATAAAACTCTGCTCTTAGATTTAAACAACCCAACCGGGGGATCTAAACTGGGTTCTCCCAGGTCGGCGGTGGTAAGTATCGTGGATGATGATGACCAAGGTATTATTCAGTTTAGTCAGCCAACCTATTACGCTGCGGAGGGAAGCGATGCATTGATTACGGTCGAACGGACCGGCAGCGACCGCGATCGCATAGTGGCGGTAAGTTACACAACCAAGGACGGGATAGCACTTGCCGGGACGGATTATCTTGCCGCTTCCGGGACTCTGGAGTTTGGGCAGGGGGAAACCAGCAAAAGCTTTACGGTAGAGATCAGCGATGACAGCCAGGTGGAACGGAACAAGCAGCTTGAACTGGTTATCAGTAATCCCACCAACGGGGTTGTCCTGGGTGAACTGAGCAAGTCTACGCTAGTAATCAGCAGCAATGACCTGGATTTTGCCACTCCTATCCACTATGCCGACAGCAATTTTCTTCAAGGACAAACCTATAATAAAGGTTATCATTGGAGTGAGTATTTTTATACGAAAGAATCAGAAGCGAAAGCTGATTTTAACGGGGATGGCAGGAGTGATGTGTCCTTAATAAAAAATACAGCACAAGGAACAATAATCCACATTTCCCTCGCAAGAGATGACGGGTCATTATCAGAGCCTCAAACTTTGTTGAATGGCAAAAAGTATTGGTATACTAAATTCCGTGATTTGGAAGCCGGAGATTTTAACGGGGATGACAGGATGGACCTGGCCTATGTTTTAGAAGAACGGGATAGGAATAATTGGTCTGATAGTGACCACTATAAATACTACCTGAATACTTTGATTGGAAATGGAGACGGCAGTTTCCAAGAGGGTGAATGGAAACTGCTGGACCAACCGGTTTATGGTATTACCGGTGGTGATTTTAACAGCGATGGGCTGACAGACCTGGTAGGAAGCCAAGGCTTTCACAAAATATTTAAGGGTTATTCTAATGAGCGTTTGAATTATAAAGGGTTTGAGCAAATATCTTTTTTCCTGGGCACTGGGAACGGCACATTGATTCCGGCCAATAAATACAGCATTGATCATGACTATAAATATACGGGAGATTTTGATGATGACGGTATTCCGGATATTGCGGTTAGATTCCTAGACCTTTACGGTTTAGAGAATGGGTACTATATGTTTAATAATCAACTCGCCTTTGGCAGTTTTAGCTTTGATTCGTCCAGCTATCAAGTGGCCGAAGAAAATGAGAGCCTCACTGTTACAGTAAATCGGATTGGAAATAAAGAGGGAGAGGCCTGGGTTGATTACAAGGCTGAGGACGGTTCTCCTAGGGTTCAATCGGAAGTTTTGCGCACCAAATAGGCTCAACTG
>JADQBR010000035.1 GCA_016278515.1 Bacillota bacterium
ATTCGAACCCACGGCTCCCGGAGGAGTCACTGGTTTTCAAGACCAGCTCCTTAAGCCGCTCGGACACCCCTCCAAGCAAATCTTTCGGAAGCAGAACCCCCGAAAGACCAAATAAAAGTATAACATATTAGTTTTCTATTTGCAACAAACATATAGTTTTAAGCTAGCCAATCCAATCCACGCCCATATAAGGTCTCAGTACTTCTGGAACCATAACAGTGCCATCTTCCTGCTGGAAATTCTCTAGTATTGCTGCCAAGGTTCTGCCAACCGCTAACCCTGAACCATTTAATGTATGAACGTATTGTGCCTTGGATTTGCTCTCTCTATATTTTATATTAGCTCTTCTGGCTTGATAATCTTCAAAGTTACTGCATGAAGATATCTCCCGATAAGTTCCGTATCCAGGCATCCAGACCTCTATATCATAAGTTTTCGCTGCAGAAAACCCTAGATCGCCCCCGCATAAAGTTACTACCCTGTAGGGAAGTCCTAGCTTTTGAAGAATGGTTTCAGCGTTTTTGGTTAGTTTTTCTAATTCTTCGTAGGAAGTCTCTGGTTTACTGAATTTAACCAACTCAATTTTATTAAACTGATGTTGGCGAATTAAGCCACGAGTATCCCTGCCATGAGCCCCCGCCTCTGCCCTGAAACATCCGCTGTATGCAGTATGATAGATAGGTAATTTTTCACCTTCCAATACTTCTTCGCGGTACATATTGGTGACAGGAACCTCTGCTGTAGGAATAAGGTATTGGTCTCGCCCCTCTAGTTTGAACATTTCTTCTGCAAATTTAGGAAGTTGGCCTGTTCCGGTCATGGCACTGCTATTAACTATAAATGGAGGAAATATCTCCGTATATCCATGCTGCCGGGTATGAGTATCTAACATAAAATTAATTAAAGCCCTTTCCAAGCGTGCACCTAAACCTTTATAAAATGTAAATCTTGACCCCGAAACCTTTGCCCCTCTTTCAAAATCAACGATGTCTAAGGCTTCTCCAATGTCCCAGTGAGGCTTTGCTTCAAAGTTAAAATTTGGAATATCACCCCATTTGCGCATTTCTTCATTATCTTCCTCTATAGTCCCTTGGGGTACGGATGTGTGAGGAATATTAGGAATAGAAAGTAATTCATTCTGCAAATTAGCTTCTATTTCTTTTATTTTTTCATCCATTTCCTTGATGTCTTGAGATACTTGCCGCATCTCTAAAACCATATTTTCAGCATCTTGCCCAGCCTTTTTCAACTTACCAATTTCCTCAGATACAGTATTACGTTTATTTTTCATTTGTTCTACTTCATTAAGCAGGCTGCGCCTTTTCTCATCCAAATTTAAGAAATTATCTAGTGAAATATCCGAGCTGCGCTTTTTTAATCCTTCTGCTACTGCTTTAGGATTAGAACGTACAAATTTTGCATCCAACATTTTTAATGACCTCCTATTAATAAAACCTATCAACTTACTGCCCTAGCCGACTACTGCTAGCAAGCTTTTAGAGATGTACATATTTAACATCAATGATTCCATCCATTTCAACAATTTCTCTTAATATTTCATCGGAAACAGGTGAATCAACAGCTAAAAACATAACAGCCTTTCCACCAATCATTTTTCGACCAAGCTGCATGCCTGCAATATTTATGTTATGTTCACCAATTAATGTTCCGACCGGCCCAACGATTTTGGGTTTATCAATATGGGGTACAATTAACATATGTCCCTTGGGAGCAGCATCTATTGTCAACTCATCTATGCGAACAATCCGCGCATCGTTGTCGCTAAAGAGAGTTCCTGAAATGGTTTTACTTGTCTGATCGGTATTTACAGTTACTGTGATTAGATTAGCGTAGTTCTCTAATTCAACAGATTTACTTTCAGAAACAGAGATACCTCTATCTTTTGCAATATATGGTGCATTAACATAGTTTACTGCATCTTTTAAAATAGGTCGCAACAAACCCTTTAATAGTGTATTGGTCAATGAAGTAACATCATACTTGGCTATCTCCCCGTTATACTTTATTTCTATCCTATTAATATGTCCGTTAACTAGTTGCGAGACGAATTTGCCAAGTTTTTCAACTAAATCTAAATATGGACTCAAGCTATGCTGAAGTTCCGGCTTTATTGAGGGTATATTAACAGCATTTTTCACCAATTCTCCATTCAAAGCCCTAATAACTTCTTCCACAACATCAACAGCAACATTTATTTGAGCCTCCTCCGTAGAAGCACCCAAATGAGGAGTCACCACAACACTTTCTAACTCAAATAAAGGACTTTTAGTTTCGGGCTCATTCTCAAATACATCAATTGCTGCACCACCCACATGGCCTTCTTTAAGAGCTTTATATAAAGCTTCCTCATCAATTATTCCACCACGAGCAACATTTACTATTTTAACTCCTTTTTTCATTCGCCCTATTTGTTCATAACCTACTAAGTGATAAGTTTCCGAACTTAATGGTAAATGAATTGTTAAGAAATCTGCATTCTCGATCACCGTATTAAAATCCGTTAATTCTACCCCCATCTGTTTTGATCTCTCTTCAGAAACAAAGGGATCATATGCTAATACCTTCATTTCAAATGCTCTAGCCCGCTTTGATACCTCAGTCCCAATTTTTCCTAGACCTACAACACCGAGTGTTTTATTTCTTAATTCAACACCCGTAAATTTTTTGCGTTCCCAAAGACCTTGCTTCAATAGTTCATTAGCCAGAGGAATATTTCGTGCCAAAGCTAACATCATTGCAAAAGTATGTTCCGTGGCCGCAAATGTATTACCTTCAGGAGCATTGACCACTAATATTCCATTTTCAGTAGCTGCATCTACGTCTACATTATCAATTCCTACTCCTGCTCGACCGATTATTTTAAGTTTCTTTGCACTTTCGATAATATTCCTGGTAACCTTTGTCTGACTACGTACAATCATAGCTTTATACTCACCTATGAATTCACAAATTTCTTCCTCAGTTTTTTTAATCTTCACATCTACCTCAAAACCAGCCTCTTCAAGCTTCTTTACTCCAATCTTAGAAATCTCATCACTAACTAATACCTTCATCACTAACCTCTCCTTCCGATTTATACTTCCTGGGCAGTTCTAACTAACTTGCAATTTTCTACTCCACATCCGTATTTATAAAAATTCAGACTTTCTAATATATCTTTTTCCTCCTCTTTGCTTTATTAATTTTGACAAATTACTTTAAAAATAAACAAAACTCTCGCCATCCATATTATATGGAGGGACGAGAGTTTTCCCGCGGTACCACCCTGATTGATAATAACAATAATCCTCTTTGCATGTTTAACGGCCATGACCGGAAAGGCTTATATGAAAATTTCGCCTACCACTCCAGGGCGGAATTCATTATTTGCCAGATTGGTTCGCAGCATCCACCAACTCTCTTAAACTGACAATATAATTACTTTTCCCCTTCATTGCGTTTGCATTTATTATATACAATTAAATTAGTAATTATCATACCCTAGCTAAAGTAAAAATTCAAGTATTAAATTTTTTTTCGTGAAATTTTTTATTTCAAACTGATTTATTCTCGATACCCTCATACTCATGTCTTAATATAAAGTGCATCGCGTGGGACCATAATAGAGGTTTAGCTATTTCTCCCCACTTATTACGCCATTCAACATATTCCTCTGAATTTATATCTGTTACTTGTTCCGCTAGTTCTCCATTTTCTGCCTTACTTTCAACCCATTCTAAATAATGCTTAGCTTTTTTCTTATCGCCTTTTCTGACATAATACCATCCAAGCCATGCAGTCAGAGGCAGCCAAGAACCTCCGCCATAATAATTATCATGAGAATAGCGTTTTACCCCGCCATCAGATAATAATTGCTTTTCTATTTCTTCTACCGTATTTTTCATATACCTATTATTTAGAGAAATAACTTCAAAAGGGACCGCCATCCATATCAAGCTCGCGTCCAGTTTTTTTTCACTCAAATTGGCTATGAAGTGATCGTTTGCAACGTAATCATTCTCCAGTTTTTCTTTAATTGCGTCTATAATTAACATTGCATGTCTTTCTTGAATTCCACTCATATAAGGAGAGCTTTCTTTTAGACCGGCATAGATAGTTGCCAGAGTAGCAGCATGAACTCCCTGAGTTTCTTCCCAACAATCAAGACATCCTGTATGCCAAAATCTAATTATGTATTCGACAACAACTTGTATGGACCACTTACTATCTTCTAATAAAGCATTATTATTTAAACAATGTTTAGAATAGTATCCTAATACCCATAGATAGGCACCATATCCATCCAGTTGAAAGTTACCCCATGGTTCAGTTCCCTCTTCCCCATCTAATTTGTAGCGAGTATGCAGTAATTCGTCCGGGTGAAGCTTAATACCTTGGTTTGCCTTTATTATTCCCTTAAACACCTTATCTTGGTACTTTAAAATAACTCCGGTAACCCATCTAAAATACCTTTCCGCTGCCGTTTGTTCCCCAGCTAAAATCAACGCATATGCAATAAAAGCACTATCTCTCATCCAGCAATACCCATAATGTTTAAAATTTGGAGAAGCGGGAAAAGCACCAGATTTCAATTGGTATTGGAGTAGTATTTTTCTGCTGGTATTTTTGTCTATCACTATATAACCTCCAAAATCCAATTTTAACCGATAGTTAAGTGTGAGTTTTGTTTTATCCGATAAGCTTAGTAACATGATTTCCCAGATAAAGAATTTGATACTTATTTTGCTTAATTTTTTATTATTCCAATGTCAGGGTGCAAAAAACTACAAGCGTTACACCTGTAGTTTTTATTATGGTCTTATTAAAATTTATTTTTAATTTCTTCAATCATATTAAAAAAGTATTGGTGAATCCTACTATCATCTGTTAATTCCGGATGAAAAGCACAAGCCAAAAATGAACCTTGTCTTACTAAAACAATTCTTGTATCATCTATTTTACTTAAAATCCCGACCTGAGGTGAAACATCAGTTATATATGGTGCACGAATAAAGACAGCTTTAAAAGGTTGGTCTCCAAGAGCATCTATTTCTAAATCTTCTTCAAAACTATCTACTTGTCTTCCAAACCCATTTCTTATTACTGCTATATCCATTAAACCTAATCGAGGTTGATCAGAACCATCAATATTTTTTGCTAAAAGTACCGCACCTGCACAAGTACCCATAATAGGCTTTCCTTGTTGTCCCAATTCTCTAATGGGTTCTAATAGTGAATACTCTACCATTAATTTTCCAATAGTAGTACTCTCTCCACCCGGAATAATTAAACCGTCTATTCCTTCTAGATGTTCTGGTAATCTTATTTCCAATGCAGTATGTCCCAAATTTTCAATAGCTTTTTTATGTTCTCTAAATGCACCTTGTAATGCTAATATTCCTACTTTCATTTGCTACTTCCTTTCTACCAACCTCTCTCTTGCATTCTTTCATGAGGTTCAATAGAAGATATCTCAAGGCCAGGCATAGCTTCACCTAAATCAGTCGATATCTCTGCTAATATTTTGGGTTCATTATAATGAGTAACAGCAGCAACAATGGCTTTTGCTCGAACCGCCGGATTATTTGATTTAAAAATTCCCGATCCTACAAAAACACCATCCGACCCTAACTGCATCATAAGCGCAGCATCTGCCGGAGTTGCTATTCCACCTGCGGCAAAATTGACTACCGGAAGCTTTCCTAATTCTTTAACTTGCAGTACCAATTCGTATGGTGCTTGCATTTCTTTAGCTGCCGTCATTAGTTCATCTTTTGGCATATTCTGTATTTTTCTAATTTCTGACATTACCTTACGCATATGTCTTACAGCTTCAACTATATTACCGGTTCCCGGTTCGCCTTTTGTTCTTATCATTGCTGCTCCTTCACCAATTCTTCTCAGAGCTTCCCCTAAATTACGAGCCCCACAAACAAAAGGAACTTTAAAATCCTTCTTATCAATGTGGTAATCCTCATCAGCAGGGGTTAGTACTTCACTTTCATCTATATAATCCGCGCCTAACTCTTCTAATATCCGTGCCTCAACAAAGTGACCAATACGAGCTTTAGCCATAACCGGAATTGTTACAGTCTCCATAATGCGTTTAACAATAGTAGGATCAGCCATGCGAGCTACTCCACCGGCAGCGCGAATATCAGCAGGCACTCTTTCCAAAGCCATTACAGCACATGCACCCGCCTCCTCAGCAATTTTCGCCTGCTCAGGAGTAGTTACATCCATAATTACTCCACCTTTAAGCATTTCTGCTAAACCTGTTTTAACTTTTATAGTACCTTTCTCTGACATATTAATTCCTCCTAATGTAAAATCATAATAAGAATCCTTTTCAATTGCTTAACTATTGTACTATATTTTATAAATTCATACAACAACCTTAAATAATGGTTTTTTCACCCTTGTATTAAAATATTTTACAAAATGCAACAAAATAATTCTATATTATTAATTTTTTTATAACAAGCTTCCCTTAAGGTGGCCCAAATAAGGTGGCCCAAAAGGAAAGCTTGTTATCTTCATAAATATATGAATTACAGCTTATTCACAATTAACACAGTAATTTCTACCTGCATTAATGGCTTTCATCGGGTTAAAGATGCAGCTAAATATATGATTTCTAATTACCCATATTTAACTTTCTTCTGGTTCTTTCGCAATAACCTTACCAACAGATACTATATGGTTTTCTCCTTTTAATTTCATTAAGGTTACGCCTTGAGTAGTTCTCCCTAATATTGATATATCGTCTGCTGCAATACGAATAACTACACCGTTGCTATTTATCATCACTAGTTCTTCCCCTTCTGAAACTACTTTTAATGCAGCAAGTTTACCCGTTCTATCAGTTTTACGATAAGCAAAGACCCCTCTTCCAGCTCGTTCCTGAGATCTGTATTCTTTGGCCTCTGTCCTTTTCCCAAAGCCTTTTTCCGTAATTATCATTATTTTAACATCATCTTTTATAATATCCATTGCAACAACGTAATCATTTGGTGAAAGCAATATTCCTTTTACGCCCTGGGTAGCCCTACCGGTAGCTCTAACTTTGCTCTCATGGAAACGAATAGCCATTCCTTCACTGGTTCCCAATATTATGTCCTGATTATCGTTAGTCAATTTGACTCCAATTAACTCATCATCTTCTATTAAATTTAGTGCAATTAATCCATCTCTTCGGGACGTATCATATTCTCTAAGTAAGGTCTTCTTAACCTTACCATGTTTAGTAGCCATGAATAAATAATTATCATCACTGTCAAATTGTCTGATTGGGATTACAGCCGTTACCCACTCATTTTTGTCCAGATATAAGAGATTTACCAGTGCACTACCTTTAGCCTGTCTACTAGCTTCTGGAATTTCATGCCCTTTTAAACGATATACCTTACCTTTATTGGTAAAAAACAAAAGAAAATGATGTGTGGTAGTAATAAATAGATGTTCTACAAAATCTTCACCCTTGGTTGAAATCCCAGTGATACCTCTTCCGCCACGCTTTTGGCTTCTATATGTCGTTGTTGGTAATCTTTTTATGTACCCTTTGTGCGTAATGGTAATAACTATATCTTCTTCTGCAATTAAATCCTCAACGTCAATTGAATCTTCTTCTTGAGCAATTTGTGTACGCCTTGCATCCGAGTATTTTTCATTTATTTCCTGAAGTTCTTCTTTTATTATGTTTAAAATAATTTGTTCATTGCCTAGTATTTCTTTATAGTGCTCAATTCGTTTAATCAAATCTTTAAATTCTTGTTCTATTTTATCTCTTTCTAGACCAGTCAATCTTTGTAACTTCATATCCAAAATAGCCTGGGACTGTTTTTCCGAAAGCTTAAATTTACTAATCAAAGCTTCCTTTGCTATCTGAGGATTTTCTGATGCCTTGATAGTCTTTATTATTTCATCGAGATTATTTAAAGCAATTCTTAATCCCTCTACAATATGTGCCCTAGCTTCTGCTTTTGCTAATAAATATTTAGTTCTCCTAACAATAACCTCTTTTTGATGTTCTAAATAATGTGCTAATATCTCATATAAATTTAAAACTTTAGGTTGGCCATCAACCAGAGCCAGCATAATAATCCCGAATGTTTCTTGCATTTGGGTATGTTTATATAACTGGTTAAGCATAACATGTGGATTAGCGTCTTTCCTTAATTCAATAATCATCCTCATACCCGTGCGATCTGATTCATCACGCAAGTCAGTTATACCTTCGATTTTTTTATCTCTTACTAAATGTGCTATTTTTTCTACCAGTCGTGCTTTATTTACTTGATAAGGCAGTTCGTTAACGACAATACGTACTTTACCATTATTCATTGTTTCTATTTGATTTTTAGCTCTTACTTTAATTATTCCACGGCCCGTTCTATATGCTTTTTCAATACCACTTTTACCCATAATTATTCCTGCAGTCGGAAAATCAGGCCCTTTAATGGACATCATCAGATCATCTATTGTCACATTTGAGTTATCTATTAAAGTTATTAAACCATTTATTATTTCTCCTAAATTATGAGGTGGAATATTAGTAGACATACCAACTGCAATACCTGAAGAACCATTTACTAATAAATTTGGAAATTTTGAAGGCAGTACTTCTGGCTCCTCCATTGTTTCATCATAATTTGGAATAAAGTTAACAGTATCTTTATCTATATCTTTTAATAATTCTTGAGCAATTTTTGACATTCTTGCTTCCGTATAACGCATTGCCGCTGCAGAATCGCCATCGACCGATCCAAAGTTACCGTGACCGTCTATTAACTGGTACCTATAAGAAAAGTCTTGGGCCATTCTAACTAAGGTATCATAAATTGCTGAATCTCCATGGGGGTGGTAACGTGCCATTACGTCACCAACGACTCTTGCTGACTTTTTGTGAGACTTATCGCTGGTCATTCCTGATTCATACATTGCATACAGAATGCGTCTATGCACAGGTTTTAGTCCATCCCTAACATCAGGTAATGCCCTACCAACTATGACACTCATTGCATAATCAATATATGATTTTTGCATTTCATCTTCAATATTGATTGGTAATATTTTTCCTTCTGTAAACTCACTCACAATTAGTTACCTCCTAAGTTAGACATCGAGGTTCCGTACTTTTTTTGCGTTTTCTTCAATAAATTCGCGCCTCGGTTCAACTTTATCTCCCATAAGAATTGTAAATATTTCATCCGCTTTGACGGCATCCTCTAAATCAACTCTTAAAATAGTCCTTGACTCCGGGCTCATTGTTGTATCCCATAACTGAATAGGATTCATTTCGCCTAGGCCTTTATATCTTTGAATATTGTAATTCTGACCCTTAATCGTCTTTAAATGTATGTCCAACTCATTATCACTATAAAAATATTGTTCAGACTTTCCTTTCTTTACTTTATATAATGGCGGCTGAGCAATATAAACGTAACCTATTTCTATTAGAGGTTTCATGTAACGATAGAAAAAAGTCAACAACAATGTTCTAATATGAGCGCCATCTACGTCTGCATCTGTCATAATAATTACTTTGTGATAACGAGCTTTTTCAATATTAAAATCATCTGATATGCCTGTTCCTAAAGCAGTAATCATAGAACGAATTTCTTCGTTATTTAAAATCTTATCTAACCTTGCTTTTTCAACATTTAGTATTTTACCTTTTAAAGGAAGAATTGCTTGGAATCTCCTATCCCTTCCCTGCTTTGCTGAACCACCTGCAGAGTCACCCTCAACTAAATAAATTTCGGATAAGGAGGCATCTTTAATAGAACAATCCGCTAATTTCCCTGGTAAAGCCGATATTTCTAAAGCACTTTTTCTTCTAGTCAATTCTCTTGCTTTTTTAGCTGCTTCTCTAGCCCTGGCCGCATATATTGATTTATCCATTATTTTTTTTGCCACTGAAGGATTTTCTTCTAAATACGAACCCAGATGTTCCCCAAAGAATGCCTCTACAGTACCACGAACTTCACTATTTCCTAATTTAGTTTTAGTCTGCCCTTCAAATTGAGGATCTTTAACCTTTACACTCACAATAGCTGTTAAACCTTCTCTAATGTCTTCGCCAGTTAGATTACTGTTATTTTCTTTTAAAATTTTATGTTTTCGAGCATAATCATTTACTACTCTTGTTAAAGCAGTTTTGAACCCTACTTCATGAGTTCCCCCTTCTTGCGTATTAATATTGTTTGCAAAGGAAAAAATATTGTCAGTGTAGCCATCATGATATTGTAATGCTATTTCTATCTGAATATCATCTTTTTCTTCTTCAACATAAATTGGTTTAGGGTGTATTGGGTCCTTATTTTTATGTAAATATTTAATAAAATCTACAATTCCACCATTGTGTATAAATGTTTTACTTTTATCAACTTCTCTTTCATCTGTTAAGGTAATACTAACACCTTTATTTAAAAATGATAACTCGCGTAATCTATTTGCCAGTGTATCAAAATTAAAATCTAAAGTATCAAAAATTTTTTCATCGGGTTTAAAAGATATTTCCGTACCCGTTCCTTGAGCTTTATCTATAACCTTTAAAGCTGATTTTACTTTACCTCTTGCAAACATTTGATTATATACTTGTCCATCTCTTTTTACTTTTACCTCTAACCACTCTGACAAAGCATTTACTACCGACATACCTACACCGTGTAATCCGCCTGCTACCTTATAACCGTCTCCGCCAAATTTTCCTCCAGCATGCAGCATAGTTAACGCAATTTCTACTGCTGGTTTTCCAGTTTTTTTATGTATGTCTACTGGGATTCCTCTTCCGTTGTCTCTGACTGTAACAGAGTTATCTTTATGGATAGTTGTTATAATTTTGTTACAATATCCAGCTAGAGCTTCATCTATGCTATTGTCCACTATTTCATAAACCAAGTGATGAAGACCTCTAATACTAGTACTACCTATATACATACCAGGTCTTTTTCTAACTGCCTCCAAGCCTTCTAAAACTTGAATTTGATTAGCATTGTATTCTTGGTTTATTTGGTTGATATCCTCGGTCATTTTTTTACCTCCATAAAATATTTAAACTCAATGGTATATTATAACATAAAACATACGTTCGTACAATTAATTTTTATCTCTCAAAAATAATTAACAACCGTATCTCCCACGGTTGTTAATTATTTTGCATGGAATTTGTTACTATTGGATCTTTTGTGTAATGTTGTTGACGATATAGACGATAAATATACTTTTTTATTGGTTATTATGAATGATTTAGGATCTTTTTCATCATCAGTCTGTTCTATTAGTCCTTCCATATCTACAAGTTTTATGAATTCATCTGTAATTTGTGATTTATCTACGTTGTCATAGTCAATAACAGCTACTATGTCTCTTACTGGTATTAATACATCTCCTCCAATATGCAAATACATTAACATCCTCCTAATATACATTTATTATTCCATTTTCAACAGAAAAAATTTTTGCACTTTTAATTAATTTATTATTTAATCCAGTAAGCTCAGTACCTGTAATAAAGGTTTGAATTTTATCTGCCACAGTCTCTAACAGAAACCTTTTTCTATCATTGTCCAATTCAGAAAAAACATCATCAAGTAATAAGACTGGGTATTCACCAATTTCACTTTTTATAAATTCTATTTCTGCTAATTTTAATGCCAGAGATGCTGTTCGTTGTTGACCTTGGGAACCAAATGATCTTACATCCATTCCATTTATTTTTAAGGATAAGTCATCCCTTTGTGGCCCCAACGATGTTATTCTTTTTATTTTTTCTTCTTTACTTTTTAATGATAATTGCTTATAAAATTCAATTTTAATATCTTCAACAGACTTCCTTTTATCTATATTTTGAATAGTGGATAAATAATCTATTTCTAGATTTTCTTTTCCCTGTGTTAGTTTTCTATTAATTAATCTTGATAAGGGCTTTAATTTTTCCGTAACTTCTATTCTTTTATATAATATATGGCTTCCAATCTGGACCAATTGTTCTGTCCATACCTCTAGTTTATCATCAAAAATATTGTTTTTGAGACAATTGTTTCTTTGTAGAAGAACCTTTTTAAAATCTTTTAAACGATTTGCATAACTAGGACTTATTTGGGAAATTTCTTCATCTAGAAACTTCCTTCTTTCACTTGGTCCTCCTTTTACTAACATTAAGTCTTCAGGTGAAAACATTACGGTTGCAAAATACTGAGTTGCATCTATTGTTTTTAAAGCTTTAGAACCGTTTAAAAAGAATTCTTTGTTATAAGTATTTGATAGTCGGCATTCTAATTTAAATTGAAATTGTTTATTTTTAATTGATGCTTTAACTAAGCTATTTTGATCGTTTAAATTAATTAAGTCCGAATCAATATTTGTACGGAAGGACTTGCCGTTGCTTAAATAATAAACTGCTTCTAGAAGATTACTTTTTCCTTGGGCGTTTTTACCTATCAAAATATTTATTTTATTATCCCATATGATACTATTAAAATTCTTTAAGTTTCTAAAATTATTAAGCTGTAATTCGGTAATTTTCAAAAATTTCACTCCCCAAAGCTATGAAGAGGAAGATATTATATATGTTAAACCATCTTTAATTTTAATAATATCTCCAGAAATAATTTTTTTACTTCTTTCTAATGTTACTTCTCCATTGACATTAATTAATCCTTGATTAATTAATAGTTTAGCTTCACCACCAGTGGAAGTGATTCCAGCCCATTTTAAAAATTGGTCAAGTCTGATGTGTTCAGTATTAATAACAATTTTTTCCATATTTCTTCTCTCCTAAACAGTTCTTATTGGTAGAATTAGATAAAGAAAATTATCTTGATTGACCGGTTTTATGATGCCAGGACTTAAAGATCCTGTTAATTGAAGATAAATCTCTTCTTCATCTATTACTTTCAATACATCTAATAAATAACGAGAGTTAAAGGAAATTATTATGTCTTCACCTTCAATAAAAGCAGGTATTTTTTCATGTAGTCTTCCTACATCAGGGGCATTTGAATTTATTGTTAGATGTTCCCCTGAAATCGATAATTTAATCACATTAGCTTTATCTTGACTGTTTTCTCTTACTAACAGTGAAGCTCTTTCTATTGCTTGAAGAAAAGCTTTAGTATCGATTCTGACATTAGTCGAATAGTTGCTAGGAATAACTTGATTATAATCAGGAAATTGACCATTTATTATTCTAGAAATGATAGAAATATTTTCTGTTTGAAATAATACTTGATTTTTATCAAATGATATGGATACTGGTTCTTCATTATCTATTAGTTTACTTACTTCAGCTAATGTTTTTCCTGGTATTATTTCTTTCATTTCAAGTTTTGTTTGTATGGTATTACTCCTATACGCTAAACGATGAGTGTCTGTTCCAATTAGCTTAACACCATTACTACCAATATCTGTTAAAATACCTGTAAAAATTGGTCTAGCTTCATCTCTTGAAATAGCGATTACAACTTGCTTAACCATATTTTTGAATAAATCACCTGGTATTTTTATCAGTTTATTACTTGAAATATGGGGTAGTACGGGAAACTCTTCCGGATTATAGCCATTAATAGATGTTGAGGATTCTCCATAAGTAATATTAGTACTATAGTTCTCATTTGTTTCGATATGTATAGGTATATCAGGCAATTTTTTAACTAGTTCTCCAAAATATCTTGAAGGAAGCACTATACTACCAGTTTCTATTGTTTTGGCATTTGTACTGCAAATTATACCAATTTCTAAGTTAGTGGCTTTAAAAACAATTTTATTATCATTTGCTTCTATTAAAATTCCGTCTAAGATAGGCATGGTATTTTTGGTGGAAACTGCTCTTTGTACTGTTTGGACTCCGTAAACCAAATCGCTTTTGTTACATATAATTTTCATCAGTAAATCCCCCTATTCTTCTTCTTATATATTTAGTAATAGTAGTAGTAGTGTGTGTGAATATGTGGATAAATCTGATAATCGTCTATTAGATAAATAGAAAGCCTGTTACCTAAATGTTAATAAGCCTAGTTTGTTATCCACATATTACAGTCTCTAATGGGATAGTTTTCATTGGTCACTTTTAACTTTATTTATAAGTTCATTTACTAATTCAATTGAACTATGGTTAGTAATTATTTCTTTTGCTATTTTATCATGTGCATGAATTACCGTAGTGTGGTCTCGCCCACCAAACTTTTCTCCAATGCGTGGAAGTGAAGAATCCGTTAATTCTCTAGAAATGTACATGGCTATTTGTCTTGGATATGCTATTGATCTTGTGCGTTTTTTAGATTTAAATTCTTCAACTTTTAAACCAAAATGATTAGAGACTACTTTTTGTATTAATTCTATAGTAATTGGCTTTGGTTCTGCTGATTGAACAATATCTTTCAAAACTTCCGCAGCTAATTCTGGATTCATTTCATTATTGGTCAGTGAGGCATATGCTGAAACTCTAATTAAGGCACCCTCTAACTCTCTAATATTTGATTGAATTTTATTAGCTATAAATACCATAACTTCATTAGGTAAATCGACAGATTCCATACTTGCTTTCTTTCGAAGTATAGCAATTCTTGTCTCAAAATCTGGAGGTTGCATATCAGTGATTAAACCCCACTCAAAACGGGAACGTAATCTATCTTCTAAAGTAGAAATATCTTTAGGGGGTCTGTCACTAGAAATTATGATTTGTTTGTTAGCTTCATGTAAAGCATTAAATGTATGAAAAAATTCTTCCTGGGTTCTTTCTTTTTTTTCTAAAAATTGAATATCATCTATAAGGAGAACATCGATATTTCTATATTTATTTCTAAATTGTACTGTTTTGTCGTCACGAATTGCATTAATGAGTTCATTAGTAAACTTTTCTGATGAGAAGTACTCCACTTTATGATTTGGAAAATTAGAAAGTACATAATGACCGATTGCATGCATTAAATGAGTTTTTCCAAGGCCTACACCTCCATATATAAAAAGAGGATTGTAAGCTTTAGCAGGAGCTTCAGCTACAGCAAGTGAAGCTGCATGAGCAAACCTATTACTATTACCAATAACAAATGAATCAAAAGTATATTTGGGATTCAAGTGAACTGGTAAAGGATAGTTATCATGTTTATTGTTATTGTTATTCTTTTCTTCTTTAATAGTTATTGAAGATTTTTCATTAGGTAATATGAAGGTTAGTAACATGTCTTCTTTAAGAATTAGCTCTAAGGTACCTTTAATTAAATGATGATAACGGGATTCTAACCAATCTTTTGCAAATTCATTTGGTACTGATATGTATGCTTTGTTCTTTTTTATTGCGATTAGTTCGGTGTTTTTGAGCCAAGTTTCAAAACTGGGCTTGCTAAGTTCAGTTTCCAATATCTCTAGTGCCTGATTCCAGAGACTTGTAGTGTTTAATGGCGACATAGGTATCCCCCTAAGTTTACATAAAGTATTCACAGATATAAAATTATGTTGTGGATAAATAATTTAATAGAAAGAAAAATAGATAGTGGATAAGAAAAGCATTTATTGCAAAGGATAAAAATGGGAAATAGTATAAATAAAAAGTTTCCCACAGGGATATGAGCGAGAATTGTGTGTGGAAAAATAATGAGACAATTAGAAGGCAGTGCTAATTATTGAATTTTGCATTTCTATGATAGCAAAAATTATCCACAATATCAACAAGAATTGGTTAAAGAAGTGTGAAATTTGTGGATAAGTATTTACTTTAGTATTATATATCCACAAAATCTTGACATAGCGTCCTGTTTTCTTTATAATCGTTGTAGTTATGGATTAAATAAGGGGGTATCTCTGATGAAACGTACCTATAAACCTAAAAGACGCAAGCATCAAAGAGTTCATGGTTTTAGAAGCAGAATGAGTAATAAATCTGGTCGCAAAATAGTGAGCGCTCGTCGTAGAAAAGGAAGAAAGATCTTATCAGCATAAGGCCGCATAATGGTGGCCTTATAACTTTTTTAGAGCAAAACGTTTATTACTAACTTTATTTGTTAATAATATAAAGTTAAGGTAATTTGAAAGGTGAATAAATGTGTTAACTAGTTACAATAGATTGAGGGATAGAAAAGATTTTAGAAAAATTTATAGACGTGGTAAGTCTAAAGCTAATGACACATTGGTTTTATATTTTCTACCTAACAAATTAGGAGTAACGCGAGTAGGATTTTCAGTGTCTAAAAAAATAGGCAATGCTGTTGGGCGTAATTTTGTGAAAAGAAGGTTAAGGGAAGTCTGTAGAGACAATATTTCAAGGATTAAGCCTGGTTATGATATTATTTTCATTGCTCGGCAGAAAATAAAAGGAATTAGCTACGAATTGATAGAAGTAAAGGTGTTAAAGTTAATAGAACGAGTTGGATTATTAAAAACAGATTTTGGTGAGTAATTTGACAAAAGTGTTGATTGTTTTAATTAGAATATATCAAAATACTATTTCTAAGATGACAAGGAGTCATTGTCGTTTTTATCCTACTTGTTCTGATTATACCATAACTGCTTTAAAACGTTATGGTTTTTGGAGAGGCTTTTACTTGTCAGTTAAAAGAATAGTCAGGTGTCATCCATGGAACAAGGGTGGTTTCGACCCTGTTCCTAAAAATTATAAAGGGAGGTGAACCTGCTATAAACCGGTTGGTTTGGGCAGGGTGAACTTTGTGGCAAAGCCTAGTTGATTTTATTTCGCAGTCAATTCAATTTCTTTACATATTTACAGAAAAGATTGGGATACCGAATTATGGTTTAGCAATCATTATATTTACCATTTTAATTAAAATTATTTTATATCCACTTACACAAAAACAGATGGTTTCTATGCGTAAAATGCAGGAATTACAACCTAAGATAAAAGAGGTTCAAAAGAAACATAAGAATGACGCTCAAAAATCTCAGAAAGAGATGATGGAGTTATATTCTAAACATGGGGCAAATCCTTTTTCGGGATGTTGGCCATTGTTAATTCAAATGCCTATTTTACTTGCATTATTTCAATCATTACGAAGTTTTTTTGATCCAGTAAACCATCCAAGTTATGTTGATTTAACTCATGCCAACTTTCTATGGATAAGTAATTTAGGTCAACCTGATCCGTATATCTTGCCAATAATTGTTGGAATAGCTACATTCGCACAACAGAAAGTAACAACTACAGGTAATGATCAAACTCAGAAGATGATGTTATATGTAATGCCGCTTTTTATAGCTTGGATCAGTCATAGTTTTCCAGCAGGGTTGGCTCTCTATTGGGTTATGTTTAGTATTGTAGGCGCAGTGCAGCAAATTTATATAAATAAAAAGCCTACGATTGCTATTGAGGAGGCTAAGGCTAAATGAAAAGTGTAGAAATTACCGCAAAGACTGTTGAAGAAGCTATTGAACAGGCGCTAGTTGAATTAAATATAGCTAAGGAACAGGCAGATATTGAAGTTATCGATGAACCACAAAAAGGATTATTTGGACTAATTGGCAATAAAATGGCAAAGGTGAAGGTTAGTGAACTTGTAGACCCTGTTAAAATAGCAAAAGAATTTTTATTCTCAATCTGTGACAATATGGGTATTAAGGTTGAAATAGAAAGTACTGTTGTAGATAATTATACGCACCTTTCCTTTACTGGCGATGGTTTAGGAATTTTGATCGGCCGTAGAGGTGAGACGCTGGACGCAATGCAATATCTAACAAATCTAACTGTCAATAGAAAAATAGAAGATAGAGTTAAGTTTATTCTAGACGTAGAGGGTTATAGAAAGAGAAGAGAGGAAACGTTGAATAAACTTGCCAAAAGATTATCTGATAAAGCTAAACAGTCGCGGACAAAGGTTGTCCTTGAACCGATGAATCCGCATGAAAGAAGAATTATTCATACAGCATTGCAGGAAGAAGATGGTGTCAACACCTATAGCGAAGGTGATGAACCATTTAGGAAAGTAGTTATTAGCCCCGAAAATTGTTAAACATTTGACCCAGTAATGGACAATACATTACTGGGTTTTGTGCATGATAATGATAAAAGGTTATGGGAGTGAGTTTTTATGTCAGAAAATACTATAGTTGCTATTGCTACTCCCATTGGAGAGGGTAGTATTGGAATAATTAGATTAAGCGGTGAAGAGGCCTTAGATATTGCAGCTAGTATGTTTGTGGCTAAGAGTGAAGTTAAGGTTCAAGATATTAGGTCTTTTTCTTTCAGATTGGGGAATGTAGTAAACCCTATAAATCAAGTTATTATTGATGAAGTTTTAATGTCTATAATGAGAGGACCAAAAAGTTATACAGGTGAAGATGTTGTTGAAATTAATTGTCATGGTGGGCCTCAAGTAGTAGAAAAAATTATACAAATAACTTTAAGTCTTGGTGCACGATTGGCTGAACCTGGCGAATTCACAAAAAGAGCTTTTTTAAATGGGCGACTTGACCTTGTACAAGCTGAAGCGGTTATAGATATTATTAGGGCAAAGACGGAGACTGCTGCTAATATAGCCATTAATCAATTACATGGTAGGTTGTCTCTGAGGCTACAGGATATAAAACATAATTTAGTAGAAATTATGGCCCAAATGGAAGCAAGTATTGATTTTCCTGAGGATGTTGGGGATATTGATTATCCTAAAACACGGGATAGCTTAAATAAAATTTCTAAAAAGGTATCCAAAATGATTAATAAGGGAAAGCAAGGTAGAGTATTAAAAGATGGTTTAAAAACAGTGATTATAGGGAGGCCGAATGTAGGGAAATCCAGCTTGTTAAATGCATTGCTCGAAGAAGACCGTGCTATTGTAACTGACGTTCCTGGAACTACTAGAGATATTATCGAAGAAATTATTAACTTAGAAGGCATTCCTTTAAAGATTGTTGATACTGCCGGCATTAGGGAAACAAGCGATAAAGTAGAAAGAATAGGTGTCAATATTGCTAAAGAATCCTTAGTAAAGGCTGATCTTGTCTTATTTATGTTGGATGCCACCTGCAAAATTACTGATGATGATAGAGCTATATTGGGCCATTTGAAGAAGGAAAACACTATTGTACTTCTTAATAAATCTGATGTAGACATAAAGCATATATCTAAAGATGATGTGTTAGACCTATTGCCCCGTTATAAAATTATTGATATTTCTGCGAAGGAAATGTGGGGCTTGGATGAACTTTCCCAGGTTATTAAAGAAATGGTATTTGGTGGCGCAATGAAGAACCACGAGAGTGATATTGTTACCAGAACTAGGCATTTAGATGCGTTAGAGAGAACCCTTAATTATGTAAAAGATGCATTGAGTGGTGTAGAACAAAATATACCTGTAGATTTGGTAGTGATTGATATTAGAAATGCATTAGATAGTTTTGGGGAAATTACGGGAGAAACTGTTACTGAAGATATTTTAGACACTATTTTTAGTGAATTTTGTATTGGTAAGTGAGGTTAAAGCATGGAATATACTGCGGGCAAATATGATGTTATTGTTGTTGGTGCCGGGCATGCTGGATGTGAGGCGGCTCTCGCGGCTTCCCGGTTAAAATGTAAAACTTTATTACTAACTATTAGCTTGGATAATGTTGCACTAATGCCGTGTAATCCCGCTGTAGGCGGTCCGGCCAAGGGACACTTGGTAAGGGAAGTTGACGCTTTAGGGGGACAAATTGGTATTAACACCGATAAAACCTTTATTCAAATAAGGATGCTTAATACTGGAAAGGGCCCAGCAGTCCACGCATTGAGGGCGCAAGCAGATAAGCAACTTTATCAACAAGAAATGACTTTAACTTTAGAGAAACAGGCTGACTTGGATGTTAAGCAGGCAATGGTGGAGCAAATACTAACAGATATCAATGGTGTTGTGGTAGGGGTTAAAACACATACGGGCGCGATTTTTTATTCGTCAGCGGTAGTTGTTACTACGGGTACTTACTTACGAGGTAAAATTATAATTGGTGATACACAATTTGAAAGTGGCCCTAATGGTCAGTTTCCCTCTAAAGGACTGTACTATAGTCTGCGTGATATTGGTGTAGAAATGGGTAGGTTTAAAACAGGAACTCCGGCGAGGGTAGATAGAAGGTCATTGGATTTTTCTCTGATGGAGAAGCAACCCGGAGATGAAGATTTTTTAAACTTTTCATTTCTAACTAAGGAAAGTGTCAGGCCGCATATTCCCTGTTGGTTAACTTATACTAATGAGCAAACCCATCAAGTTATTCGGAATAACTTACATAGATCTCCGTTATATAGCGGCATAATTGAAGGAATCGGGCCGAGATATTGTCCATCCATTGAGGATAAAATCGTTCGATTTGCGGATAAGCCTAGTCATCAGATATTTGTTGAACCTGAAGGACTTTTTACTTACGAGATGTATGTTCAGGGCATGTCCACCAGCTTGCCTGAAGACGTTCAAACAGAAATGTTACGCACTATCCCCGGCTTTGAAAAAGTTGAAGTTATGCGTCCGGGTTATGCAATTGAATATGATTATGTTAAACCAACGCAATTAAAGCTTACCTTAGAAAGTAAGCATATTAGTGGACTATTTACTGCCGGACAAATTAATGGGACCTCTGGCTATGAAGAGGCCGCTGCTCAAGGTATTGTAGCAGGAATTAATGCGGCTTTAAAAGTTAAGGGGAAACAACCATTTATTTTAACTAGATCAGATGCATATATTGGTGTATTGGTTGATGATTTGGTTACAAAGGGCACCAACGAACCTTATCGTATGCTTACATCACGAGCGGAGTATCGTTTACTGTTAAGGCAGGATAATGCCGATTTAAGGCTTACCCAAAAGGGAAGGGAAATTGGTTTAGTTGATGATTTTCGGTGGCAGCAATTTGAAATTAAACGAAAGCTTATTGAAGAAGAACTGGAAAGATTAAGTAAGTATAAGGTTACTCCAGGAAATAATGATTTACAGGATTATTTGTTAAGTAAAAAAAGTAGTGCTTTAAAAAAAGTGCATACTTTGGGTGGAGTTATTCGCCGACCTGAGCTTAGTTATGAATTAGTGGATATGATTTTTCCTTCTTCAAAAAATTTAAGTGATGAAGTTAAGGGTCAGGTTGAAGTTTTAATTAAATATGAAGGTTACATTAGAAAACAAGAGGATCAGGTAAACCGGTTTAAAAAGACTGAGCATCGAAAGATGCCGGATTATATGGATTACTCGAAAATAAATGGTTTAAGAAAAGAAGCTCAACAAAAGTTAAATGAAGTTATGCCTGTCTCCATTGGACAAGCATCTCGAATTTCGGGTGTTAATCCGGCTGATATTAATGTTTTACTTATCCACCTTGAACGAATTAGAAGGGAATCTTCTAATGAATAAGGTTACGGAGATACTTAATGAAAATATTCATAGATTAGGATTTAAATTAAATGACAATCAGATAATGGCCTTTGATAACTATACTCAATTATTAGATGAGTGGAATGCGAAAGTAAATCTTACTTCTATGGAATCTGATATTGAGATTGCAATTAAGCATTTTTATGATTCTTTGACCTTAATACCGATTATTGAGGACATAGGAAATAATCCTATTAGTATCATTGACGTTGGTACTGGTGCAGGTTTTCCTGGTATTCCTTTAGCTGTGATTAAACCACAACTGCCAGTTAAATTATTAGAAACGACTAAAAAAAGGATTGATTTTTTAAACACTGTAATAGATTCATTAAAACTAGAACGAGTGAATACGATTTGGGGTAGGGCTGAAGATATTGGGCAAAGTAGTGAATATAGAAATGGGTTCACTGTTGTCACTGCCAGAGCTGTTGCACCACTAAACATACTTGTTGAATACTGTCTACCATTAACTGCAATTAATGGTTACTGTATTTTAATGAAGGGGTCTAATTTTGAAAAGGAATTGAAGGGGGCCAATGCTGTTGATATTCTCGGCGGACAATTTATAAAGTATATGAATATCTTTTTGCCTCTCAACCAAGGGAATAGAAATATATTTATTATTAAAAAAATAAAGGAAACACCGATAAAATACCCCAGAAAAGCTGGAATTCCTAAAAAGAGGCCATTATAGATCATGTTTTGCGGTATAGATTATTATAATTGCATATGAATCCTAATATATTTAACCGGTTTATCCGGTTTTTTTATTTTTGGTGCAGGGAACAAGATTAGACTTGTGGAATATTTTGTATAGAAACATATTAAGGCTGGGTGGTGCTATTTGTGGCAAGAATCATGACAATTGCAAATCAAAAAGGCGGTGTAGCAAAGACAACTACCGCAGTAAATATTGGCGCATGCTTAGCCTCATTGGGGAAGAAGGTATTACTTATTGATATAGACCCCCAAGGCAATGCAAGCAGTGGTTTAGGCATTAATCGGACTGAAATTGATCATTGTATTTATGATGTATTGATCAATAATATCCCAGTTAGCAGCGTTACTGTTAGAACTGACATTGAAGGATTGGATATAGTTCCAGCAACAATTCAACTGGCAGGGGCTGAGATTGAATTAGTATCTTTAATTTCCAGGGAGTTAAAGTTAAAAAAAGCATTACATCTTGTAAAAGACAACTATGATTATGTATTAATAGACTGCCCTCCTTCTCTAGGTCTTTTGACTTTAAATGCGCTTACTGCCGCTGATAGCCTCATTATTCCTATACAATGTGAGTATTACGCATTGGAAGGCTTAGGGCAGTTACTTAATACCATTCAACTTGTCCAAAAACATCTTAATCCAGACTTGGAGTTAGAGGGAGTAGTTCTTACCATGTTTGATGCTCGTACAAATTTATCTATTCAGGTGGTTGATGAGGTTAAGAATTATTTTAAGGGGAAGGTATTTGGTACTATTGTGCCTCGGAATGTCAGATTAAGCGAGGCGCCTAGTCATGGAAAACCGATTATTACCTATGATCCTAAATCAAGAGGTGCAGAAGTTTACTTTGACTTAGCTAAGGAAGTGATTGATAATGGCAAATAAAAAGGGCCTAGGGAAAGGATTGCAGGCACTAATTCCCAATATACCTTCGGATGAAACTGAACTTGGAGATGCTAATACTATTAAACAGATAGCATTAAAGAAAATTAAACCTAATACGTATCAGCCAAGAAGAGAGTTTTCTCAGAATAAGCTTCATGAACTGGCTCAATCCATAGAAGAACATGGAGTCATTCAACCGATTGTAGTTCGGAGACTTAATGAGGATTATTACCAACTTATTGCCGGTGAAAGACGATGGCGGGCTTGTATGCTTCTTGAGTTAGAGTCAATCCCCGCGGTGATTAAGGATTTAGATGATAGTAAAACTACGGAATTAGCTTTAATCGAAAACATCCAAAGAGAAGACTTGACCCCTATTGAAGAAGCTTGGGCTTATAAGACTCTGTTAGAGGAATTCTCACTTACTCAAGCAGAACTATCTAAAAGTGTAGGCAAAAGCAGGCCGGCAATTACTAATACTTTAAGACTGCTTAACTTAGAATGTGATGTACAGGACCTACTGGCATGCGGTGAAATCTACATGGGCCATGCACGAGCGCTCCTTAGTATTGAAAAAGGCGATTTACAAATAGAGTTGGCACGAGGGGTTGTGGAAAAAGGCCTTTCCGTAAGAGACACGGAGAAAATGGTTAAACGGGTTTTGGAGGATCGCAGCAAGAAACACGTGAAAGATGCAAATAGTATTCCTCCTATAATAGCGGGACTAGAGGAAAAATTGCAGGATAAATTTAGCACTAAAGTTTTTATAAAATATGGCAAAGATAAAGGTGCTATTGTTATAGACTATTATGGTGATGATGAGTTAAATCGCATTCTTGATATTTTGTCTGTTGAAGGTTGAAGATGTTTCACGTGAAACTTTGGTGGAAATGTTTCACGTGAAACATCTAAAAAGGAATTTATTGGTTAACTGTGCATAGTTTGCTAATAGAGTGGGACTATAATAAAAAAGTTTTAAAAAAGGGGGACGGAAATTTGAAAGATGCCCTATTCTTGAAATACGGAGGTGTTAAATTTATTCCTCTAGCCGGACCCGAAGAAATTAACGCTTTCGTTGCACAGTTACCTGAAGATAAAAGAAACTCCTTGCACGCAGTTGCAGAACAACTCGGGAAAGCTGGGTTGGTATCTTTTCCAAACGATGGACAATTTGTTACAATTGACACTGAAATGGAGCCGTACTTAGAATAAGCGGGGGTATTTCCCCGCTTTGTTTTTTATCTGATAGACAACCTTAATTAAGAGAGGGACATGCCTACTGAAATTCAAGCTATCCTCTGGGGACATGGATGTCTACGATGAAAAGGGCTAACTGGCGCTAAGCTGTTGGATATGCTTAACTAGACAAATGGGGCATATGATGCAAGATTAGCTTTATGCTGTCAGAAACAAGGGGGAGATACTGTTGATATACTTCGATAATGCCGCCAGTTCTTGGCCAAAGCCAGGCGGCGTAACTAAAGCCATGGAAAACTATTTAAATGATTTTAGCGCTAATCCGGGTAGGTCTGGACATAAGTTAGCGCGACAGGCTGGAAATGTCGTGCTGGGGACCCGTCAAAGATTGGCGGCTCTCATAAATAGCCCTAGCTCTGAACGAATTGTGTTTACCTTAAACGCGACAGAGGCACTCAACACTGCAATACTAGGAAGTGTCGAAACACAAGACCACGTAATAACCACTACAATGGAACATAATTCTGTATTGAGACCCTTGAATTATGCTGCTAAACAGGGCGTGGAAGTAGAAATAATTACGTGTAACAGAAATGGTTTGGTTGACCCGGATAAAATCAGAAGTGCTATAAAACAAAACACTAAACTAATCGCTGTTGGACATGCATCCAATGTTACAGGGTCAATTCAACCAATTGAAGAAATTGGGGAGATTGCCAGAGGGGCAGATATTCCCTTTCTATTAGATGCTGCACAAACAGCAGGTGCAGTTCCGATAGATGTGCAGAAGCAAAATGTTAGTTTATTGGCCATAACTGGTCACAAAAGTCTATTGGGACCCCAAGGAACAGGTGCGTTGTATGTTGCAGACGGTCTAACTGTTAATCCTTTAAAATATGGAGGAACGGGCAGTTATTCCGAGCTGGAAGAACAGCCCTTTGAATTTCCCGATTATTTAGAGAGCGGCACCTTAAACGGTGTTGGAATTGCCGGGCTAGGGGCTGCCTTATCATATATTGAAGAGCGCGGATTGAGCGAAATAATTAACTATAAGAAAAATCTAGTTTATCAACTAATAAATGGGCTAAAGGGAATAAATAATATCCAGATTTACGGTCATGTTAATGGAGTCGAGACGGTTCCGGTCGTATCGTTTAGTGTCAGTGGGTGTGACTCGTCTGAAATAGCGTTTATTTTAGATTCGGTCTATGATATGGCCGTCAGGCCCGGGTTGCATTGCGCCCCATTGGCACATAAAACCATAGGAACGTTTCCTGAAGGTACGATAAGAGTGAGCTTATCTGTTTTTAATACTAAAGATGAAGTAGCTGCTTTCATATCAGCCATTAAAGAGATTGTTAAAGACATGACATAAAGGATTTTGAGCTCTGGATATGCTTAGCTAAGTATCAGACGGAGTATAAAGCCCCAATTGATGCAAATTTTGCTTTATAGAACGTGATGATAATTAAATGTCGACAAGGAGGACATTGAGGTTGTGGGGGACAATAGTAAATGCGTTAGCAATCGTAGCAGGAGCAGTGTTAGGCAAGTTATTTGGCAGTAGAGTTGCGGATAATATTAAAGAAACATTGATGCAGGCAATTGGCTTGGGAGTAATTTTAGTCGGTATTCAAATGTCATTAGAGACAAATAATGTATTAATAATGATCATAAGTTTAGTGCTAGGCGGTATAACCGGCGAACTGCTTCATATAGAACGTCATTTGGAAAACATTGGGAATATGCTTGAAAAAACTATTGCGAAAACAGGAAGAAAAGAAAATAATAATTTCGTTAAGGGGTTTGTAACAGCAAGTTTAATGTACGTAGTAGGTGCAATGGCAATAATGGGTGCATTGGAAGCGGGATTGACAGGGCATTATAGAATTCTTTTTACTAAATCTATTTTGGACGGAGTAATGTCAGTATTGCTGGCATCAACATTGGGCCTGGGAGTAGCTTTTTCTGCTATTCCTGTATTTCTATACCAGGGAAGCATAACCTTATTAGCAAATTGGGTAGGGACATTTTTAAACGACATGGTAATTTCGGAAATGACTGCAACTGGTGGCATCCTCATATTAGCCATTGGCTTAGGAATTTTAAATATTAAGAAAATAAATGTGGGGAACTTATTGCCAAGTATTTTTTATTCTTTTCTACTGGCTATAATTTTTCTGCCTAACTGACGTAAGGAGAGATGTGTTAATGAATCTACAAACTCCATATTTAATGCTGGATGAAGATTCCTTAGATAGCAATATAAGAGACATGGCTGAGTTTGCCAGGATGCGTAATCTTAAATTAAGACCCCATGTAAAAGCACATAAAATGCTACAAATTGCAAGGAAACAGATTGAAGAAGGTGCAAATGGTTTAACTATATCAAAAATTAGCGAAATGGAAGTTTTCGCTGACGGAGGCTTTTTAGATCTATATCTGGCATATGAGTTAATATCAGAAGAAAAAATTAACAAGTTATTTGATATTGCTAAAAAAGCTGTTGTTTCAACAACGGTTGATAATCCTATCCACGTTGAAAAGTTGGCGGAGAGAGCGAGTTTGCATAATGTAGATTTGGAAGTTTTGATAGAAGTTGATTCGGGGTTACGCCGCTGTGGAGTGATAGAGAAAGAAGATGTACTAAGTTTGGTAAATAAAGTAAGGAAATGTTCCAGACTAAGACTGAAAGGATTAATGACTCATGCAGGGCATGTGTATGGAGTAAAAAGTCAAGAGGAAGTAAGGAAAATCGGTCTGCAAGAAGGGAATGCTGTTGTTAACTTAGCAGAGTTCCTCAGACAAAATGGGATTACTATTGATGTTGTGTCAGTTGGTGCAACACCGACTGCTAAAATAGCTGGACAAGTGCCGGGAGTTACGGAAATAAGACCAGGTAATTATTGTTTTTATGATGCAATCCAAGTAGGCTTAGGTGTTGTTCCTCCGGAGAAATGTGCGTTAAAGGTACATTCCCAAGTGATTTCAATGTCAAAGGATAGAAAACGAATAATTATAGACGCGGGTAGTAAAACATTAGCGTTAGACAAAGGGGCACACGGTACTGAAGTGGTCAATGGTTTTGGGATAATTTCACGCTACCCTCACCTTAAGCTGGCGAGATTATCGGAAGAGCATGGTGTAATAGAAGCTGAAGCAGAAGGTCCGTTGCCACAATTAGGTGAAATATTACAGATCATTCCTAACCATGCCTGTCCAGTTATAAACCTTTCAGATATGGTTTATGTGGCCAGGAAAGGGAAAATGACGGATAGTTGGGCCGTAAGTGCCCGAGGGAAAATTCAATAAATTAAAGCTACAGCATAAAATGCTGTAGCTTTAATAATTTTCTTATGTTGTATGCTGGTCAAATGGAACTTGTCATTTTCTGATAGCCTCATTCATACTACCGCTTCGAAAGCCCATTAAGTCCAAGGTGACATAAGTGTAACCAATATCCACTAATCTCTGGTAGATCAGATCATGTGCCTCCAAAATCTTAGAAAAATAAATTTTAGGAACCTCAATCCTTGCTATAGTGTCGTGGTGTCGCACCCGCAATTGGGAAAAGCCCAAATCCTTGAGTACTTGCTCAGCAGACTCCACTTGATTAAGGCTGTCTTTGGTAATTTCTTGACCATACGGAAAACGTGAAGAAAGACAAGCCATCGCCGGTTTATTCCAAGTGGAAAGTCCAAGCTGTTTAGACAAACTTCTAATGTCCTCTTTTGTTAATTCCGCTTCTTGTAAAGGGCTGCGAACGGAAAGTTCATCTCTTGCGGTAAGGCCAGGGCGAAAGTCTCCTAAGTCATCTGCATTAGCCCCGTCAGCAACGTATTCGATATCATTTTCTTCAGCGATAGCCCAAATTTGAGTAAAAAGTTCTTTTTTGCAATAATAACATCTATTTGTGGGGTTTGCTGCAAAATCACTATTGTTCAACTCATTGGTGTTTATAATAATCTGCTTAATTCCTATTTCTTTTACCAAATCTATCGATTGATCATATTCAGAATTTGACAGAGTTTCTGAATTGGAGGTTACGGCAAGAGCTTTATCGCCCAATACATCAAATGCGACCTTAGTTAAAAATGTACTATCTACTCCGCCGGAAAAAGCAATACAAACGCTTTCCATATTTTTAAGTATATCTTTTAAGTTAATTAATTTCTGCTCGCGCATATTTTAAGCCTCCGTGATGTGACTTATATTTAACATGACAATATTAGAATATAAATTTAAAGTAGCACTATAAGCTAATCTTAATTTTAATATAGTGGTATCCTTGTGTCAATGAAATTGCATTTCAAGTAGTAGTGAAGGATTTTTAGTATTTTTGTTGAAAGTAATTCAAGCGATAGAATTGAGGAGTGTTGACTGTTGGGCCAATTGATAGAGATGTTTAATAATCAGTACATAGTTTATATTTTAAGCGGTTTGGTTGTGATACTGGTTTTTAGTGTATTGTCGGTATTTGTCAGATTACGCCGACTCGAGAAGCGGTACCGTTCTTTCATGAAGACAGCTGTTGGGGATATGAGTTTAGAAGAGAGGTTGGTAGATTTTCAGAATGAAACAGAGAACCTTCGTAATCAATTTGGAAAAGCAAATAGAAGGTTAATGTTTTTAGAAGAAAAGATACCTCAATGCCTGCAGAAAACTGCGATAGTCAGATATAATGCGTTTGATGACATAGGAAGTGACCTTAGTTTTGCAGTAGCGCTGCTGAATGAGGAAGGAAGTGGAGTAGTAATAAGCAGTCTTTACGGACGGCAAGAAAGTAGAATATATTCTAAACCAATAAATAAAGGGTTATCTAGTTACGTGTTAACTGATGAAGAAAAACAAGCGGTTGAAAAGGCTTTAAAGAGCCGTTGATGAGTACATTATCCTGGGAAGGTAGTCAGAAATGAAAGTTTCGGTTATAGTAAATTCCAAAGCGGGCAAGGGACGCACCTATCAAAAGTGGCCCCAAATTGAAGAAGCACTTAATAAAACAGGCTGGGATATATTCCCGGTGTTTACCAATGCCAAAGGGCATGCTGGATTTTTAGCACAGCAGGCTGCACATGACAGAATGGACAAAATTATTGTAGTAGGCGGTGACGGTTCTCTAAATGAAGTGATTAACGGCTTAGGTAATACTGATATCGAACTCGGTCTAATTCCAACAGGTACGGGAAATGATTTTGCGCGGTCTTTGGGTCTATCGATGGATCCCCTTCAAGCTGTAATACAATTGTTTAGTGGTCAAGTTCGTTATATAGATCTGGGGCAAGTCAATGAAAAGTATTTTATAAATGCATGTGGAATTGGAATAGATGCCGAGGTAGCGAGGCATGCAAACAACAGCCCGACTTTTATGTCTGGGCATGGTGCATATTTATTCGGAATATTAAAGGTGCTCATAACTTTAAAACCTTTTCCTATTTCCTTAGACCTTGATGGTAGAATAATAAATAAAGAAGTACTGTTGGTCGCTGTGGGAAACTCGCGTTATGTGGGCGGGGGAATAAAAATAAATCCTAGGGCAGAGTTGGATGACGGACAATTAGACATATGTGTTGTTGAAAGTCTATCTCGCTTCCAGTTCGTTTCAAACTTTCCCAGCGTTTATCAAGGTAAGCACCTAAATCATCCAAAAGTAACAAGTTATAAAGCAAAGAATATTGGCATATACGGAAATATTAATATTGCTACTCACATTGACGGTGAACAAAATAAGCATTTACCTTTAAAATTTTCTGTGCTTTCCCAGGCAATACCCATAATTATGCCCGGGGATAACTAATTACTTTTTGGGTATCCTATCAAAAAAATCAGGAGGATATCTCATGCGAAAGATAGCAGTACAGAAAGGTTTGGAGAATATTGAACAAGAACTAAGAGCTAGAGGATTTGTGACGGTCACGGGTCAGGGTGACGACACAACAAACGCAATTGTCTACAGCGGTGTCAGTTGTGATTGGGAAGGGATTCCAAATATAACTAATGACTGGGGCGGGGATGAAATACATCCATTAGTAATTAATGCTGTTGGTATGTCCCCTAAGGAGGCTGCAGATTTAATTAGTTCTCGCTTGCCCCAATAATATTTACGTTTTAGGCGGTGTTACTTTGTTAACTTTTGAAGAAGTGAAAGCAAGTGCCGAAGTAAAGGCATATATTGATAAAGCCCATCAATATCTCGGTACTATGGGAGCTATTGAACATAGTTGGAGACATATTGATCGGGTGGCTATAAATAGTCGTCGATTACTGATAGCACTAAATTATTCCCCCCATGAAGCAGAATTAGCCGCTATTGCCGGCTATTTGCATGATATGGGTAATGTAGTTAATAGATATAATCACGGGCGCAATGGGGCATTAATAGTTAAACAAATTCTACAAAGGCTTAATATGCCGCTAGAAGATTTGTCGACTGTCTTAGCAGCAATCGGCAATCATGAGGAAAAAACAGGTACGGCGGTAACTTCAGTATCCGCTGCGGTGATTATTGCAGATAAGGTTGATGTACATTCCTCTCGAGTTAGGAAAAAGGATATAGCCAGTTTTACCACTAGGGATAGGGTAAACTATGCTGCAACCAAATCTGATTTGGAAATAGATACAGACCCAAATAAGATTATTAGATTGAGATTAGAGATCGATCCGGCTATTTGTTCGGTCATGGAGTATTTCGAAATTTTCCTCACCAAAATGCTCATGTGCCGGCGAGCAGCAGAAAGATTGGGTTGTAAGTTTGAATTAGTCATCAATGGCGCTAAGCTGTTATAAAAAAATACCTAGTAAAAAAGCAGTGGCTATTGATAAAACCACTGTTTCTTTATGCCTGTCAAAAGCTGATTTTAGGTCTAGCCCATATAGTTCTAGTGATGATCTATATACCGCTTAGCTTCTAAATTACTGAATGGAATAAGATTGAGTATTTCTTTTGGCCTTGCGCACTCCAAGGAGAATGCTGTTGGCAATTTGATTAGAAAGTTTTACTACTACATTAAGACGAGTGTTTTGAAGAACCAAATACTCCATATAGCCGCCAACGTTGACAATTCCAGTGAAATGTATATCACCAATTGCTGGTAGATTTTTGTTAACCCCTGCACCGGGGCGGACCGAACCAGGAGATAACGTAATACAACCCACACTTTCATTCCTCCCCAAACAAGCGTCTATGGCGATGACTAAGGGATCGTTATGCGCATTCTGAATAAACTTTAGCTTTTCAGTCATATTACTGGCATGAACTGGGTCATCCAATGTGCCGTAAATAATTAGTCCTGGCATTGAGAACTCTTGCAGCCTAGTGCCGGTTAGCGGTCCCAAACTATCTCCGGTTGATCGGTCGGTACCAATTGCCACCACAATTAACGGTCTTCTATTATCTGGATTTAATTGATTAAGATATTCTCCCAACAAATTGCTTAGCTTATGAACGGCCAGAGGATCTTGATGGTCTAATTTTAATTTTGGTGGGAGAACTTTTTGTGGAGATTTCAAACGGGAAAATAGCGAAAAATTGTTCATGAGCGTCACCTGTATTCGTATTGTTGCCTTGAGTATATGTTAAAAGCAAGGATTTTATTCAGGAGTTAAAGCATCTTCTTAAAAGAATAATAAAACAGGTAAAACCCTCAGCCTTGATGCATAAACATTAGCAGAAGGGGGAAGACCTGTGAGGCGGAGGTATGGAGTAATACAAGTGGCAGCAACATACATGGGGGCGGTAATTGGAGCTGGGTTTGCATCGGGGCAAGAGTTGGTGCAATTTTTTTTGAAATTTAGGGAAAAAGGATACTGGGGCCTGCTAATTGCTGGATTATTGTTTGCACTGCTTGGTGCATTATCGATATGGGTAGTGAATAAAAAGGATGTTACTTCGTATACACAGCTAATGTTTAGCATCCTGGGCAAGAGAATAGGAAGAATAATGGAGTTATGGTTAACAGTCTTCCTGTTTGCGGGTTTATGTATTATGTTAGCAGGGAGTGTCGCCGTATTTGTGGAACATTTATCCGCCCCTTTCTGGTTGGGTGTATTAGTTACAACTGCATGTCTACTTATTGCTCTAATTTCCGGCAGTAGGGGTGTCTTAATTTTTAATTCATGCCTAATGCCTGTACTTATTTTTGTTTCAATTTTGGTTTCCATAATGGCAATAGGAGGAGAGACATTACTAACGAACGAAGCGCTGCAGCAGGTGCCTGATCCAAAAGGAATGGTGGGAGGAAACTGGCTGGTGGCAACGTTTTTATATGTATCTTATAATATGGTTACAGGTGCCGTTGTTTTAACTTCGCTTAGCAGGGAAACCCGTGAGAGCATATTTGGAGGGATAATAGGCGGGTTATTGTTAGGGGTGTTAGGTTTTTCAATTACTTTAGCCATGGATCACTACTACCCCCAGGTTTTAGCCTATGAAATCCCGATGCTATTTATAAGTCGTCATTTGCATCCCATACTAGAATTCTTTTACACATTGATATTATGGTTTGCCATGCTGACTACGGCCTTAGCAAATGCTTTCGGGCTTGCACGTAGATTTTCGGGTATAGCCAGTTATAATGTTGCAGCGGTAGTTGTTATTTTGCTGGCGGTACCTTTTTCCCGGATGGGTTTTGCCCAATTGGTGAGCAATCTATACCCAATATTTGGCTACATGGGCTTTATTATTATAATTGGGATCATAAGAACAGTGTATAAAGAACTAAATAAAGGATGAACGCAAGACATATAAAGTATTTAATTATTTTACAAGTCCGATCTTGGGAGGATTCTGTTACAAATCAGTCGAATAATACACAATACTGACATAACAAACTAGGCTGCGGGGAGGATGATTGGTATATGAGAAAAAGGGTTCCTATCCTTTTAATCATTTTAATAATAGTAACGGTTTTTGTAGGCGGGTGTTTTAGTAAAGAAAACGAACCTGCAAACAAGACAGAACAGGGTAAAAACTTGCCACAGAGTTCAACTGTTCCAAATGAGCAAATAGAAGGACAGACTCGCCCATATGTCACGGTATACTACTTAGATGTGGGAGGGCAGTACTTATTACCGATAAACATACCAATTGGATCTACCGATAAAGCAGCAGGGGTTGCAGTGGCAAAACTATTAGCTGGGCCGAAGTCAGAGCAGGTCAGACCAGTTATGCTGCAAGGAACTAAACTTAGAGATTTGTATCTTAAGGACCATACTGCATATGTAAGCTTAACCAGTGAGTTTCTTAATATGAATTCTCCAGAGGAAGCTCAAACAGCTGTTAAGGCTATGGTCTTAACCTTAACGGAATTTCCTGTCGTAGAAATGGTTCAGATTCTTGTAGATGGACAAGTAGTGACAGATATTCAAGGTATAAATCTAGAAGATGCCTTGCCTAGGCCAAAGACAATAAATGGGCCAATTTATGACGACTCTGTCATAGCTTACTTTGGTGATGTTAATGCTAACTTTCTAATTCCTTACGCTGTACCCGTACAGAATGCTGATGAGGTAAAATCAGCGCTTCAAGCACTATTGGAGGGTCCGCCAACAGATGATTTGACTAGAACAATCTGGCCAGGGACCAAATTGTTAAAAGTAGAGATTGTGGACGATATTGCAATAATTGACTTTAGTCGCGAAGTGGTTGGCTATGGTGGCGGGTCAGCAGCCGAAAATCTGCTGGTCAATTCCCTAGCGGCTACAATGAACCAGTTTGAGGATGTCAAACAAATACAATTATTAATTGAAGGCAAAAAGATAGGTGCGTTACCCGAAGGCACAGATGTTTCAAAACCATTTAAGTTAGAATATAATATGGCACTTTAATCAAGTATCTGTTCGAGACCAGGTATAACAGAAAGCACTTTTCTGGTAACAACCGGCGGCTTAGAGAAACTAACAAATTCCTCAGATGAACTTTGTATTATTTGAGAGGCCTGTCTGGGCCTTTTTTTGCTATTAGAAACTTTCTTTCAAGCTTACATCAGATATACTAGTAGATCTCTAGGTCAGTCTTTATTGATCTGCAGCAGGCATTGAGAGGCATAATATTTGTATAAGCAGTATATACCTGGTATATTATAGGTAAGAATTGCTTAGAGTTAAAAAAGGCGTTTTGAATCTAACGGTCCTTTGAAAGATTAAAGAGGTGCAGCAAATGAAAAAGAAACAGGAACTGTTAAGCCAGCTTCCCTCGGTCAACGAGTTATTACAACAGTCGACTATTGAAAAAGAGACAAATGGACTTCCACGGAGACTTGTCATAGAGGCAATTCGGGAAGTATTGGACCAGATACGAGGAGAGATTTTGGCGACTGATATTTTGCCGGAGAGTGCTGCTTTGGAACAAAGGGTGCTAGCACGGATTAAAGATAAAAATAAACCAAACCTATCTAGGGTTATTAATGGTACTGGTGTAGTGTTACATACTAACTTAGGTAGAGCTGTTCTATCGAAAGCAGCCGTAGATGCTGTTACGCGAGTGGCCCAAGGCTACAGTAACTTGGAGTATGACTTAATGGAAGGTGAACGGGGTTCGCGGTACAGTCATATAGAAGAGATTATCTGCGGAATAACAGGAGCACCTGCTGCAATGGTGGTAAACAATAATGCTGCTGCCGTTTTACTGGTATTGTCAACAGTGGCAAAAGATAAAGAAGCCATTGTATCACGTGGTGAACTAGTAGAGATTGGCGGTTCTTTTAGAGTGCCGGAAGTAATGAGTCAAAGCGGTACTATACTGAAGGAAGTGGGAGCAACGAATAAAACCTACATAAAGGATTATGAAAGTGCCATTAATGAGAATACAGGGGTATTATTAAAAGTACATACTAGTAATTATCGGGTAGTAGGATTTACTCATGAACCTTCTAGGGATGAATTAGTAACCCTCGGTAAAAAATATCAGCTACCCGTAATTGAGGATCTGGGAAGCGGCAGTATTATCTCATTAGAAAAAATTGGCCTCAATGGTGAGCCTACTGTTGCACAGTGTCTGAAGGAAGGAATAGATGTGGTTACCTTTAGTGGAGATAAGCTTTTAGGTGGGCCCCAGGCTGGAATTATTGTTGGAAACAAAGATTTATTAGAAAGAATTAAAAGACATCCTTTAGCGAGGGCCATTAGAGTGGATAAAATGACCGTGGCCGCATTAGAAGCCACACTAAGAGCCTATATGGATTTAGAAGGTGCTTGGGGAGAGATCCCAACTTTAAAAATGTTAAAAGAATCTGCAGACGATATTAAACTGCGAGCAGAAAGTTTAAGAATGCTGCTAGTTCAAGGAAAACAGTTGGAGATTAATATAGTAAAGGGGAAGTCAAAACCGGGCGGAGGGTCATTGCCAACTACAGAGTTGGATACATGGTTAGTGGTGATAGAGTGCCATTCAATGTCAGCTGCAGAAATGGCGGACCGATTACGCCAATGCGACCCGCCTGTAATCATACGTATTCAAGATGACAAGGTAATGATTGACCCAAGAACTCTTCAAGCTGGGGAAGAGAAAATAATTGCTAAAGCAATGGATGAAGTGTTAGTGGGGTGACTAAATGAATTACGTTATTGTTGGAACAGCTGGCCACATTGATCATGGCAAGACTGTTTTAGTAGAAGCACTGACAGGTATTAAAACTGACAGGTTAAAAGAAGAGCAGGAACGCGGCATTTCTATTGAATTAGGATTTGCATCATTCAAAATGCCCGACGGAACGAAAGTAGGGGTTGTGGATGTACCAGGACACGAGCGTTTTATTCGACAGATGCTGGCTGGTGTGGCAGGAATAGACTTGGTATTACTTATCATTGCTGGCGATGAAAGTGTTATGCCTCAAACAAGGGAACATCTGGATATTATTGATTTATTGCAAATAAAAAACGGCATTATCGTAATTACAAAAACTGATTTGGTGGATGAAGACTGGCTGGAATTAGTTAAGGAAGAGGTTAAAGAAACCGTAACTAAAACAGTTCTTTCCGATGCATCGATTATACCGGTATCAGCAAAAAGCGGACAGGGCATAGATGAACTTAAAGAAATGATGTACAAAAAAATCACACAAACATCACCAAAAGAATCTAACGGCAGGATGCGATTACCTATTGATAGATTCTTTAGTGTTATGGGTTTTGGGACAGTCGTAACAGGTACGCTTTGGAACGGTGAATTGCGTGTTGGTGATCAGGTAGAAATAATGCCTGAAGGAATAATATCGAGGGTACGCAATATTCAGATTCACGGGGATAATGTGGAAGCTGCAGTTGCAGGACAACGGGTTGCCGTCAATCTGGCCAATATTGAGACCGAGCAGTTACATCGGGGACAGGTATTGGCGGAACCGGGTCTTTTAAAGCCTTCTTACCGAATGGATGTTCAGTTGAAACTGTTGGATAGACTGAATAAATCCCTGAAACAAAGAGCACGTATTAGACTACATCTGGGTACCAGTGAAATTTTTGCAAGAGTGAACTTGTTTGATAGAGAAGAGCTTAAACCAGGCGACACATGTTTTTGCCAACTGATGTTGGAAGAAGCCTTAGTTGCTTCTAGATTAGACAGGTTTGTTATTCGCACATATTCCCCCATGTATACTATTGGGGGCGGGTTAATTATTGATCCGGTAGCGGATAAACATAAAAGGTATAAAAAAGAAATTTTAGATGAATTAGCAACTAAACTTAAGGGGTCACCAGCAGAGCTGGTATTACAGCTGCTGCAGCTAAAAGGAACAACAGTCGACCATAAGACTATTGCCAATGAAATCTCTATTGATCCTGAGCAACTAAGGGCAGAATTAAACCAACTGGAGAAGGATAATCTTATTACCTCTGTTAGTTACGAAGGGGCTAATTATGTTATCAGTACAAAGGTAGTAGAAAATTTGTCTAATAATATTACTGAGTTTCTCTCCAAATATCACGAAGAGTTTCCATTGCGTCTGGGAATGCCCAAAGAGGAATTGCGCAGTAGAATGTTTAGCAATTGGGAGGTTAAGCAATATAATGCATTAATTTCTTTGCTGAATGCTCGAAGACTGGTAAAAGTTTCTAATAATGACCTGGCCAAAAGTGATTTTGAGATAGGCTTAACCCAAGAACAGCAGACTGCAGTTTCTGGGGTTGAAACCGCTTTAGAAAAAGAACTATTTTCGCCGCCAAGTTGGCAGGATATAGTTAAGGAGTTAGCCCTAAAAGAGGCACAAGCCCAAGAGATATTAAACTATATGATGCTGAAAGGAATGGTGGAAAAGATAAATGATGAGCTGATCTTTTCTAGAACCGCTGTTCATAAAGCAAAGGAATTAGTAACAGGATTTGTGACAGAGCACAAATCTATTACTTTAGGTGAAGCAAGGGACCTCCTTGGGAGCAGTCGGAAGTATGTATTACCACTGCTTGAGTATTTTGACCAAACCAAATTCACAAAAAGAATCCAAGATAAGCGTATCCTTTATTAACCGGAGTTACCAGCTATCGCCGCTTGAATTCGACACCAAGTATGATATAATATTGAAGCGGTTTTAAAACCTATGGGAGTGGATTCGTTCTGGTGTGCGGCCTGGACTTCAAATCCAGTGGGACGTAGCGATCCTGCGTTTGGTGAGTTCGATTCTCATGCACTCCCGCCAAATATATCGTGATATAAATTTATAATTGTGACTGGAAGCATATCTTTATTGACAAGGATATGCTTCCAATTATTTATGATAATATTATGCATCCCATTTGAAGGCCAAATATTATGCTTAAAAAGCCCACTCTTACTAGGATTATTAGTTATTGTGCTTATTTCTCGCACACTTTCTGTTATTGCTTTATGGAACAGTATAATGGAATAGTAACAGTATGTAGCGACAATAAAGAATTGAAGGTAATAAGGGATATTTTATAGAATACTTTTGATATTGTCGGGGGGACGTGAGCCAAAGGACTTTGTACGGTTATCTCAAGTGGTTCGTCCAGATACTAGAATGAGTAGTTCCTTTAGGGCTGTTGTAATAAGCATCATACTAACGTTTAGAATAACCGGAACTTGCGACTTTTTCTAACTTTATGTGGTTATCACAAACTTAATTTCATTAATGAGTTGAAATAAAGGGGAATAAAGAATGAAGCATGAAGCATGAAGCATGAAGCATGAAGCATGAAGCATGAAGCATGAAGCATGAAGCATGAATGGCGAAAGAAAGAAAAGAATTTATATGTACCAAAGCAAAAACCAGAACTTATAACAGTCCCAGAACAAAAATTCTTTATGATAAAAGGAACTGGAAATCCAAATGCCGAGGAATTTTCTGAAAGAATAGGGGGTTCTTTATTCCTTAGCGTACTCTGTTAGAATGATGCCCAAAAACGGCTATAATCCAGAAGGATATTTTGAATATACAGTATATCCATTAGAGGGGATATGGGACTTAACCGAAAAAGGGAAAAAGTTAAAAACTTTTAGTAAAGATGAACTATTATATACTATCATGATTAGGCAACCAAAGTTTGTTACAAATGAGGTTGTGGAAAGAGCCTTTGAGAACGTAAGAAAGAAGAAACCACATCCGTTCCTTAAGGAAGTAACATTTGAGACGATTGAAGATGGCTTATCAGTTCAAATGCTGCATGTTGGCTCTTATGATGAGGAACCGGAAAGCTTCAAGCAAATGGACGGGTATATAGAAAATAATAATCTTGAAAGAGTGACTCTTACGCACCGTGAAATATATTTATCTGACGTGCGAAAAATTGAACCAGCAAAATTAAAAACTGTTCTGAGGTATATGGTTAAGCCAAAATAGATTTGTCGGGATTTTGGTGTGACTTACCAAAGCTATCAAAGAAATATATCATCCATTTCACCCCTTGACTTCAGGGGCCATTTATATATAATTCTTCTTATGGTAATTCTTAAAAATTGTTTATCAATTTAACTTAGCGTTCGAATTAATAGTATATCTTTGAGGAGGGTACAACATGCCAACTTACGAATACCGCTGTCCCGAGTGCGGGGTGTTTGAAAAAAAGCAGAGAATTATCGAAGAACCTATTGAAAACTGCCCTAAATGTGACAGCCCCGTTAAGCGGCTTATCAGTAAAAACGTAGGAATTGTTTATAAAACAGGAGGTTTTTACTCCACTGACAACCGCCCGGCAGCATATAAGGATAAGGCCGAGAAAGAGAGCACTGGAAGCAAACCAACTGCTGAAAAGGAAAGCAAATCAACAACAGAAACAACAAAATCTGATAAAGCCAGTGCATAGAAGAGGGACAAGGGTATAGAATAGAGCTGTAAACTAAAAAACGTTTTACTAAAGTTAGAGATAGTTAACTGGAAATACATTATAAAAATCCATAACATAACTGAGAACGGCGTAGCAACCATAATACATGGCAGCTTCGCTGTTCTTTGTTAACAGGAAATATCATATCATTTTATGACTTTTTAAAAAGATGAAAATGCACCAGTAGGTGATGCTTTGAAAGCTTCATTAGGCGCACTTACAGTGGCAAGAGAATCTTCTAATCCTACGGCAATAGCGGTAGTTGCTAAAAAGGCCTAAGTAAAATATATCCATCAAGTTTTTGGAACAAGTATCATTATCCTCTCGTCTAAAAAGCAAAACAAAGAATAAGCTGAGGGAGGACATAACACATGAAAAAACAATTAATAACTGCAGCATTAATGACATCATTGCTGGTAGCTTCTAGTACCAGTGCCTTAGCGGTGGAGGAACCGGCTAGGTCAGAAGGAACAGCTGTCCCGGGTTATCAGGGTGAAATCATAGAAATTGCACCTCTTTCGGGGCAAGTCCTTGAGGATGAAAATGGCTACCCAAAACGGGCTGTCAATTTTTTAACAGAGAAGCTGCAGATGACGGCGGAGGATATTCAATTATTTGGCGGGATTATTGAAGAACTGCCCCATGTAGATAGAAATTTTTGGTGGACTAAATATACGGTAGAAATCGATAAAGAGCATAAATTTGGCAGTGTCTACATTGACTTGGATAACGGAGATATTTTGCTGAAAGACCAGGCAGATCCCATATTTGCAAAAGAAAGGCAGCTAGCTGAGGCTGAACTGGAAAGGCTTAAGCAGGAAGCCGGAAAAATAGAAGTGTCACTATATCAGGAATTAGAGCTTTTTATCGCTGAGGACGAGGAACTAAGAATAAGTGTTATTCCAGCATACAGTGCCAGTACAGAAGTGCGCAGTGAGTTGGAAGGTCTGGCCCAGGAATACAGCGGTGTTTCGCAGTTTGTAGATGAAGAGGGTAACATTAAGAGAGAGCAGTTTGAGAAGTTTGATGAGGTAAAAATGCGTGAATATCTTGATCAGGTTCGTTTGGTGAAGCTGGCAGGCTATCAGGAAGGACAGCGGGGGATTATTCAGTATCTCACGATAAGTTGTATAATTAAGTGCCCAAACACAGATAAAAAATGACTCACAGCTAA
>JADQBR010000102.1 GCA_016278515.1 Bacillota bacterium
AAAAATAGGAGTAGAACGGTTAGCATATATTGCAGGTTTGTTACATGACTCAGGAAAATTGAGCACTCACTTTCGTGACTATATTTTAGAAGCAGTTAAGAACCCAAATCATCCACCTAAAAAAGGAAGTGTAGACCATTCAACCGCAGGTGGGAGACTATTATTTGAGTATTTCCATCAACATGATCAAAACGTGCCCATGCAGATTATTGCTGAAATACTAGGTAATGTCATATTATCCCACCATATGGGCCTACAAGATTTTCTATCTCCAGATACAACCTCTTCCTATATTCGACGAGTAAAAGAGAAAGAAATTGATGACTTTGATAAAGTTAAAGACAATTTTTTTCAATTGATAGCTCCTTTAAAATCCCTTACAGATGACCTTCAGAATAGTGAGAACGAATTAAAAGACATTTTGACTAGAAACAATAAGCAATCTCAATCAAAAAGACCATACCTGACGATGACTTTTTTAACTAAATATATTTTCAGCTGTTTAATCGATGCGGATAGGACAGATGCAAGGTGTTTTGAAGAGGATATTAATGTTTCTGAACAACTTATTACTCACTCTTGTATTTCTTCACTCCATTGGAGTTGTTGAGGAAAAGGATGGGGGTGTTATTAGATGCAATTAAAGAAGATCTATGCTAACAAATCTAGTTTTAGAACAGTAGAATTCAATGAAACAGGATTAAGTTTTATTGTTGCTAAACAGAAAGATCCTGAGAATAAGAATAATGGCAAAACATATAATGGTGTAGGGAAATCTTTACTAGTGAATATAATCCATTTTTGCATGGGGTCAAAAAAGAAAAATTATGCATCCTTCTGTAATAAGCTCCCTGGTTGGGAGTTTTATTTGGACTTTTCTATTGGAGGAATTGATTATACAGCGAAGAGAACGACAGACAAACCCAATCGGATCGTATTGAATGATGAAGAACTAACACTAACAAAATTTAACACTAAAATGGAGTCTATGTGTTTTAATATACCAGATGATATTTCGCATTTAAGTTTTAGATCTCTGTTCCCATTTTTCATAAGACCTAATAAAAAATGGTATGTTGATTTTAACGGTGCATCAAGTAGCTTTAATCAGTATCAGACAATGCTGTACAATGCCTTTCTATTAGGGCTCGATGTTTTTCTAGCTCAAAAAAAATATAATATAAAAAAAGAGCAAGACAGAATTAAAACTTTAGAAGGTAACTTTAAGAATGATGAATTGTTAAGAGATTTCTTTACAGGAAATAAAGATGTTGTATTGACAATTGTTGATTTGGAAGAACAAATAGGGAAATTAGATAGAAATCTTAGCAATTTTAAGGTTGCAGAAGACTACCGTAATGTACAAAAAGAAGCGGATAGGTTAGAAAATGAACTATTCGCATTAAACAATAAAATCATTTTGATTCAAAATAATATTGCGTCTGTTAACAAGAGCTTGGATATGGAAACAAAAACTGATCAGAATGATATTGCGAAAGTATATGAGGAAGCGAATGTACATTTTTCAGAGAATCTGCAAAAAACACTTAGCGATTTAGAAAAATTTTATGAGAAGTTGGTTACAAGCAGGAAGAAAAGACTTCTTGAACAAAAAAATAAATTTGAGTCTGAGATTGCAGCAAAGTCCGAGAAAGCAAACAAATTAAAAAGTGAACTTGATAGTTTAATGAAGTATCTTGGAGATCATCAAGCACTTGATGTTTTTTTATCGCTTAGTGATAAAAGTGCTAACTTGAAAACAAAACTAGAAAGTTTGAAAAAATATCAATCTCTTCAATCAGAGTACAAAGAAAAATTACGAGATGCTGAAAAAATTCAACTTGAGCAATCAGAAATAACAGAGAACTTCCTCGCTGAAATTGAGGCCGATATCAATGTGTTAAGAGATTATTTTAGAAGTTTAGCAAAGCGTTTTTATCCGAATGCTGTTGCTGGATTATCAGTTAGTAATAATGATGGAGAGAATCTACAACGATACAACATTGATGCAAAAATTGAGTCTGACAATTCAGACGGGATTAATAATGTGAAAATCTTTTGTTATGACATGACACTTTTATTCAAAGGTCAGAATCATAATATGAATTTTCTTTTTCATGACAGCAGACTTTTTGATGGTATTGATGAAAGGCAAAAAGCAGAATTGTTTAGGATTTTAGATGAAGAGTTTACAAACTCAAGAAAACAATATATTGCTACAGTAAATCAAAACCAGCTCAATGAGATTAAAGATTATTTAGAACCAGAATTGTTCGAGAAGATTGTTAACAACAATACTGTATTGACTCTTACTGATGACAATGAATCAGAGAAGCTATTAGGTATAACCGTTGATATTAACGATGATTAATATCTGCTCACAGATCCAAGAAATTTAGTTTAGTATTAAACCCACTAAGAAGGTCTCTAGCCTCGGAAAAGTCCCGAACTTAGACTGAATCTTGGTGGGTTTGCTGCTTTTTTGGAGAGGCGGTGCCAGGCAGTGCGCCAAGGAATAAGGGCGTAGAAAGAGAGGTGGTGCCAGGCACTTAACTTATTAACTTATTGCGAATGACACAAAAAACGTATTAATTAATACTAATTATTTGCAAAAGGGGTTTAAATATCGTATAATATGGTTATACTATAGAGTAAGGAGTGTGTCATTTGACTTTAAAAAAGCAGAACCCCCAAAAGTTCTTTAACTTCACACCAGATGAGATTAAAGACTATTTAGATAGATTTAGAAATTGTGTTCTTGAAGATAGATATTCTATTTCTCAAAATGAGCATCGACAAGAGAATATGGATTTTATTGAAGATTACAATATTAATACTAAGAAAGAACATGAAATACTGTTGGGTCTACAGTTCGATGATTTTTGTTATGCTGTCGAAAACGACAATCCTGCTTTCCCGCATGAAGTGTTGTATATCTTTTGCAAGCAACATAAACTGGATTTTTGGGGAACATTAGAAACCGTTGACATATACATTAAAGTGAATATGATTGAGAAGAGAAGTGGAGATTTGTTTTCTGTTGTTGTTTCATTTCATAAAAGAAATTTTGAAATTACGTATTTATTTAGATAGATCATAGTGGCGATTGGCCGCTTAAAAAGGAGGAAATTCAAATGAAAGGATTTTGCGAGAAGTGCCGCGACACAGTTGAGTGCAACGTGAAGATGACCGATAAGGAAAAGGCAATCAAAGGAAGAACAGTTAAGTATGTAGGTAAAGTGGCTTACTGCGATGAATGTAAAGAAGAGATTTTTGTACCGGAGATTAGAGATTATAACTTAAGAGAGCTTGACGCTGCATACAGAGAAGTTGAAAATTTAATTCGAGTAGAAGACATTGAAAAGATTTTAGAGAAGTATGATATCGGGAAAAGACCTCTGTCCTTATTGCTAGGATGGGGAGAAGGGACATTGACGAGATATGTTGATGGAGATACGCCATCAAAACCGTATTCTGACATGTTGAAGCGAATTCTTGAGGATAAGGATTATTATCGAGAGATACTGGAGCAAAACAAAGATAACATTTCATCTAGTGCTTTTCGTAAAAGTATGGCAGCTATTGAAGGGCTGACCACGACAGATGGAAATGAAATAAGTAAACTTGAATCAGCAGTGAAATATTTATTAATGCAAACAGCGGATATTACCCCCCTTGCTTTACAAAAATTATTGTATTTTGCTCAGGGGTTTCAAAAGGCTTTCACAGATGCATTTATGTTTGAAGAAGATTGTGAAGCTTGGGTGCATGGTCCTGTATATCGCAATGTTTATGAAAAGTACAGAAGCCATGGATTTAACCCGATCGAAGAGAAAGAACTATCCTTTGAGAATATCAATTTGTCTGAAGACGAAAAAGAGTTACTTGATCACGTTGTTTTATACTTTGGATGCTATAGTGGTAAGGTTTTAGAAACCATGACGCATTCGGAGGAACCTTGGCGAGTGGCTAGAAGAGATTTAATGGATTGGGAAAGTTCTGATAGGATTATTGAAAAGGAAGAGATCGGGTCCTATTTCAATAGTGTGAAAGAGAAATATAAAATGCTGAACCTTACTGATATTAAAGATTACTCTAAAGACTTATTCAGTAAGCTATATTCTTAAGTAGAGTAAAGAAAAGTGTGTAGTAAAATGTAGTGAAGTGTAGTTAGGAATCTGATATAGTATAAGATGTGAAGAAGCATAAACGATGAAGCCCAGGGAAACCGAGGGCTTTTTTTATTGGGGGAACGAATCATGATAGAGAAGATTTGCAAGTATGATAAATGCATGATAAATGCAGGCTGGGTGAGTGCTCGGTGAGTGCTCGCTCGGTGCCTGACACCAACTTATCAACTTACAACTTATAGAGGCTAATCACTTACACCATGTGGTTGGCTTATTTTTTTGGTTGATAAGCTGCGTTATGTTAACTGGTTTTTGGATCGGGGTGCGAGCTCCCTCTCCTTCTCCGGCAGTAATTACAAAAACCAGGTGGAAGGTTCATTCTGGTTTGC
>JADQBR010000050.1 GCA_016278515.1 Bacillota bacterium
TACAGTTCTTAGGCGAGAAGGAGGGAGCAATCCCTCCGACTTAGCCGACAGTTGCTATGAACTCATAAAATAGCTTGGTGTTAACCCGAATTGTTGGACAAATATTTGATTGATACTTACAACGTTCTTCTTGGAGGATTAATTGTGAAGAAAACATTTCGGCTGTTTAACGGTGCTAGCAAGACAGAAGTCAAAAGAGAAAGAGAACGAGAACCAGACAATAATTTAATCGGAAAAACCTTTGCGGAATATGTTAAGTACGAAACTGAAGAAAAAAGTGCCGTTGCAACATTGATGTATAGTCTTGATATAGGCCAGGACCCAAAATACATTAACTTTGACCTAAAATTACGTTACTATTGGAATTGCTTTGAGGATTTAAAGCCGGAACAAAAAAATATTATAAAACTTTGGGAGGAATTACTGGAACTATATAAGGACGACCACCCTAAAAAAATGCGGAGAGATTTGTTAACCTTAGCTGTTTTAACAGTTGATGCTAAAGTTGATGAGGAGTTTCGAGGAACTCTTGATCAGAAGATTTTAGACTTTGCTGAGAAAAAAATTTATGAGCAATTAAGAACTGATGGGTATGATCAAGTGCTGTTAGATATTGTGGATTGGTACTATTTTAGGGTAGATTACTATAAAAAAATATTAATTGGTTCAACAGAACGTGAACTTCATTTTCTTCGTCGCATAAGGGAGTTAAAAGTAAGGGAATTCGAAAGGGTTAAAAGTGAATTACCATGGTTATTTATAAGATTTAGTCATTGTGTGGATTGGTTTTACACACATTTACCTGATCAATTGGATTCTAACTATGACAGTTTTTATGAAGAAGTCTTACTAGCAAAAGTTATAGTTTTCAGAAGCATTGGCGATGTTGATGAGATGAGTGAAGCAATTTATCAATTAAAACTTTACCAAAACAGGAACAATAACGGGCTTTGGAATTGGATTCTGAGGGTGTTTACGGGTTATGGGGAAAAACCCCTTAGAGTGGTTTATTTGTACATGATTTTAAATGTTATGTTCTTAATAATATTTTTAATTCCGATATTTAATCTTTCAGGTATTGAACCTAACTTTTCGTTGTCAAAAAAAATTATAAATATCTTATATTTTATTAACACCACTTTCCTTACTATTGGGTACGGGGATATTTTACCTGGTAATAATATACCTGCAAAAATTGCTGTGCTTTTCGCTCAAACAATGGGCTTCATCGTAGCAGGTAGCTTGGTAACTTTAAGTTTGCGTAAAATGTTCCGTTACTAGCATGAGGGAAGTTTGTATACCCTACTTAGGATAATAAAGACATACATAACTTCACTGACAGCCCGACTTTGCTGGGTGACACGGTTTTGCAAGAGATTAGGGATAATATACGAGACACTATTCGCGCAGTATTACTTGAACTCCTAATACAGTTTGCAGAGGAAAGTAGATTTAACATTATTTATGATTTTCAGGGGATGCTTCGGCATGCCGGTTTCAAAAATGGGTCATCGCAAGTAGAAAAAGTTGAAACTAAACAACCTAACCCTAAAGTTTTTGTTTATTACTCGTGGGATAGTGAAAAGCATAAGCTTTGGGTTTTAAAGTTAGCTGCAGAATTAAACCATACTTTAAATGGATACAAGCACTACAGGGAGTTGTTGTATTATTACATTTATTTAGATGCGAATGTTGAGTTAATAATATGTAGGATTTTCCTGCTATTATGGCGAAGGTATTTAGATATATCATTTAAGGAGCCTTGTTCCTTAAACATAAAAATTTTTACTGCAGGGAGGAATAGGCATAGTGAAAACTTTTCGATTTATTGATTTATTTGCTGGAATTGGTGGTATTAGGTTACCGTTTGAAAAAAATGGTGGCAAGTGTGTATTTTCGTCTGAATGGGATAAACATGCCCAACTTACTTACGAAGCGAATTTTGGAGAAATACCAGCAGGTGATATAACAAAAATACCAGCTTCCGAAATTCCAGACCACGATATTTTACTTGCGGGGTTTCCTTGTCAAGCCTTTAGCATCATGGGAAATAAACTTGGTTTCGAAGATACAAGAGGAACACTGTTCTTTGAGATAGAGCGTATTCTAGCAGAGAAGCAGCCACACGCTTTTCTATTAGAGAATGTAAAGCAACTAGTTTCCCATGACCAAGGTAGAACTTTTAGAATTATCCTTGAAAAGCTAAAAAATCTAAATTACTTTGTTCATTGGAAAGTCCTCAATGCGCTAGACTTTGGACTTCCACAAAAACGCGAAAGAACTCTCATCGTAGGATTTAAGAAAAACTATAAGTTTGACTTCCCTACACCAAAAAGCGTTAACCCTAATTTAGATGATATATTAGAAGATGAAGCAACCATTGACCCGAAGTTTTTTGCGTCTGCCGAAATTGTAGAAAAGCGAAAGAAACGGCTTAAAATTGAGCCATTTTACCCTTCTATCTGGCATGAAAATAAAGGTGGTAATATTTCTGTTCTACCTTATTCTTGTGCTTTAAGAGCAGGGGCTTCATACAACTACTTACTTGTAAACGGGATACGACGACCTACCCCACGAGAACTATTAAGACTACAGGGCTTCCCAGAAGATTTCAAAATCGTAGTACCTCAAGGTCAAATTAGAAAACAAACTGGTAATAGTGTTCCCGTTCTCGTAGTGGAAGCTGTTGCAGAAAAAATTCTTTTGGCAATTAGACAAAATATCGTTCTTGAAATAGAAAATATCAATAGCAAACAGAAATCAATAGTTGACCTTCTAGACGATGAGGATATTGCGTGTTCAATGTAATTTTAGAAAGAGGTGACCAATTAATGTCATTAGAGGAGGCAAAAACAGCGCTAGATAAGATTATCAGAATTGGTAGAGTTCATTTGTATAAGCCTATTCAAATTGCAGAAATATTACACAAACATAGGACAGAGCGACGGCTTAATTTAACCAACCTTGAAGATTACCGAAACCTGTCCAAAAGATGGCGTGATGAAGTTAGTCTGCGTTTGGTTGGTCGTATTTCTACTTCCTCTGCTCGTTATCAAGATGATGTATTTAATGATAACGCTATGCCCCCAAACTTATTAGCCGAACTTGGTCAAGCTAATGTTACAGGAAACGGTATTGTAGAGGCTTATATTTACTCTAACTTTGAAGATAGGCATGAACAACTATCCCAAGCAATGACCTATGTTCGTAATAGTACACCAGTAACTTTTCACTTGCAAGATTTTCTGGCAATGTTCCGAACACAGGCAGGGCTAAAAAGAAGTATAGATAAGGTTTATGAAGCTGTTGTTTATGCTTTATTCAACACCATTGTTCACGCTTTGAGAGCGACGATAACTCTTAATGTATCGGACGAAAAGAGTTATCTGGTTGAAGAATTTGAGGACTTCACAAGGGTTGTATTAGGGATAGATACTACTTCTTTGTCTTACACGACAGAAGCCTCTTTGTATCGGGTTGGAGTTACAAATGCCGCTGACCGTGGGCTTGATATGTGGGCTAATTTCGGTCCAGCGATCCAAGTAAAACACCTTACATTGGATATAAGCATGGCAGAAAATATTGTAGGAAGCGTTTCAGCAGACAGAATTGTTATTGTTTGTAGAGATTGTGAAAGAGAAACCCTACAGGCTATTTTACGACAAATTGGCTGGGGTGACAGAATACAAGGTATTATTGTAGAGTCCAAGTTAATTAACTGGTACAATAAAGCCCTCGTTGGTGATTACTTTAATGAGTTGGCAGACTCACTTTTGGAGAAGTTGTTATCAGAACTGGAATCAGAATTTCCGTCATATTCAAACTTCAACGAATTTTACACCACACGAGGATATGATAGGACTACCCTAGAGGGTATTTGGAATGAACGTTAAAAGTTTACCTCTCGCCTGTTAATCGGGGTTTTTTTTAATTCTTTGGAGGTGATAAATGAAACCTATTAGTATAGTTCAGCTCGAAATTGAAAACCTCTTTGACACTATGATAAGATTTGTATGAAAGATTTTTACTAACCACTACATAAACTTCAAATATGAATGTATTAAAAAAATGCGTGGAGGTTATTGCATAAGAATGAGCAGGAATTCACATGGTATAGCAATGCGAAACTAACTGGTGAATATGCCCAGTTTTTTTCATTCTATTTATACGGTCTACTCCCAGGGTTTGTTCAGCGGTTTTTATAGAGATAACGCCTCTTGTCATAGAAAGAATAGCCAATAACGAATCAACCGTTCTCTTTTTCATATCATCAAACATAGCTTCTGCAAATGAACGATAATCACTACGAATTTCTACGCCGGTCACTATTCCGGTTACATCATACGGCTGCATAGAAACTGGTTCGAAAGTTTTTTGCTCATGCCTCGTGTCCTCCGATCTTATTGGCCCGTTCAAAAAGTAGTCCCCCTGTAGTTAAAGAAGAGGCCCTGAATAAAC
>JADQBR010000108.1 GCA_016278515.1 Bacillota bacterium
AGATTATTCGTTAAGTCTTTGCACCAGATATGCTTATACTAATTAATAAGTATCACTGTCTACAACTACAGTAACATCGTTTGAGCTAACTGTCACATTTGCATTATCTACTTCCGGCTCCGACAGAGAAGGAGCTGAACCATCAATTTTAATATTATTGAATTTACCGTAAACCTTGCCAGTATTTGCTTCTATCTCTTCATTTTCTTCTTGGCTGGCTACTGTTTGATTGTCAGTACCACTAAAACATTTGGCAAGTATTAAACTAAAAAGCAACAGAATGGCCATTAGATATAGTTTTATATTTTTCATAATTACCCCCTATTGCAAAAATTAACTCAACTTCTTTATTATTTTGTTAATTAATTCCGGAATCCCCATGTTGAACATAAGGGCTCCTTCCTTCCGGCAGCTTTGAAACAAAAACCTCCATCCAATTAGTACCAGTTATATCAATTTTGTTACAGTGTTAACCAAAAAAAATTTCTTTCTCTTTATCAAATAAAGAGAGACTTCCATCTAGAAAAGTCTCCCTGGCTTAAAAATACATGTTTTTGATTCTTCATGAGTTCTCTATCTATTTCTCTCTATAGTATATTCATAACGCAAAACCTTCTTTTTGAACTTTAGCTATTAACTCCTTAATCACTACTCGGTAATAACTTACTGCTGCAAACCTATAGTGCATCCAAATAGTCCCATGCCTAACTTGATGTCGTTTGCATTTGTAAAAATCCGCATGGTTCTCTTTATCCATTGCTCCGGATTTTATAAGTTTTTACATTTTTATTGTTCGCCCCATTTGAAAACTACTGGGAGGTTTTTGATACCATGTTTTGCAGCAGTTTCTTGGAAAACACTATATATCTCATCCAGCACTTTCTGCTTCGGTTTCCAATCTTCTCGAAATCTAAATTCCAGATGCCCTTCTCCTTTTGTGCCGGAACCAATTAACGGTCCGTCAGGGGCACGTACGCCCTCCAGATTTATCCATAGTTCGTCCCAAAGTTCCTTTTTGCCAAATACACCAATTAGATTATCATACCAATCTCTTTTCTGCTGTTCAGTAGCTCGACCAACAAAAGCACCTCTAGTCTCAATGATCGTTTTATCACCTTCCGCACCGGGGGGAGCACTTGCATCACGGGTAATTTTTAAGGGGTAATACCTGAAATATGCTGCTACTTCTTTCGGCAGGATAGTAATGTTACTAATCTGCAACTCTTCTCCTTCTTTATCGTAAGCACTTTCTATAAGAAGCATTTTCCCATCTTCAAATTCCATTATCGTCGGTTGGGTGGTCCTTAGAGGATCTTGCAACAAATACGGCTTTAATTTAGCAAAGTCTTCTTTGCTAAAACTGTTTTTGAAATCATCTGTAAGAGTATCCCTGACATTTTCGTAGTTTGTTCCGCTGCTAATCTTGGAATGATAAAGCCGGTACGTAGTGTTAGGTATCGTAGAATTGTAAGCTCTGACCAAAATAATCGTAAGCAAGACTAATATCATAACAGTCTTTTCCAGCCCGGCTAAGTTCAGATCTTTCCACAAAACATAAAATAGAAGAAAAATGGTAACTAGCACTATAATTTCATAATCCAGCGCAATGCCTGCCCATTCCTTAACCGCTATATAAAAGCCGCTCAAAGCAATAAATGACATAAAAGTACCTATCAATTGCCGCTTTAACGATTCTTTATCTTTTAAATAGTAACTCCTGATGAAAATAGCCGATAACGAAAGCGCTGTATAAAGAATGGTGAGTATCACCACCTGCGCAACGTTTGCAATCGTCCTATATAGGTACCCGATTATTAGTAAATAGCCAACTAATTGAATTAAAGCGACGTCTCTTAGTTTCATTGTTTTCACTCCTAATGCTTTTGCTCTTAGTCCTACTTAAATAAGAATTTTCTTAAGTTGAAACCCTGCGTAAAATAATACTATTTTTGGGGGAATAAGGCCGTATTAGTGTATCTCCAGAAGTACTTATCCGCTTCTCTTTTAAGGTTCAGAATAAATGTATTTGCAGTAGCATCTGATTTATTTTTCTGTTGCTCTCTTTTCTTTGCGAGGATCCCAAACCAAATCTCGTCAGTTGGCTTAATAATCTTGTACGTATTCGGATTCCCCGAATTGTTAACGGGTTGAATTTCTTGACTGTAAAAGTAATCCGTCATATACACTTCATGGTTGTCGTGACTAAATTCAACAATATCTACTTCTGCCAAGGCATCCGCTTTTAGTGCAACATCAAAATAGATATAGTCGTCTTTTTGATAAACTCTATTCATAATAACATAGTCATTGGTTGTATCCTCACCATTTTCCATTTTGAACTCTTCAGGCACCTGCACTCTTTTCATGCCTACTCTTTTCGTTAAGTAGTTATTAAACTCAACATCGTTTAATTCAAAACGTTTCGTTTTAATGGAAAAAATATTATCGTTTGTAGTGCTACTATGCTCTTTTTGTTTCAAAGCTATATCCTTTCTGTCTCCTTGCTCAATCTTTATTTGTTCCGGTTGGGTCGAACAGTATATTGCAAACAATAATAAAATCGTGCAAATCAATGTTATCTTCTTCATATTGATTTCACCTCTAACTTGTTTTCTTACGCCTTAATAAAGGCAACAAAACAACCAAACTTGAGTAAACGCAGGCGGTGCATTAAATGCTTTTCAGAGGGTCTATGTCAATCACCTTCCATTTGCCAAGACTTTCATCCACTAAATACATTCTTTGTTTTGCATAACTTTTCTCTGAATCCGCTTCCTGTATAGTTATATCCACAGCAAATACGTTTTGAAAGCCCTTATACTCCCCAAAATAATTAGCACTACCGGAAAACAAATAATCTTCATCTTCTTTAGTCCAGTCAAGACGGTTCCAAGGAAATCCTGTAACTTGGGTGCTAAGTAAAACACTTGCTTTTTCTTCTTCGCCATTCTTGTAACCATAAATAAATTCAAGAGCTTTACGATCTGGCCTTAAGTTGCTGCGGTAATTTAAACTAGGAGGGCTGAAAAAAGTATGAGTTTTAGTGTTAAATTGAGCATTTGTTAGAGTCTTTGAAACAACGGGCCAATCACCCCACTGCCAGGTTATTTTCACCGAATTTGTTATCGGTTTATAAACCATATCATCGTGAAGGTTAAAAGTATAATAGTTGCTATCGCTAGAGTATTGCATGCCAAACCCACTGCTAATACCTGCAACCAAGTTATCATCAGAATAAACACGCACTTTAGGGTGATCTTTGGGATCTAATTCGCCCGACTGTCTATTTAGAAATATACCAATCACTTCTATACGCTTAATACCTTCTTCAAGCTTCTGATAACGGTCAGTATAAAAGGTTAATATTGAACCAACAATTCCAAAATATTTCATTCGGATAGCAGGAGGCAATTTGTTTCCTAAACTAAGAACCGGAAACCATCTGTCCCAATACTCCGTTCTTCTAAGCTCCCAATCATAGACTCGTATTTCTCTTACAAGTAAGCCTTGGTTTTCTTGGTCATCTAAAGACCAAGCAGGCACTTCCATTACCTTTCCGGTTACCCGATGCTGGAAATAGAAATAAACAGTGACAATACTCCAGAGACAAATTAAAGCAAGCAATACCTTTTTCCATTGTTTTTTCTTCACAGAATCCCCCCATCACTATGTCTTGTAATTAGGATAATCAAATACTCCTATAGATTAGTACCGGGAATACTGGTTTTGTTACACACAACAACGAAAAAACGGTAGTGACGGTTTTGGAGTTGAATATGCCATAAGATCGATCAATGACTATGCACTGGATATCCTTAGACCTCGCCATAAAGATACCCCTAATGCTATAAAAAACCTAACCCAGTCTCAAGGCTAATCTATCCCCCCAACCATTCGTGAGATAGCTGCTGCCATAAGCGTTACTTCTACAGCGACCGCTCATTCCTTTGTTAAGCAACTTGAGAAAATCGGATATATTGAAAACGGCGGAAACCCAAGAACTATCCGAGTGGTCCGTGACCCAGATGAAGATATTTAATAGGTCGTAAGTATTTTATTGTCATGGAAAAACCTTCATTCTTTTATTCTTATCGTAATCAGTTTAAGGTTGAGGAAATTTTGTACTTCGGAATGCGTAGGTGAGTGTAGTGCCATTTTTGCCATTACAACCCCCTCCCACTCATAATTTCTGAGATGGTTTTGG
>JADQBR010000046.1 GCA_016278515.1 Bacillota bacterium
CAAAGTTGATCTCACTATATCCCAAAACCCTACTCTCAAATTCACAAAAAGAGTAGAAGAGAGCATAGATAATTCTAATTACCAACGAGACACTACACTAGACTCATTTTGAATCCCCGTAACAATTTCGGTTATTTCCTTCACTGAGTCCCCAACTTGTTCTGCAAGCTTTCGAACTTCTTCAGCTACAACAGCAAAGCCTTTTCCGGCCTCTCCGGCTCTAGCAGCCTCAATTGCGGCGTTTAGTGCTAGTAAATTGGTCTGCTCAGCAATGCCGGTGATAACGTCCACCAGTGTATTCACTTCCTGTGATCTTTTCTCCAAACCATTAACCTTTTCGACTGATTCCCTAACCAATCCGTTAATTAGTTCCATCTGTTTCACAGAACTTTTCATCTGCCTGTTTCCTTTATCCGCAGTTTCAAAAACAACTTTCGAGGAAGCCTTGAGTTCGGCTCCGTTTCTTTCCGATTTGCCAATCTGGATATTAAGACCTTTAATAGCTTCTGCAATCTCATTGGATGAGTTTGCTTGTTCTTCAATTCCTGCTGACATTTGCTGCATAGCTGATGCAACCTGTTCTGTTCCTTGCCGTACTTCATTAGATGCTTTGCTTAACGAGTTGCTATCTAAATTAACTTGTTCAGAAGCTTCGTAAACTTGCTTAATTATTCCTCTTAGGTTATTTACAAATTTATTGACTGCTAGACCCAAATCGCCGACCTCATCTTTGCTCTTAAGTTTAATTTTTTGAGTGAGGTCACCGCCTTTGCTAGCCAAATTATTCAACTCGACTTGAAGTGTCTTAACAGGCTGGATTATGCTTCTGATAATAAGTAATGCAGCTAGAATCCCTAAAATAATGGCACCGATTATTATAATCAGCAAAATCTTTGTCATCGCTGCGTATAATTGATCGCCTGATTTACTTAATATATTTGCATTATTTTCATTAAAATTGACCAATTCTTGTAGGCTGACGGAGAAGCTGTCAAATTCTTTTTTCCCTTTACCCAGCATCCAGGACGTCGCTGCTTCTGTTTCGGAATTTTGGCTAAAAGAAATAATTGTGTTATGTGCACTTAGATAATCGCTCCAGTCTGTACTAATAGCCCCCATGATATTTTTTTCTCTTTCGCTGTCTATTAGTTGTTCATAATTTGCCAGATTTTTCTCTATTTGATTTTTAATTAGTTCCATTTGTTTTTCTGCTTCCTGCTTTTCCTTAAGTGTGGTAGCTGCTATGTGGTTATATTCAACTATTCTTAGTTCAGCAGTTAAAGTATTTGTTCTATGTGCCAGGTTAATACGAGGTATTTGACTGTCAGTTATGACGTTAGATTGATTATTAATTTGGTTCATTGTCCCCAAAGTGTATAATCCAATTCCTATAATAATAGCTATAAGGAACCCAAACCCTAAAAATAATTTCGATCGTATTTTGAAGTGCATTTCCGAGACCTCCTGGATGCTAATGACTTTTGGTAATCTTTAACTATCCTTCGACACTTTGTACCATTTTCCTTTATCAAAATATTACAATAATAGGCCGATATTGTCGAAATGCAAGAGGATTACCGTAAGTAAAGGCGAATAGTTAAGTATTCTATTATTGGGAGTGGTTACCATGTCGGCCTGGCATAATAAGAAAAACTTCTTAATACATGTCGTATTAGTGGGTATTATTTTAGGCATTATTGGAGGTGGAGGCTTAAGCCTAGCCGCAGAGCAACCAGTCTCTTTTAGTGACTTATCGGTAACAGATCAAAATTATCGATATTTAGAGTTCATGCAAAATAGGGGGATACTTAATGGTTATCCTGATGGGACTCTTAAGCCTGAGGCAAGTTTGACACGGGTAGAAGCGGCCAAAATGATTGTTCTGCTTGGAGAGCTGTCGTTGGAGAAACCTCAAACTCCCACGTTCACAGATATTAATTCTGATCACTGGGCTTATCAGTATGTTGAAACAGCAGTAGAAGCGGGGTGGTTTAATGGCTACCCCGATGGAAGTTTCCAACCAGGAAAAAGCTTGACCCGGGCGGAGGCAGGAGTATTCATAGAACGGTTATCAGGAGAGGAATCAAAGTGGCAACAGCCATCGCTGGTCATTGATACGCCTGAATGGGCGCAGACGTCGATAAATGTTGTTGTTGATGCAGGCTTGTTGGGAGTTGACCAGCAAAGCAGGTTTTACCCCGAAAGGGATATTACCCGTGGGGAATTCTCCCGGGCAGCAGCGCTTTTAACTACCCTTAGTGATAGTTGGCGGAATGTACCGCTTAATGCTCAGTTGCTTCCTGGTAAAGGGGAGACATATATACAGCATGCAGGCGATAAAAAGATAGTGGTTACAGAGTCGATGACGTTGAGTGAAGGCGATAAAGTAATTACCGATAGAAATTCCCAGGCGGAACTTCTGTTTGACGATGGTTCTGGACTGCTTTTAGAAGAGAATACTGAGCTGGAGATAATAAGGCTTAATGGGTCTTTGTTTATTAAACCATCGGGCGAAGCCGGAAGTGCCGTGGAACAGTTGGAAATTAAAATAGATAAAGGGCAGATATTTGGTGCCCTTGCCGTTGTTGGTGAGCACCAGGAATCGGCAGATCTATCTAATGCAGTACGTAATAGAGAATCGGCACTTATGGCCTACACCGGTGGGACGCTGCCACCCTGGTGGCCTTTTGAAGGCGAAGAACAGACAGCAGGCGCCGCTGATACGGTATGGTGGAAAAGCACGCAACAAGAGAGGGTGCGAGTCAAGGTTGACATGCCTTGGGGCGTAGCGGGTATCCGCGGTACTTTCTGGAAGAATGAGGTTACTCCCACCAGGAACAGCACGAGTGTCTTAAGTGGAAAGGCAGTTATTAGTAGTGCCGGGGGGAAGAAAGATCTAGGTATCGGGCAACAATCCCAGGTCACATCTAACAATAGACCTCCTTCGCAGCCGCAATCCTTGACTCTGCGGGAAAAACAGAGTTGGACCGGACAGAATAGATGGGTTCGGCAACGGGTTGATGGAATTAGGAGGTCGGCACCAGGAATACCTCGCGCTCTTGACCCATCAATGCCTTTAGGGCCTAACGCACAACAGCCTGGGCTAGGACGACAAGTTCCCAAATCGGACAACGCTGTTAAACAGGTGCTTCAGCAGTTGGAAAGAACAGAAAGAGAGGTTGGGGCAGAAGCACGGTCTCATCGTAAAGATGATGACGATGACCAAGATACGCAACCGCCTACAGTAAGTGTTGATGTGTCGGCGGGAACATATAACTCAATCCAAACTGTGACTTTAGCGGCATTTGAATCGGCAGATATTTACTTTACTATAGATAGTTCTACGCCAACTACGGATAGTTTACACTATTCGGAGCCAATTACTATAGGCACTACCACTACGCTTAAGTTCTTTGCAGTGGATGAGGCGGGTAATGAATCCGGCGTCTCAACTATTGATTATACTATTGATTTTGACGAACTAGCTATTCTAACAACTGATCCTACCGACGGAAGCTCTGGTATTGCAATAGATAGTCTAATTGTTTTAAGTTTTAGTGAAAGTGTAGTTGCAGATGTTTATTTTGAGGGTGTTTCAGTCTCCGGAGACTTTGGAGAGACTGTAGTAGAGTATACTTATGAATTTTATGATAATGAACTAATCTTAACTCCTGAATTGTCGTTAGCTAAGGACACAAATTATACGGTTGCAATACCGGTCAATGCTGTGAAAGGGCAAGCAGGAAATACGTTTGAAGAGAGTTATAGTTTTAGCTTTACAACTGGTCCGGCTCCGGAGGTATCCAGTACGGTTCCGTCTCAAGATGCAACAATAGAATCCGGGAGTCAGTCGATACACATCGCATTTAACGAAATTATTTAGTTAGGCAGCAATGTAGGAGGCATTACTATAACCTCGCCCGATTCGGTGGTTGAGTATGCTTATAACATTGGTGGAGACGGTTACGCGTTGATTATCAATGCTGACTTGGAGCCTGGTAAGACCTATTCCGTAACCATCCCGGCTGGGGCTGTGACTGATTTAGCTGGGAACTATCTGGCAGAAGGCATAACTTTTAACTTCATGACCCAAGCAGCCCCGTCTGTTGAGTTATCAGGGTTAACTCTATCCGACGGCAGCCTAAGTCCGGCATTTGACCCGGAAGTGACTAACTACACGGTGTCCGTGCCGGCGGATACCGTTGACAGTGTTACGGTAACACCCACGGTGGCCGATGCGAATGCTACCATAACAGTCCAGGGTACGGAAGTAACCTCCGGTGCGGCTTCAGATCCAATAGGATTGGGCATTGGGGAAAACATTATTGAGATAGTGGTTACTGATGCTCTTAACAACAGTATGACTTATACCATTACTGTTATGAGAGTTGAAGGAGTAGCCGTCAGTGCTGGTAAGTTTCATAGCTTAGCCGTAAAAAGCGATGGTACGGTCTGGGCCTGGGGTGGCAATCAGCATGGTGAGCTTGGTGATGGTACCGGTGGGTTTGTTGGTCAGGATGACTACAGTGATATACCCGTTAAAGTTCCCGGTTTGACTAATGTTGTCTCTGTGGCTGCAGGTGCGTTTCATAGTTTGGCCTTGAAAGATGACGGCACGGTTTGGGCCTGGGGAGAAAACTCTGATAGTCAATTAGGAGACGGAACAGATGCGAATAGAAATCTTCCGGTCCAGGTACTGACCTATTATGAAGGTGACCCATCGGAAAACAATATTCCTCTAACTGATGTTGTTGCTGTTGCCGCCGGGAATCAATTCAGCCTAGCATTGAAAGCAGACAATACGGTTTGGAGCTGGGGTTATGATAGTTATAATGGGCATTTGGGTATAGGAACAATATATGAGGAAAGGAAAACGGCGGTTCAAGTGTTAAAAGGGCAAAACGATAGTGCGGATGACTATCTTAATGGGATAGTAGCCATAGCTGCGGGGACAAACCATAGTTTGGCTTTAAAGGATGACGGTACGGTCTGGGGTTGGAGTGAAAACGCTTCCGGTCCCCAATTGGCACTGGGTTGGAGTGTGGACTATGTGACCTCTCCTGTTCAAATTGCAGGTGACGTGCTGACAAATGTAACCGATATTGCTGCAGGTGCTTATTCCAATTTTGCATCATCCGGTTCTCAGGATTTGTTTTGGGGGTCTGAACTAGGTACATATAATTCTATAATGACTCCTACTAGGATATCGGCTGGGGCTAGTCCGAGTGTCAGCGGCTATCTGGAAAATGTAAAAAGTCTAGCTTTAGGGAGTTATGGGCACGCCGTATCTATGCTAGACGACGGCAGTATCTACTCATGGGGAGATGGCAGCGACGGCCAGATTGGCGATGGAACCTATGGTGTTTATGGTGATTTGGCGGACAGCTCAACACCTGTTAAAACAGGCGATAAGCTACGTCCTGATTTAGAAAGCGTTTTACTGACCGGTCCCAATCAAGTGACTCTACAATTTAATAAGCCGATTTGGACTACCGGTGGCTTAACGGACGGAACTGACTTTATTCTTTCTGTGAGCGGTACGGCAAGGTCTGTTGGCACAATTGCTATTATAGATGAAGATAATGCAACAGAAACTATTGTGCTCAATTATAGTGGCGACCCCGTTGCCGTAGGACAAACGGTAATTGTAGAAATAACTAATACCGGGGCAGCCAAGATTCGGGACGTTTCATATACCAATAATGTTATGGCCTCAGGAAGTATCTCCACCTCCGAACCGGTGGCAATGCCGAAGTACGAGAACCTGGTAGCCTTTAGCAACAAGGCGGTGCTTTATTTTAATGAAGACATTTTTGGTGCTACTGACCTGGCTGCTACTGACTTCCAAATTTATGTAGACGGCTCTAATTACAGGACAGTAATTAGTGACCCGGCTGACTTCTCAGGGCATACCCTTGTTCTGATCTTTGACGGACAGCCGCTTGTAGATGGGCAGACGTTATCCGTAACCATTGTTGGTGGTGCACTAAATAAGTTTGAAAATTGCCTGGACCAACCATTGGACGGTGATGTAATAGTAAGGGAGGCCGTCTACAGGGATGATATTCTGGCAGATGGCAACAGCCATAATCTCTTTGTTTCCGATGCTAATGAGATTATGGCTTGGGGCTCCAATAACTATGGTGAAGTAGGCACGGGTGAGTATACCTATTTTGAAACAGTGGCTGAAAAGGTTTATGGTGATATGAACAATCCGTTAATAGATATGATAACTGTAGCTGCAGGGGGTAGCCATAGCCTAACGGTGAAAAATGATGGAACTGTTTGGGCCTGGGGAGATAATCGTAGTGGCCAGTTGGGAGACGGTAACGAAGGTTATTATAGTTCCAAGAGTGGCGTGCCAGTACAGGTAGTGGATTTGCTCAATGTTATTGCCGTTGCAGGGGGTGGCGCCCATAGTTTGGCTTTGGAGAGTGACGGCACAGTTTGGACCTGGGGTAGTAACGGTTCGGGCCAACTTGGCCTCGGTTATTGGTCGGGAGGCGACAGTGCTGCAGTTTCTATTCCCAATCAAGTTGGTGCTATTTCAGGGGTTATTGCAGTGGCGGCAGGCTCCAGTCACAGCTTGGCCCTAAAAGATGACGGCACAATCTGGGCTTGGGGTAGTAATTTCTACGGTCAATTGGGTGATGGGACCAACCATGGCAGGAACGCACCAGTACAGGTTGAGGGGCTAGAAGGCGTGGTAGCCATTGCTGCTAATGGCGGCTTGAGCTTGGCCGTGAGGAGCGACGGTACGGTCTGGGCCTGGGGTGATAATCAAAATGGTCAAATCGGTGATGGGACCGGTTACTGGCGGAACTCTCCCGTTCAGGTATTAAAAGGCGATAGTATAAGCGATGATGCTTATCTTGCGGGTATAGTATATATTGCGGTCGGAAATCAATTTGCTGTAGCTGTTAATGGTGACGGCACGGTCTGGGCCTGGGGTGGTAACAACTATGGTTACCTTGGTGATGGGACAACTACGGGTAAAAATACTCCAATACAGGTGCTTAGAGGCGAAGGTTTCGGTTACAGACCCAACTTGGAGAATGTAACGGACGTAGTAGCAGGGAATTACCATACCATGGCTGTGCAGACCAATGGAACCGTACTGGTATGGGGGAGAAATGATAGCGGTAGCTACGATGGCGATGCCCACTCGCTGCCGGTTATAGTTAATTTTCCGTAGCAATGATATCAACGAAAAGCAGAACAATATGCTTGCTGTTCTAAACAGATTAAAATAAGCGTAAGTCGGAATATGGCAACCAAGCTTCTAATAAAGAAAGAACCCATCTGAATTAACTCAGATGGGTTCTTTCAACTACTGGGCGCCATTAGGCGCCCTTTATATTATTGGGGGGAGGGAGCAAATTTACTTAACTTCGCCGTAGATTAACTTGTACATTCTTTTAATGTTTCTCAATTTGCGCTGCTCTCTTTGTCCTGCTGGTATGGTTTTGAATTGAATAGTCATGTTTTATTCCTCCTTAAATTAATTTTTTATGTTATGCGTTTGCTTGTTGTCTCTCTAGATACATTATATGATAATTGTTTTCAATTGTAAATAGTTATCAATGAAAAAAGGTAAATAATTTTATGATTTTTTATAATAGCTAATCTTGACGGTTCACAATTATAAAAGGCTCCCATTAGGAAGCCTTATTATTTAGCAGGGTCATATTTATTTTGAAAAGAAACGCTTTAACTTTGAAGCCAGTCCCTTAGGGGCCTCCTGTTCCATCAACTGCCTTGTGTCTGCATTTTTAAGAGGGTTTAATTTTTCTGCAACTGTTATAAAACATTTGGCGGCCTGAGATGATGGTTTATAAAGTAATAGGGGTTTGAATTGTCTTAAGCCTCTGCTCATACTATCGTCTTTAACAATATACCAAAGAGGTTGTGGAGTAATCTCTAAAAAACGTCCAATCACTTGAAGCATTCTTTTAGCTACAGCTTTCCCATCCTCTAAGTTGTCTACCATATTAAATACTAACTTGACCGGCTGGGTTACCTTTTTTTCGCTTAAAACTTTGATCATGGAGTAGGCATCCATCATTGAATGCGGCTCGGGTGTTATAATAACTATTATTTCATCTGATGCCAGCAAAAAATTTACTACATTTCGGGAAATTCCGGCGCCTGTGTCAATTAAAATAACGTCAGCGTGTTCTTCCAATGGTTCGAATAAACCTATGACTCTCGCAAGTTCGTCTTCGGGCAGGTCTGTTAGGGACTGAAGGCCGGAACCACCCGGAATGATCTTAAGTCCTTCCGGTCCGTCGGCAACTATGTCCATAACACTATCCATGGTTTTATCAACGAGATTTTGAATCGTATATTTTGAATTAATTTTTAATAGAACGTCAACGTTGGCAGTACCTAAGTCAGCGTCAATTATGTATGTTCGCAAACCCTGTTGCGATAATGCGATTCCCGTATTAATTACAAAATTGGTTTTGCCGGCGCCGCCTTTGCCGCTGGTGACAGCGATAACTTTAGGCAAACCGCTTTTTTTCTTTTGTTCCATGCTCATTGCCATTGTACTACCTCCAAACAACAACTAGTTTCTTCAAAAATATTCCACGCGAAATACTATTTTCCTGCATAAAACGCTATAAAACTCGGAAATTAAACATGTTTTGGGAAAATCATACAGATTTTGCAGGATATTTCCCAAATATGAAGAAGAAAATCTAGAGGCATATTGCATTTAAGGGAGTGATCAGGGGTGTCACAATTAGGGACAACAATTAAAGAAGCTCGCCGTGAATTGGGTTTATCGGTAGAAGAATCCGCGGCAAAAACTAACATACAGGTTATTCAAATCAAGGCACTTGAGGACGAAGATTTTTCCATATTTTTTGACAGGAAACAAGCAGTTAAAGCATTGAGTTCCTATACGAAATTGCTCAAGTTAGACATCAAGGAATTAACAAACGAATTTAATAATGCATGGTCGGATGCAAACACTGCTAAGGCCTACATACAGGAAACACTACTAAACGCGGAAGATGAGAGTGCGTCTGGTTCCAATGGAAGGTCTAGAATAATAGTTGGTGTAAGCGTTATCATTGTGCTGGCTTTATTTGCAATTGGGATAAATAAATTTTTCTTACAGCAACCGACTCAACAACCTGTTGCAGCTAATGACACACAAGTTGGTGACTCTAGTAAGCAAGGTTCTTCTGCACCATCGGATAACCAACAAAATGATGACAAAGTAGCGCCATCCCTCGATGTCAATTCATCAGAGAAAGCTAGTCAAGAAGAAAGTCTAAATGATCAGAAAACAGAAGCAACAGAGGCTGAAAACCTGGTTAGCGAAAAAATTGAGGTGGAATTTTTTGCTGCGAGAGGGGATTGCTGGTTGGAAGTGGTAGTGGATGGAGAAGACGTTTTATACCGGACGATTAAGCAGGGAGAAGAGCCATTAGTGTTTGCCGGTGAAGAGGCTATTAATCTGGTTATTGGCAATGCAGCTGCGGTCGATGTCAAATATAATGGAGAAAGCTTAGGCAGTTTAGGCAAAGATGGAGAAGTTGTTAAGAAAGTTTTTTATTCGAAATCTAAATAATTTCGGTTACCTACCTCCCATATGGGAGGTTTTTTCTATTTATTCCGTCAGAGACCACAAAGAACAAAAAGAACAATATGACCAAAGTATTTTCAGAATTACCTGATAATGATAAATTATTATACAAGACTTAATAGTCTGAGAAATCATAATATTCCAAGGAGGTTGTTAATTAATGAAAGCAAGGAAGTTTTTAATACTCGTATTGGTTATGGCTCTACTGGGTTCACTAGTCGCTGGATGCGGTGCGCGTTCGGAACAAGAGGCAGATAATAGTGCAGAGAGCACCGAAGACAACTCAGGAGATGCTACAGCTAAGACAGAACCAATCGTAGTTAAGTTTTCCCATGTAGTTGCGGAAAATACGCCTAAAGGACAGGCTGCAATAATGTTTGAAGAGAAAGCTGAAGAGTATACGGATGGGAAAGTAGACATTCAGGTATTCCCTAACTCACAGCTATACAATGATGACGATGTTTTGGCTGCTATTCAGCAGAACAGTGTACAAATGGCTGCACCAGCTACTTCGAAAGTATCCAAACTGTTCCCTGAATGGACTATTTTTGACTTCCCATTCGCTTTGCCAAGTATCGAGAAGGTTCAGCAGGCCATGGAAAGTGAAGAAATTGGCGGCAAGTTGTTTAATATGTTAAAAGATAAGCAGATGCTTGGTCTGGCTATGTGGGATAATGGTTTTAAACAGATGACTTTAGATGATCGTCCGCTTTATATGCCAAAGGACTTTGAAGGTAAAAGTTTCCGCGTAATGTCCAGTAAAGTGTTAGAGGCTCAATTTGATGCCTTGAATGCTAATCCTACTCCGATGGCTTTTAGTGAAGTTTACAGTGCTTTGGAACAGGGAGTTATTGACGGGCAGGAAAATACTTTGTCAAATATCTATTCAAAGAAGTTCCACGAAGTACAGGAATATATGACAATAAGCAACCACGGTTATATTGGCTATGCAGTAATCACCAACTCTGAATTCTGGGAAGGTCTACCCTCTGATGTACGCGAAGGCGTAGAAAAGGCCTTGGATGAGACTACTCAATGGGTACGTGATAATGGCGAGCGCCTTAACCAGGAAGCATTAGACAATATTAAGGCTGACAATACATTAACAGAAATCCACGAATTAACTCCGGATGAGAAAAAGGCGTGGATGGAGGCTACTAACCCTGTTTATGAGCAGTTTGAGGAAGAAGTCGGTTCTGACTTAATTAATGCTATTAAAGCTCTGAGGTAAATAAGAAGTTAAAAAGGGGCTTATATAAGCCCCTTTTTAAAATATCAGGGTAAATATTATCAGTAAAAGAGGTGACTGCATGGCCATTATTGACAAAATTTTAAGTAGTCTTGAAGAAATCCTTGTATCGATTGCTCTTGGTATTGCAACTCTCATCACATTCCTAGAAGTCGTGCTGCGTTACGGTTTTGGTTCTAGTTTAGGGATCACCTTTGAGCTTACCACTTACCTCCTTATATTCGTTGGTTTCATTGGAGCCTCCATAGGCGTGCGTGATAAGGTGCATATTGGAGTGGAATTATTAGTGGAAAAATTTCCTTATAAGGTACAAAAGGTAGTAGGGATTGCTACTATCTTAATTAGCGCATGGTTTTGTATCACGATCGCCTACTTAGGCATGCAACAGGTTGTGGTTATGGCTGCATTCGGTCAAGTAACACCGGAGATGGAGATACCCTTTACAATTCCATTATCTATCGTGCCTTTGGGCTTTTTACTAATGACTTTTCGATTTCTACAAGAAGCAGTTAAGTTAGTACGAACACCTGCTGATGAGCTGGGTAAGAAGGAAGGTGCACACTAATGCCATCTATCTTAGAGCAACAAATGGAAAAAGTGAACCAACAAACAAAACCATCAGGCCCAGGTTCAATTGTCAGTAGGGTTATATCTATTACATTAATAGCCTTCTGCGCTTTTGGCGTGATTTATTCAATTGGAACGGGAAGTATGGGATTAGCTGTTTTTGCAATGCTGTTTTTAGCTTTATTGCTAGGGCTGCCAATCGCAGTATCTCTGGGAATTGCGTCGTTATTCAGTATATATTTCTTTACTACTGATCCATTACCTAATCTTGCGCATAAAATTTTTTCCGGGTTAAACACCTTTCCGCTAATGGCTATACCTTTCTTTGTACTAGCCGGGAATATTTTTACTACAGGCGGGGTGGCAAAAAGATTAGTTAAATTAACTAACGCTTGGGTCGGACACATTCCGGGCGGATTATCCATTGCAGGTATTTTTGCTTGTGCGCTGTTTGCAGCGATTTCCGGTTCTTCTCCGGCTACAGTTGTGGCTATAGGTGGAATCATGATTCCGGCAATGGTGAATAATGGCTATGACGAGAAGTATGCGGTAGGGTCTATTGCAACTGCTGGTTCGTTGGGGATTCTAATACCACCAAGTATTCCCATGATTGTCTATGGTGTTACTGTGGATCAATCAGTTGGCAAATTATTTATCGCCGGTATCATTCCAGGTATCATGCTGGCAGTACTCCTGTCAGCAGTGAGCTTTTATATTGCTAGAAAAAACAATTTTCAACGCGCCCAAAAAACACCTATGTCTGAGCGTATCAATGCATTGAAAGATTCTATTTGGAGCTTATCTCTTCCCATTGTTGTTATCGGCGGTATTTACACTGGAGTTTTTACACCGACCGAATCTGCAGCGGTAGCAGTAGTGCTAGGCATTATAGTAGGAGTGTTTATTCATAAAGATTTAAAAATTAAGGATTTTAAAGCGCTTTTGGTGGGAGCATCAAAAACTACTTCCATGCTTTTCTTCATTATTAGTATGGCAATGCTGTTCGCTCATATTCTAACATTAGAGCGTATTCCTCATAGTATTGCGGAACTTATTGTGGCGTGGAATGTTGGGCCAATGATGTTTCTGCTTATTGTAAATATTTTGCTGTTTTTAGCCGGGCAGTTTATGGAACCGACAGCGATGATTACAATTCTTGCGCCGATTCTCTACCCGGTTGCCATGAAATTGGGAATTGACCCTATTCATTTGGGTATTGTGATGGTTGTTAACATGGAAATTGGTATGATTACGCCGCCGGTAGGTTTGAACTTGTACGTGGCTAGTGGTTTGACGGGGATGCCATTGTTAACGGTGGTCAAAGCGGCTCTGCCTTGGGTTGTTGCAGTAATTTTTGGGTTGATTCTCGTTACTTATGTGCCGGCAATCAGTCTGTTCCTATTGAGCTTCTAATTTTAAAGTATATTAGGATTGCTGTTAACTTGTCTTTCATTCGTCTCTTCGAATATAAACTTAAACCAAATCCTGCATTAAAATTGCAGGATTTCTTTGTTTTACAGACAGGGTGTTTGAACGCTAAATTTAAAGGTCTCTAAAAACTGAGACCTTTAAATTATTTGAAAATATTTATTTAACGGCGGGTCTAAACATATCTAAGACACCAAGCACAACATGTGCAGCACCAAAACCTACAACCCCAGCTGCTATAGGCCCAGACAGCGCAGTAGCTCCAACCGTGGTTACGGCCGCGCCAAGTCCTGTTACTACTAAGCTGGTCTTGTTAGTTTTCATTTTTTTCACCTCCTAACCGTCTGTCTTTTATTAGTATGTATAAGAGTGCCAATTAAAATATTTAAAAATATTTGTAAAGTTAGGCATTTGTAGGATATAAACTTGCTTAAAAACTTGAAATTTAAAGGCATATGTTATAATAATTAATATTGATTAAAATTAAGTAGGAGGCGTGGAGAATGGAATGTCACAGATTAGATAAAACAGGACTTCGGGTATCTGCAATTGGATTTGGAGGAATTCCAGTTCAAAGGATAAATAATGAGGAAACTGTAGAAGTGATTAATAAGGCGTTGGACCTGGGAATCAATTTTTTCGACACGGCCAGGGGTTATACAAATAGTGAAACTAAAATGGGCTTAGTCTTAAAGGAAAGGCGTCAAGAGGCTATTATTGCTACTAAGTCAATGGAAAAGTAGTCTTTGTCCTATTCTTCGGAAAAGTTTTCCGAATTGTCGGAAAATAGTCCCAACCTCTAAATGGCAACCGAAAAACGTTTTTTTTAAGCAAACTTATTCCAGTTTTCCGGAATTAACTTTCTAAATAGCTATGTTTTTATTGGAACGAAAATTGCAATTATTATAGTTAGTTGGATTATTTCCTTTGACGTTTCTTTTTACTCTGTGCAGTTTCAAGTGGCTTCAAAATTGAGCTAAAGAGAGGTGGTAAGAACGCAAGAATTTTTAGATCAGATGCACCAAGAAGCTGAAATTATTGACTGGACTTCGGGCTAAGCTATTGGCGAAATGAGATTGAAAGGGGATTAGAATATGGGTAAAAGAATAAAAGTGTTGCTGGTGTTGGGAGTAGTTCTGTGTCTAGGGCTATTCGCGCTGACTGTGGCAGGTTGTTCATCCCAGGAAACGGAAACTGCGGGAGATAATACTGGTCAGGACCAGGAGGAATTAGGGGTAATAGAAATGGGAGCAATTTATAGTCTGTCCGGGGCTGGCTCAGTAATTGGTAATATGCAAAAAAATGCAGTAACTTTTGCAATCAATCAAGCAAATGAGCAAGGTGGAGTAGAAATAAACGGGAAGAGATATTTGTTTGAAGGAATATTTAGGGATGATGAAAGTAAGCCCGACGTTGGTGCCCGCCGCCTCAGGGAACTTGCTAATGATGGTATCGAAGTTTTTCAGGGCGGTACTATGGCGAATGTTTCATTAGCCATGAGTGAAGCTTCCAAGCAGCAAGGGTCATTTTATATGTCATCGTGTGCGGTTCCGTCCCCATATTTTGAGAAAAACTCAAAAGCACCCTACTCCATGGGTATCCTTGGCAATGCCATGTCTGTGGGTAGAGCTGGGGCAACCTACATGATGAACGAGTATAATCCGAAAAAAGTTGTTTTCTTCCTGCCTGATTATGCCTGGGGGCAGCAGCATGAACTAGGTGCTAGGCAAATCATGGAGCAATACCCTGATGTGCAGTTTGATGTGGTTTATTCTCCGGTAGGGACTGCTGACCTTACACCCTACATAATTCAAGTAAGGGATATGGATCCGGATGTAGTTGTTATTGGTCATTGGGGTAATGATGCCATTACATCGTTAAAACAGTCTTTTGAAATGGGACTGAGAGATGATACGGAAGTGATGTTCATTTGGACTATTAGTGTTTTTGCCAAGGCAGTTGAAGCGGCTAGTATTGATGGCATGAAGGCACTAACATTCTGGCATCATGATATGGAAGGTCTGGATAATCCGGATATTGTAGCAAGTTCTCAGGAACTGGTAGATGAATGGGAAAGAGCCATCGGTGAGCCGCCGGATGCTTATGCAATGGCCGCTTGGCTTGGGGTTAAGGAGACTATTCGCGGGATAGAACTTGCCCAATCTACTGATCCCGAGCAGGTTTACAATGCGTTGATGGAAAATCCGGAATTCGACACTCCTAAAGGTCCGGCTGTTTGGCGTATAGACGGCACGCCCGCGTATGAAAATTATGCGTTTATTTTAGAAGGAACAGGTGCGGACGAACGAAAAGACCCAGATTGGGACTTTGGAAAAGTAGTTGGTGTTTTTGAGGGGGATGAGTTCCTGGTTCCGCTGGAGGAATTAGGCTGGTAGTATTGGTATATAAGTAGAGGAAGTACTGTAAAAGGTGCGGTACTTCCTCTGCAATTCCCAAAAATTCTGTATGGAAAAAGGTGGGTGTGATGTCTCAGATAATTACAACCGTCGGTTTATCTAAACACTTTGGTTCATTGAAAGCAGTTAATAACGTCAATATAGCAATTAAAGAGGGTTCCATTAACGGTGTGATCGGACCTAACGGTTCCGGGAAAACAACGCTGTTTAATTTATTGTCGGGGTACTTTTTACCCACTGAAGGTACAATTTATTTTCAAGGCGAAGACATTACCCATCTGACACCACAGAACCGTGTGGTGAAAGGTATAGGCAGGAGCTTTCAATTAGTATCTATATTTCCTCAGCTGAAGGTATATGAAAACATGGTTCTGTCAGTTATCCGGTTTCTGAAAAGATATAAAACCGGCAGTCGTTTTTATTTATCGCGTATAGATGCTAATAAAGAGATTCTCAATGACTGCATGCAGTGTCTTGGAATGGTTGGTCTTGAGGATAAGGCACAGCTTCGCAGTGGAGAGCTTTCTTATGGTGATCAGCGTCTACTTGAAATTGCCTTAACGGTAGCCTTGAAGCCTAGACTATTGCTCCTGGATGAACCTTTAGCGGGACTGGGTGACGTGGAAATATCTTTTATGTTAGAGCTTTTGCAGAGAATAAAGAAAGACTTTACTATGGTTATTGTGGAACACAAAATAACAAAGATTGAAGACTTTATTGATGAACTGTTTGTGATGTCTCAGGGGTTTGTAATATGTCAAGGAAAACCTAGCGAAGTACTTTATACCCCTGAAGTGAGAAAATGTTACTGGGGGGAAGTCGATTAATTATGCTGTCAGTAGATTCGGTTGATGTCTTTTACGGACATGCTCAGGCTCTGCATAATATTTCACTGGAATTAAAACAAGGTGAGTTTGCATTTATGGTAGGTAGAAATGGAGCTGGGAAGACAACTCTTTTAAAGACCATTTGCAGTTTGTTGTCTTGCAAAAATGGCTCGATAACTTTTGAAAATAAAGATATCCAAAAATTACGCACGGAGCTTCTGGCACAACAAGGTATTCGTTATATTGCCCAGGACAAGAAAGTATTTAGTGGGCTAACAGTAAAAGAGAATCTGCAGTTGGCCTCTTTTGCCGCCAAAGTAAGCCTCACTGAGACTATTGATATGGCGCTGGAAATATATCCGGAATTTAAAGACCTTCTTAATCAAAAGGCGGGGATGCTCAGCGGTGGGCAGAAAGAGATTTTATTGATAGTGCGTGCTTTGATTGGAAAGCCAAAGCTACTCCTTATTGACGAACCGACAGAAGGCTTGGCGTCTATTGTTATCAAGGATGTTTTCCGTCTATTAAAAATGATGAAAGGCGAAGTGTCAGCAATAATCGTTGAACAGAATTTAAAGCTGGTAAGTCAGTTGGCCGACCGAGTCTATACCCTCAGGGAAGGACACATGGTTAAGGAAATCAGTAATACTAAGGAATGCGCAATTATGGAAGAACTAGAAGCTTATCTCTAGACTAGCTTGTCTTTATCTTTGGATAAGTACGCACAAAGTATGTTACTTTAATCCGAGTTAGTCTAGATGGACAAAGAGGTGATTACTTAATAATGGAGATAAAGAGGCTGGCTAACGCGGCATTATTTAAGAATACAGAGATAAAGTCCAGTCCAAGGATTTTAGTGGAACTGATAATTATTGCTGTCGTTTTTATTCTTTTGTCCTTTTTTTTAGGCAAGCCTAGAATGACAGATTTTATGATCTTTGGTATTGCAGTGCTTTCTTATGATCTTATTTACGGCTACATGGGGCATTTGACCATCGGACATATGCTGTATTTTGGTACGGGAACTTATAGTGCTACACTGTTCATGAAACTGGTAAGCCCCAATCCCCTTTTGGGAATTATTGCCGGTATACTGGCAGGTGCTTTGCTTGCAGCAATTGTGGGTAGTCTGGTTGTTCGCACTAAGGGTGCTACTTTTGCCCTCGTTAATATGGCCTTTAACTATGTGGGGTTTTTCCTGGTTGCCTATGCGTGGGCCGATGTAACCGGAGGCGAAGATGGGATGGCCAGTTTTACCGGTACTGTTGGACCGGTGAATCTTCAGCAGCATCCCCTTTGGTTCTATTTTGTTTTATCGTGTTTGCTGCTCTCGTTTTTTTTACTTAAGAAAATCACTGCTTCTCCTTTTGGTGTAATGGTGAAAGCGATCAAGCACAACGAAACACGCATTAAGTTTTTAGGTTATAATGTACACTATTATAAGTTAGTCACCTTCGTTATTGCTTCTGCTTTGGCTGCTTTTGCCGGTACGCTGACGACAATAAATTATGGCTATATTGCCCCTGATTACCTCAGCCCGCTGCGTAATGAAGAACTGATTTTTGCTAATTTAATTGGCGGTGCGGGTAATATTTACGGTGCGCTGCTGGGTGGGACATTGTATATGGTGATGAAGGATTATCTGTCAATCTATGTGGCGAGATGGGAACTGGTCTTGGGGATTCTGCTGGTGGTAATCTCTCTTAAATTTAGAACCGGCCTGGTAGGCTTTCTTAAGAAACATATCCAGCTAAGATCTGGGAGCGGGAGGTGACGACAAAATGATTGAATCTATTATGTTTGGCTTGACCATTGGTGCAATTCTTTATTTAGTTTCAATTGGTTTTGCTATCACTTTCGGAACAATGAGAATTATAAACTTTGCGCATGGCAGTATCTATGCTCTATCTGTATACTTATTTATGATGGTACTTCCTTACGTGCAGAATTTTGTTTTAGCACTGGTGATCAGCGTAGTTTTAATCATCCCGCTTAGTTATCTCATTGAGAGATACATTATTCGGCCGCTTTACGGTGACGCGGTGCACTATGCGCTCGTGGCCACCTACGGTGTTTTGTTTGCGACGACAGACCTGATTAAATGGATATGGGGAACCAATCCAAAATTAATTTCAGTTCCGACTAAAGTAACGCTGCAAATATTTGATGTCGACTTTCCTTTATATCGTCTAATTATCATTATAGTTGCAATCGCTGTCTTTTTTGCTTTAAATTTATTCTTCAGAAAAACTATTGCCGGGAAGGTAATAGTGGCGGCATTGGATGACAGCACTGGAGTACGGTGTTTAGGGATAGACCAATACAGATATTTTTCCTTGGTGTTTATTATCGGCAGCGTGCTTGCTGCTGTTGGCGGTATAATCTATAGTCCCATTGTTTCTGCCGAACCTTATATGGGATTCAAATTTGTCTTATTAGCGTTTGCAGTAACAATTGTTGGTGGCATGGGTAATCTTACCGGAGCATTTTATTCGGCCTTCGGCCTGGGTATGGTTATTGCCATGACAGCTAGGGTTTGGCCCCGCTTGTCCGAAATGATGGTTTTTGTGGTGATGGCGGCGGTGCTGCTGATAAGAAAAGAGAAGGACTTTTCTTGAGGAGTTTCTGACGGAGAGCTGACTATAGTGAAAATATGTAAATAAAGGGGTACTTTATTATGCGTTGGCAGAGTATGTTTTCTCTTGGAATTATGCACCCACAACTATTTCCGATCACTATTCAAGACGAAACAACCATACTGGACTCGCTACAGTTACTGATAGAAGATAAGTTTTTTGACACCTTCGAAGTCACCTCTATCGGTAGTTCCAAGATCCGCAATGACGTTAAATCACTGCTAGAGCAAAACGGTATCAGAATAGTGTACAGCTGTGCGCCACCTATCCTTGGCAGCAAAATAAATCTAAATGCTTTAGACCCCGGGGAAAGAGCAGTAGGTGTTGAACGCATAATAAATTATTTGCAAGAAGCAATTTTCTTGGGAGCGGAAATATTTACTGTACTTAGCGGCCCTTACCCCGGTGCGGACAAGAGCACTGAAGCGAAAGCTGCTCTGATTCAGTCTTTAAAAGAGATTTGTCGTTATGGGCAAGATAACAGCAGCAAATTAACTATTACATTAGAGACATTTGACAGAAATATTGACAAGAAATGCTTAGTCGGGCCAACTTCGGAAGCCGTCAAAATTGCTGAAGAAATTCGCTTAGCCGGCTATAATAACTTTGGTCTTACTCTTGACCAAGGTCATTTGCCCTTGCTGGATGAAGAACCGGACTATGCTATTAACAAAGCTGTGCACTATTTACATCACATCCATCTCGGTAATTGTGTTAAATTAGACCGGGAACATCCTTTATACGGGGACCAACACCCTCGGTTTGGTTTAGAAGGCTGTCACCTTGTCGATTCTGATCTAGCAGCCTTTTTAGCAGTGTTAAAGGGCCAGGGATTTTTCCGGAAACCTGCCGATGGCAGTGTTAAACCGGTGTTAAGTTTTGAGGTCAAGCCTGGCTTAGGGGAAAGTTCTCTGCAAACTCTAGTGGAAACCAAAAATACATGGCTTAGAGCCTGGGAAGAATTTTGCCGCAACGATAACTAAAAGTGAAGATATGAATGTGCAGGGGGTTGTCTATCGAGACAGCCCCCTTTGAGATTTAAACCCCCTATGCAGTACCTGCGTCTCTAAAAAACCGTGAAGGCAATTTGTAGAGGCAGGTTTTTTATTTGTCTATATAGAAGTAGTACCAATAAATTTGATTAATTGGAACAGTTATGGGTTAGGACATTGGTTATTGATGGGGGGGAACGTAGTGCTGGTTAAAGACTTAATGAGTATTAACCCAATAATCTGCTGCGTGGAAGATAATTTTAGGGTGGTTTGTGATAAGCTGGATGCAGTTGGTGCTAACTGTGCCATTGTGGTAGACGGGGATAGTAATGTGATCGGGCTGTTTAATGCTGAGATTTTGGTTAAGATGACAGCCGCGGGTATATCGCCAAATTCTGAAATAGGTAATAGATTTAAAAAAACTCAAGTAATAAGCTGTGATCTACCGGTTGACAAGCTTTCTCTGGGAGATAATGATGTCCTGCCCGTGGTTGATAAGGACAGAACCCATGTGGGACTGCTTTACAAGAGTGATCTCTTAATAAATACCTCCAGTCACAGATGGGAAATGCTATATATTTCACTTAATACCGTTAACAATCCGGCGTTAATTCTAAACGAGAGCGGCAGCATAACCCTGATGAACAAGCCCATGAAGAACCTATTACAGCAGTCAATGACCAAGGCTTCCGGCAGGGATGATAGTACGGCCATTTTTCGTGATATATTGGCAGAAGTGCTAGGAAGCGGCAGTGCCAAGGTTGAGGATAATTTTCGCATAGACTTTCAGACCTACACGGTATATGCAAATCCCATTATACATCGAAGCGATGTGGCAGGGGTTGTCATAGTACTGGAAGAGAATCGCTCAGGCCATACCACCGACATGGAAGACGTGAGAAATTATGGAGATATCCTCAAAACTGTTTTCGATACGGCTGCTGAGGCTATTGCTGTAGTGGATGAGGAAGGCTATATAACGATGATTAACCAATCGTATAGTGATTTCTTGGAAATGGATGCTGATCAAATTTTGGGTAAGCATGTAACCAAAGTGATTGAAAATACACGCCTGCATATCGTACTAAAAACCAAACAGCCGGAGCTTGCTCAAGTGCAAAGGATTAAGGGACACGATATAGTGTGTAACCGGATACCGATAATCAGGGGTAATAGATTAATCGGCGCGGTTTGTCAAATGCTTTTTCGTGATGTAACTGACTTGAAAGTAGTAACTGATCGAATTGTTCGCATGAAAGCCGAGTTAGATTATTATAAAAAGCAGTTGATACAGCACCAAAGTACGAAGTATACTGTTGAACACATTATTGGGGTCAGTGAGAAGGTAGTACAACTAAAAGAATTGGTGCTAAAAGTTGCTCGAACACAGTCAACTGTTCTAATTCGGGGCGAAAGTGGGACCGGAAAAGAATTATTTGCTCATGCTGTTCACAATGCAAGCCCTCGTGCTTCTAACCCGTTTATCAAAGTAAACTGTGCCGCTCTTCCCGACAACTTGTTGGAATCAGAATTATTTGGCTATAGGGAGGGTGCTTTTACGGGTGCTAAAAAAGGAGGTCAAACCGGCAAATTTGAACTGGCCCACGGGGGCACGATTTTTTTGGATGAAATCGGTGACATGCCGATTAGTATGCAGGTCAAGATACTGAGGGTACTTCAGGAGAAAGAAATACAACGACTGGCTGATAGTAAGGCCATTACTATTGATGTAAGGGTAATAGCAGCTACGAATAAAAATTTAGAAACATTAATTAGTGAGAGTAAGTTTAGAGAAGACCTATTTTACCGGCTAAATGTCGTTAATTTAGATATACCACCAATAAGAGAACGGACCGAAGATATGCCTGTTTTAGTAAACCATCTATTAAGAAAACTAGCTAGCCAGTTAGGTTGCCCAGTGGCAAATGTGGATCGGTCTGCATTAGACATACTACTGAAGCATCCCTGGCCAGGTAATGTTCGCGAACTAGAAAATGTATTAGAGCGAGCATTAAATATTTTGGATGGAGAAAACATACAAGTCAAACACCTCCCCTTATATTTATCCAATCAGGGAGTTACTGAAGGAAATATTAATGGATTAACTTCATTAAAAAGTGCTGTAGAGAGGACAGAGTGTGAGCAAATAACAAAAGCATTGGATAGAACTGATTGGGATTATCTTGAAGCGGCTAAGATACTTGGAATAAGCAAGTCAACAATTTACCAAAAGGCAGCCAAATATAGCATTGCAATTACTAGTGTAAAATAAACACACTCCGGAAAATGTTTCCGAAATACAGGAAACGTTTCCGAAATTTCGGAAAATTAGACATAGCACCTTCATCTATATGTTTTAAATAATATATCCTTCAGAGCTTTTCCAAGTATCAGGAAAAGCTCTTTTATTTTTCCTGACTTTAATAGATTATACTTGGCATTAGTATTGCATATTAAAAATAGGAAAATACCCTATATAAGAAAATTTTAATATTTCAAAGGCAGCAATTTTAATTTTGTAAGTTAGAATTTATAAAAAAGAAAGGAGCTAGCTGTATGAATGGAGAAACAAAGCGTTTAAAATATTGCGTAAACGGAGAATGGAGGGTTTCTAAGACAGAGAAATATATGCCTGTAACAGATTCAAGTACCGGTAAGGTTGTCGCCGAAGCACCGTGTTGTACGGAGGAAGAAGTCAGTGTTGCCGTAGAAAGTGCAAAGGCGGTGTTTTCTCAATGGTCGAATACACCTGTATCTAAGCGGACAGAAATCATGTTTAAGTTTAAGCAGATACTGGATGAGCATTTAGAGGAATTAACATTACTTGTAGCTACAGAACTAGGCAAAAACTTAGATGAATCACGAGGAGACGTGTTAAAAGCGATTGAAGTTGTGGAACTTGCCAGTTCAACTCCGGTTTTAATGCAAGGGGATTCCTTGATGAATGTCTCAAACGGATATGACACTGTAATGTACAGGGAACCAATCGGTGTTTTTGCCGGCATTGTCCCTTACAATTTCCCGGCAATGATACCATTTGGTTGGCTGATTCCTTTATGTATTACTACCGGTAATACATTTGTCCTAAAAGCTGCAAGTCTGACTCCCCAGACTTCCATGAGGATGTTAGAGCTTCTTTATCAAGCTGGTTTACCTGAAGGTGTAGTAAACTTAGTAACTTGTAGTCGTAAGGAAGCGGAACTATTATTAAAGCACCCAGATGTCAAGGGTATATCCTACGTTGGTTCTACATCAGTCGGCAAGCATATTTATACTACCGCTGCAGCCCATGGTAAAAGAGTGCAAGCGCTATGCGAAGCAAAAAACCATGGTTTGGTACTAAAGGATGCCAATTTGGAGTCGGCTGCACAAAGAATAATAAACTCTACGTTCGGCTGCGCTGGGCAGCGCTGCATGGCCTTGCCGGTAATATGTGTGGAAGAATCAGTAGCTGACGAGTTTGTATCGTATTTACTGAGGTATGCTAAAGAACTAAAGATTGGTCCTGCCTATGACCCATCTACCCAGTTAGGACCAGTAGTGTCGGCGGAACACAAAAAAAATGTTTCAGATTGGATTGTAAGGGGAATTGAGGAGGGAGCCCAGCTTATTTTAGATGGGAGAGAAACTGTTAAGGAAAAAGGTATGACAGAGGGTTTTTTTATCGGCCCAACCATTTTTGACCATGTCAAACCAGGCATGAGCATTGGGGCGAAAGAAATTTTTGGGCCGGTAACCTGCATAAAAAGGGTTAAGGATTTTGAAGAAGGCCTAGAGGTAATGAATGCCAATGAGTTTGCAAATGGATCGTGCATTTATACTGAAAACGGACATTATGCTCGGGAATTTGCATATAGGACTGATGCTGGAATGGTCGGAATTAATGTGGGGATACCTGTACCAATCTCAGCCTTTCCGTTCTCAGGGCACAAAAACTCATTTTTCGGGGATTTGCATGTGATGGGTAAGGATGGGATTGCGTTTTACACCGAAGCGAAAGCAGTAACTTCTACATGGTTAACTACAGAGAAATTACAGAAAAAGGTAAGTACATGGGAGGGGACAATTTCCAGGGTCTAACTAGTTGATTGACTAATGATTTAAGTTTCTGCGATTTAGAGGGTTAAAGCTTTATACAAAGGGAGGGAGAAACTTGAAGAGCGGGTATCAAATTGTCGGGAAAAGGGTTAATAGGGTAGATGCATTAGCCAAGGCTCTAGGTAAAGCGAAGTTTACCTCCGATTTTAAGAGGCAGGATATGCTTATCGGCAAAGCGCTTTTTGCTAAATTTCCGCATGCTATTATCAAAGGTGTGGATACTGCAAAAGCGGAACAACTGGAAGGTGTGCAAGCTGTACTAACAGCAAAGGATTTGCCCGGTAGAAATGGCTATGGCATCCTGGTCCCGGATAAGCCGGTAATTGCTGAGAAAAAAACCAAGTATGAGGGAGACGCGGTTGCATTGGTAGCAGCCGTCAGTGAAGAAATTGCCAAAAAGGCGCTTGGGCTTATTGAAGTGGAATACGAGGTACTGCCGGCCTACGATGATCCGCGGCAGGCAATGAAGGATGATGCCATTCATATTCATGAGGCACATCCGGCTGCCGACAAAGGAAATATCCTCACCACTGTAGCGCTGGACAGTGGGGATGTGGAAAAGGCTTTTCGCGAGGCGGATATTATTATCGAAAACTCATATGAAACCCCCATGGTTGATCACGCCTACATGGAAACGGATGTATGCATGGCGGAGCCGGACCCCTTGACCGGGGGCTTAACTCTTTGCAGCCCGCAGCAGGCTGTTTATGCAACAAAAAGGTGCTTGGCGCCGGTATTTGGTATTCCGCAAAATAAAATTCGTACCTTCTGCCCCATAGTGGGTGGCGGATTTGGGGGGAAAGAAGATTCTGTTCTTGACGTCAGTGCCATGGCTGGAGTACTGGCTCTGAAAACAAAAAGACCGGTATATTTTGAACTTGACAGGGAAGAGGTTTTCCGCACCACGGGTAAACGCCATGCCACATATATCAAGCATAGAATGGCGGCGACAAAGGATGGCAAAATAACAGCTGTTGACGTGGAGACTATTCTCGATAAAGGTGCATATACCTCGATGGGCGGGTTAAACAACCCCCTCATGGCGGTGACCCAGCGGACTGCTATGTATGCCGGTGGCACTTATTTTATTCCCAATGCCCGAGCTAGATCGCATTCTGTATTTACTAACCACCCGTACTCCTGCGCGTTTAGAGGATTTGGCGCACCCCAAGCGATGTTTGCCGTTGAATGCCAAATTGATGAACTGGCCAAGGCTTTAAATATGGATCCGATTGAGCTGCGATTAAAAAATATATTGAGGCATGGGGACAGAACTATTTTTGGCCAGGTAATGAAGGAAAATCGGGGGCTGGGCCTGGAAGAATGTATCACTAAAGTAAAAGGAAGAATGGACTGGGATAAGTCTCTGGATCAAGGTAATGGGCCAGTTAAAAAAGGCAAAGGGATCGCGGTGTTTATGTACGGAACGGGGATTCCTCTTCTTTTTGAAGGAGCTAGCTGTTACGTCAATCTGGAGTTGGATGGCAGTGTAAGTGTGGCTGTTGCAGCCACGGAAATGGGGCAGGGGATAGTTACCGCGCTAACTCAAACCGCTGCTGAGGCCTTAGGAGTGCGGTATGAGGATGTCAACGTAACTTATTCCGACACTGCTACAGCGCCGGACTGTGGACCTACGGTTGGTTCTAGGGCGGCGGTAGTTGTTGGCAACGCTGTCTTGGATGGTTGTAATAAACTAAGAGAAAGAATGCTATCTGTGGCATCCAAAGAGTTCAAAAAGGATCCCAGGGATATGGATATTAAACAGGGCGAGGTTTTTATTGTTGGTAAGCCTGAAACTACAATGCCTTTAGCGGCTATAGTATCAAAAGCCTTTATCACTCAAGTTCCCCTTGCCGCAGTTGGTACTTGGTATCCGCCTCAACCTTCCTTCCGGGCGGAAGATGGTCAGGGGGAACCAATGCATGCGTACACATTTGGCGTACAGGCAGTGGAGGTAGAGGTGGATACGGAAACCGGTGAGCTGAGTGTTACCCGTTCTGTGTTGGCCTGCGACGTAGGCAAAGCGATCAATCCAAGTCTGGTAGAAGGGCAGATGGAAGGCGGCGCTGCCATGGGTATCGGCTGGGCTATTTTGGAAGAAGGCTTTATGAACAAAGGGGTAATGGAGAACGCGTCGTTTCACAATTTTCTTATTCCCACCATTAAGGATTTACCGGAGTTAGAGTCTATTATTGTGGAGCACCCCAATGATCTTGGTCCTTACGGCGCCAAAGGAATAGGCGAACCACCTCTGATAGCTACCGCGCCGGCGATTCGAAACGCCGTTTGCAATGCTTTGGGAATTAGTATTAATACCATTCCTTTAACAGCTGTACGAATTTTGGCTGCTGTTAAAAACCAACAGGCAGTGGGAGGTGGAAACTAATGCAGTTTTTTACACCACATACGCTTACTAATGCCCTTGACTTACTAGATCAGCATAGAGAAAAGACCGTTATTATCAACGGTGGTACTGACATTGTTGAACAAATTTCCAAAGGGACTGTTAGTCCGGAAGCCATTATCTATATTCAGGATATGGCTGAACTGAAAGAAATGCGGCAAGAAGACGGATATACTGTTATTGGCAGCGCAGTAACTTATAAAGAGATGGAGCAGTCGGCATTATGCAGAAAATACTCTGCGCTAATGGATTGCCTGAGCAGTCTGGGCAGCCCCGCGATTAAGAATGTTGGTACTCCCGCTGGGAATATTGGCACTGCTGCTGCTGCCGGGGACTGCAATGTCGCCTTAATTGCTTTAGGTGCCCAGGTAGTGTTGGAGAGCAAACATGGAAAGAGAACAATAGCAATAGAAGACATTTTTTCTGGTAAAGGCAAGACAAAGATTAATCCTGATGAATTAATTCGAGAGATCAAATTGCCGCTTGCCCATGCCAATACCCGTAGTTCATTTATTAAATTAGCCCGGCGAAAAGCTCAAGATATTGGCAAGGTGCTGGTGGCTGTTTCTCTCACATTGGAAGGGGATATTTGCCGGGAGGCTAGAATCGCAGCCGGGGCTATTGGACCTGCACCTTTAAGGTTAAGCAGTTTGGAGCAATTGATGGTTGGTAACGATATTGTGGCGGGATTGGCTAAAATTAAAGATGTATTTCCTCAAGAGGCTAAACTCCGCGACAGCCGTTTCCGAGTTTATAAAGAGCAGGTTGTTAGCGTTATTGTTCGACGGGCCTTAGAAAAAGCCGTTGGGGGTGAGTATTATGGCTAAAAAAATCCAGTTTATCTTGAACGGCAATACAGTCGAGGTCATGGTAGGTGAAACAGAACTGCTGGTAGATGTTCTACGTGATAAGTTCCGATTGACCGGGACCAAAAAAGCTTGCGGCACGGGAGACTGCGGTGCCTGCACCGTGCTCCTTAACAAAGAAGCGGTGCGCTCCTGTATTATATTAGCGCCTATGGTAGATGGTAAGGAAGTGTTGACTATTGAGGGGCTGGGCGATGAAAAAAATGTCCATCCCATACAACAGGCATTTGTTGACGCCGGTGCGGTACAATGCGGCTACTGCACTCCGGCAATGATTTTAACAGCCAAGGCTGTATTGGATATAAACCACGACCCCAGCGATGAAGAGATTAAGACGGCCTTATCCGGTAATTTATGCCGCTGCACTGGTTATTCAAAAATTTTTCAGGCGGTGAAAAACGCAGCTAAGGCGATGAATTTAAAGCGTTGAGAAAATGTGGGTTAGTGTCTTTGCCCCATAATTATGTAACCAAACTTAGTCCTGCTAGTGAAATAAGATATAACTTTGGGGAAATGAAATCCGTCTGATAGGCGGGCTTTGCACTTTTGTTTTCATGTACGGGTAAGTGCCAGGTATACTTTTGGTTAATGTATTTCAGTCTACATCATTGTCAAAACATTAAATTCTGCCAATAAGTGAGAAAACAAAAGAGAACCTCAATTTATTAAGATAGGAGGAGTAAATCATATGCTAAATAAAGATAATACAACAATTGGTTTCATCGGCACAGGGGTTATGGGTAAAAGCATGGCGAGTCACTTAATAAAGCAAGGTTTTAAGGTTATTGTATATAATAGGACAAAGTCAAAAGCTGAAGAATTAATAAAACAAGGTGCAGAGTGGAAAGGAACAGTAGCTGAGGTTGCCTCTGGGACAGATGTTATTATTACTATGGTTGGTTATCCTTCTGATGTTAAAGAAATCTATCTAGGCGAAAATGGCATTATTAAAAATACTAAGGCCGGGTCGTACTTAATTGATATGACTACATCAAGTCCTGCCTTAGCAAAGATAGTTTATAAAGAAGCTAAATTAAAAAAAGTTTTTTCTTTGGACGCACCAGTTTCAGGTGGTGATGTTGGAGCAAAAAATGCGGAATTAACCATAATGGTGGGTGGAGATAAAAATGTATTTGAAGCTATAGAACCAATTTTTGAAGTTTTTGGGTCTAATATAACTTTACAAGGAGGCGCAGGTGCAGGTCAACATACAAAAATGTGCAATCAAATTGCTATAGCTTCGAACATGATTGGGGTATGCGAGGCAGTTGCTTATGCAGAAAAAGCGGGTCTTGATCCTTTCCAGGTATTAAAAAGTATAGGGTCAGGGGCAGCTGGTAGTTGGTCATTAAATAATTTAGCCCCTAGAATTATAGTAAAGGATTTTGAACCTGGATTTTATGTTAAGCACTTCATAAAAGATATGAATATAGCTTTACAATCAGCGGAAGAAATGGGTTTATCTGTTCCAGGGCTTAAGCTATCGAATAACCTATATAATAAATTGATGCTCCAAGGAGAAGGTGATAGCGGTACCCAAGCCTTATATAAATTATTCACATAGTGAAACCTTTTGTAAAAGGTTCCACTATTACGAGACGTGCTATTGAGCGCTATAACGAATTATCTATTAAAGCGGATGCTTGCGAACAATGCGGCTATCCCTTTTTAGGAAACTCTTTGTTAAACTTTTTTTGTTTTGACTGTGACATTTGGGAGAGTCTTATATCAAAGGTGCGATCTTCATTGTTTTTTGGTTCAACTAAAACGTCATCCTCTAAATCTATCGTCAGCTCGGGCGTTAACCCTTGGGCTGATTTTTGTTTTACTCGGTCATAGCTTTTATCCGTCATTCTCGCTACCTCCTGTCTCTTGTTTCCTATTAGTGTGATTTAAGAAGAGTTTTTTATGCAAAAAAAATTATCATCTTTATGTAAAGTTTACCCTTTTCGACAAAATACTGTAAAAAACATTAAAGGGATTTGTTGAAAAATGCAGAAGTCTTTATACAATTGAATAATGGTTTTAAAAGGGCAAAACCAGCGAAAGCCGGTGGCGCAAAGCTATGAGTCTAAGTTCCTTCAAGGAATATGATTGTCAGGCTGCAAAAAAAGGCAGCCATAGGCTGCCTTTTTTGCTGCTGGAAGTGGGGACGATATGGATAAAACACGAAAACAAGAGAAGGATGCTAGAACTAACCAAATTAAGAAGGCTCTAAGTATGGATCCTCACTATTTTCATGTGTTGTTCCACAAGGCCAATGATGCGATTTTTTTTCATGAGACACAGGTCGAGAAAGGAATTCCAGGTAGGTTTATAGAGTTAAATCAAGCAGCATGTAAAATGTATGGCTATAGTCGCCAAGAATTCCTTGCTATGTCTCCTATGGATTTAGTTATAGACAGTCATAAAATTAACGTCCCCAATAAAAATCTCTTGTCCGATGGTTCGGCCACTTTTGAAGCAATGCATCGGCACAAAGATGGGACTTTAATTCCTGCCGAAATTAGCTCCCATATGTTTATCCATGAAGAAAAACAGTATACACTTTCTATTATTAGAGATATTACTCGACGTAAGGTTCTAGAAGAACAATTAGCTCATTTTAGTTTGCATGATTCACTAACAGGCCTTAATAACAGAGCGGCATTTGATCAGGATATTCAAAAACTGCAAGATTACGCCGGTCCCATTGGCATTATGATCGGTGACGTCGATGGGCTAAAAATTATCAACGATACTTTCGGACATAGCGCTGGCGATAACTTGCTGCGTTCTGCTGCATCATTGATTAGACAATCATTGTCTAAAGAAGCAAAAATCTATCGATTAGGCGGTGATGAATTCGTAGTGGTCTTCCTTGGGGTGGAGGAGTCAGAACTAGAAAGAGCAAGCAATATAATTAAGGCTAATGTAGTGCATCACAATCAGAATAGTCATAAAGTAGCATTAAATATTTCACTCGGGTTTTCGCATGTGAATACTGGATCTTGCAATATAGAAAAGTTGATTAAGGAAGCAGATAGAAAAATGTACCGTGAAAAATTACGGGCTAACAGCAGTGACAATATAGCTGTTCACACGTTTATAAAAAACTTAGCGGTACGAGATTTTCATAATTTGGGCCATGCAAAGCGTCTACATATTTTGGTTAGTAAATTTGCTTCCCTTTTAGATTTATCTTACGATAAGCGTTATAGGCTTTGTTTGTTAGCTCAATACCATGATATTGGGAAGGTTGCGGTGGAGGATGCCATAATTTTTAAGTCCGGGCCGTTGATGGGATGGGAATTACAAGAGATGCAGCGGCATAGTGAAATTGGTTATAGGATAGCTAGGACTTCATCGGACTTGGTATCAATATCGGAATGGATTCTAAAACATCATGAGTGGTGGGACGGCAGCGGTTACCCTTTAGGGATAAGGAAAGAAGAGATCCCGTTGGAATGTCGTTTATTTGCCATATCCGAAGCATATGAAGTGATGACGGGCGGCCCCCGTCCTTATCGTCAGGCCATTTCACCGACGTCTGCAATTTCTGAACTAAAAAAGGGTTCAGGAAGTCAATTTGATCCGCACTTAGTTGAAAAATTTATAGACAATCTCGCCACCTAAGCGAAAGATTGTAAGACCGTAGAAGGCATCCCTATACCCTAATGCGTTTGTCTTGAGTGATTACCCCTGTTTTCGGCATACAAAAAATTATTTACAGAAGATAAACACCGCTAAATAAGCGGTGTTTAAATTAGTCAAGTATATTTGGAAGTGTGGTAGTTTCTCCCTTGTAATTTTTTAAAACGTATTTCTCCTGATCCTTAGATTGGATGTAGTAATCGGGCATTAAAGGTATTTTCCCGATATTCGTTGCCACCACGTACATTGGTTGAGCCAATCCGGAAGTATGGCCTCTTATTGCATCTCTAATTAGTTCAGCACCTTTTTCTACAGGAGTCCTAAAATGATCTATCCCTGGGGCTGGTTCAAGATAGAAAAGATAATAGGGCCGTATTCTGATGTTTAACAGTTTCTGGTGAAGTGATTGAAAGGTCTCGACATCATCATTAATACCCTTTAATAGAACAGCTTGGTTTCCTACATTTATGCCGCAAGTTAGCAAATCCCACACTGCCTGAGCCGTTTTCTCCGTTATTTCTTTTGGGTGGTTGCATTGAGTGTTTAACCAGATAGGTATTTTATGATATCCACCCATTACCCTTTGCAAGCCCTTGGTTATTCTATGGGGTAAAACAATGGGTAGCCTACTGCCAAAACGTATCATTTCAATATGCGGAATTTCACGTAGCTTACGGACAATGTATTCAATTTGGTCATCTGGCAACAGTAAGGGGTCGCCGCCGGTTACTAGTATTTCCCGAAGCTCAGTATGCTCCCTAATCCAGTCAAGGCCTTCGTCTACATCGAAACGAAGTTCCAATGATTTATCGACGACCAGTTCTTTTCGGAAACAATGTCTACAGTAGATACCGCAGACGTTTACTACGGTAAAAGCTATTCGGTCACGATACTGTCTTCCTATTGTATCCGGTCTGTTTTCATCATCTGCGCGGTTTTCCTTGTGTATCAGATAGTTTTCAATACCATACTCGTTCTCTTGTTCCTGTTTCGAAGGAACAATTTGTTTTCTGATAGGATCATTGGGGTTATCCCGGTCCATTAATGACGCAAAATAGGGGGTCGTTCCCCATTTTGCTTTCGTGCTTTTGATTGCTTTTTCTTCCTCTGAAGTTACGTTAATATACTCTTTTAATTTCTCCAGGGTATTAACCTGATTTTGCATTTGTATTTGCCAATCATCAACTGTTTCTTCCACTGTTAAGTTTTTTTGTTCTCTGCGATTCTGATCCTTCATAGATACCCTCCTTTTGCCGCTCATTTCTAGTATGGGTAATTTAGGTCAAGATTTTGCCAAGTAATAATAGGAGGATAATGTAATTTTTGCTTAATGTAGAGGTTTACCGTTCACATAGTAATAAGCGGTCCTAGAAAGAAGTTAATATTTATTTGGTATTTTGGGAATCATAAACCTTATATCCAGTAAAATGGCAGGTTAGGAAAAATGAAGAAACTGATGAAGCAGCTAAAAAACACAGCATACAAGAAAATGTTTTCCTCGCAGGAGGAGGATTCCAAAGAAGAGCTAACGTTGAAGGCATCTTTAGCTAATAATAGGCATTTAATTAAAAATTCCTTAGGAAACAGCAGTGACATAATCATACGTGATTTATTAGTCAACGGTGTCCAATGTAGTCTTGTTTATATAGACGACTTAGCAGACAAAAGTAAGGTGCAGGAATATATTGTTGAACCGTTGATTAAAGATTTTAATGATAGGGATCGTATCAGTCTAAATTGGCTGAGCAATAAAGTTGCCTCGCCAGAAGTAAGGTTCGAAGCAAAACTTAAGGAAATACTTGCATATATTAATGCCGGACAGACAGTTCTGCTGCTTGAAGGGGAAACGGTGGCATTAATTCTGGACACCATAAATGAGCAATACAGAAGTGTTACTACGCCTCCAACGGAACTAGTGGTAAGAGGGTCACACGAAGGTTTTATAGAGTCTATTAGTAAGAATGTCAGCATGGTACGAAAAAGATTAAAAACGCCGAATTTCCGGGTTATTGACCAGCAGCTTGGGTTGTATACCAACACCTCCATCAGCATTTGCTACATAGATGGTATCGCTAAGGATGAAGTGGTTGAAGAAGTTAAAAAGAGATTAGGTCAGATAGACTTAGATGGAATTTTAGAAAGCGGTTACCTAGAGGAATTTATCTCAGATGCGCCATTTTCTCCTTTCCCCACAATCGGTATCACACAAAAACCGGACATTGTTGCTGCCAAGTTACTCGAAGGACGCGTAGCAATTTTTTGCGATGGGACGCCGGTGGTTATGACTGCCCCTTTTCTATTTATAGAAAACTTTCAAACGCCGGATGATTATTATAATAGACCCTACTTCAGCAGCATCTTCAGATTGATTAGGATGCTTTCGATCCTTATTTCCTTTATGCTGCCTTCATTGTATGTGGCGGTAGTAAATTATCATCCGGATTTTCTGCCAACTAATTTTTTGATGACCATTGCATCTGCCTCCGAAGGGGTGCCTTTTCCTAAGTTCATTGAGGTCATCTTTATGGGACTGATCTTTGAAATTCTCAGGGAAGCAGGTTTAAGAATACCTACGCCCATGGGACAAACGGTCAGTATTGTGGGCGCCCTTGTGTTAGGTGAAGCGGCGGTGGGAGCAGGGCTTGTTGGTCAGCCGGTAATCATTGTCACGGCCTTGGTGGCCATTTCCAGTTTTGCGGTAAATTTTGCTTTAACCTCTACTTTAATCATAATGCGCTTGGCGTTTCTTATTGGAGGAGCAGTCTTAGGTCTTTTCGGAGTAACTTTGGTGTTGTTAGGTTTAATTATACACCTAGCATCAATACGTTCTTTTGGAATGAACTTTTTATCACCCTTAGCACCTTTGGCGGTAAGTTCATGGAAAGATAGCTTTTTACGACTACCATGGTGGTTAATGGGTACCAGACCGGCTAGATTATCAGAAAATCCAGTACGACAAAAAAAAATTAAGCAGCTTAAACAGGTGAGTTCGGATGAATAAATTCCTAAAGGCTATTTCTATGTTATTAATTATTATATTGGTATTTATTCCGACTGGGTGTTGGGATAATAAGGAATTAGAGGAGCGGGCTTTCGTTCTGGGGGTTGCTGTGGATAGGTTAAAGGCCGGTGACGACATATTATTAACAGTTGAGGTGCCTAAATTTGCAGCTGCCGGGGGGAAACAGGCCGGTCAGGTAGAGCCTATGATTACTTCCCATACGGGACCGACTATTTTTAATGCGATTAGACATTTCACCCTTAGCTTAGGCAAAAAACTCTTTTGGGGCAATGTGGCAATAGTAATAGTCAGTCAGGATTTCGCGAACAAAGGGATTTTCCCTTTAATCGATTTTTTTGCCAGAGATCCGGAATTGCGGCTATCGCCTTTTTTGCTGGTAGCAAAGGCTACTAATGCAAATGATATTTTGAAAGGGATTAAAGGACAGACGGAGACCATGGCTTCGGAACAAATATTGGGAACATTAAAGACACAGAATGCGACAGGTGAATTTGCTGCCGATAGTCTACATGATTTTGTTGAAAAATTGCAAGCGCCGGGAATTCAACCCGTAGTCGCAGTTATTGAACAGGCCAGCGGAGACAAGGATTATATTGTTAAAGGTATTGCTGTCTTTAAAGATGACCGGGTGGCCGGCTGGTTAGAAGTGAAAGAAGCAAAGGGTTATAACTGGTTGACGGATAATATAAAAGGCGGCCTTATCAAAGTGGATTATGAGGAGCCAAAGGCAGTTGTTGTGATGGAGATTGTCAGAAGCTCTACTAAGACCAAGGTCGAGCTTGTTAATGAACAGATATTATTTAAACCAACAATTAAGGTGGCTGTAAATATAGCAGCATTGGATAGAGCCATTGATATTACTTCCAGCGAGTCCAAAGAAATTCTAAAGAAGGCCACTGAAGAAGAGATTAGAGAGCATCTAGAGGATGCCTTTAGTAAGCTGCAGAAGATAAAGTCGGACGCCATCGGTATAGGTGAATATATATACCGCAACAATCCCACCTATTGGAAAACAGTTGAAGCGGATTGGGATGTTGAATATTTTCCGCTGGTTAAGTTAGAACCAGAGATAAAAGTTTCCATAAGACATAGTGGTTTTCTGCTAAAACCTACAAAACTAAGGTGAGATTATGGGTTATGTGTTAATTATAATATTTATTTTTGGCCTTATCTATGTTTATCAAGCATTACCTTTGCTAAAGGCTAAGAATACTCGCGAGCTTATTGTTCTGTCATTTATGATGGGCTTAGCATTGTTGGTGACTGCACTTTTGGTTCTGGATATACCGATAGCAAGCCCAGCCGTATATATTGAAGCAGTGGTTAAAATAGTACTGGGGGTTTTTATTTGAACAAGGAAATAGACTTTAGCGAAGCCGTTTTTATTATATTTGGATTTACTGTGGGTAGTTCCATCTTAATTATCCCCGGCTTTGAAGCTGAAAACCTTGCCTGGTTAGTAAATGCCGTTGCAGCTTTTATAGGCATGGGCTTAATTTACTTTTATGTTAAACTTTCAATAATGAATAATGGGCAGGATATTATCGATATATGCATAAACCGGTTGGGTCCGATAATAGGAAAGACCATAGCCTTGGGCTACGTCTGGTACTTTTTTCACTTAGGTGCTTTAGTAATTAGGGATCTGACAGAGTTTGCAACTTTGGTGAGTTATCCCAGTACACCTCAAGCGTTTATAGGCGCGCTAGTAATGCTTTTAGCCATATCACTTGTTAGAAATGGCATAGAGGTTATTGCTAAATTTACTCAGGTACTAATACCCTGGGTTATTATAGCAGTCGTAGTGTTATCATTGTTGTTGATTAACCAAATGGATGTAAACAACATAAAACCTTTTTTTTCAGTAGGATTTAAACCTTTCTTTAAGGCCCTTTTTTCCAGCGTATCATTTCCCTATGCTGAAGCTATTGTTTTAACAGTTATTTTTCCTTTTGTAAAGCTCGGGAAGAAAGACATATACCTGAGCGTGGGCACCATGCTTTTTGCCGGAATGATCTTGACGCTGGTAAGCTTAACAACAATTCTGTCTTTGGGTAACATTGCTCAAACAGCTACCTTTCCAGCTTTTGAAGCAGCTAGGACCATTAGTGTATTTGACTTTATTGAACGGGTTGAAGTGATATCAAACGTTTCATTCTTAATTGGAACATTAGTGAAACTAACTGTTTGTTTATTTGGGGTATGTGTAGGTTTAAGCAAAATATTAAATCTAGAGGGCTACCAAAGCTTAGTAATTCCGATAGCTATCTTAATGGGTAATTTATCTCTAATTCTCTATGAAAATGTTACTGAACTAATAATGTGGTCTATTGAAATATATCCATATTATGCTGTCCCATTTCAATTTCTGATTCCAGGACTGCTATTCATTATTAGTCTATTTGGCGGCAAGAAGCCTTCTACTCAAGCTTAAATGGACTATGCTTTAGGCAGGAAATAATGGATATATGATAGAATAAGTAAGTCAGGATTTATTCGAGGAGGAATTAGCGTGAAGAGTAAACTTTGGATAATAGTAATTATTTGGATAATGTTAGGGTTGGTGGGGACATTTATTAACAGCTATCACGCTGGTGGCGGCCATGGTGAAACAGAAGGTGAAGCGCAGATGCAGGGAGAAAGTCATTAGACTTAAACAGGTACTTCTTTGTTACTTGTGGCAAAGAATATGGGTTTTAATATTTTGCATACGTCTTGCGTTGGAATCCCATTTCACTAAATCAGCAATCAGCGGGTCTTCTATCAGTAATTGCCAAGTTTTAAGAAGATTGTCCAAGTAAATTTTTTCAACGTCATAATCCATTAATGGACAGGTATAAGGAAGATCCAAAGTTTCCTTAATTAATATCAGTTTATCCTGCTCTATGTGGGGGGCAGCGGGAAAAGTGCGACATTGAATAGGGCGAAGGTTGCGATGGCAGCGTCCACTGCATTTGGCAAACACCACGGTGCCGGTCCAGCTTGGCGGGAAATCATAATCTGCAACTTTGTGAATACTATATTCCAACCACGGGACGTTTTTTAACAATTCATCTTCACCGGGTAAAAGGTAAACACCTAGATCGCCCTCTGTTGTTCTGCAACAGGCTTGGTTGCACATATCGCCACAATCGAAACTAACTGGGTTGATATTGTTAGTTAAGGAATAGATTTGTCTTAGTTGTTCTGAGCTGTCAGCCATTAAGATACCTCCAAGTTTAATTATACAATTTTTTTAGTCATGAGTCCAAAAATGAAAACAGAATGTTTAAAAGATTGAAACTTATTGTGAATTATTGCACAAAGATGACAGAGAGAGTATAATAAAATCAGGAAATAATTAACTGGTGGTGGCAGATGTGCTCGCCCAACAAACCTGTTTAAAAAACCTGAATAGCAAAGATTATGCAGGTCGAATGTTGCGGGTCGGGGGAGATATGGTCTACATCGAAGGACCGTTATCGCCCGGTGTGCTAGGTAAGTTACAGTTAGATCAGAGGCTGGATACGTTTAGACAGCCGAAAGAACAACTTAAGGCACTGGTAGGAATTGCAGAATTAGAAAAGGGCCGTATCTATGGTGCAAGAGTTAATGACATACTAGTTGGCTATGTAACGTTTCATCCTCCTGATGGCTATGAGCGATGGGGTCAGGCAAAATTGACTAATCTCATTGAGTTAGGTGCTATCGAAATCAGTCCCAATTGGCGTGGGTCTGGTCTTAGCAACGCGCTGTTAGAATTAGTGGTTTCTCAAGGCTGGATGGAGAAAAGCATTTTATTTGCAACTGAGTATTATTGGCACTGGGACTTGGATGCAACTGGGCTGAGTGTTTGGCAGTATAGAAATATGATGGAAAAGTTGTTTCGTAAAACGGGAATGGAACCAGCTAACACTGACGATCCCGAAATATGCTGCCACGCAGCTAACATGCTTATGGTTCGAATAGGTCAGCAAGTTACGCAAGAAGAGATTGAAGAATTCGATAAGGTAAGAATGCAGGGGTTTGCATTTATATAAATAAGGGCCGATAATCGGCCCTTATTTTATTGTTTGCGAGGCATGTTGCCGAGCCGATGGTTTGAAAGAAAACCTGTCACCTAGCTAATGGGAAGACAAGCTGT
>JADQBR010000135.1 GCA_016278515.1 Bacillota bacterium
AGAGATTGCTGATTATGATGTAATTGTAAATTGTGTTTTATGGGATACTAGTAGACAAGACCATATAATTTATCGTAAAGATCTAAAGCGTATGAAAAAAAATTCACTAATTATTGACGTTAGCTGTGATAAAGCTGGAAGTATTGAAAGCAGTGTCCCGACGACCATGGAGGATCCAGTATATTATGATGAGGGCATCTTGCACTATGTGGGTGATCATACGCCAACTATAGTATATCGTACAGCATCAAAAGTATTTGGTAATGAAGTTGTTAGATATATTGATGATATGATAGAGGACAATATTGAAAATAACGAGACAATAAAAAATGCAATTATCATAAAGAATGGCGTTATACTTGACGAAAAAATAAATAGTTATCAAAAGAGATCTATTTGATCTTGAGCAGGCATAGAGCACCTATTTCAACGACCCCCTACCACTTTCAGGGGGTCTACTAATATGCCAAAGATAATGTCTGTAATTCCTGCCAAGAAGTTTGAATATTTCCTAAAAATAAAGGAGAAAGGTCAGGCGTGAATAATTCACTAATTAATGTTATAATTATCCAGTTAACAGATAATGGCAAGTAAAACACAGATACTTCATTCGACAGCTTTGTAATCTCTGTGCATGTAAAATTAATTTACTCATTCCCGTGTTAATTTAGCTCATTTATGTTACAATAAAAAAATATGTGAATTTAAATATAAAGGCGGGACAATGTGATAACTGTAACTAATGTAGGACTAAGATACGGCGAGCGTAAGCTCTTCGAAGATGTGAACTTAAAGTTTACTCCGGGTAATTGTTATGGAGTTATTGGTGCAAATGGAGCAGGGAAAAGTACATTTCTGAAGATACTCTCTGGCGAGATCGAGCCAGATACCGGTGAAGTTGTGGTTTCACGCGGTCTAAGGATGTCTATTTTAAAACAAGATCATTATCAATACGATAAATGTACCGTGTTAGATACCGTGATCATGGGTAACCAACGCCTATATGAAATCATTAAAGAGAAAGAGGAGCTTTATAGTAAGGCAGATTTTAATGATGAAGATGGCATGCAAGTGGCTGATTTAGAAGACGAATTTAGTAAAATGAATGGCTGGGAAGCCGAATCAGAAGCTTCTACCATGCTACAAGGATTAGGAATTGGGACGGAACTTCACGGTAAATTAATGTCTGAGTTGCAAGGGGCAGAGAAGATGAAGGTGCTTTTAACACAGGCAATTTTCGGTAACCCTGGTATCCTTATTCTAGATGAACCCACTAACCATTTAGATATTAAAGCCATTACTTGGCTAGAAGAATTTCTGATTGCCTTTGAAGGGATTGTTATCGTTGTAACGCACGACCGGCAATTTGTTAATAATATTTGTACTCACATGACTGATGTTGACTATGGTTCGATTAAGCTTTATGTAGGGAACTACGACTTCTGGTATGAATCTAGTCAATTAGCACTACGAATGTTACGGGATCAGAACAAGAAAAAAGAAGAAAAGGCAAAACAGCTCCAAGAGTTTATTGATCGATTTAGTGCCAATGCATCCAAGTCCAAACAAGCTACTTCACGCAAAAAAATGTTAGAGAAAATAAATTTAGATGATATCCAACCTTCTAATCGTAAGTATCCTTTTGTGGGCTTTACGCCTGAGAGGGAAGTTGGTAACGATATTCTAACGGTGGTTGATCTAAGTAAAACCATCGACGGAGAAAAAGTTCTCGATAAAGTGAGCTTTACTGTGTACAAAGGTGATAAAATCGCTTTTGTTGGGACTAACGACGCTGCATACACAACTCTCCTAAAGATTTTGAGTGGTGAGTTAGAGCCTGATAGCGGACATTATAAATGGGGCGTTACTGTCACCAAGGCTTATTTCCCCAAGGATAGTTCTCCATATTTTCAAGATCAGGAACTGAACATTCTGGATTGGTTGAGACAATACTCAACCGACAAAGCCGACTCATACGTCAGAGGTTTCTTAGGGAAAATGCTATTTTCCGGGGAAGAAGCCCTCAAACCGCTCAAAGTACTTTCCGGTGGCGAACGGGTGCGCTGCATGCTAGCTAAAATCATGCTTTGTCATGCTAATGTACTGCTCCTAGACCAACCCACTAACCATTTGGATTTAGAAGCGATTACTGCCTTAAATAATGGTTTGCGTGATTATAGCAGTAATGTACTCTTTACCTCCCACGACCGTCAGCTAGTGCAAACCATTGCCAACCGCATTATTGAACTTACACCAACCAAGATGGTAGACGTAAGTTTAAGCTATGATGAATATTTAGAAAGCATTGCTATATAGGCTTAGGAACAAAGGAACAAGGGGTCAGGCTTAAATAATTCACTAATTAATGTCATTTCTCAATAAACGCAAAACGAGAATAATGAAGTTGGATTCGAATGTTCAATGGAAAGGAATGATAAAGAAGTGTTGGATTTACTAAGAACAAGGAGAAGTATTCGTAGGTATCAAAACAAGGCAGTTGAAAAAGAAAAAGTGGATACCATTCTAAAAGCAGCTTTGTTAGCACCTTCTTCTAAAAGACGTAGGCCTTGGGAATTTGTCGCAGTGACGGACAAAGAGATGCTTCAGACCCTTTCTCAGTGCCGAGAATCTAGCGCTAAGTTTTTAGGTGCTACCCCTTTGGCAATCGTTGTTGCAGCAGATCATGAGGTTTGCGATGTATGGATTGAGGATTGTTCTATTGCTGCTATTATCATGCAGTTAACCGCCCATTCTTTAGGATTAGGCTCATGCTGGATTCAAGTTAGGGAACGATTTGCCAGCAAACAGGAAAAGACGGAAGATTACATTAAGAAGGCACTTGGAATACCAGCAACTTATCATGTCGAGTGTATTGTTGCTGTAGGCTATCCTGGTGAAGAGAAGGAGTCTTATGAGGACAATGACCTACTTCTAGACAAAATTCATTCTGAACTTTTTTAATCCCTTTATGAATTATCCTTGCGCTCTGATTTGTATCAAAACCGGGTCTTGTTTGGTACAAGGCGTCTAGCCAAGCCTGGAATGATGGTATATAATGGAGAATAATAATAGCAAGTTATTTATAAATGGAGGGATTATTATGACAAGAGTAGCAGTGTTGGTAGCGGACATTTTTGAAGACAACGAACTTTACTATCCTTACTTTCGCTTACAAGAAGAAGGATTTCAAGTGGATCTGGTAGGTGCAGAAAAAGGTGTGGTTTATAAAGGAAAGCATGGTGTACCCGCAGTAAGTGATATTGCTTCCAAGGATGCTTCCGCAGACGATTACGATGCTGTAGTAATTCCAGGTGGCTACTCACCGGATCAAATGAGACGCTGTTCAGATACTATCCAGTTCGTTAAAGACATGAGTAAGCAAAATAAACCCATAGCAGCTATCTGTCATGGGCCGTGGATGATGATATCCTGCTGCAATTTAAACGGGCGTACCTTAACCGGTTTTTTTGCAGTTAAAGATGATATCGTTAACGCTGGCGCCACATATGTTGATGAAGAAGTAGTAGTGGATGGTAATCTGATTACTTCTAGGACCCCCAAAGACTTACCGGCATTTGCTAAAGCCATTGTAGAAGCTTTGCGGTAGAGATGTTCTCAGCACTACACAACCACAGATTGACTATGAAGGAAAGATAATTTTAAATTTTCCATGATACCGGGTCCCGGAGCAATAAAAAATGGCTATGATGCAAAATGCATTGTAGCCATTTTTTATTGTTTGGAAGGTCAGAAATGTGTGCGTATATTTTAAGGCAAGTAATTTTTCAATAATGCCAATAAATCACCCAGTTGGGTGACAAAGCGTCCTCCAAATTTTCACTATAATAGTTGTTAACCTTGTGGTATTTATATTGGGGCTTTTGAGGAGCAGACAAATATTGAGGAGATACTTAGTGCACTGGTCAAGAATTTGGCAGAAAAACTATTGGTTGGAGGAATGGAGTATGTTTAAAAAGGTTTCGTTATTGGCGCTTAGAGTTGCAGTGGTATTTTCTTTTTTTGCCGTCATGCTTGTTATGACATTGGCTGGAGGGGGTATGGAAGCTGCAGCGGCAGGTACTGGAACATATTTAATTA
>JADQBR010000047.1 GCA_016278515.1 Bacillota bacterium
AAAAATAAGCCTATATCAAGGCTCTCAGCGATTTTTGCATTGCGCAACTGTCAAACACCCGAAAATATCAAGAACCAGGTCACAATTAATGGATTGATATTTCATCGGCATTACCATATACTATGAAGTATAGAGTGAGGTATTGCTAATGAAAATTTATATGGACGTTTGTTGCTTTAATAGACCATTTGACGACCAAACTCAGGATAAGATACGAATTGAGAGTGATGCTATACTAGCAATTTTGTCAAAATGTATGTCAGGAGAATGGCAGTTACTATCAAGTGAAGTGCTTGATATTGAAATTGAACATACGCAAGACAAATGGAAAAAGAGTAAGGTTTATGAGTTGTATAAGCTGGCCGCAGAAAAAATTAGGTTGAATGATAAAATTACAAAACGAGCATTTGAAATTCAAAACTCTGGATTAAAATCGTTTGACAGTTTACATGTGGCTTCAGCTGAATATTCAAAAGCTGACATTTTTTTGACTACCGATAAAAAATTGCTACATAAGGCGGAACGGTTAAAATTAGATATTAAAACGGCAAATCCGTTAAGTTGGTTTATGGAGGTGGAAGAAAATGAATAGCATAGCAAGGGATTTAGGCACTATACGCAGGATGGGTATTGAGGCTTTAACAGAAAAACTCGGTCCTGTTGGTATGGCTGAATTTATACGTCAGTTTGATTCTGGTTACGGTGATTACACCAAAGAACGCCATGAATGGCATGATAGTATAGATATTGAGACAATCGTAAAACAGGCGGAGGGAAAAAGGAACAGATAATACCAGTCGAATCCCTCAATTGCAACTTAGATATCCAGATCATAGAGTAACCGATAGGTTGCTCTTAATTTTTGCATGAATCATTTATATACTTCACGATAACGATTTTAGATTTGATACTTTACAGTAGCTAAATCCTTGATGGAACAAAAGGATTGAGTTATCCTTAGCGCTGCTACTAGTCTGAGAAGCGCCAATAATAAAACGGCTATTGGAAACCTTAGCGGAAATGACTATAATAAGAGCGGAAGGAAAAACTAAATATGGTATGGTATGATACTGATAGGTTATACATAATGAAATATTAAATTAAAAGGCGCTGATTGAATATATGGAAAAATTATTTGAACAATTAGGATTAAATGCAGATATCATACAAGGTTTAATTAAAGATGATATTATTAATCCGACACAGATCCAAGGAGAGGTTATACCCAAAGCACTATTAAACAGTGATATCATAGCTGAGTCTGAAACAGGGAGTGGAAAGACTTTAGCATACCTACTGCCGTTATTTCAAAAAGTAAACTGGTCAAAAAAAGAAATGCAGGCAGTTATCCTGCTGCCTACCCATGAACTTGCAATTCAAGTCCATAGGGAAGTGACGAAGCTTGCCCAGAATTCTGAGATTGCAATTAACTCAACTGTGTTAATTGGGAATGTTAGTATAAAAAGGCAAATGGAAAGTATCAAAAAGGAGAAACCCCATATTATAGTTGGCTCTTCAGGAAGAGTACTCAAGCTTATTCAGATGAAAGTAATTAAGGCACATACGGTTAAAACAATTATTATTGATGAAGCTGATAGACTTTTAGATAAAAATAATCTAAAGGACATTAAAGCTATTATCAAGACGACTTTAAAAGAACGGCAGCTAATGTTATTCTCTGCAACCATTACTAACAAGACTCTAGAAACAGCTAAAGAAATGGTGAAGGAAAATTATCAGCTGATAAAGATTGAGGAAAAAACTGTTATTAATGAAAACATTAAACATATGTATTTCAGTTGTACGGAAAGGGAAAGAATTAATACTCTTAGGAAATTAATGCATATATTAAAACCTAAAAAGGCTATTGCTTTCATTAACATCGCATATGATATAGAAAATGCGGTTGAAAGTCTTAAGTATCATGGATTAAGAGTAGAAGCTATTTATGGTAATTTTGGTAAAGAAGAGCGCAAAAAGGCTCTACAAAATTTCCAAACAGGCAAAGTCAATCTTCTAATAGCATCTGATCTAGCAGCAAGGGGACTGGATATAAAAGATGTAGATTATATATTTAGCATTGATATTCCAGAAGATGCAAAAAGTTATCTACACAGAGCAGGTAGAACGGCAAGAGCAGGAAAAGAAGGGATATCTATCTCGATTATTACTGATCGAGAAAAACCACTGATAGAAAACTATGAAAAGAAATTAAAAATAAAAATAGAAGCCAAGGATATGTACAAAGGGCGAATAATTGGTGTAAGACGGTAAATACCGAGCACATAGTTAATAGACTAAAACTCGCCTTCGATGCTGCGGGAGTATTGTCCGGAAACTATTTAGACCTACAGCGGCTAAATACTTAAAGTAAATTAGAAACTTTTAGTGGGGTGACCTATTGAAACAAGTTGCTACAGCCATTATTGAAAATAATGGGAAGGTTCTTATTGTTGTGATTGGTCAAAACAATAGAATGTCCTAAGATAGGATTAATTCCTTGCCTTTTATGTTGGTATTAACAAGAGTATATATAAATAGCTTTAAGGAAGGCGGAAAGATATGAATAAGTTTAAAGTTGCAGCAATTCAGTTGAATTCCCAAGATGACCTTAAGATTAATCTAGAAATGTCTGGGAAGCTTATTAATGAAGCAGCTGCTAATGCTGCTGACTTAGTAGTTTTACCCGAATATGCCAATTACTTATCAGAAGCAGGAAAAATTAAACATGCCGAACCACTTGAAGGTCGTACTATAAATTTTTATCGTGAAATTGCTCAGAAACAACAAATTCACATTCATTGTGGTAGTTTTCTTGAAAAAACTGATATTATTGACAAAGCATATAATACATCTGTCTTAATTGACTCTCAAGGAGAAATTGCTGCAGTCTACCGCAAAATGCACCTTTTTGATGTTGTAATTCCGGGGTACGTAGATGTGAGGGAATCAAATACAATTAAAGCTGGTGAAGAGGTTACGGTAGCTTCAACCCCGTTGGGGACTTTTGGGTTTACAATTTGCTATGACCTTAGATTTCCAGAACTATTCCAACGCTTAACGGGCCAAGGAGCGCAATTAATTTTTGTTCCTGCTGCATTTACCCAGTATACAGGCAAGGACCATTGGGAAGTACTACTTCGAGCGCGAGCGATTGAAAATCAAGTGTATATTGTCTCACCAGGCCAGTTCGGTTCACATCCTCCTGGAAAGCAGAGTTACGGTAATAGCATGATTGTTGACCCATGGGGAACGGTTATAGCAAGAGCCTCTGAAGGGATAGGCTATACCATTGCAGAAATCAATTGGTCCATTGCCCAAGATATTCGTACTAACCTACCTAGCTTAAAACATAAAGTGTTGAGATGAAAATTTTCCTGGTAATCAAAGTAACGGCCTGTCCTACAAAGGATAGCCGTTATTTTTGTATAACGAAAACCACCTGCTATGCAGGTGGTTCCAAAAAGCTTTAGCTATGAGTAGAAAGAACTACCTCCAATTTGATAAAATAGTGTAGGTTTCGCCAACCACACTAGAATGACAAAAGGAGGTAGATATCCAAATGGATACTGAAAGTTTATCACATACGCAATGGAACTGTAAATATCATATAGTATTTGCACCGAAGTATAGAAGACAAATAATATATGGGAAAATCAAACAGGACATAGGTAAAATATTACGAACGCTATGTGAATATAAAAAAGTAGAGATAATAGAAGCTAATGCTTGCCTCCACATGCTAGTTGCAATCCCACCAAAACTTAGTGTATCCAGTTTCGTGGGTTATCTAAAAGGTAAAAGTTCGTTAATGATTTTTGATAGGCATGCAAATTTGAAGTATAAGTATGGGAATAGACATTTTTTGTGCAGAGGGTATTATGTGGATACGGTTGGACGTAACAAGAAAAAGATAGAAGAATACATTAGAAAACAGTTGCAAGAAGACGTAGCAGCAGACCAAATTACTTTAAAAGAATACGTCGATCCATTCACAGGAGAGTAACTAACTAAGTCCAAACGAAAGAAATAACCCCTTTAGGGGTTGCTTGAAAAAGTGTGCAGCTGGCGGAATCTTCAGTAAGCCTTTAGGCTTAGCCTAGTAACAGCCCTTATAGGGCTAGAGCAAACCACCCGCTGAGCGGGTGGTCATGACTTACTAGATAATTTATGCATACCAATCTTCAACAAAAGGGTCAGTAAAATATAATTAGGGAGTGTGAACTTAAACATTATCCCCAGGGCCTATATTTCCCTCTTCTACCATAAAAAAATAGGTGGGGTGGTGAGGGGTCGTTTTGTTTGCCACCTGATTTAAAAGGTGGTACTATAGCATAATGAGCTAAGAGCCAATTTCTCATGCGGAAGTTTTGAAAGAATTAGAGTTAGATTAGGGTATGTAGCGCAAAAAAATAACATATGTGCTATTTGCTAATTAAAAGATAATGGGGGGTGGAGACCTGGTTACTGGGTCCGAGTATAGCAGTATGGCAGTAAATTTACCTCAAGAAGGAATTACTGGTTCGTGCTGCTCCGGATTTGTTTAGATTGCAGTAACCAGGGAGAATTATGTCCCTAATTCGCTGGTGTTTGGCAACTAAAGATCGGGTGGGTATGGTTTTGGACGTAGTACAGGTGTTTTCCAGATTCGATGTCAACTTGTCTGCCATGGAGGTGGCGCCCGGAGAGGCTTACGTGAAATTTGGTGGTGCTGAAGACGAGGTTGCGCTGAAGGAAGCTCTGCTTGAGCATGTGGATATTCTGGAAGTATCTAATGTTGAATTGTTGCCCCAAGAAAAAAGAGAAAAACAGTTGCAGGCCATCCTGCAATCCATCAGTGAGGGCGTTATTGCCGTGGATAAGGAAGGGGCGATAACACATCTTAATCCCACTGCGGCAGTACTGCTGCAGTTAAAGCCTGAGGAAGTGAAGGGTAAACTTTTAAGGGAGGTTCTGCAAACTGACCTGCCGATGCTGAAGGTGCTCAGTACAGGCGAAACTTACGATAATCAGGAGATATTTTTGGAGACAAGCAGGGGGACGCTGCATTACTTAACCAGTGGGCGGCCGATTAAGAGTGAGCGGGGAGAGATTCTGGGTGCGGTAGCCGCACTTAAGAGCATACAGGCGGTTAGGAAGATGGTAAATAATCTGACTAAAACTCAGACTGTCCAATTTAAGGATATTGTTCACGCTAGCCCGGGAATGGCCAATGTTATTCAGATAGCAAAGACAGTTGCCGACAGTAATTCTACCATATTAATTCGGGGAGAGAGCGGTACGGGAAAGGAACTTTTTGCCCGGGCCATGCACGAAGAGAGCCGGCGTCGGGAAGGTCCGTTTACCCCCATAAACTGTGCGGCTCTGCCGGAAACTCTCCTGGAAAGCGAACTATTCGGTTATGAGGGAGGAGCTTTCAGCGGTGCTAAAAAGGGTGGCAAGCAGGGATTATTTGAAGTGGCCCATAACGGCACGTTGTTTCTTGATGAGATTGGAGAGTTGTCCCTTGTGCTGCAGGGTAAGTTGCTTAGGGCAATTCAGGAAGGAGTAATTCGGCGGGTGGGCGGTCAAAAGCAGCTGTCAGTGGATGTGCGGCTGATTGCCGCTACTAACCGGGACCTGGAAGAAATGGTCCGGGAAAAGCAGTTCCGGCAAGACCTTTACTATCGACTGAACGTTATCCCTATCAATATTCCTCCTCTGCGAGAGCACCCTGAAGATATCCCGCTGTTGCTGGAGCATTCTTTGATAAAACTGTGTGAACAGATGGGGAAGCAGTTGTGGTTCTCTCCTAAGGTGTTAAAATATCTACAGGAGTACAGCTGGCCCGGTAATGTCCGGGAACTGCAGAATGTTGTGGAAAGAGCGGTACATTTAGCACCAAACGGTAAGATAGAGATGAGCCACCTACTGCTTGACAGCTGGGCAAAGCGCCAACCATTAAATGATTTGGCGGATGATAAAACGATTAAAGAGATATTGGACAGGACAGAACGAACTATAATGGCAGCAGCTTTGCGTAAACACGGTAGTGCAAGGGCGGCTGCCAGAAACCTAGGTTTATCCCATACCACTGTCTTAAAAAAGGCGCATCGCTATAAATTGGAGCACCTACTTAAGCGCTAAACGTAAAGACGGCTCCAGTAATGGAAGCTTAAGTTTCCAGTAATGGAAACTTAAGCTTCCATTACTGGAGCTTCTAAACAGTCTCGAAATAAAAGAAACCTTACATACCCGCTGATTATTCAGTTGGTATTTTTTTTGCTTAAATAAATGGTGACACATGCATGTAGAAAAATCAGTATTAAGAAGTCAGAAGACGCCAAATAGACTCTTAGCATTCTGAATTTTTCTATGGTGTTAATCTGAAGAAGAATTATGGGAGGATATAAACATGATTAACAAAAAACAGAAATTTGGTACCCGGGCGGTTCATGCAGGGCAAAAGCCGGACCCCTTAACTGGAGCTTTGGTCACCCCCATTTACCAAAATTCCACCTTTGTATTTTCCGATGTTGCTCAGGGAGCGGCGCGATTTGCCGGCCAGGAAGAGGGATATATCTATTCTCGGTTAGGCAACCCAACCCAGGCGGTACTGGAAGCAAAAATGGCGGACTTAGAGAACGGTGAGGCGGCACTGGCTTTTGCTTCTGGAATGGCTGCCATGACCGCTGCGGTAATGGCTGTGGTGGAAAGCGGTCACCATATAATAGTCGATAAAACTATTTACGGTTGCTCTTATGCTTTTTTTAGTGAACTGATAACCAAATTTGGTGTGGACGTCTCTTTTGTGGATGCTGTGAATCCGGCAAATATTGCGTCGGCCATGCGGGACAATACCAGATTGATTTTTGTGGAAACACCGGCCAATCCCACTTTGAAGATAGTGGATCTGGAAACCGTATCAGAGATAGCTCATCGGCGCGGGGCGAAAGTGGTGGTGGATAACACCTTTGCTACTCCTTATTTGCAACGACCATTGGATTTAGGTATAGACATAGTTGTGCACAGCGCTACCAAATATATTGGTGGCCATGGTGATGTCGTCGGCGGTATTATGGTATCAAATAAAGAATTTCTAGATGAGGTGAGGATGACCACCTTAAAAGATATTGGTGGTGTCATCAGCCCCTTTGACTCATGGCTGTTACTGAGGGGACTAAAAACATTGGCGTTGCGCATGGAAAAGCACTGTTCCAATGCAATGGCTGTGGCTTTATTCCTGGAAGAACATCCCGCTGTAGAGAGGGTGTATTACCCGGGGTTAACCAACCATCCCCAGAATGTACTAGCTAAAAAACAAATGGATGATTTCGGCGGGATGGTTACCTTTGAGCTGAAAGGGGGGTTGGACGAAGGCATCGCATTAATGAATAATGTCAAGATGTGTCATCTAGCGGTAAGTTTAGGTGACGTGGACACCTTAATTCAGCATCCTGCTTCCATGACCCATTCCGTAGTTCCTTGGGAGAAAAGACTTGAGGCGGGTATTACCGACGGATTAGTGCGATTATCAGTGGGCATCGAAGAACCGGAAGACATAATAAATGATCTAGATCAAGCTCTACGGGGTTAGACCTAAATTATCCAGTAACCAATCGAGATATAGTGCGTCTGCGGTCCAACGGTTTTGTGAACTATTATGGTTGAATATCAGTTTATAATAGTAAACAGTGTTGTAGTGTAACGAAACGAAACAACGTAGCTAAATGATACACTTATTATAGCAGTGCAGCGCTACACTTTTATATATTATTTTGCTGAATAAATTTCAGTAGAGGTTTTTTCGTAGAGAGCTGTGGGGCTTCGGGGTAGTTTTTGCTTTATTGGGCAAATGCTGAAAGGGAAATGGCACGTATTTTGCTACTATTATAGAGTTGTATTAGTCGTGTTGAGATTAGACAATACAGAGTTAAAAATTATGATAAGGAAGGTGATTTGTTATGTTGAAAGATTTATTAAAGGTAAATGGAGAAGTGGTAGAAGAGTTAAATGGGTTTTTGACCGATAAAAACAATCCATTGGTCAATGATTTGATGAGGGTTATTCAAAAGTATGGCAGCCCTGAGGAGATAAATGCCAAGGCTCGTGAAGCTCGTAAACTTCCTAACCTGATGGCGCGTCTTCGCAATATGGAATCTCCGTATCTAAAGGACCTTGAATGGCTTATTTCCGTCAGGGATAAAGGTGCTTTTGTCTCGGTATCAGACTACCGGAGAAACGCGCTTGGAGATAAAATGAACGGAATGGTCTTTGATGAGGGCAATGCCCCTACACTGGAGATCAGCGCCTTGCAGTACTTTCCATGGCTAATTAAAGAGGCTGAACAGGCCATAGACAAAAAAGAAATCATGCCCGGTCGCTACATCCGGGTCCGTAAAATGGCTGAACAGGAAGCAGATCAGGGTGATATTCTGGCGGTAGCTGCGGCAATGCAAATTGTAGGCGCAAGCTATGTCGAAGCTTTGGATACCAAAGGTGTTGACGGTTCCAATATACACCTGCGCGGACCGGAAACTATTACTGGCTACTTTGGTGGTATCGGACAGCCAAACGAATACGCCCTGAAGTGGGTGGATGAGCTCCTCTACTATTATACGCGTTATGGTATCAATGAAGTATTGAACATTAATCCGGGCACCGTATTACTTGGATATATGCTTTATAAACTTGGTGTCGACACCAAGTTCAAAATTTCAGTGTTTATGGGCACTGACAACCCGTTCTCCGTTCTGTGGAATCTCATGGGAGCGCGTATGTTTGCTCGTGAAGATGGCACTACTTCGCTTATAGGGCTTAACGTCAGCAACTCTGTCAACAATGAAACTCTTGAGCTCAGTGCGGAAATACGCAAAATGCTGGGTCTAGAGCATGACGTACGCATTGAGCACCACATTACCGAGACCTATAAAGCTGTAGTCGAACAACCCTATAATCGCCGCGACCAACTGTTGGAGGTTGCCAAAAACATTCCCAACATTTCTGCCAAGCACGAGGGAGGCGAGCCTGAAATCGAAGTTACTCGGGAACATCCGTCCAGTATTTTAGATTATTTTGTTGACAAGAAAGAATTGGTTGCCGCCGGTGACTTGGTGCATCTGGAACAAAACTATATGGATAAGCATCACTCTGTTAACTTAACTGCAGAGGCATTGACGGAAAAAGGAATGGCTTTTATCGGTGCCAGTAATTTGCACCGGAGATAACTAACTCTCTAAAATTCTAGAAAAGGTGGTTTTTTTCTAATGGCTAAGAAAAGTAGATTAGATTTTGAAAGAATGGCTGCTGAAGGGGAAAAGATTGTATATTTGACCGCTTATGATTATCTGACTGCTAAGATGGCAGAAAAAGCGGGAATAGACATGATTTTGGTTGGCGACTCAGCAGGGATGGTGTCCCTAGGTTATGAAACTACATTGCCAGTAACAATGGAAGATATGGTTCGCTTCTGCCAGGCGGTTCGCAGGGGCGCTCCCAACACCTTTATCGTTGGTGATATGCCTTACATGTCTTACCAGGTATCCGATGAGCAGGCTGTTATAAATGCCGGCAGGTTGATTCAAGAGGGTGGCGCTGATTCTGTTAAACTCGAAGGCGGCGGGGAAGCAATGGCTAGCAGAATTAAAGCTATTAATGAGGCTGGAATTCTGGTGATGGGCCATATCGGCTTGACACCCCAATCCATGGCCCAGCAGGGTGGCTATAAAGCCCAGGGTAGAAACTCGGAAGCGGCCGTTAAAGTATGTCAGGAAGCAAAAAGATTGGAAGTTGCTGGAGCGTTCAGTATCCTGGTAGAAGCTATACCGACTCAGGTAGGTGCGATAATAACTAATAGGGCAAACATTCCCATATTAGGTATTGGCGCTGGCTCCAAAACTCACGGGCAGCTGTTGATTTATGCAGACATGGTTGGGCTTTACGATAACTTCACACCCAAGTTCGTTAAGAAGTATGCAAACGCCAATGAAATTATTACCAAGGCGTTCAGCGACTATGCTAAAGATGTAAGGGAGAATAACTTCCCAGTTGATGAAGAGCATACTTATAAGATGAAAGAAGAAGAAGTTGAGAATTTTTTAAAAAAGCTTGAACAATAGTAAGCTGTGACGGTATCTAGGTAAGGAGCAGGGCAATAGGAAGTAGTTTTTATATTCCATATCGCCCTGCTCTCTTTCACTAAAAAATGTTTGAAAATTGTTTGAATTCGGACTGGCTTTTTTGTTTCTCCGTAGATCAGCAATATTTTTAAAAATTTTTAAAGAAAAATATGCCACTTTTAGCAGGAAATGCAAAGCTAGCGTCAAATTACTTATAATGTCGATTGCATACGGTCGACATTATAACTTAAGTGGAGGGGTGAACCAATTGCTTTCTGAAACCGTTCAATTGACAAAAGATCTGGTAAGAATTCCTAGTGAAAATCCTAATGGCAACGAAATCGAAATGGCCCACTTTGTTCGTGACTGGCTTAGGAACACTGGAGCGGATGTTTATGTGGAAAAAGTGGCTCCTGGGCGTAATAACATTATTGCCAGGATTGAAGGCGAAGAGGATATGGGTAATTTGGTCTATGTCGGCCATATGGATACCGTGCCGGCGGGAGAAGGGTGGAGTTGCGACCCGTTCTCAGGAGACATTAAAGACGGAAAGCTTTACGGCCGAGGAAGTGCGGACATGAAGGGCGGTCTGGCTGCAGCTATGGTAAGCTTTAAACGTATTGCCGCAAGTGGGGAAAAACCTAAGCGGACCTTTATATTAATCGCAAGTGTGGATGAAGAAGGCCCGGGTATGATAGGTGCCATTGATGCGGTTGAGCGAGGGTGGGTGAAAGAGGATAGTATGGTGGTAGCGGCAGAGCCATCAGGCCTTACTGTTATGCCAGCCCATAAAGGACCCATGTGGTTTGAAATTACTTCTAAGGGGAAAATGAGTCATGCTGGTAATCCTCAGGTAGGTGTAGATGCCATCCATGCAATGGCAGCAATACTTAGTGAACTAAAAATATCTGTGGACGAACTGACGTATGATGATGAACTGCTCGGTCGCCCCACCGTTACTATTGGTAAAATTGGGGGCGGAGTAAAAACCAATGTTGTTCCTGATGAATGTAAAGCTGAAATTGACCTACGTTTGATAGTACCAATGACTGTTGATGAAGGAAAGTCCCTTGTGCAGGTTGCGATTGATAAAGGCACCGCCAAAGTTGCGGGTTCTAGCGCCAGCTACACAGTTCTCACCATTGATCGGCCTCCCATCAAAGCTGCGGCAGATTCTCCTTTGATTGCTGCTGTAGATGAAGCTGTTGAAAAGGTATCCGGCAAGAAAGCAGAACATAAAGGCCTGCCGGCTTATACTGATGCGTCAATAATCGCTGCTCGTACCGGCAGCAAACACTGTATAACTTTTGGACCTGGCCACCTGGCCCAGGCACACACTGTTGATGAATATGTCCCTATAGACCAGCTGGATATGGCAGCAGACATGCTAACAGAAACAGCGAAAAACTTGCTTTGGTGAGATTTGCTAGTTTTTGCTGCTTAATGAGTAGGGGTGGACCAAGTCTTTAATGGTTGTCTTGTTGAACACTAAGAGAGATTAACACTATTGCAGTTATTTACGAAGGGGAGGTGAGTTTTCAAAAAGGGAATTTCAGAATTAATTATCAATTCAACTTTTGACAGAACGAAAAAAATATTGGGGGGAAAAAAAATGAAAAAATACTGGAAAATAATTACTATTGCATTAGTAGCTTTGTTTGTGATGGGTCTTGCAGTTGGTTGCGGTGGTAATGACCAAGCTGCTGAAACAGGTGGAGAAAAAGCAGACAAGCCTGTGACACTACGTGTTGGGCACACTGTTCAGGAAGACACTGCTCTGCATAAAGGTGCTTTGAAATTTGCCGAGATAGTGGATGAGAAATCAGACGGTCAAATTAAAGTAGAAGTTTTTGCGGCATCAGCGATGGGTGGAAACCGTGAATTAATTGAATCATTACAGGCAGGTAGTCTAGACTTTGCTCTTCCTGCAATGGGTGTGTTAGGCGGGTTTACTGATAAAACTGCAATTTTTGACCTGCCATACCTATTTAAAAATGATGAAGAAGCAGAAAAAATTCTTGACGGCGAAATAGGCCAGGACATCTTCGAACAGATTGAGGAAACTGGTTTAAAGGGACTTGCTTACTGGACCCAAGGCTGGCGTAATCTTACTACAGGAGATGTTGCTGTGGATTCACCGGAGAAGATAAAGGGTCTGAAGATCAGAACTATGGAAGTTCCCCTGCACATGGAACACTTTAATACCATAGGCGCCAGCGCAGTGCCGATGGCCTTCTCAGAAGTGTATACCAGTTTGCAGCAGGGTGTAATTGACGGTCAAGAGAACCCTTATGTGAATATTTACCTGATGGGCTTTTATGAAGTACAGGAATACATTACAGAAACACAGCATATTTATGACCCAGTTCCCATGTTAATGTCACTGGTTACCTGGGACAAGTTATCTCCTGAACGTCAGCAGATTGTTAAGGAAGCTGCGGAAGAAGTGAAGGCTTGGGAGAGAGAAGAAGCTAGAAAGGACAAGGCTAAGTATAAAGAAGTTATTGAAGGAACCGGTCAAAACCAAATCATAGAGTTGACAGATGCACAGAGAGCAAAATTCCGCGATGCAGCACAGCCAGTTTATGATAACTTTAAAGATCAGGCACTCTTGAAAGAATTACAGAAAGCTTTGGGAAGATAACATTAACATGCAAGGAAGGGGGTCGGCAATGTCATTTGGCGACCCCTTTTTTCAAAAATTTTTTTAAGTATTATTTATAAGAGGGGGGGAGACAATCTTGTTCAAAAGGATTGCCAATTTTTTTGACAACATTGAAGAGTATATCATTATTGTCCTGTTTTCCATTATTTTAGTTATCTTAGGTACTACCGTTGTAACCAGATACGTATTTTCTTACACACCTTCTTGGGCTGAGCAAACTGCTAGAATTATGTTTGTCTGGGTTACCTATGCCGGTATTAGTTTGGCTGCGCGTAAGCATATGCATTTACGAGTTACTGCCATTAATATGGTTTTGCCTCAGAAAGCACGGGCCTATATGTTGCTGGTGGGTGACTTGATTGGCTGCGGAGTTGCCGGATTTTTGGCATATCGAATTTTTGTTATGACCATGAGTATTTTTCAGAGGGGTCAAGTTTTTGCGGCTATTCCCATGGTTCCAGTATGGATTATGTATATTGCCGGGGCTTTGGGGATGACGGGTATGGTTATTAGGTACTTGCAGGCTGGTATTATACCGACTATCCGTGACCTGTTGGCTGGAAAAGATCCTACTATCGAAATAGCAGACCAAGATCAGTTTTAAAGAGGAGGTTAATTACACATGGTAACTACAGTTTTATTTGCGTCATTGGCAATTGGCTTAATTTTTACAGTGCCTATTGCTATCACCCTAGCTTTAGCTAGCGGTCTAATATTTACTGTTTTCTATGCGGGCTCTCCCATGGGAAACCTGCTTGCCCAGTCTATGATAACGACGATTGACTCCTTTCCTATTATGGCCGTTCCTTTCTTTATGCTGGTGGGTATCCTGATGGAAAAAACCGGGATTGCCATGCGTTTGATTAGAGTGGGGGAGGCTATTGCCGGTGAGGCGCCTGGGGGTTTAGGAGCTGCTACAATTATCGCTTGTATGTTCTTTGCTGCTATCTCCGGGTCAGGCCCTGCAGTTGTGGCGGCAATTGGTGCTATTATGATTCCGGCGATGGCGGATAGGGGGTACGCCCGAGATTACTCAGGTTCCCTGGTTGCAGCGGCGGCAACTATCGGACCTGTTATTCCGCCAAGTATCCCCATGATTATTTATGGGGCAACGGTGGGCGTTTCAGTTATTAAACTGTTCACTGCTGGTTTTGTCCCAGGTATTATTATGGGTGTGGCTTTACTGGTTATGAATTATATAATTTCAAAGAAAAGGGGCTACGTGGGTGTTCCGCGCGGCGGTGGTTTTAAATGGGTGCTGGGCGAATTATGGGAAGCAAAATGGGCCCTGATTATGCCAGTGATTGTGTTGGGCGGTATTTACGCCGGATTATTTACCCCTACAGAATCGGCTGTTGTAGGGGTATTTTACGCTTTGGCCGTTGGCCAGTGGATTTATAAGGATTTAACTTGGGCGAAAGTAAAGGAAAGTTTGGTCGAAGCATCTTTGCTATCTGCTATAGTCATGATTCTTCTTGGTGGCGCTACAACTTTTGGCCGTTTGCTGACTCTTGAGAGAATACCCGAGGCCTTGGCGAGCTGGATGTTGAGTATCACAGAGACTCCTCTGTTGATTATGCTCATGATTAACGTTTTCTTGCTCTTCTCCGGTATGTTTATTGATACCATTTCAAACGTGGTGCTCTTCAGTCCGCTTTTGGTGCCCATCGTCGTCGCTGCCGGTTATGATGCAGCGTGGTTCGGTGTTATAATGACCATTAACCTTTGTATTGGATTCCTGACACCTCCGCTTGGCATGAATCTCTTTGTTGCGCAGGGGGTAGCAAAAGTGCCATTTGAAAATATAGTGAAAGAGGTAATGCCCCTGCTGCTTGTACTTATCGCCATGCTGATAGCATTTGTGCTTTTCCCAGATTTGATTATGTTCTTCCCAAGAATGATGGGTTATTAAATGTTGGAGGGATTTGCTGTGAATGATAAAATTCGCAAAAAAGCGACGGAACTTGAGCCTAGGATTATTGACTTTACTCAGCGCCTCATTCAGACCCAAAGTGCTTCCGGTCAGGAACGCGCTGTCGCAAAGTTGATACAATCGGAGATGGAGCAATTAGGCTTTGATAAAGTTTTTAACGATAAGGTAGGTAATGTAGTGGGCATCTTACAAGGTCAGGGTGGCGGTGAAAATATTATTTTTAATAGCCATATGGACCATGTAGATGCCGGTAATCTGGCGGATTGGGAATACGAACCCTATGCAGGAGTGATTGCTGACGGCTGGGTACATGGTAGGGCTGCCAGCGATGTGAAGGGTGCTATTGCAAGTCAAGTGTATGGAATCTATATACTAAAAGAACTAGGAATTAAACCCCAAGGCGATGTAATCCTCACCTTCGTTATTGACGAGGAGCCGGGCGATATGTGGGGTATGAAGCGTCTATGCCAGGATTGGCTACAGGACCGGCCGGTTTCCCTTTGTGTATTGGGTGAAGCTACTTCGCTCAATATATATCTGGGACACCGGGGGCGTCTGGAAATGGAACTTACCAGTAGAGGACAGATGTCCCACTCCAGCGCACCGCGTTTAGGTATTAATGCTGTCAGCAAAATGGCACCGGTGGTTTGTAAGCTGGACCAGCTCAGCCAATCCCTTCCGGAGGATGAAACGTTGGGAAGTTCCACATTGGCTGTCACCCACATCAGTTGTGAACCTGGCTGGGGCAGTACCGTTCCGGATATCTGCCGGGTATTTATTGACCGCAGGTATATACCGTCGGAGAGTACGGAAGAAGTTGTTGAGCAAGTAAGGCAGGTGGTTGCTGAATGTCAAGTTGAAGATGGTGATATTCAAGTGAACGTACAAATAAGGCAGCTTAACCATAAGAGCTACACCGGTATTTCCGAGTCGGCAGACCTCTTAAAGCAGCCTTATTTGGTTGCTAGGGATAACCCTTATGTAGAAAAGGTGGTAGCTGCCCTTAAGGAGCACGGCCAAGCTCCGTCATTTGGCGCCTGGGATTTTGGGACCGATGGCAGTTATACGGCACATGTTTTGGGCATACCCACTATTGGTTACGCACCGGGAGAGGAAATCTATGCGCACCGTCCCACTGACAGGGTGAGAATTGACTATTTGGTAGAAGCAGCTGCAGGTAATGCTGTGATTGCCGTTGGCGTTGCAGGCGAATATAAAGGTGGGGTGACAAATGTCGAAAATTATTAACATCGGGCTGATTCAGGCGTCGAATCCCTTATCTGGCGAGGAAGATCTGCAGGTAATCAAGGACGCCATGCTGGAAAAACACGTTCAATTAATCAACCAAGCTGGGGAAAAAGGGGCAAATATTGTCTGTCTACAGGAATTGTTTAATGGTCCTTATTACGCAGCTGAACAAAACAAAAAATGGTACGCATATGCAGAGAAAATCCCCGAGGGACAGACGACACAACTGCTCCAATCGCTGGCCAAAAAACATGAGATGGTTATTGTCGGGCCAATAACTGAAGTGACCCATAGGGGAATATATTATAACACTGCCGTAATAATTAATGCTGATGGATCTTTTTTGGGTAAATATAGGAAAGTGCATATTCCGCAAATGTATCCCAGCGCCTGGGAAAAGTTTTACTACAAGCCCGGCAATTTGGGTTACCCGGTATTTGATACAGCTTTCGGAAAAGTGGGAATCATCATATGTCATGACAGACATTTCCCCGAACCAGCCAGGGTATTGGGGTTAGCCGGTGCGGAGATAGTGTTCACTCCCTCAGGGACCACCAAAGGTATTACCGAGCACCTGTGGGAATTGGAAATGAGGGGCCTGGCGGTGCAAAATGGTTATTTTGTAGGCGCAATTAATAGGGTTGGTGTTGAAGAACCGTGGAAGACCGGTGAGTATTACGGCAAAAGCTATATATCTGACCCTCTAGGTAATATTGTCGCCAAGGCCGGTAAGGATGTGGATGAGGTGCTGGTGGCTCCAGTTGATTTGGAGAAAATTGATGAAGTCCGCCATACTTGGCAACTGTACCGGGACCGTCGTCCGGAAACTTACGGGCCGATCACGAACCTCCATCCTTTTTCCGATTACTAATTTTAATATTGTGTTCGAAAGGAGGCAATCTTTGATGTTTCCGATTTTTAAGTTAAAAGGAAGCGCTTATGAAATAGGCTGTCAGCATGGAAAACTTGCTAAAAAGCAGATAGGTATCTGCATTGATACCTATCAGCAGTTGTTTATGAGTTATGCCGGTCTAGAGTGGACGGAGGCGGTGGACCAGGCAGAACAGTACGTGAGTCACATTGAAAAATACAGTCCGGATCTGATGGCTGAAATTAGGGGGATAGCCGATGGCTGCGGCAGGGACCTGCTAGATATTGTTACCCTTAATGCCCGCAGCGAAATAATGCTGACTACCAAGGCGGTGGATGGCTGTACTTCCTTTGGCATTACGCCCCAAGCGGGAAAAGACGGTGTGGCCTATATGGGCCAGAATTGGGATTGGAAAGATACTGTTTTTGATGCACTAATAGCCCTGGTAATCACCCAGGAAGGTAAACCCAACATTAGGATGATAACTGAAGCGGGAATTGTAGGCAAATTTGGACTAAATGATGCTGGTATCGGCATCTGTATGAATGCTTTAGCCTGTGAGGAAAGCGTCCCTGGCGTCCCGCTGCATGTAGTAATGCGTGGCATATTAAATTCACCGAACTTGGGTGAGGCCATCGGCAATGTGGGGAATGCTCAAATTGCCTCGGCTGCCAATTGGGTGATTGGCCATCAGGAGGGAGAAATTATGGACTTGGAAGTGACTCCTTCAGAATTTGATGTGCTCTACCCTGAAGAAGGTATTTTGGTGCACACCAATCATTTTACTAGCGCTTTTTTAAAACCAAGGTTGAAAGATATTACAAAATACCTTTTGCCTGATAGTATGGTGCGCTATAATCGGGCGCGGCGATTGCTGGCGGAAAGCAAAGGTAGTATCGCCCTTGATGAGCTGGGCATGATCCTTTCTGACCACTTTAACTACCCCCATGGGATCTGCCGCCATTTAAAAGAGGACTCTTCGGGGAAACAAATTGTGTCGGTTTTTTCCATCATTATGGATTTATCTAACCAGGATATTTTCGTAGCGACAGGGAATCCTTGCCAGACGCCTTTTGAAAAATGGCATCCCCAGGATGATGATTAATAGCTGAATAAGTGCCTAGTCTATGAATGGTAGAACCCTGTTGCTTGACCTGCAGGAGTATGTTGCAGCGGGAGAAATAATTTGCCATCAGGAAATCGGATAATAGGATTGGCCCAACAACATGAGAGGTAATGAGGCCTCCTATTGAACGGAAGAAGGCTAGTAATGCATTACAAGATCATTACCAGCAAGACCAGATAGAGAAATTCATAAAATCAGTAAAATTTTTAGGGGGTTGCATGTCGTGAAGTTACCAACAATGAATCTTGACGGGAAAACGGTAATTGTCACCGGCGCCGGCCGGGGCATTGGCAGGACACTAGCTCTTGGCCTGGCTTCTGCTGGAGCAAATATCGTCGCAGTCAGCAGAACACAGGAACAAGTGGATGAAGTAGCAGCGGAAATAAAGGAAATGGGTCGGGAAGCATTGTCATTAAGTGTTGACGTTACTAAAATGGCAGATTTGGACAACATGGTTAAAAAGACTATAGAACAATTCGGTACTGTTGACGTTCTGGTCAATAATGCCGGCGTAACCAAGAAAATACCAGCGGAGGAACTGACCGAGGAAGATTGGGACGTTGTAATGGACACCAACTTAAAAGGCATGTTCTTCTGTGCCCAAAAAGTTGGAAAAAAGATGATTAAACAAGAAAAAGGGTCCATAGTCAATTTAGCATCAGTGGGAAGCAAAGTGGCTATCAGCAACTCCGTAGCTTACTGCGGGAGCAAAGGCGGACTGCTGCAGATAACTAAAGTGCTAGCGGTAGAATGGGCGAAGTATAACGTTCGTGTAAATGGTGTTGGCCCGGCATATATAGAGACACCGCTGTTAACATGGATTAAGGACCAGCCAGATGTTTATAGCAAAATAACTAACAGGACACCCATGGGTCGTATGGGTAAACCCGAAGAAATTTTGGGGGCAGTGCAGTATCTTGCATCCGATGCTGCCAGCTATGTAACAGGTGAGACTATTTTTGTTGATGGCGGTCTCTTATCATACGGTGTTTAATTTATGACCGGCAAAAGGGGGAAAGCAACCATGCTAAATAGTAAGGTGCTAAAAGAAATTACCCAAATAGTAGGTAAAGAAAACGTATTTACAGCTCCTGAAGATCTGCATTGTTATGCAGAAGATGCAACATTAGGGGTTATATCAAAACCGCCGGAAGCAGTAGTCAAGCCCGGCTCAGCTGAAGAAATATCCCGGATTTTAAAGCTGGCAAATAAAGAGCATTTTCCCGTCGTGCCCAGGGGTGCAGGTACTAGTTTGAGCGGTGGAGCCATGCCATTAGAAGGCGGGATAGTACTAGAAACCAACCGCTTAAATAAAATCCTGGAAATAGACAAGGAAAACCTCACGGCTTTTGTCCAACCTGGAGTAATCACAGCAAAGTTCCATCAGGAAGTGGAAAAGTTGGGCCTGTTCTTTCCTCCAGATCCTGGCAGTATGGCCGTCTCCACCCTTGGAGGCAATGTAGCCTCAAGTTCAGGTGGACTGAGAGGATTGAAGTACGGTACAACTAGAGATTATGTATTGGGACTGCAGGTAGTAATGCCATGGGGAGCAATTGTCAATATAGGTGGCCGCACTGCTAAAAACGTGACAGGGTATGATCTCACCCGCTTGATGGTTGGCTCAGAAGGGACATTAGGAGTAATCACGGAAATTACAGTCAAACTCCTGCCTCTACCAAGTCATTCAAGGAGTATGCTGGCCATTTTTGACCAATTAGACAATGCGGCAGAGACTATTTCTGCAATTATAGCCAATAAAATCATTCCTTGTACTTTGGACATTATGGACAATAATGCTATTAAAGCCATTGAAGCTGCCTCGAAGGTGGGCTTGCCCCTGGAAGCTGAGGCTATTCTTCTGATAGAAGTGGATGGCAGTATCGAAGCAGTAGTCGAGGACGAACTGCAAAGGGTTCAGGAAATTTGCCAGGAGTATAAGGTTCGGGAGGTACAAGTTGCTCGTACTCCCGAAGAAAAAATAAAAGTATGGCAGGCACGAAGGAACTCCTATGGCGCTTTTAACAAACTGAATAATACCGATATTGTGGAAGATGTTACCGTGCCGCGAAGTAAGGTGCCGGACATGATTAGGGTTATCCGTGACTTGGCAGAACGATATGACCTAACTATAGCAACCTTAGGTCACGCTGGAGATGGCAATATGCATCCGAATATTGTTTATGATCGTAATAACAAGGATGAAGTGGAACAAGTGGAAAAAGCGGTCGATGACATGTTTGCTGCCGCCATAAAGATGGGCGGTACACTTTCCGGAGAGCACGGAATTGGTCTAACAAAAAAGCCATTTATGAAGTGGGAAATGGGAGATGACGGGATAGAGGTATTAGCAAGAATTAAAAACGCATTGGACCCAAACGGAATCTTAAATCCCGGCAAAATGTATTAACGAAACGGGGTGCTATTCAATGAATCAGACTAAAGACCAACTAGATTTTTGGCAAGCTGAGACCATTAAATGTGTCAAATGCGGGACATGTCGATCGGTTTGCCCGATATTTGAGCAATTAGACCATGAAACAGTGGTTGCCCGGGGTAAAATATCGTTAATAAACGCTATGCTGGAAGGCAAACAAGATTTTTCGCCAAGGATGAAAGAAGTACTGGGGCTATGCCTTGTCTGTAAAAGATGCACGGCAAATTGTCCTGGCGGGGTCAAAATTGATGAAATAGTGACCAGGGCTCGCACTGCCTTTGAGACGAAGACTTTATCCATTGGTAAACGTGCTGCTTTCCGGTTGGTGCGCAGCCATTCTTTTTTTAACACTCTCCTACGCACGGGTGCGAAATTTCAAAACCTTTTTTTCAGAAGAGATAAAGATAAGCAGGGGATGTATCCCAGGTTACCAGTAGGGATATCCCGGAGGCGTTTGCTCGCCCCGATAGCTAGCCATTCTTTTATCGGTCAGCAACCTAGGAGAATAAACGGGAAGATGAAAGTAGCTTTTTATGCCGGGTGCATGATCAACCATATTTATCATGATATTGGCGAAGCAGTAGTAAAAGTTCTGAAGGCAGGGCAAGTTGACGTTATTATACCAAAGCGCCAGGTGTGCTGCGGCACTCCCCTGTCCACCTCCGGAGACCGATCTTCCGCAGCAGAGTTAGCTGCTCGTAACATAGAGGCCCTGACAGCGGTAGATGTGGATGCGGTGGTGGTTGCCTGTGCATCATGTGGTTTATCACTCAAAAAAGAATTTGTAGAGTTGTGCTCTGAGTACAAACCGGAACTTGTGGAGAAAGCGAAAACACTCAGCGAGAAAGTATATGATTTCTCCGAGTTTTATTTGAAGTACCTGACGGACCTAAAGCTAGAGACACCTGTTAATAAAAAGGTGACCTACCATGATCCTTGTCACTTGGTGAGAGGACAGGGTGTTTCTCAAGAGCCCCGGGAGATAGTTAAATCAATTCCTGGAGTGGATTTTGTTGAGGCGAAAGATGCTGATAAATGCTGCGGTTCAGGTGGGTCGTTTAGTTTAATACACTATGATTTATCTACGGCTATAAATGATGAAAAAATAGCTAATCTTGACCAAACTGGCGCTGAGATAAGCATCACAAGTTGTCCAGCCTGTAAAATGCACATTAACGACGGGCTGGCCAGAAATAACTCAGGGCAACAGGCTAAACACGTGGCTGAACTTTTAGCAGAAACACTTTTAAAGTAACTCCCGCATATTTAGAGAGGGAGCACATGTATTTAAAGAATTGGCTAATATAGCAGGATGGGGAAGGTGATGGCTATGTTTAAAAAGGTAAATGTGAAAATAGACGGGGGTTTTGAGTTGGACCTTCCGGAAATGGTGAAGGTGCGTCAGGTATTTCCAGCGCCGGAGTTAGAAGATATTGAATTCACTGTTGCGGCTCAAATTAATAAGGAAGAAATAAAACAGCTTGTAAAACCAGGTGCCCGTATAGCGATAGCAGTCGGGAGTAGGGGTATTGCCAATCTGGATGTTATTGTGGGTGCTTTGGTTGCCAATCTTAAACAACTAGACGCTAAGCCAATAATAGTTCCGGGGATGGGCAGTCATGGCGGTGCTACTGCAGAAGGACAACGGGGAGTATTGGCAAATTACAACATTACTGAGGAAACTATGGGTGTTCCTGTTAAATCATCCATGGAAGTGGTACAAATAGCTGAGTTGGATGATGGCTATCCAGTCTACCTTGATAAAACAGCTTTTGAATGTGATGCTATTATCCCCGTCAATCGGGTTAAACCCCATACGGACTTTAAAGGTCCCCATGAGAGCGGTTTGTTAAAAATGCTGGCTATTGGACTGGGTAAACACAAAGGAGCGACTAAAGTTCACACCCAGGGTTTCAACCAATTTGCACATTTAATACCCGCATTGGGTCAGACCATTATCCGAAATGCGCCGGTAATTTTTGGTTTGGCAATTCTAGAAAACGCCTATGACCATACAGCAGAAGTTATTGCCATTAAGGCAGACAAAATATATGACCAGGAAAAGGAATTAAATTCTAGGGCTAAAAATCTGCTGCCTAAATTTTTAATGTCTGAAATTGACGTATTGATTGTTAATGAAATGGGCAAGGACATTTCCGGTAGCGGTATGGACCCCAACATCATTGGAAGAAATGTTTCTGGCGAACCGGGCTTTGCAGCGCCGCCAATTAAAAAAATAGTAGTTCTGGGATTAACAGAAAAAACCCATGGGAACGTCACCGGTTTTGGTCTTGCTGACGTAACCACTTTGTTGGTGGTTAACCAGATTGATTTTAGCGCTACTTATGCAAATGCTATTACCTCTACTGAATTGGATGGAGGGAAAATACCCATGTTTTTTAATAATGATAAAGAGGCTATTGCCGTGGCAGTAAAAACATGCAATCGGGTAGAACCCCGGGGGGCAAAAATTGTACGAATCAATAGCACCCTGGAAATGAGCGAGATAGAAGTATCAACTGCTTTAATACCCGAACTGGAAAAAAGGGATGACATTGAAGTTTTAAGCGCTCCATATCCGCTTAAGTATGACGCATCGGGGGTATTATTATGAAAAAAATCTATGGCAACCATTGTTTAATTGTTACACCTATGAACGAGAAACGGGAGATTGATGAAGAATCAACACGCTCTTTGGTGGATTATGTGATTGACAAGGGGGTGCACGGTATCCTTGCCTTGGGCAGCACCGGTGAGGTATTTGCCCTGACTGAGGCTGAACGCAAGCGCTTTATAGAAATTATAGTGGACCAGGCAGCAGGTCGGGTGCCGATAGGGGTGGGGGTAAACGACTCTGCGACTGACGTGGCGGTTCTTTTGACCGTCCACGCTGAAGAAGCCGGTGTGGACTACATCTTTACCTGTCCGCCTTACTATCATCCCCACCGGGAGGTAGGGGTGTTTAACCACATCAAGGCAATTGCGGATGCTACCAGTCTACCGGTTATGGTCTATGATGGCGGCGCTGGCATAGAGATCTCCCTGCCGCTTTTAAAAAAAATGGCATATGCAATGCCTAATTTAAAAAGCGCCAAGCTCTTTCTACCATACCCCCCAAAAATAGCTGCTTACGCTGAAGCTACCGACGGTAAAATCGAGCCTTTTGCCGGTCATGACCAAATGAACTATTTGATGCTGTTGTACGGCGCCAATGGGATGACTTCCGCCGCCAGCAACGTGATTCCCAAGGAACAATCAGACATGTTTGACTTTATTCAGGAGGGTAAACTCAAGCAAGCAAGAGCGATTTTTTTGGGAAAAATTGCGCCTCTCAACGCAATTGCCTTTGCTAATGTCCTGCAGTACCCGCAGGCCTACAAACACTCATTAAAACTAATGGGAGTAATTAAACACGATACCTGTAAGGTAGTGATGGAGCCAATAAGCGATATAAGGAAACGAGAATTACATGAAGCAATGGAGTATATTGGTCTGCTATAAACTTGGTTAACAAGATAACCGAAATATTGTTTTACAAAAGTGGTAGTGGGAAAAGTATGCTTAGCCCAACTACAAAGAGGTGACTTAGTTGGCTAAAAAGAATAAGATATTATTTGCTATGATTGTTTCTATGGTACTGGGGTATTTGCCCTGGTACAATTTTTCAGCGGTACTGTCATTTATGTCTAAGGAATTTCAACTTTCCGGGAGTGACACAGGCACCATTTTAGCAGTTTTTCAAATTGGATATGTGATTGTTGTCCTGATCACCGGTAGGTTGGCTGACTTGGTAGGCGTCAAAAGGATTGTCTTTTGGGCAACACTGCTTACTGGTATTTCTTCCACAGCGTTCATCTATTTTGCCAACGGCTTTTATTCCATTCTAGCGTTGCGCTTGCTGACCGGACTATCCGCTGGGGCCATCTATGCCCCGGGGATGGCCCTGGTGTCTAACTGGTTTGGCCCAAATGAACGGGGTAAAGCCTTGGGCGCCTATACCGCCGCTTTGACCTTTGCCTACGGGGGCGGCTATTTTATTGCTTCGCCTTTGGCTGCAGCTTATGGTTGGCGTACCGGGATGTTTTGGACGTCAGTTCCTGTTTTTTTGGCGGCGTTACTTATCTTATTTTTCGTCGAGGATGCACCAGCTGAGCAGATGGTTGATAGAGATACTACGACAGAAAACGTAAAGCAAACAGTTGTTTCGCCCGATGTTAAGCAGGCGCCTGCGGGGGGCTATGCCGGACCTACTGCCATTACTGCCTCTTATATGGGGCATATGTGGGAGTTGTATGCTTTCTGGGGATGGATTGGCCCGTTCTTGGTGGCCAGCGCCCTTGCGGTTGGCTACACCGAGGTAGCAGCAACAGCTTTAGGGGGCAGGCTGGCGGCCTTCATCATCATGTTGGGTGCACCGGCGGTCTGGTTGCTGGGAATGGCAGCAGACCGATGGGGCCGCACTAAGGCTATTATTGTTGGCGCTACCTGTAGTCTGGCTGCTGAATTCATATTTGGTTTCCTTTACGGCAGTTCCATGGTGCTGGTAACAATTGTCGGTCTATGGATTGGTTTCTGGGTGATAGCCGACTCAGGTATCTACAAAGCGGGCCTAACCGATATGGTGCTGCCCCAGATACGAGCCACCAGCCTAGGTATTCAGTCCGCTGTTGGCTACTCAATGACCATTATTTCACCGTGGGCCTTCGGGAAAATGCTGGATATCTTAAACGGCGGAGCAAACCCTTCTGTTGCCACTAACTGGGGGCTTCCCTTCTTAATGCTTGGTATCGGCGGAGTATTGGCGCCTGTTGGAGCGCTAATCTTGCGGAGGCTGCCCCAAGCGCAACTGATGGCTAATGGGAAGAAATGATTGTAAGATCAGGAACTAGGAGAAAATCCAAAAAGTTCACACGGTTAGGCAGGAATTTAAAAAGATTTGCCTAATAAGTATAATGTCGACAATCTACAAAATAGATAATTGAGTATTAGTAAATTTTACTTTGGAGGTGAACAAAATTGAGTAACTCTTTAGTACAGGTTTTTAACGCCCAGTCTGTAGCCGTAGTGGGCGCATCTTCGAATTCAGAAAAAACAGGACATACCGTCTTGAAAAACATAGTTGACGGTGGATTTGAAGGAGATATTTACCCAATTAATCCAAAAGCAGACACTATACTTGACCTTAAATGCTACCAATCTTTGAAAGATATTCCGGGAGCAGTTGACTTAGTAGTCATTATTGTGCCCGCAGCTTTAGTACCGCAGGTGATGGAGGAAGCAGGAGCAAAAGGCGCTAAGGGAGCAGTAATTATCAGCGGCGGTTTCCGGGAGACGGGCAATGAAGAACTGGAAGCGGAAGTTGTAAAAATAACAAAGCAATATCAAATCAGAACCATTGGGCCCAATTGCCAGGGTTTTAACTACACCCCCAATAAGTTGTGTGCTTCCTGGCCCTTAATTAAGGGGGAAGGTCCCGTTGCTATAATTTCCCAAAGCGGTACCGTGGGGGCTACACTTGAGATGTGGGCGGAAAGTGAAAGCATCGGAATTTCCGGATTTGTTTCCTTGGGAAATAAAAGCGATGTCAGCGAGATAGACCTAATTGAGTTTTTTGCCGCGGACCCAAATACCAAGGTAGTGTCCCTCTATATCGAAGGCGTCAAGGACGGCACTGCCTTTAAGGAAACAGTAAAAAAAGCCGGAGACACACCAATTGTCATCTTAAAACCCGGCAGGACGAAAAAAGGCCGCAAAGCAGCCGAATCTCATACCAAGTCTATTGCCGGCAGCGATCAAATATTTGATGCAGTCTGCAAGCAGTTAGGAATCATCCGCGCCAATGATATTACCGAGTTGTACGATTACTCCAAATCTTTGGGCTTCTTAAAAAAACCCAGAGGCCGCAGTATGTTGGTCATTACATCAAGCGGCGGTAGCGGCATCATTGCTACAGACGTGGCTGAAGCGAACGGCATAAATGTTGTCGACCTGAACGAGGAATTAAAAAAAGAACTGGTGGATGTACTGCCCGACCACTGTGTCGTAGCCAACCCGTTGGATTTAACAGGGGATGCTACAGCTGAGCGCTATAAGACAACAGTAGAAATTGCCGCCAAGGATGACAGTATTGACTTTTTCCTGGTTATTTTTGGAGACCCCATTCCCAGAGCTTTTGATATCGTCCAAGAATTAAAACAACAGACGAGGAAGGAAATCGTTGTCTGCTATTTAGGCGGTGGGGAAACGGAAAAAGAGGAAGTACAAAAGATGCATCAACACGGCATACCAGCTTTTCCTACGCCTGAACGAGCAGTGAAGGCAGTTAAAGCATTACTAAATACAAAAGGTTAAGTTAAGGAGTGATTGTTGTAATGAGTTCAGCAATTCTAAAAAAACCCGGCAAAAAAATTCTCCTAATGGGGAACGAAGCAATTGCCAGAGGAGCAGTAGAAGCAGGTATCCAGTTAATGGCAGCATACCCCGGCACACCTTCTTCAGAAATATGTGAAGCATTAATCGATGCAGCTCCGGACAGTGACTACTACGTAGAGTGGAGTACTAACGAAAAAATCGCCTTTGAATTAGCACATGGTGCATCACAAGTGGGCGCTAGATCGATGGTGGCAATGAAAAATGCCGGTTTAAATGTAGCCATGGACACCTTCATGACAGTCCCCTATGGCGGCGTCAAAGGAGGTATGGTGGTAGTGGTAGCAGATGACCCAGATGCTCATTATTCGTCCAATGAGCAGGACACCCGCTTTGCCGCCATGTATGCCGAAATACCCTGCCTGGAACCCATGGACCAACAGGAAGCCAGAGAAATGGCTCAAGAAGCATTTGGGATGTCCGAACAGCTGGAACTACCAATCTTTTTGCGAACTGTGAGTAGGATTTCTCATGCCAGCGGCGATGTTACCTTAGGGCCGGTTAAGGCAGGCAGGAACAAAATAGCATTTAACAAGCATTACAAACTTCCTTACCGCTGGAACGTTTATGGGGCGCCTGGAGCGTTATACAAGCACAAGTGGCTGCACGATATACTGCCAAAGGCCAAAGAAGTTGCAAACAACAGCAAGTTTAACCAGATGAAGCTGGTTGACGGCTCCAAAGTAGGGGTGCTGGCATCGGGTCTGGCAGCCTCCTACACAAAAGAAGCGTTGGAACGTCTGGAGCTTACAGATAAAGTAAATTTCTTAAAGCTGGGAATGATTTACCCGCTGCCTGATAAGAAAATAGGCAAACTAATGGCAGATATTGATACACTGATAATTGTGGAAGAGGGCGACCCGGTAGTGGAAAACCAGGTGCGCAGCTTGGCAAAAGAAATTGCGCCGGGAATAAAAATATACGGCAAGAGCTATAATGCCATTTTAAATCCCTACGGTGAGATTAACAGTGATTTGGTCACAGGGGCTATCGCTGACGCGTTAAAGATTGAGCTACCTCAAGATGACATGGAAGGCACTCGTGACCAGCTTAGAGCAAAAGTAACTCCAAGGTCTTCAACCCTTTGTGCCGGCTGTTCACATCTTGGATCTTATTCTGCTCTGCGTGAGGCACTTAAGAAGTTTCAGGGTACACATATTGTCAATGGTGACATCGGTTGTTACGAGCAAGGCGGTTACGGCCTTTTCTCGGCTAATGTACAGGGCAACGACGAAGATGGCAAAAAGTACTCTATTCGCTCACCTTATGAAATTCTTGACACCATCTATGTTATGGGCAGCGGAATTTCTATGGCTCAAGGACAGGCGCAGGTCGGTTATAAAGACGGTAAGGTAGTTGCTGTTGCTGGGGATTCTACCCTTATCCAAGGTACTTTACCTGCAGTGGTAAACGCAGTCTATTCAAATGCTGACATTACCTTCCTGGTACTCGATAACCGCTGGACCTGTATGACAGGCCACCAGCCAAACCCCAATACCGGAATTAACTCCATGGGACAGGCAAATGAAGTGTTTGACATTGAAGGCGTTACCAAGTCGATGGGTATCAAATTTGTCAAGACAGTGGATGCATACAACCGCGCGGATGCAGCAGAAGTACTGGAAAAAGCGCTAGCTTTTGAAGGTCCGTCAATTGTAATCCTGAAAGGTGAATGTCAACTGCAAGTACAGAGAAGGACCAAAAGAACCACCACCGAAACATGGGTTGACAAGGAACTGTGCAACGGTTGTAAGAACTGTGTCCAACTGGGATGCGCAGCCATCACTTACGATACTAAAGCCAAGAAAGCAGGAATTGACAAAATAAACTGTGCAGACTGCACACTGTGCAGTCAAGTCTGTAAACAAAATGCCATTAAGATGGGAGGCGGGGAATAATATGAGTACCAATATCATTGTTGCCGGAGTGGGAGGACAAGGTAGTATCCTAGCTTCTCACATCATTGCCGAGGCAGCTATCAAGGCCAGCGGTAAAACAAACGATACGCTAAACGTCCGTGTTGGTGAAACATTTGGTGCAGCCATGAGGGGCGGCGCCGTAGCCTCCCATGTACGCATCGGCGATGTCTACGGTCCATTGGTTGGCAAAGGGCAGGCCGATATGGTCTTAGCGCTGGAGCCCCTTGAAGGATTCCGTATAGGGGTGGAGTATTTGGCAAAAGACGGAGTAGCGATTCTAAACACCGAACCCCTGCATCCAGTAGATGTCAAGACAGGCGCGGTTGATTATGTGGCTATGGAAGAGGTAGAAACGGGGTTAAAGCAGCTAGGCAAAGGTGTAGTCACTATCAATGCTACTAAGCTGGCACTGGAAGCCGGCAATGCCAAGACATTGAGTGTTGTTATGTTGGGAGCAGCTACGGGCAGCGGCTTACTACCCTACAGTGAAGAGACTATGATTGAAGCCATTAAAGAGCGGGTGCCCCAAAAGACAATTGAGGTTAATTTAAAAGCTTTTGAACTGGGCAAAAAAGCATTTTTAGATGCATGGACTGAGTAAACTGGCGAAACATACTAGGGGGTGACAAGGATGAACGAGTTAATTGCCCGCGCTAAAGCGGAAAAGAGAGTTCTTTTGGAGCCGGAGGCTATGCAGCTTTTGGCGGAATATGAACTACCGGTACCTACTCATAGCTTGGTCACCAGCAAAGAGCAGGCTGTAGTTGCTGCAGAAAAAACAGGCTATCCAGTGGTTCTTAAAATTGTTTCCAAGGACATCCTGCACAAATCTGATGTGGGCGGCGTGAAAATTGGTTTGAATAGTAAAGAGGCTGTTGAAAAAGCATATGAAGAAATAATGGAAAACGTCCGGGAAAAAGCAAAAGGCGCAGTAATTGGAGGTATGCTAGTAGTTGCCCATGCTCCGCAAGGGATAGAATGTATTGTAGGGATGACAAAAGACCCGCAATTTGGCCCGGCTTTTTTGTTTGGCTTAGGCGGAATTTTCGTGGAGCTTTTGAATGACGTGTCATTTAGGGTTTTACCTCTAACTAAAGAGGATGCTGAAGACATTATTAAGGAGACCAAGGGCTACAGCCTCCTAAAAGGAACCCGCGGCCAAAGCCCCAAGGATGTGGAGGCTTTGGTGGGCTTGATTTTAAAGCTGGCCAGATTGGTGGAAGAAAATCCGGAAATTGAGGAGATAGATATTAACCCTCTCTTGGTTTATGAGAAAGGTATTTTGGCCGTTGATGCTCGGGTAATATTATAGCAATAACAATGATTTGTGGGATTTTTGCAGATTGAAGCTGGTAATCCCCCGTTGGTTGTTTTATATGGAGGAGTTATATATGATTAAGTGCGTCATAGGTGAGCAAATAAAGCAGGATGTTTTAATACCTCGAAAAAATTATTTAGGTCATTTTGCACCTAAAAGCGGGCGGGTGCCGGACCAGGGAGCACTTATCCAAGCAGCAATGGCCAGTCCCGTAGGGGCTGCCCGACTTAAGGAGATGGCTAAGTCTGGCAAGTTCGCCGTTATTATAATCAGCGACAGTACTAGAGGCATTCCTAACCAGACTGTCCTGCCGCCAATCATCGCTGAACTTAAGGACGGAGGAATAAGCAGCGATGACATATTGATTATGGTAGCAACGGGGCTACATCGTTTAGCAACAAAAAAGGAACTTCAATTAGTTGAGGAAGAGGCTGGGGGAATAAAGGCAGTTTCACATAATGCTTTTGATAGGGCTAAATTAGTATTTATGGGTTATTCCCGTGATAAAACGCCGATTTGGATAAATAAAGAGGTTATTGAAAGTGATTTGGTTATTACCGTGGGAAAAGTAGAACCTCACGAATTTGCCGGTTTTACCGGCGGTAGAAAAAGTATTCTGCCCGGAGTTGCCGGTGAGGATACTATCAACTGGAACCACCGACCTGAATACCTTGAACATCCAAAGTGCGCCCCCGGCAAATTGTTGGGTAACCCTATTCACGAAGATATGGAAGATGTTGCTGAACGGGTAGGCGTTGATTTTTCCATACAGGTGGTGCTTAACGCAGAGGGTGCTGTCATAGGGGCTTATACAGGTAGTCTTGCCGCCAGCCACGGGAAAGCAGTGGAGCGGACTAGTGAACTATCCTCAGTAATAATAGAACAAAGACCTAATATTGTAATCTGCCATCCGGGCAGCGCTTTGGAAATAAACCTGTACCAGACAATAAAGGCTGTAATTTCAGCAGCAACTATTGTGGAAGACGGCGGTATTATTATTGTCACCGCAGCCTGCGGGGAGGGGATAGGCCCAGATTTACTGGCCGAACCTTTTGAAAATGCCACCACTGCTGATGAGGTAATAGCAAAAGCTAAGGCCAAATACTCGGCGGAAGTTGACCACGCAATACTGTTGGCCAAGATAATTAAGCGAAATATTACAGTTTACTGTGTTTGTCCAGGTATTGAAGACGAAGTAAGCCAATCGATGCTGATGCAGCCATTTAAAAGTGTGCAGATGGCGCTTGATAACGGGTTAGAAGCGATTGCTATGTCAAAAGTGATGGTTTTGGACCGGGCGCCGGGAATGATTGCAAATTTTAATCAGAAACAAAAGCCACTAAATAATTAAACAAGAGGGCTAACAAAGCTTTAAAGTATTTTGGATTAAATAGATCTTTCCAAATTTAGTACCGGTCTATACTAGGGGATGATTTCTATGTCTAGAAAAGAGGCGCCTCGTTGGGCATCTAAATTGGATAAAATGTTAGAAAAGATAATAGCAATTGTCGGGAACACTAATGTCATTACCGATAAAAAGGATTTACTTACGTATAAATACGCTGCAACCGCATCGGGTATGCCGCCTGCAGCAGTAATTTTACCGGAAAGTACGGAGGATATATCCAGGATATTACAATTGCTTTATAGATATGAGGTTCCTGTTATTGCCAGAGGGGCAGGAACTAATTTAAATGGTGGGACTATTCTGGCTGGGGATAATGGAGAAACGGTTGTGCTAGAGTTGGCAAAACTAAATAAAATTTTGGAAATTGACCCGGACAATAGATACATGTTGGTTGAACCCGGCGTTACCAACCTGGAAGTGCAGCTTGCGGCAAAACCTTATGGTTTTTACTATGCGCCTGACCCGGCAAGTCAGCAGGTATCAACAATCGGCGGTAATATAGCGGAAAATGCCGGTGGGCCCCGGTGTGTTAAGTATGGAGTGACTGCCAACCATGTGCAGGGTTTGGAGCTAGTGCTCAGTGACGGTCGGGTCATTGTTTCCAACGGGCCCTTGGAGGGGCTTCCGGGCTACGATTTAACAGGCATCATGCATGCTACTGAAGGCACATTTGCTGTTATAACAAAAGCTTGGCTAAAACTTATGAAGTTGCCTGAAGCAACGAAAACATTAATGGTTATTTTCGATTCTTTGGATGATGCAGCCAATTCTGTCTCCCAAATTATTGCGCAAGGCATAATTCCCACTACTCTAGAACTAATAGATAAACCGGTGCTACAGGCGGTTGAAGAAACTGTTAAAATTGGCTATCCCCTGGATGCAGAAGCGGTACTTTTAATAGAGGTGGACGGCTTTTCAGTTGCATTGGACAGTCAGGCCCAGCAGATCATTTCTATCTGCCAGAAGAATAATGTCCGTGAAACACGGGTTGCCAAAAACGAAAAGGAAAGAGACATCATGTGGGAAGGTCGCCGCGGTGCGGTTGGCAGTATTGCACGCCTAAAGCCTTCTTATGCTGAAGAGGATATTACAATTCCCCGCACCAAATTGCCTGAAATGCTACGCACTATTGCGCGACTCGCTAAAGAGTATTCGCTAATAATTGGGAATGTATTTCATGCTGGAGATGGTAACTTCCACCCTGTAGTATTGTATGATGAAAGAAACGCGGAAGAAACCCAACGCGTTACTGATGTAAACTATGAAATTATGAAAGAGGCTGCCAAATTGGGTGGTACAATAACTGGGGAGCACGGTATTGGCATTGAGAAGTTAAAAGGGATGCCGCTAACCTTTACTGAAGATACTATGGTTTTTATGAGAAAGCTGAAACTAGCTTTTGATGAAAAAGACATCTTGAACCCCGGCAAGGTAATACCTGCTAATATTTGCGATTTGGTAAGTAGATCTAACCAGTGTCAAATTAGTGCTGAAAGAAAGCCGAAAATTAAAGACTTTATGGAGGCAATAGAACACGTTGGCATTATCATAGGTGAAGCTTTTCTTGATAAATATGCCTGTCATGGCCAAAAACCCTGCTGTGCTGTGAAAGCGAACTCCACCGAGGATGTAATAAATATTGTACAATTAGCTAATAAGCACCAAGCGTCATTGATTCCCTGGGGCCAGGGTAGCAAAAGCGATGTGGGCTGCAGAACAGTACCTGCAGAAACGGTCTTAGATTTAAGCAACCTTAATAGGATTATTGATATAGATTTTGGCAATCTGACAGCAACCGTGGAAGCAGGGGTTAAGTTAAAAGACCTGCAACGGCTTTTGCTGGAAAAAAATTTGTTTTTACCTGTGGATCCGATACAGAAAGCTGAACCTACTATAGGAGGGCTAACCGCTGCTAATAGCACTGGTTCTTTGAGGCTCCAGTATAAAACGATAAAGGACATGTTGCTGGGTGTAGAGGTTGTTACTCCCGAAGGGAAACAGATCAAATATGGAGGCAAAAATATTAAAAATGTTGCTGGCTATGACTTATGTAAACTTTTTGTCGGTTCTTGGGGTACATTAGGCATTATTACAAAAATTACTTTAAAATTATTCCCCTTACCCCAGCAGGCTATTTATAAAACTTTTTCTATGGAGGACAGAGGGCTGTTTCAATCATTTTTAAATGAAATATACACCGGTTTGGAAACAAGTAGTCTGGACTTTGTGATATCTGATCGAATATACTATGTTAATATTGGCCTCAGTGGCCCTGCCGAGGCGGTAGATATGCAGGCAAAGATTCTGAACGGATTGTTCAAACCTGGTATAAAACAGACAGCCCATGTTGAGGATCGGGCGCTACAGTATGGAAAATCCTTTATCATAGACAAACTACCCACTGGTTATTTTCAACATTCAGGCTTGATTTTAAAGAGTTCTCTTTTATATACTGATATTACACGCTGGATAGACACAATACTGAAAGCGGCAGGCGACACTAAGGTGATAATATATGGACATGCAGCCAATGGAATTGTTATTAGTTATTTTCCGGAAGTAATAGATAACAGCACAATAAGAAAAGCAGTAAGTAAATTTGAACAAGAAACAAGCTGGGGAGTGCATATAATTGAGATCTGTAGTAATCAGTTTGAGTCTGGGCACACTGATGCCAGGAAGCAGATGGAATTCAATTCGAGCCATTTAAAGGCAGCTCTTGACCCCTCAAATATCTTGAATCCAGGACGGTCAGTGGGGGGACGATACTATGAGTAAGTTAGATAAAATATATGAAGATATCGTGGCTTGCAATAAATGTGGTTTTTGCCAATCAGTTTGCCCAGTTTTTCGTGAAACTCGGATGGAAGGTTCAGTTGCCCGCGGCAGGATCGCGCTCCTGAGGGAGGCGGCAGAAGGGACGCTTCCCTTTGATGAGGATTTAAAAGAAACTCTCTATGGTTGCCTGCTTTGTAAGCATTGTCAAGAGAATTGCCCTGCCGGGGTCAAAAGTTACGATATCATTTTAAAGGCGCGGGAGGTCTTAGCCAAGGAGCACGTCCCACTGGTTCAGAGATTTATTTTTAATCACATTCTCCAGTTTCCCAAACGCCTGACGCTGACCAACAGGCTATTGAAGTTGTACGAGAAGTCTGGCATCCGTTCCATAATAAACAAGACCGGTATGATTGGGGTGTTAGGGCCTGTAGCAAAGGCGGAAGATATAATTCCCGGGAACATTTCCCGTACGTTTAGAGATTTGGAAAAAACGTTAACACCCAATCTAAGCAATACTGTAATTCGGGTAACCTTGTTTGTGGGTTGTGGCACTAACTTGCTGGTGCCAGATCAGGGAATTGCCGCGGCGAATAGCTTGCGGGAGTTTGGCTGTGCGGTGTCCATCCCAGAAGTATTTTGCTGTGGCCTTCCGGCCAGCAGCTACGGATACACTAAAGTGGCCAGAGCATTGGCAAGGAAAAATATTGACATTATGGTGGCCGAAAATTCGGGTTATGTTGTTTCTGATTGTGCCAGTTGTAGTGGCTCCGTCAGAGAATATCCAAAGCTTTTTGATAAGCGCGACCCCTATTATGTTAAAGCTATCGAGCTGGCAGATAAAGTGATTGATTATTCCCAACTGGTACTAAAGCTTTTGGCGGGTCGAGCGCTGCAAGGGGAAAGGCGGGTAGTAACTTATCACCAGCCCTGCCACCAGTCCCGTTGCTTGGAAGTAAAGGAGGAGCCAAAAAGGCTTTTGGCCGACATTGAGGGAATTTCCTTTATCGAACTGCCGGAGGCAGACACCTGCTGCGGCGCTGCTGGTTCCTACATGGCAACACACCCGGAAATGTCAGAAAAAATACTTGAGCGAAAGATGGAAAATGTACGCAGAACCGGAGCTGCAATTTTGGTGACAAGTTGCCCGGCTTGTCTGCTGCAATTGCAGCGGGGAGCAAAGAAATTCAATGTTCCCGTCAAAGTAATGCACTTAGCACAAATAATTAATAATGCCAAACCCTAGTCAAGAAAAATGATATTAAGTAGTCTAATGTTTAAATCAAATGGTGGGAGCAAAGACTAAGCCAAGAAGATTGAGGTGGAGCAATGTGTCTGAACAAATGTTTTCACAGTCCCCGTCCAAGGTGCTTAAGGACGAGGTATACGAACAAATAAAAAATGCCATTATGGAAGGGAAATTAAAAGAGGGAGACCGTATATTGGAATCCGACATTGCAGAACAAATTGGTATCAGTAGAGCCCCAGTGAGGGAGGCTATTCGGCTATTACAGCAGGAAGGTTTAGTGGTAACATCGCCTCATAGAGGTACGTTTATCAGTGGTTTAACGGTGGAAGATACTAGGGAAATTTTTAGCCTGCGTAGCATTTTGGAGCAGTTTGCTGTAGGTCTGTGTATCAACAATCTTTCTCAGGGTGATATAGAAACTTTGTACAAATATGTTGATTTAATGAGACAGGCAGCTATCGAGGAAGACGTGCGGAAAGTAGCTAAGTATGACTCTAAGTTTCATGAGTTAATTTATAAAAAAACACATCATAAGCGTTTAAAAGAAGTTATGTCCCTGCTTAATACTCCCGTTCGCGCCTTTATGGCTACTACTAATCGATTGTACGCCAACCTGGAGGATGTAGCCGATGGACATGTTCCCATTGTAGAAGCTTTAACCAGTAAAGATGCAAAGCATGCTGCTCAGGTGATTGAGGATCACATTAAAGAAGTGGGTGAGCAGTTGCTGGAACAAATGGAAGACTAATATTAACACTACGGCGTCATTTGTGATTGAGTAAGCAAATGGGAATTATCCCTTGATGTATTAAAACCCAACATTTGGCTGGAGATTCAGACCTGTTTAAAAGTAAGGTCTACTTGCGGTTTCCGGCTCAGTGTTGGGTTTGATTTTTTACTTGGTTAAGGCTATAACATCCAAGGATATAAGACCGCTGAAGAAATTGTATATTTTAGCAGGAAAAGGAGTATTTTTCGGAGAAATAGTTTAGTGAAAATGGAATATGTAATTCCAAATTAAATACATATATTTTTTATTTTTGGAATAAAAATAGCTTAAGTAGGTTGTTGAATGTCTATTAAAGGAAAGGATTATGCCCAGTGGAACATGCGGAAGGGAAATATCTTGTACAGTCATTAGCTAAAGGATTAACAATCTTGGAATGTTTTAATTCCGATATGAAGGAATATGGAGTGACGGAATTAGCGGGCGTTGTCAATCAACCTGAGAGTACTGTCCAGCGAATTATTAATACACTTGAATACAAAGGGTATTTGTTGCAAAATCCTAAAACAAAAAAATACCGATTGTCTCTGAAAATGCTAACCAACCTGCAAGTTGGACAGCAAATGATGCTATGGCAAGAGAAGGCTAAGAAACACCTAGCTTGGCTGAATGAAAAGTGTGGCGAAACGGTGAATCTTGCAATTCGTGACGGGGACAAACTGGTCTACATTGATAAGGTTGATAGTAATCATCTGCTACGTCCAAATTTTGTTGTTGGTCTCAGGTATCCGCTCTACTGTACGGCTATTGGCAAATGTCTCTTGCTTGATTTCCCCAGGCATAAATTAAAATATTTGTTTCCCAACGGTCTGGAAAAGATAGCTCCTGATACTAAGGCTGACTTGAAAGAGTTGGTAAAAGATCTGGATGCTCTCGGTGAAGATGGGTATGCCATTGATGACGAAGAGTTTCAACAAGGACTTTACTGCATCAGTGCACCAGTGCACGGTCTAGATGAAAAGGTGGTAGCTGCAGTAAGCATTTCTTCGCCCAAAGTAAGAATCACCAATGAAAATAGAGGTGATTTAATTAAGTGGATACTGGAGACAACCCAACAGGTTTCTAATGAATACCGACAAATATTTAGTAGTGATAATAATCATAGCCTCTCGGAATTAAAGAGAAGTTAAGGCTATCAATTGGTATAGTATGGTAA
>JADQBR010000156.1 GCA_016278515.1 Bacillota bacterium
TAACATCAGGCATTTAGACTGGATTCATTGTTACAAAAATGCGGGAATCTAGGTATAAAGAGTATACACTTCGTTGGAAGTTGCAATGACAGTCCCGTCTGTAAACATCAAAGCAAACTGTGTCATTTCTTCGTTGATAAGGATTGTACCTATTACATCCATATCGGGGAAACTGGCATTTTGAAAATATATCAGTCTCTGTATGTTTTGCTCATCACCCCACCGAATGCTTGCTTGCATATCTTCTCTACCCGTTTTTTCATAAGATAGAATGTGAAATTTTCCATTAAATGAATCGTCATCACGAAAGAGATAGTTACCTTTTTCTCCATCTATGAAAACAGTTGTTTTGTCAGTTACAACTCCATTTTTGTATATATTTGCAAATATTTCTTGCTTTATATTTTGGTTAAATGGAATTATAGAAAGTACCCAAAACCCAATAACTAAAGCCACAACCACTTTTCCAATCGTTTTATATTTCTGCTTCATCCTCTTATACCCCCAAATACTAATAATATTTGCTACGCAGAAACAGTGCTGGACCGCTAAACGCCAACAGCACTGTTATCAAATTTAACGGCACAAGCCGCCTTCATTATTTCTTGATACAAGTAGTATTAATGTTTTAAAGCTTGCTCCATTTCTTTAATGCTTTTTGTTATTACCCGTAGCTGTTGCGTAGTAATGTCTCGGTTGTTGTCTTGTTTCTCATCCATTAACTCATGGATATGATAAATATTATTAGTGAATTGTTCCATATTGCTTTCATTTAATACATGAGAAGCCATAACTCTTTCTAAACTATCAGACAATCCTTCAAGACTTTTATTAATATTTCTGGTACGGAAAGTTGGAACTATTGAGTTTTTCAAACGATTAATGGTTCTTGCAGACTGTAATATCCCTTGTTCTAACTCTTGAGTATCCACATCCTCTTTATTTCGCATGTAAAAGTTATACATATCCATTAGTTCACTTTCAGTATAGTTAAACAACAAACTGTTTGTCCGTACCACTTTGTTGCTAAGTACAATATAGTTAAAACCCATAAATATGAGCAAAATGACTATTACTACTGCCCCTAATTTTTTCAAACTACCACCTACCTCTTTTAAGCTTACTACCATTATATTAGCCTTGTCATCTTTTGGAAACCTTTATGTCATCACATCCTGTTACTGTTCCATTAAGCAAGCCTGTGTGTAACCGATTACCACGGTAGTTGCACTGGCTTTGACTTATGCTGCTATGATTTGATTTAACGACGGAAAAGACTCCCTCAAAATCAGGGTCTTATCATGCACATCATAGAGAAAGTATAACATTAGCGTATCTCCAGAAATACTTACCAGTTTCAGTTTCGAGCGTAACTATAAAAGGAATTGCCACCTTATTATTGCTCCGTCTCTTAACCAAGAAGCCGAACCAAGGCTTTTGGGTGGCATTAGTAACTTCAAAAATTCTTGAGTCATCTGACAATTTAAGATTTTTACTGTGTAAAAAATCTATTTCATATACTTCCGTATGATCATAAGTCACTCTAATCTTATCTCCGTCAGATAACTTGTTTCCTCTTAATGAGATATCCGCATAAATATAATCACCTTTCTGAAATACCTGGTTTATAATAACTGCATCGTCAACAGCTCTATTTTTACCATCTGTCATTTTAAAAGTTTCTTGTACTTGAGCTCTTTTCATTCCCAGCTGTTTCATAAGATTATCTACTTGTTCTGGGTTGGTTTTTACCCTTTTTTCTTTTAAAGAAACGATGTCAAAACTGTTGCTTTCTATCAATCTAGCTTTTGATCCCGGAAGCTTGTCAGCTATCAAATTCCCGTCCTTATCGAACGCAGTTATAGTCCAGTTAGATTCATTAACTTCATCAAGGACTGCGAGTACCGCATTGTTCTGTACGGGAGCAACCGTATATGTGTCAGACATATTCCTTACTTCTTCCAGTGTTAGATTATAAGGTTCCTGCGTTATTGGAACTTGGGGTCCTCTGCCAAATGCAAAATACTTAATCCTCTCATCCTTTACTTTGCCACCGATGATAAACTGCTCTATAGCTTTTTCATTGCTACTAAATATTCCCGCGACATTAAACGGCTGCTGTTCATCTATTTGTTTAAAGGAACTACCTCCAGCCCGCCAAAAAATGCCCAACTTCTTATTTAAGCCTGCAACACCGAAGGTATTATTCGCCTGGTTTTCGAGAAGAACTGCCTTTCCGTAATGAGTAGGTTGCGACTTCACAATTTCAACATTATCTCCACCATAAAATTTATGGGCTGACACAGCTTGTAGGGGAGAGAACCTTAAACTATTTAATAAAACCCAGGCTAAAATAGGAACAATAATTATTGAGCCTAAAACGAACTTTCTCATGTGAAAACCCTCCCTACTGACGACCTTTTTCCACCATTTCCTCGATATCTGCTTCTAGAAAGCCATGGTCTATAAAGGGAACCCAAGGCAACGACTACAGGAATTAATAAATTTAATATTACTACAATACTAGTCCACCAAGGTGCAACCGGAATGGCACCCATAAATAAAACCCTGTCAATATTTGATAGTGACTACTTCTATTTCTTTTCTTATGACCCCTGTATATTTTTTTATATTAGCTTTTGGAAGACTTTTGTTGCATTTTCATGAAATACTTGCTGATGGTATTTTGTTGGTATTAATTCCTTTATAAAAGAAATATAGGGTTTCATCTGTACCAAAGGCCAATCGGATCCATATAGGAACTTGGAATAGTCTCCAACATAGGCCATACCGGTTTTAATATGATTTTTCAATAGTTGGCTGGATCTACTTTGGGAGATTTCTTTATTGCTCCCTATGGTAAAGCCTGACAAATCTGCATATACGTTGGGGTTATTTGAAATTACCATTGCCGCATCAACTACCCATGGATTTCCAAAATGAGCCATTACGAAGATTACATTTCTATGCTGCATTGCAACTTTGTTAACTTCAAGTGGATGGGAATAGCTTAAATGACCTTTATTACAAAAAGTATCGCCGCAATGAATGATGACTGGTAGGTTATATTTCTCTGCTAATTGAAATATCTGCTGATAACCGGCGTCAGTAAGTGCATAGGGGTAATAACCAGGATATAGCTTTAAACCCACTACTTGATTATTTTGAATAGCGCGATCAATATCTTCTAATTCCTTTTCGTCCTGGTCAAATTCTATCTTTACAGGGTTGATCCCCAAGCAGGTATATAAATTGCTTGGGGATTTTTCTAAGTCTAGAGTCATTGGGTTAACTGAATCTGCATCAGGGAATTTCCCAGGTGCTGTTTCCGATATTCCCATACCAATACCTTTAATTACGTTAGATTGATTAAATTCTTTCTGCAAACCTAATCGAGAGTAGTTTACCTTTGATATTTTTTTAGCAGTGTTTTGGAAAAGCTGAATAGAAGAAAAGTGCAAATGACAGTCAATTATCTCCATTAATTGAGCTCCTTTATTATTAAATGCTTTTATTATTAGGGTCTCAATGTGTATTGGATAATATGAGTATTTGATGCAGTTTCACTTTTATCGAGTTATTTGTTTTTCTGGTCAAAATATCATCTCCTTTGCTTGGTTATGAATAAAAGTATTAAGTATTCCCAAACACACCTTCCCACAATTAAAAAATAATCTTATTCTACCTTGGTTCATTCTTAACCCAATTCACTAAGTAATTCTGCGGCTACTTCCGCATCATCAGCCCTTACCCAAACCTTCACCGGTCCGGATAGATAACTAAACGGCATGTTTTGCAGTCTGTCGCCTTCTGCGTAATACCAAATTCCGGCACCTTCTAATATTGATTTGGAGATGGATACCTTCACGGGATCAAACGCAGTTAATACTGTAACTAAATCCTTAATTGCCGTCATTTTAAAAATCCACCTTTCATATCCAATATACTGGGCAAATATAACTAAGTATAATGGACCCAGGAAACGAGACACGATTTGGCAGGAGAAATGCGACACCAAGC
>JADQBR010000049.1 GCA_016278515.1 Bacillota bacterium
TGTTAATTCCAACCTAACCTGTCATTAGTTAATGGGGTTAATCCTGACTTATGTGTCGGAAGTATTAGACTGAAGAGACACATAATATAAGCATCAGATGGTAATTAAGTATCAACAGATGCGTTTGCCGGGGAAGCAGTGGCGCGTAGCGACGCGGCTTCCCCGGCAAACGCGCGGGCGTGGCGATGGAGTGTGAAAAGGTGAGAAATAGAAAAAGTGCTTCCCGCGGAGGCACTTTTTTAGTAGCTTTAGAAGGTAATTAGAAATTAATAGCAGAAAATGGATAAGAATAATCAAACAAAAATACATGAAGGGCGAGACCACTTTTTCTCAGCAGAAAAACCCTCACCCTTCATCCCACAAAGGAGGTTGCATCCTCCTCATGATTAGCATAAACATAAAAGGTAAATCAGTCAATACCCTTAAAGAATCATATTATCAAGCAACAGCCCTTTGGTCTGGTGTATGCCCCATATGTCAGAGACATTACCAGCATTATGGGACTTATTCTCGAATAACTCCATACCTTTTCGGACCTATTTCCATTCAAAGAGTATACTGTAATAGCTGCAAAAAATCCCATGCTCTCCTGCCGTGTTTCATTATCCCCTATGCCCGGGTACTGGATGTAATTAGAGAAGCAGCCATTATAGGTATTTCATTTAATACACAAACCATAGAAGAATTAGCTGAACTTCTGGACGTAGACCCTACCACAGTTGCCCGGTGGTGGAGAATCTTTCGCACTAAGTCCGGTGTTCTTATGGAATCCCTAACCAAAAAATTAGCCCAGTCCCCACAATTATCCGACTGGGCCAGTGGGCCCCTTCATACACCCCATGAACGAACAAAAAAGATACTGGAACTAATCAGTCGATGTAAGAACTTTTTTTCTCCAGGCTTTGCGTTTTGTGGCTTGGCCTGGGTCAATATTCACAACCCTTATCTTTTGTTTACACATAAAGGACACGACAAAAATACCGGCGTTTAAAACACCGGTGATCTTGTCGTGTTTTGTTTTTAAATCCCTTCCGGTAAGGTAGCGAAAAAATAACAGATACTACTGTCAATACCCCCGGCGCTGCACTTTGCTCCATGCATTTCCCCAAGATTTTCAGTTTTTCTTTCAGTTTTGCCCTAAACCAACATAAACTGCTATGTTACCCTAAATTTTACAGTGGGATAATCACCTTGGAGGTGATGTGAATGGATCGAAGAAAAGCGGAGGAAACCGCAAACTTTCGCTATCGTCTTATCTCGCCCATAGTCAGCCGAGAAGAGCTCTACTTCGGTGAAACTGCAGAGCTCATTCGTGAAGCTGCCGGTAAAATTTATCAAATTCCGGGTAGCAGGAAAACAAGGGTAAGCCAACGTACAATAGAGCGCTACCTGAAACAATATCGAGAAGGAGGTTTTGAAGCACTGATGCCACAAATGAAAAGCCAAAGACCATTAAAAATACCACAGGAGTACTTAGATTTAGCAGTAGCTCTGAAACGGGAAAATCTTAAGCGTCCTGTAACTCAAATTATTGAAACATTAGAGATGGCCGGCAAAGTCCCAAAAGGCTTTCTCAAACGAAGCACTCTCTATGACCACTTTAAACGTCAAGGACTTACTAAGGAGCTGGGGAAAAAAGAATCGAAAGCATACCAACGTTTCTCGCCTAAACACCGCAATCAAAGATGGCAGGGGGATACGTGTCATTTACTCCATATCCCTGACCCCCAAAATCCTAAAAAGAAGCTTAAACTCTACCTCATCGCTTGGCTGGATGAAGCGACTAGGATTATCACCCACGGCCAGCTCTATACAGAGGAAAAATCCTATACCTTGGAGGATAGTCTAAAGAAAGCAATTATGAAATTCGGTCTGCCAGAACAAGGCTATTGTGACAATGGATCTGTCTACTCGTCTCACCATTTACAGGGTATTTGCGGCCGTCTGGGTATCCACCTTTCGCATACTCGCCCGTACCGCCCCCAAGGTCGCGGAAAATTAGAACGGATGTTCGCCACTATTCAACGCAGCTTTCTGCCTGAGATAGAAATCATGCTCAAGGATAAGCTCATGTCTGTAGATGAGATTAACGACTACTTCTTCGTTTGGATAAGACAGCATTATCACGAAAAGGTGCATTCCGCTACCAAAAAGAAACCGATGCTTCATTTTGAAACGGATTCCTACCCGCTTCGGCGGGTGGACTTGGAAACACTGGTTGATGCATTCTTGGTGGAAGATACAAGAAAAGTAGATAAGACCGGTGTCTTTAGGCTTAACGGTAGTGACTACCAGGCGTCTTTAGAGTTAGCCAAAACAAAAATTTCAGTGCGCTACGACCCCTTTGACCTCTCTTTTATCCAGATTTACTGTGACGATCAGCGTTATGCTGATGCTTATCCACTAGAAGTCCCGGAACATGTGAATTTCAAGGTAAAAAAAGAGGACGATACAGAAATTGCCCAACCAAAAACAGGTCTTAAGTACCTTGAAATGCTAAAGGAAAGGGATAAAGAGGGATTGTCGTATCATAAGAAGGGTGAGCCTGATGTTCCTTAGGCACTTTAATTTCACTGTTTCTCCATTTGAAAGGGATGTTGCCACCAGCAGCATGTATGAATCAAGGCAGTTTTCAGAAGCTCTAGCCAGGCTTTTATATACCTGTCAAAGACGATCAATAGCTGTTATTACCGGAGAAGTGGGGGCCGGTAAGTCTACTTTGCTAAGAATGCTTGGTGATCGGCTTGACCCTAATCGTTACTTTTTTATTTACATTGCTGATTCTAATCTTACTCCTAGAAACTTTTACTCTCTGGCTCTCTCTGCTTTGGCTGCTGAAGTACCGGGTCAACTGCCTAAGCTTAAACAAAGGTTTAAAGAAATTGTTACTCACTTTTATGAAGCAAAAGGACTTACCTGTATTTTTGCCATTGATGAAGCTCAGACTTTAGAGATATCCATGCTCCAGGAACTTCGGTTCATTATGAATTTTAAGACTGACTCTTTTTCGCCAATGGGGATGATCTTAGTTGGTCAGACAGAGTTTCGTTCAACTCTGCGCACGCTCTCTATGACACCTATTTGGCGACGGGTGGATACTAACTATCATCTTTCGGGGATGGATTATGAGGAAACTAAAGCCTACATCAATCATCAGCTCAAAGTGGCTGGTTGCTCTCATTCTCTTTTTCCGGATGATGTGATCAATAGAATCCAGGAGAAAGCAAAAGGTATCCCTGCAATGGTAAATATCCTCTGTAAAGGTTGTTTGCTCGATGCCTCTACGAGAGGGCAGGAGTTGGTTGATGTGGAGAATTTTAACCGTACGTTAACTGATCTTTCTTAGGTGTTTAGGCCATTGGGGAGGACGATTGAAATGATAGTATCTTTTGAATGTGAAATGAAGACCGATAATGGGGTGGAGCACTGGGAAGGTATTATCCCTAGGTTTGAAAATCGTGGAAGTCATTATGAAATTAGGATTGAGAGTCGATCAGGCATCATGGTTTTATTCGGGGAAACTTCTCAAGGAGGATTTGCGTGTATGCCTGATCACGGTGTTGGTTGTCACCTTAGTAGCTTTAAAGATAAGTTTTGGAATATGGAAAATCTTACTGCTGTTTTGGGTGAGGTGGATGGGATTACTGTTGCTGAAGCGCTCTATGCTTTGGCGGATAAGGGGGTTCTGTAATGCTTTAGGCTCTTATCTGACAGGAGGATAGGGCAATACTCACGAAGTAACCTGAGCGCCTGTCAGGTTTCTACAAAAGGGCGGAGTGGGGGTGAGAGAAATCTTACTCTCGCTCTGTTTTTACCCTTTGGAGAACTAAAACGATAAATCCCGGGGCTTGGGAGCAGAGCTCCAATAGTTATCTGATATGATAAAATGGTTTATGCAGTATCCTGTTCGTTGATTCTGCTCTCCTATCTACCGACACTTTTCATGGGATTTTACCGACAATACTAAGCGGAATCAACA
>JADQBR010000127.1 GCA_016278515.1 Bacillota bacterium
CATTAGGCATCATGGCTCTATTTAGAATAGGTAGCGCAACCAATAAAATTAACATTGGAATTAGAGTGAACGGTGCGAATATGGTTTCAGAAGTTGAGATAATACCAATAGTTTCCTGCATAAAATGGCCCTCAGTTGCAATGGTTAAAGGAATCGAGCCTGAAAAACCCACGTGCCAAACAAGAAAACCGATATATCCGCTGGCAACTAGAAGCCGGTAGTCTGCTCCTTTAACCTGTTTAGCCATTTCTTTTGCCATAAGGGCACCTATGACAAGTCCAAAGCCCCAGTTAACCCAAGATGCGACAACAGCAACTAAAGTAGTCACCATAATTGCTTGAGCAGGGCTCTTCATAGCACCAGCTATTGAGCCCAACAATTTTTGAAATGGCGGGCTGCTTGCCAAAGTATGGCCTGTGACTAACACCAGTGCCATCTGCATTGCAAAGGCCAGTAAACTCCAGAAACCGCCACCCCAATGCTGTACCATCTGCCAAGGCGTGCTGCCGGCAATAAGCATTCCCATAATAAACACAATAAAAGTTAAAATTACAGCAAATAGAAATGGATCTGGCAAGTACTTTTGCACAAGGCTAACACAAGCTTTTGTAAGCCTTTTAATCATGGTTATTCCTCCTTTGTGCTTTTCAAATCATACTAACGGTTGACGGAAAATAATAATCTATTTATTCATATTCTTTCTACAATTGTAGCTACACCCATCCCCCCTCCTACGCATAGAGTGGCCAAACCTAAACCTACATCTCTCTTTTCCATTTCATGCAACAGTGTCACGAGTATTCTTGCGCCACTGGCTCCAACTGGATGGCCTAGGGCGATGGCTCCACCATTGACGTTTACTTTTTTGGCATCCCACTCTAATTCCTTGCCCACCGCTAATGCCTGGGCAGCAAAAGCTTCATTAGCTTCAATCAAGCCTAGCTCATCAATATTCAACCCAGCCTTACTTAGCGCTTTTCTGCTGGCTGGAACAGGACCAATACCCATTATTTTCGGATCTACTGCCGCTGAAGAGTAGGATATAATTCTGGCCATAGGCTTAACACCCAACTGTTTTGCCTTATCAGCACTCATAACAACCACAGCCGCCGCACCATCATTAATTCCGGAAGCATTTGCAGCTGTCACTGTCCCTCCATCTTTAAAAGCCGGTCTTAATTTCGATAAGCTGTCGGCATTAACACCCGAGCGTGGATGTTCATCCTGATCGAACATAAGGGCAGCGCCTTTTCTTTGGGGAATTTCCACCGGTATAATTTCATCCTTAAATCTTCCTTCTTTCATCGCTTTCTCCGCCTTTTGCTGACTCCAGGCAGCAAATTCGTCCTGCGCCTGGCGGCTAATACCGTATTTTTCTGCTACGTTTTCAGCTGTCACACCCATGTGATAATTATTAAAAGCATCCATCAAAGCATCAGTGACCATTGAATCAACCAGTTTACCATCGCCCATGCGGTAACCCCAGCGAGCCTTGTCTATCAGATACGGTGCCGCACTCATGTTTTCCATACCACCGGCAACAACCACATCTGATTCCCCGAGCATTACCATGGCAGCGGCAAGGTTTACTGCTTTCAGACCGGAACCGCACAATTTGTTAATTGTTAGTGCGGGTACATAGTCAGGTAAACCGGCAAAAATTGCAGCCTGCCGCGCCGGCCCTTGACCGACACCCGCCTGCAAAATGTTTCCCATTATCACTTCGTTAACTTCTTCTGGAGGCACCCCGGCACGTCTTAGGGCTTCTTTAATTACCACCTTTCCCAGTTTAACTGCTGGAATTCCTGAAAGTTTTCCCCCATAACTTCCTACCGCTGTACGCACAGCACCAGCTATCACTACTTCATTCAAATCTATCGCCTCCTATAATTCTATTACTTTAAGCTCAGGAGAAATTATCAGCTTAGCCTCCGTATTCTCCTGTACTTTTTCCACGGTTAACCCAGGCGCTATTTCTTTCAACACTAATCCTTCAGGCGCAACTTCTATTACAGCCATTTCTGTCACTATTAAATTTACCTGTTTCGATGCCGTCAAAGGTAATTGACATTGTTTCAGTATTTTGGGTTCACCTTTCTTAGTTAGGTGTTCCATGGAAACAATTACTTTTTTAGCTCCCACAACCAAATCCATGGCTCCCCCCATACCGGGGACAATTTTTCCGGGAATCATCCAGTTAGCCAGGTTACCCTGCTCGTCAACTTCCAGCGCGCCCAAAACCGTTACATCAACATGCCCGCCTCGAATTATTAAGAAGGAAAATGAACTGTCAAAGCACGCCCCTCCGGGTAAAATTGTTACAGGCTTACCACCTGCATTAGTTACATCTTTATCCTCTTCACCTTCTGGCGGTACAGGGCCTAATCCTAAGAAACCATTCTCAGATTGAAAAGTTATATTGATTTCATTAGGAATATAATTAGCTACCATGGTAGGCATGCCAATGCCTAAATTGACCACGTCTCCATCCTGTAACTCCTTGGCAACACGTCTCGCAATTAGTTCCCTTGAGTTCAATTTATTCGCCACCCTTCACAATGGCATCTACGAAAATTCCGGGAAGCATCACTTCATCCGGATCCATCCAATCTGACTCCAAATACTCTTCAACTTCTGCCACTACATAGGTAGCGGCGGTAGCCATAATGGGATTAAAATTCCTTGCAGCTCTGCGAAAGCGCAAATTACCTTTGCTATCGCCCTTAAAAGCTTTAATTATAGCAACATCAGCTTTTAAGGGAATTTCCAACAAATATTCCTTATTTTGAACTGTGATTTTTTTCTTGCCTTCCTCGGCGATAGTGCCTACACCCGTTGGTGTGAGAAAACCACCCAAGCCTGCGCCAGCGGCACGAATCCTTTCGACCAAAGTACCTTGGGGAATTAATTTGACTTCAGTTTCCCCGGAATTTAATTGGCGTCCCGTTTCCGGATTTGTGCCAATGTGAGAAGCTATCACTTTGCTTGCCACCTTATTTTCTACGAGTTTGGCGACGCCATTGCCCGGTGTACCTGTGTCATTGGCAATAATGGTTAGATTCTTTTTCCCAGTCTCCACCAACGCATCAATTAGTAAGTTAGGGACCCCAACGTCTATAAAACCGCCTATCATCACTACCATGCCATCTCTGATTCGGTTTGTTACCGCCTCTAAAGTTATCAATTTGCTCAAAAGATAACCTCCCCCAATATTATATATTTAGTTCTTTTGCATGCATTTAGTACTACTAACACCTAATATTGCAAAGTTTATGCCAAAGGGTTTAGATAACAGGAAAGCCGGTATTACAGGCTTTCCTGTTATCTAAGACACGCCTCTTGATGCACATGTGCATCAAGAGGCGTGTCTTTCTTTCTGAAAAGTTTGAAACTTTAGGTTTCTATTACTTTTAGTGGCGAACCGCTTCTGCATCCGGCTGAACCGTATATGGATCACTCACTAATTGTAATCCCATGCTTTCTTGCCTTTCTAACAACCGTTGACTGACTAACTCCTAATACCTTTGCAGCCTTACGCGTACTGCCATAGTCTTTCAAAGCTCTAATTATCAGCTGCTTCTCAACGGACAATACCGCGTCTTCAAGTTTTGGCTGCACACCTTGCAAAAAATAATTCATTTCTGAAGTCCTGTTATTTTGTAATTCTCTCAGATGGTACGGAGTTATGTCATCTTCATTAATCATAATTACTATCCGCTCAATTAAATTCTTTAGTTCGCGTATATTTCCCGGCCAGGAATAACTCTTTAATACTTCTAATGCGTCAATATTTATTTTTCTATTTTTTTTGTATCTCTTATTAAAGATATCTAAATAATGCTTCGCAAGTAAAGAAATATCTCCCGGACGATGTCTAAGAGGCGGAATAACAATAGGAATTACGTTTAATCGATAAAATAAATCTTCCCTGAATAAACCTTTGTTTATTTGCCGCTCTAAGTTCTGGTTCGTAGCCGCTATTATCCTTACGTCCAGGTTCTGAGAATGAGTGCCGCCAATTCGTGCCACCTCTTTTTCCTGAAGGACACGCAAAAGCTTCACCTGCAGAGAAAGAGGTAATTCCCCGATCTCATCAAGTAATATCGTTCCGGAATTAGCTAACTCAAACAACCCCGGTTTGCCCTTATTTGATGCTCCGGTGAAAGCACCTTTATCATAACCGAACAATTCCGATTCCAATAAATTTTCCGGGATAGCCGCACAATTAACCTTAATAAACGGCCCGTTACTTCTAGTGCTCTTTTTGTGAATCTCTCTAGCTATTACTTCTTTTCCGACACCTGTTTCGCCCAAAATAAGAACGGTCGCATCAACTTCCGCAGCACGTTGAGCCAATTCCAGCACATGCTGCATTTCTAAACTTTGACCTACTGCGCCACTTTTCTCCATTTGTTGTTTGCGCAAATGCTCCAGTTCTAAATGATAACGTCTGCTTAATTCTTCAGTTTGCTCTAATTTTTCCTTTAAATTAGTAAGCGTAGTCATGTCTCTTACATTTGCTACAACTTGAGTTATCTCCCCTTTTTCATTAAAGATAGGGTTGCCCGTAATCAGACATCTTTTTTCACCCTTGATTGTATGCATGATAGTTACCGGTTCCTTTTTCTCCAGCACGATTAAGGTAACAGATTGGGAAAAATATCCTGCTTCTACTAACTCCTTCATGTGTCTTCCCAGCACCTCATCCGGTTTTATTCCGGTCATTCTGGTATAAGAAGAGTTAATTCTAGTAGTAAATCCATGCCCATCGGTAATGTAAAGCCCATCGTAAACGGAATCAATTATGTCGTCTAACTCTTTGTTTAACTCCTTCGAAGCCTTAAGTTCAGCAGAAACGGCTTCTAAATCAGAAACATCCTGCAAAACAGCAACGGCGCCAATAATCTTATTGTCTTTGATAATAGGTGCTCTGTTAGAAATAGCAGTTGCGCCTCCGAACTGCATTTTTTGGCTATACTTATAATCTCCAGTCTTTAATATCTCAAGCAGACCTGTATTAGGAATAACTTCAGATACATGCCTCTGGATAGCTTTACCGGCGGGAATTCCCGTTATCCGTTCGGCAGCAGGATTAAAGATTGTGATTATGCCGTGATCATCTACTGCCACAATAGCATTATAGACCGATTCTAAGATTGCCTTCAGCTTCTCAATGTCTTGTACGTTCATAGGCCCCTCCAATTTAAAAAACGGAATACACCAAGATAGATTCTTAGACTAAATCAATTGAGACTTAAAATGATTAGGGTTATTGCTTTCAAAAGCTTTAGCTATTTCAAAAATTCTTTTTTCAGAAAAGCGCGGGCCGACAATTTGCATCCCTATGGGCATACCGTCTGTCGAATATCCACAGTTAATGGAAGCAACAGGATGACCAGTTAAGTTAAACACCGACGTCAGCATCCAGCCAGTATAAGGATTTACAGACTGTCCATTGATAACTGACGGCCCCGGCCCATGGGGAAATGCCGGCACTGCTAAAGTAGGTGTAATAAGCAGGTCATACTTGGAGAATATATGTTCTATTTTAGAAAACACTTTCGATCTATTTCTTTCTAGACGCTTATAGTCAACTGCAGATACACTTTGACCAGGTTTAATGGTAGCAATGAAACTTTTAGACATCTGATCAGACCATTTCGATAGTAAATGCTGATAAAAAGCAGCATAATAAACTGCCCATAGTTTTATAAATGTTTTTGTAATTAATTCCTCTCCGTCGGAAAGACCCATAACGACTTCATCAACCTGACAACCCATGCCCGCCAAGCTGCCTGCCGCTTTATTAACTGTTTCTTTTACTTCCGTATCCACCTCAAAGTAATCCAAATTTGGACTATACGCCACTCGCCATTTTTTAAAGTTCACTTCTTGAATGGGGTAATAGGTTTCATTGGTATCAGGCAGTGAATAAGGATCAGTTTTATCAGGCCCTTTCACTATATCTAACAACAGGGCAGCATCCTCAACTGTACGTGTTAAAGTTCCATGATGTAAAAAAGGCGTGTTGGAAGAAAAACCTGTTGGAGCACTGTCAAAAGGAATTCTCCCGTAGGTAGGCTTAAATCCAAAGACACCGCAGGCGCTGGCCGGAATACGAATGGATCCTCCGCCATCACTTCCTTCTGCTGCAGGAACCAGGCCGGCAGCAACAGCCGCCGCAGAACCACCGCTGGACCCGCCTGACGTTCTAGTTACATCCCAGGGATTATTGGTCCGGCCGAACAAAAGATTATCGGTAATCCCCGTATGGCCAAATTCAGGTGTGTTGGTTTTCCCGATGATTATAGCACCGGCCTGCTTGACCCGCCTCACAAAGCAGGCGTCACGGTCTGGAATGTGCTTGGCATATACTTTGGAACCGAATGTCGTCCGTATCCCCTTTGTTGGTGTTAAGTCCTTTATTGCCAATGGAATTCCCTGTAAAGGCAGCGACCTCTCTCCACGCACCAACTTGTTTTCCGCTTCTTGGGCGGCCGCTAAAGCCTCATCAGAAGCGATTGTACAAAAAGCATTAATCTTAGGATTATATTGCTCAATCCTACCGATAAACGCTTCCACCACTTCTACAGGGGAAATCTGTTTATTTCTAATCTTTTTAGACAATTCGACTATATTTTCGCTAAAAATTTCACCCGCACCCATGTTTCTCCCCCCTCTACTAAATAAACCCCGACATGATAATTTAGCTAAATACGACTGCCAAAGCGAGTACGATAAGATGCCAGCTTTGGTCAACAGCAAGAGCCATCCACCGGGGGCTTTCCTTACCATTTACCGTTCTGACCCACCATTTGACAAAAGTTCTGTTATCCAAAATTATATGGCCAATAAATATTATTATGACAGACACGCTAGACAATCCGCCTGCCGGCAAAGATACTAACAATACTGCAGCTGTATACACTGCCCCATGGACAAATAACGGAAATAAGCGTCGAGTTTTTTCTTCGGCCATCCATCTGGTTTGCAGTAAATAATCTCCGGCAAAATGCCCTACTAAGAGCCAGCTTAGTAAGTTTGAATCAACCAACTTACACATCCCCTTTGGTCTTTTGCATTCCCACTACAAAAATCTTGGCCAGTTCGGGGTCAAACTGGCTTCCGGCGCAGCGCGCAATTTCACTTAGCGCTATTTCCCTTGGCAGTCCCTTGCGGTAGGGACGGTCAGTTGTCATGGCATCAAACGTATCGGCGATAGCAATAATTCTAGCAGCAAGAGGAATCTCCTCCCCCTTTGCTCCCTGGGGGTAGCCCTTTCCATCATATCTTTCCTGATGAAACAGGGCACCCAAACGCAGGGATTTTACTAATTCACCAGGGACAACCTCTCTTAATATACTTTCACCAATCTCAGGATGCTTTTTTAATTTTTCCCATGCTTCATCGCTAAGGGGTCCTTCATGTAGAAGTACGTCATCCCTTACACCAATTTTGCCAATATCATGAAGCAGTGCGGCCTCCTGCAGCTTTTCCTTTTCCGTTCTGGAAAGACCCATTTGCTCTGCAATTACCAGGGAGTACTGGCTTACTCTTTCTGAATGACCACTAGTATATGGGTCTCGAGCGTCCAAGGCCAATGCTAATGCTAATGCTTTGATCATGCTGAGAAATAAAGTTCTCTGATTGGTATATAAACGACTATTATCAATAACCATAGCTGCCTGGCCCGCAAATGCCCTTGCCAGGTTAAGGTCATCTTCGTCAAACAATCCTCCCTGCTTGTTTAATAACTGTAGACAGCCTATACTTTTCTCCTTAGCCTTTAATGGGACGCACATTATGGAAGTGGTGATAAATCCAGTTGACTGGTCAAAACGACTTGCCCACTGCGAATCGTTACGAACATCAGATATGAGCAAATGTTGCCCTTTTTCTATCACCTGACCTGCTATTCCTTCGCCTCTTTTTAACTTAAGACCTTTTAACCCATCAGACCTGGGACCCATGGCGACTTTTGGCACAATATATTCTTCCTCCAACAGCCAAACACTACCTGCTTCCGCATTCAAAACAGTGATAGCCTTTTCCATGACCATCTGTAGTACTTCATCCAACCTAAGACTACTGTTCAATACGTGGGCAACCTCTAAGAGACTCTCCAATTGAGTAACTCGTAAAGATAATCGTTGATCCGAGTTACTATCTTCGTCTTTACTGGTCATTTGCTGCCACCCCCTCTTCCTCTATTGTGTATATTGCTATTGGCTGCACCAGCCCCCTAACCTGGGCCTCCCCTAATTTGAGGCAATTTTCCCGTATCTCATCTGCCCGCTTTAGGTATGTAAAAGTTCTTTCACTGAAAATAATTCTGGTTTTATACTCCTTGTTCATGCTCTCCAAGCGAGCTGCCAGGTTGACCTCTTCCCCTATAGCGGTATATTCCATCCTTTCGGGGCTTCCTACGTTCCCTACTACAACTTCGCCGCTGTTTAGGCCGATGCCAATGTCAAAGGTTAGTTCCCCCTTTTCCTGCCAGGATTTATTAAGTTCCTGTAATCTCACCAACATTTCCTTAGAAGCACCCAAGGCCCTTTCGGCATGATCATCCTGCTTAAGGGGTGCCCCAAAAACGGCCATTATGCCATCACCCAAGTATTTATCCAACGTCCCTCCGTATTTAAATATCACTCTAGTCATAACCGTTAAATATTCGTTCAGCTTTGCCACAACTTCCTCTGGTCCTTTCCCTTCACTGAAAGAAGTAAACCCCCTAATATCAGAAAACATGATAGTAACTTCCCGCCGCTGACCGCCAAGCTGAATCTGGTCTTTGTTCTCCAACAAGTAATCCACTACCGACGGATTTACATATCTTCCAAATAAGCCTTGAACACGTCTACGTTCCATCTCTTCATTAATATAATTGTGTAATGTTGCAACTAAAAAGGTTAAAACAGTAGACACTACCGGCGTCATTACCGGCAGCCATAACCGCAGTTTCCACCAAATTAACCCAACCAAGCCAGTGTATCCTATTAAAATGAGGCAAATGTATATTAAGGCCTTCATGGCCCGCCCTCTAGCACTAACTAATAATGCCAGAACTACCATCACTGCGATAATTATCATATCAATCCATCGAGGCGATTGCTCAAAATACGAATTAGTTAAGTAAGAAGCTAAGGCCGAAGCATGCAACTCCACACCGGGAGTTGGCAGAGCGGAATTCAGCACCATATTGCCCCTGGTAAAAGGGGTGGGGAAATAATCCTGCTCCAAGGCCGTTGTCGGACCCACCAGTACAATCTTGTCCCGAAAATATTCAGCTGGAACCTCGCCGTTCAATACTTGGTAATACGGTACATAGTTAAAGGTTCGCGCCGGGCCCCAAAAGTTGATTAGGACTTGCAGGCCGACATCCAATGGCACACGCACCTCCCCGGCCAAAAGATCACCTTGAGCTGATGGTCTCATGTCGCCTGGCGTCAGCCCTCTGGCCGCCAGTGCGGTGGCCAAAGCAAATGACGGATAAGGCCTGTTGGACATGTTAACATCCATTGGTATTGTCCGCCTAACCACATTATCTTGTTCCGTTGGGAAGTTGATAAACCCGGTACCTTGGGCCCCTTTCAACAACTCTGCCAGAGGTTGACGCAATACCTGGTACATCTCACCATTTTCTTCTTCAAAAGTAAAGCTGGTCGCCAATATCACTCTTCCATGCCTTCTCACTGCCTCTGCCAGTGCTTCATCTTCAGCAGGCCTTGTAGGGGCGGCAAATGTAAAATCGAAGGCCACCACCTTTGCATCTGCTAGCTTATCCAACAGCTTACCATGGATATCTCGGGGCCAAGGCGGACGCCCCAGCTCCTGCACAGAGTTATCATCCATCTCAACAATTACGATATCCTCAGGTGATGTCGCCGGCCCCCGCAAACGAAACCAGGCGTCATACGCCCCCGCCTCTAAGTTATTCCACCAACCTAAGTGATAGCTGGAAACTAGCAAAATGCAAAGAACTGCTATTATTAATAAAATTTGTCTGCCAAACGTATTTTTTGGCATAACCCACTTCCTTTCCGGCCAAGAAATCCACGACATGTATGTATGCTTCCCACGCGACGAAATACTTATTATTTCGTCCAATTTCGAGTATAATCCTCTATCTGTGCCTAAACTTTTTTTACATTTTAGAGGATACTTTGAATTTTGGTAGAATTCAAAAAATATAACTGAATTACTATTCATTTCATGCGAAAGCCAATCATAAACATTTTAGCAGCGACTATGTTACTATCCGAAGACCCCAATGAAATTTTGTAACCTTCTGACATTGACCCAAACCCTATCTCAATAAAGTTCAAAATTAAGGAGAGGTTAAATGTGAACAAGTCGGCTTTATCCCCATCATTATGGGCCCGCATCTATGATTCGGAGGTCGCTTATGACTGAAATTATAAAAAATCTAACCAAGTACCCTGAACTTGCGCTGCTTCTGGAAGAAGCGGCCTATAACGGCAGCAGGCGGCAGACACGCTGGCCTAACTACCAGTTTTTTGGCTATTTCTGCAGCTACTGGCCAGAGGAATTTTTGCTGGCGCTAGGATTGGAACCATTAAGAATTCTCCCTCCCGGCACCAACAGTACTCCGGCGCTCCTGCCTGCTTACTGCTGCTCACTGGCCAGAAACAGTTTACAGGCTACAATAAAAAAGGATTTGGATGACCTAAAAGGCGTAGGCTTTGCCCACACCTGCGATACCATGCAGTGTTTGGGAAGTATTTGGAGCAGTGAGTATCAGCAACAGGTGCTAAGTCTTGTTCCACCGGTTAACCTAAAAGCCCCAGGCGCTAAGGACTATTTTAAAGAAGAGATGCTAGCTCTATTTCACCATCTAAGTGAGATAACCAATAAAAACCCTGCTTCCGTAGAATTAGACCAAGCCCTAGAACTAACTAATCACATCCGCAAATTAACTAAGAAACTAGACCAGATGAGAGCGCATCTTCCTTCCCAATTAACAGCAGACCTGCTGAGGGCCGGCCAAGTCATGCCTAGGGAAAAATACGCCCGGGCTTTGGAAAATGCCCTGCCAGTTTTAGAAGAACTAAGGGAAAATCGGCCAACCAAGCCTTTAATATTGGTGAGCGGCGCCGTATTAGAAAGTAACAGTCTCTTTGAAATGATCGAAACTCTTGGCGGGCGTGTGGCCGCAGACGATATCTGTACCGGATACCGCCATTATGCTGAACCGGCAGAAGAAACTCAGTTTATTAAAGACCCACTTGAATTCGTTATTCAGCGTTATATGGAAATGCCGCCGTGCCCTTGCCGGCACCGGCAGCTGGACGAAAGAATAGACTATTTGGCAGGGTTGGCTGTTGACCGAAAAATTTCAGGCGCCGTGTTGGTAATTCGCAAGTTCTGTGACCCCCATGCCTGGGACTCTGTCCCCATAGCGAAAAGGCTTAAAGATAAAGGAATTAGCACCTTAGTATTGGAATTGGAAGGCTCAGCGGTAGGCGGACAAGAGCGTACTCGCCTTCAAGCATTTCTTGAAAGCCTAGCGGAAAATAGTTAAGCATAAAGGAGCGATTAAATATGACGGAAAAACGCTACCGAAAATTAGATAGTACCAAGCAATTGGAAAAAATAATGACTAGATATTATGTCTTATCCCGTCATCACCGTTTCTGGGGTAAGCCGATAAACCGCCCCTTAGCTTGGGTAACAAGCGGCGCACCCGTTGAACTGCTTCGCTCATTTGACATCCACCCTGTTTATCCAGAAAACTACGGGGCCATCTGCGGCAGTAGAAAAGCATCTTCTCAGTTGTGCCAAGTGGCAGAAAACGCCGGCTATTCCCAAGACCTTTGTTCATACGCCCGCTCTCATATAGGTTCAATCTTACGCCCGGATCTGGCTCCCATGAAAGGATTACCCAGACCAGACTTGCTAATAACCTGCGGCAATATCTGTGGTACGGTATTAAAGTGGTACGAAGCATTAGCGCGCATTTTTGACGTGCCGCTTTTAATTATCGATACACCTTATTTAACAGGTGATATGACTAATCGCGCGCAAGATTATGTTCATACACAGTTACAAGATATGGTAGCCACCCTAGAGAATATAACCGGCCGTTCATATAACCAAACTAAAGTGGAGGAAGCAATATCTTTTAGCAAAGAAACCATCAGCCTTTGGACAGACATAAGAAGTCTTTGTAAGAATACACCGTCACCTTTAAATGCCCCTGACCTATTTATCCATATGGCTCCTATTGTAGTCCTACGAGGCACTAAACAGGCTGTAAACTATTATAAACTGCTTAAGGCAGAAGTACAGCAGCGGGTGGAACAGCGCGAAAGTGCCATTAATGGTGAAAAAATACGTTTGGTATGGGACAATATAGCTATTTGGTATAATCTTTACCCCTTTTTTAAAATGTTCTCTGAGCGCAGTGCCTGCTTTGTCACCGACACCTACAGCGGTGGTTGGGCTATGGAATTAGAGCAGGGCGACCCGCTGGAAAGCCTAGCCAAAACCTATACCGAAATATTTTTAAATCGGTCAGCTGAGTTCCGCGCCCAGCAGTTAATAAACTTTGTTACGGACTATAATGCAGACGGTTTCGTCATGCATTCAAACCGTTCATGTAAACCTTATTCTCTTGTTCAGGGAGTAATCCGTCGTAAAGTAATGGCGGAAACAGGCGTGCCAGGGTTATTAATAGAAGCAGATATGGCTGACCAGCGGGTGTTTGCCGAAGAACCCACTCGCAATCGGGTCCAAGCTTTTTTGGAAACAGTAGAAGCCATCTAGAGGAGGAAATTACATATGCAGTATTGTCTAGGAGTAGATATTGGCTCCCTCACAACAAAAGTCGTTCTTGTAAATGAGGAAAGAAATATTGTTAGCTGGGCAACCAAGCGAAGCGGCTACAGTGGCAAAGAACATGCTTTTAAGCTAATTGATACTTTGTTAACTGAAGAAGATATTCCCCGGGATAAAGTCATTAAGACAATCGCTACCGGCTATGGGCGAATAACCTTTCCAGCTGACAGAGAAGTGTCGGAAATTACCTGCCAGGCAAAAGGCGTATCCCATCTTTTCAGCCAGGCACGAACCATTATCGACATTGGGGGCCAGGATAGTAAGGTAATCAAGATTCTTCCCGGGGGCAAAGTCATTGATTTCGCCATGAATGACAAATGCGCTGCCGGCACAGGTCGCTTTTTGGAAGTGATGGCCAATGCTTTGGAAGTTGAAATTGACGAGTTAGGAGGGTTAGCCGACAAAGCCCAAAACACCTGCTCCATTTCTTCTTTCTGCACTGTCTTCGCCGAGTCTGAAGTAATTTCACACGTCGCTGCTGGTGCGTCGAAACAGGACATCGTAGCAGGTGTAAGCTACTCTGTAGCTGAAAGAGTAGCAGCCATGACCGCCGGCATTGGGTTGGAACCTGAACTAGTATTCACCGGCGGTGTCGCTCGAAACGGCGGTGTCGCTAAAGCATTAAGCGATCATCTTAGCACTGACATTAAAATACCTGAAAATCCCGTTATAACTGCGGCTTTAGGCGCAGCTTTAATTGGGATAGTAAGCTGAAAGCACCCTCCCGGGTGCTTTTTATTAGTCACCCAACAAAAAGGAATTTTGGACTTAAAGCCGTTAAGCACTAGATAGGCAGCACTTTTTTGTTGCTCTCTAATACAATGTAGCAAGGAATAAAAATAAGAAATGAAAAGTGGGATAAAATGGAGACATTAGCTTTAGGTTCTAGAGGTCCAAACGTTAAACTAATTCAGAGCCTTCTTAATAGGATAGGCTATAATGCCGGTCCGGTAGATGGAATATTTGGACCGCGAACGCAACAGGCAGTCATCGCTTTTCAAAGAGATAACGGACTAACTCCTGACGGTATTGTTGGTCCCGCGACATGGAGTGTGTTTGAAAGGCTACTCATTGGGTATGATACTTATACCATACGTGCAGGTGATACTTTATATAATATTGCCAGAAGGTATTACACTACGGTAAACGCTATAGTGACTGCAAACCCGGGAATAGACCCTAATGCATTAACAATAGGGCAGCAAATTACAGTACCTTATGGTATTGACATTGTGTTTACTGACATTGACTACACTTACGAGATAATGGAAAGACAAATACGGGCACTTAAGGCAAGATATCCATTTCTAGAGGTTGGTACTATCGGGAAAAGTGTCATGGGTAAAAATTTGTATTATATACGACTTGGCAGAGGTCCCAATGAAGTATCATATAATGCATCCCACCATGCAAATGAATGGATAACGACACCTTTGCTAATGAAGTTCATTGAGAATTTTGCAGAAGCTTATTCTGAGGGCAAGTCGATTAGAGGTTATAGCACCACTGAAATATGGAATCGCAGTAGTATTTACATTATACCCATGGTTAACCCAGATGGGGTAGACCTTGTTAATTATTGGCCCAATTATACGAATCCTGTTTACAGCCAAGCAGCCCAACTGAATAATACCGGCCTTCCTTTGCCACGTGTCTGGAAAGCCAATATCAGGGGAGTTGACCTTAATTCGAATTATCCTGCCGGCTGGGCAGAAGAGCATCAGCAGGAAATTGAGCAAGGGATCACTGGCCCTGCCCCAAGAGATTACGGAGGTCCTGCGCCATTATCGGAACCTGAGACAACTGCTATGGTCAATTTTACTAATCAGCATAATTTCAGACTGGTCATTGCATACCATACTCAAGGCCAGGTAATATACTACGGGTACCAAGACCTGGAACCGCCTGAATCATTAAGAATTGCTCAGTTATTTTCTAAGGCCAGCGGCTATGCTATTTCAGGGAACCCTGTAGAAGCTGCTTATGCAGGCTACAAGGATTGGTTCATACAAGATTATAGACGTCCCGGGTTTACTATCGAGTTAGGAAGCGGTGTTAATCCTTTACCACTCTCCCAGTTTCCAATGATCTATCAGAACAATGAGGAGATTTTATTACTGGCACCATTAGTCTAATTTTTTATGTCTAGCAACAGTTTAAAGACTTCACTGATAATTCTTTTTACTATTATATTCTTCGGCACATGGCAAACAAAGCGTCCCTATGGCTTCCTATGGCTTCTTTTAGTGAAGATACCACTGATAGATTTGGCTGATGATTAAATAAATAGTCATCAGCCTTAAGACGTGGAAATACGTCACCTTAACCATATCCACGCCTAAATCTGAAGCAACCATTATCATTTGCGAAACACCGGCAGGAGCTGTACATAAGAGAGTCGTGGAAAGATCCCACTTGGTTAGCTGTCCTAGTATTATAGCTAAAATTACTGACCCTAATACCACCAATATAGAAAACAACATCCCGGGTATCATCAAACTTAAAAATGCCGTGACTGTATCTGGCCTAAACTGTGTACCAATAGTCAGGCCTATTCCTAACTGAGCAATTTTAAGGAAATATCCCGGCAACTCAACCCGCTTACCTAAATAAATACTAGCGGCACCCACGCCAATTGAAGTGCCAATGATTCCACCCGCCGGGAAGCCCAGGTAAATAGAAAGACCACCAATCAACAGCCCGCTGCCAATGATTTGCAACGAGGCTCTTAAATCCTGCTTCTCCACAACTTCGCTGTCAGCAGCAGATTCTATTGCTCCTACCTTCTTGTCTTCTACCTTAATAACTTTAGCGGCTATCAAGGGAACCAATATTAGCACCATTACCAAACGCATAAACTGCAGCAAGCTGACAACCGCAATATCTGCATTATAGTTCAAGGCTATAATACTCATCTCAGCCATCCCGCCAGGCGTAGCACCGAATAGAATTGTGGCTAGATCAAAATTGGTAGTGTAGGTTAAAAGTAATATGGGCGCTAATGTGAATACTATTGTCCAACCTACCACCAACAGCGAAGGAATTAGCATACCTTGTTTTAGAAATTCTATTTTCTCTCTGTCTATCCTTACCCCTACGAATAAGCCTAGGGTTAACTGAACTGCCAACAGTACTGTATTGGGTAAAGGTGAAATAGGCAGCCCCATTATTTCTGCCGCCCCAATAAAAAGCATTGGTCCCAGCAGTGGTGCTGCCGGGACTCTTAATATCCGCATTATTTGCCAACCGATGATTGTTAGTAATAGCGTAATAAGTAAATGCATAGAGGTTCCTTTCCGAACGGCTTACTACCTTTCTTAGCGAAAAAACATCACATCATTACTTCATATTCCTTGCAATTTCCATTAAAAATTCTTCAGTATTAACGGCCCGCTTATTAGGAAGATTAGACAGTTGAACCAGGTCTTTGGTCATAACTCCATCTTCTATGGTCTTGATGGATACATCCTCCAGTTTTGAGGAAAATTCCACTAGTTCGTTGATGCCGTCTATTTCGCCTCGCTTCTTTAAAGCGCCGGTCCAGGCAAACAGAGTAGCCATTGGATTGGTGGAAGTCTCTTCGCCTTTCAGATGCCGGTAATAATGGCGTGTCACAGTACCATGAGCTGCTTCGTATTCAAAACAGCCATCCGGAGAAACAAGCACAGAGGTCATCATCGCTAAACTGCCAAAAGCTGATGCCACCATATCGGACATTACATCACCATCATAATTTTTTGCTGCCCACATAATACCGCCTTCTGATCTGACAATACGAGCAACTACGTCATCTATTAGGGTGTAAAAGTACTCAATACCCGCAGCCTCAAATTTGGCTTTATACTCATTTTCATAGATATCCGCAAAGACATCTTTAAAATGATGGTCATATGTTTTTGAAACAGTATCTTTCGTCGCAAACCAAACATCCTGTTTATTGTCTACAGCGTATTCAAAACATGCACGAGCAAAACTCGTAATAGATCGATCAGTATTATGCATACCCATGAGTATACCATCGCCTTCAAACTCATGGATAGTCGCTCGCTCCTCAGTCCCGTCTTCTCCAGTGAATAGCAGTTCAGCTTTGCCCCGGCCTTTTACTTTCATTTCCGCACTCTTATAGATGTCCCCGTAAGCATGCCTTGCAATAGTTATTGGCTTCTTCCATGAACTCACCAGCGGTTCAATACCTTTTACCATAATAGGGGTTCGAAAAACGGTACCATCTAAAATAGAACGGATAGTTCCGTTAGGACTCTTCCACATTTCTTTCAAATTATATTCTTCCACCCTCTGTTGGTTAGGGGTAATAGTTGCGCATTTTACAGCAACACCGTATTTTTTATTAGCCTCAGCTGCCTCAACCGTAATTTGGTCATCAGTTTCATCTCTTTTTTTAAGAGCCAAGTCGTAATATTCCGTTTTCAGATCAACATAAGGTTCCAGCAGCATTTCCTTAATCATCTGCCATACGATACGAGTCATTTCGTCGCCATCCATCTCAACCAGCGGTACTTTCATTGGAATCTTGCTCATTGTTGGAAGTCACCTCTCTAAAATGATTTTGTTTTATTTTATACTTTGCTCTTTCATCCAGTTAAGCATGCCTCCGGCAACAAGGATTCCCCTTTGTCTTGAGGAAAGTGTTAAAATAACCCTATATTCTTTGTCGTTGCTAACATCCTTAACAACCAGTGTCTCACTACCATTTTCCACACTTCCTCTGATATCCTCAATTACCAATTCTGCTCCTTGATTGATACCATCATAATCATCAGAGTTTTCCAGCATCAAAGGCACGATGCCAAAGTTAACTAGATTATCATGATGAATCCGAGCAATAGACTTGGCTATTACCGCACTAACCTTAAGGTACATGGGCGCCAGCGCTGCATGTTCCCGACTGGACCCTTGACCATAGTTTTCGCCGCCAAGGATAATTCCTCCTGCTTTTTCCTTAGCACGCGCAGGAAACGCGGGATCAATCGATTCAAAAACATGTTCAGCCATAGCAGGAATATTAGATCTAAGAGGTAGGATTTTAGCACCGGCCGGCATAATATGGTCCGTAGTAATATTATCACCAACTTTAATCAGCACTTCACCCTTGAGCACTGCTGAAAGAGCTTCGTTTTGCGGCAAGGATTTTATATTGGGTCCGCGGCGCACTTCATCCTGCTCACTTGCGCAGGCAGGCAAAATAATCATGCTGTCATCAACGGTAAAAATCTCCGGTTGTTCCACAGTAACAGCATCACCCAAAGTCCGCGGGTCGGTCAGAAAACCATTCACAGCGCTGACCGCAGCCGTTTCCGGGCTAACCAGGTACACTTCAGCATCTTTTGTGCCAGAACGTCCTTTGAAATTTCGATTACTTGTGCGCAAAGAGACACCTTGGGATTGAGGCGACTGACCCATGCCAATACAGGGACCGCAAGCAGTTTCTAACACACGAGCACCGGCTTCAATAATGTCGGCCAAGCTGCCGTCATCAGCAAGCATTTTCAATACCTGCCTAGATCCGCAGGCTAGCACTAGGTTTACGTCAGGATGTACTCGCTTCCCTTTTAATATTTTTGCTACTTTTGTCAAATCCATATATGAGGAATTAGTGCAACTACCAATCATCACTTGACTAACTTTCATACCGGCCAGTTCTACCACCGTCTCGACGTTGTCTGGACTGTGCGGACAGGCTACCATAGGTTCGATCTGACTAAGTTCAATTTCTATCACATCATCGTATTCGGCATCAGAATCAGCACTCAGGGCTACCCAATCTCCCTCCCTGGCTTGAGCCTCTAAGAATTTCCTGGTAACTTCGTCACTGGGAAACACCGAAGATGTGGCTCCAGTTTCAGCACCCATATTGGTAATTGTTGCACGTTCCGGTACGCTAAGGTAATTTAGCCCTTCTCCCGAATACTCAAGTATTGCCTTTGTTCCGCCTTTAACCGACAAACGTTTAAGAACTTCTAAAATAATGTCTTTAGCAGTTATCCATGGCGCAGGCACTCCGTTTAACTTTATGTTTATAATCCTTGGCATAGTTAAGTAGAAAGGTCCTCCACCCATGGCCACAGCCACATCCAAACCACCTGCTCCAATAGCCAAGCTGCCTAATCCGCCGCTGGTAGGTGTGTGACTATCAGCCCCTAATAACGTTTTAGCCGGCGCGCCGAAACGTTCTAGATGAACTTGATGGCAAATTCCATTGCCCGGACGCGAAAAATATACTCCTGTATTTTTTGCCATATCCTGTAAAAACTTATGGTCATCAGCACTTTCAAACCCTGTTTGCAGTGTGTTGTGGTCAACGTAAACCATACTGCGTTCTGTCTTTACTCGTGGTATTCCCATCGCTTCAAATTGTAGAAATGCCATGGTTCCGGTTGCATCCTGAACCAAAGTCTGGTCTATCCTAATCCCAATTTCCTCTCCAGTTTTCATTCTGCCATCCACTAAATGCTGCTCAATAATTTTGGCTGCTACACTAAGATCCATTACTATTCCCCCAATCGTTTATCATTACATATGAGCTAAAAATCTTGAGTCTGCTCTTTAACTTGTTACGTTGTGGGAAGTGCCACCCGCAACGGGTAATTCCTTCACACCTTCCTTTTGTCTCTTCTCCTGTGGCACTGGACTAAAAGGTATTGAGACATCTAAAATTTGCTTCACTTTTTTTATTGTGCGAACTAACAGCTTTCTGCCAAAGTGGTAAATAAAGCTTATGTCAATTACCAGTGCTGCAATGACATGCACCATAATAATGGTATTCAAAGTACCCACAGACATACTATCCTCCCAGAACCAGCGCATTATACCGGTGACTCCCAATACCAGCATGGTGCCGAGTACAATGATGTACCACGTCTTCTGTCCAGTATTGTATTCTCCCTGAAAGGGTGCTTCCTGTTTACCAAATAAAGAACGAAAAGCCTGTTTCCACCAAGTCATATCCTTGCTGCTAATGGACATAACGGCTTTTATAGTGCGATCAAAGTGGTAGCGGTCAAAAAAGAAAAACAATATTGGGGCCAGTAACCACATTAGGCCTCCAATCCTATGAGCGACACCAGCAATGGTTGTAAAGCTTTGTCCCCATTCAGCTCGGAAGTGATTAAGGCCGATACCTGTTCCTGCGGTGAGAAGATAGGCTACCGCCATCCACCAGTGTACCATTTTTTCCGTCATCCTATGTTTGGCTGCCAACAGTTTCAACGGCCTATCCACCTGAGGGCATACCTTAATGCACGAATAGCATCTTATACAACTATCCTCCACGATTGTTTCTAAATGCAGGGAAGTTCTATGCATCTGCAGGTCAATCTTATCCTCTTTTCTTAATACTACCGGGCAGGCATCTATACAGTTCCCGCAGGACAGGCAGGACTTCTGCCCGACTATGTTTTCGGCTTTTTCCAACAGATGGTTGGGTGACACCCCGCCGGAGAGCAATCGAAACTTTGCGACGGGTGACCAACCAGTATCCAAAATGCTGGTCACTATTTCTCGATTTTGCGTTAATACATTTAATCCAGGCATATTTCCACCCCTTTAACTATAACGTCTTTTTTTCACTTCGTCGCGAATGTAATCAGGTAGCAGCAATGGGGATGCCATTTTGTTTTTTATCCCGGCAGCGTCCAACTCTCGGTGGTATTCTCTAACGTGCTGCAATGTTAACTTTCCAACTTTAGCACTACTAATATAGTTAACGGCACTCGTAGCACCTCTATGCCCAAAAACAAAAATATCCAGTAGAGAATTACCACCAAGTCGGTTGCGACCCTGAACACCACCGGAACACTCTCCCGCTGCAAACAATCCCGGTATGCTAGTCCTTGCTTCCGGATCTATTTCAATGCCTCCGTTTTGATAATGCTGTGTGGGGAAGACCATAATAGGCTCTTTCCTAACATCAATCCCGTATTCAGTAAATCTATGCACTATGCCGGCAAACATCCTGTCAAGTTTACCCTCATCACCACGGATATTAATTAGCGGCGTGTCAAGCCAAACCCCCTCGCCTCCGGTTGGGGTCTTAATACCATTACCCCTGTCAATCACTTCTCTTAAAATAGCAGAAGACACTGTGTCCCTAGTTTCCAATTCATTAATAAAGTGCTCTCCGTTTTTATTAACCAAATGTGCCCCGTTACCACGGCAGGCCTCGGTAATCAATTGACCCAACATCTGTTCTGGCCACATCGCCCCAGTCGGGTGAAATTGGATGGCATCCATATGCAGAAGGTTAGCCCCGCCTCGGTAGGCGATAATTAAACCGTCTGCCGTGGCCCCGTAGTGGTTTGTGGTTGGGAAATCATTGGGGTGTAATCGGCCTATACCGCCAGTAGCTAAAATAACTGATTTAGCTCGCACTACACTAAATTCTTCGGTTTCAAGGTTCAGTAGCACTGCACCAGCGCAGTTACCTTGTTCATCCATCAGTAATTCCACTGCAGGACTAAATTCTGACACTGGAACACCTTTGTTATATAACTCGTCCCTTACTACACGCATAAATTCCATACCACTTAAATCCTTACAAGAATGGACTCTCTTGCGATGGTGCCCACCTGCAAAGGAAACTACCAAATCACCATTGGGATGTGTATCAAACATACAGCCTAAGTCTTTTAGCCATTCAACAATTAACGGAGCGTCATTTACCAGCACACTAACCAAATCGCGCTTGTTTTCAAAACGTCCACCACCAATGGTATCTAAGAAGTGTCTTTCCAAAGAATCATCGGGCTGAGTAGCTGCCGCAATTCCACCTTCAGCCATAATGGTATTAGAATCGCCTATCCTCAACTTGGTTGCCAGCAGTACATTAGCGCCTTGCTCATGGGCAATCATGGCCGCACTGACGCCGGCACCGCCACCGCCGATTACCAGTACATCTACATCAAAGTCTACCTGTTCCAAGTTAACTTTTTCGGGATCAAGGTAACTTTTTGCTTCCAAAAGATCTACCAGTTTATTAGTCAGCTTCTGGCCTTTGTTGGGTCCGATGCTTATTTGCCTAATACTGTCCTTTCGGTAATCAGGATGACACTCTTTCAAAAGCTTTTCCCTGCCTTCAAAGGAAAGGCGTGGAACATCCTGTCCAAGCCGAGAGGATCGTGTTTGTTCCAGTTTCTTGATTGTTTCCTGCATACTTACCGGATAACCTGACATAATATCATATCCCCCCCTATATCTTTTCAAACTGCCGTTGATCATATAGCTTTTTCAATTCTTCCGCACTCTTTTCAGCCAGTGCTTTAACCGCTAAATCGTATTGCCCGTTTCTTATATCTCGGTTACGATTTATTAAATGCTCAGGTTTTGGCCTTACCACCTTGGAAAAATAGCGGCGCACAAAAAGAGCGATGTTGTAAGGTACCAATTCGCCGGTACAACGGGACGCACATAACCCGCACATAATACAATCAAAGGACATTTCAGCCGTCTGTTCCCAATCACCCCTGAGAGCAGCAGCCACATAGTCTATGGGACGTAATTTTTGCGGACATGCTTTCACACACGCCCCGCAACCGACGCATTTGGCAATCTCCGGAAAAACCTCAAGAATTGCTTTGGCTGGGTTCTCAATTTTGTTCAAATCATAAGCTGCCTTGGGATTAGGGTAAGAGGGTATCTGTGTCAAATACATAGACGACGTTATAGTCGTCTGACAGGCCAAACCAACCTGTAATTTATAGTCCCCAGGCATACGATATACTGTGCTGCATGCCCCGCAAAATCCACCGCGGCACCCGCATCCCCGTATGTACTTGTACCCAATCCACTCCATTGCCTTCATTATAGTTAGTCCTTCAGGGACATCATATTTTTTCCCCATTACATAAATCGGCACTAACTGTTCATTCATTTTCCTTCCTCCCTACTAGAAAAAATAGTTTAATAACTGTAAAATATACTCCAAAGCGACTCCTCTTAGCCTGTATTTAAATAAAAAAACAGCCAGCTGGAAACGCACAACAACTGGCTGTTTAAATGCTTCTTTCGCCTGGTTGAAAGCCAAGACGAACACATATAAAACAGTTGCAAACTACACTAACTATTTAATTTATAATAAATAAAATTGGTTTTCATTTTTCAGGTTAAGCCTTACCATGAACTGTCTCAATCATGCTTTTTGTATAAACTATTATATATGAACGGTTTATACTAAAGTCCCCATTATCCAACTATTTTCCACCTTTTACATGAAATGAATAATAATCTTTAAAATAATCGGTATCAATACAACTATGCTTATAAGACGTACCATGTGCATAGTGGTCACTGTCACAGGGTCCGCTTTGAAATCAGTTGCATTCATACTCATTTCCGATAACCCCGCCGGAAAAGAACTCAGCAGAGCATCTGTTATCCCAAAATTATATAATTTATGTAATATAACCACCATAAGAATAGTTAAAACAAAAAGGGCTAGAGTAACAAACATGGCTGGCCATAAAATGAAACGCACTTGATAAAAACCTTCTGCTGTTATTCCTAAGCCAATCAATGTACCCATACAGATTCGAACACTTTTTTTTACATTGTCAGAAATTATTAGTCTCTCTTCTGATTTTTTTCTAAGCTCTATTATAGCAGTAACGAGCATGGACCCTACCAGGGCACCTGCTGGAACAGAAAGGAAATAAAATAATAAACCACCTAGGATTGCAGTAAATATTGTTGGCCAATGACGAACAATTTTCATTAAAGCTCCAACTCCTTTCCCTCATCTTTGTAAAAAATACGAAGTAAAGGAAGCATAACTAACATCACGAGTTGACTGCGCAAGAACTGTAAAACCAGAACTTTTTCTGTTGTCGCACCAACGCTCTCAGCAAAAAGAACCATTTCTGCCTGTCCACCAGGGGCAACGCTAAGAATACTAGTGGCTATGTCCCAACCTGTATAACGATAGATAATAAACCCACCTACTAACCCCCCACCAACCATTATGAAACATATTGTAAGAGCAGGTTTTAGGAGGCCTTTTAAAGTAGATATGGATATATCAGCAAAACTAACACCTAGAATAATCCCCACGGCAATCTGCACCCCAAAGCGAAACCACATTGGCCTACTAGCAAGACTGCCAAACAATACTTGGTAGGCACCCAGCAGCAAAACTGGCCCCAAAAACGGGGCAGCAGGAAACTTAAATTTGATAGCAATAACTGCTCCTACAGCTCCAATAGCTAAGGCTATAACAAGGCCTATAACATTAGACAAAAACATAAATCACTTCTCCATACATATTATGTACCCCTCCAAGCTAGATGCTTTCTTTTACAATCAGTTTTACTACCTTTGTGACTATCTTTAGTCAAAACACTATATTTTACATAGGTTGCCAAGGGATTCGCTTACGCGGCATACATATGATTTCCCTTAAACCAATATCAAAAAATTGAAGTGAATGGGCTGGCTGAATAACCATTGCAGTATCGAAACCCCTTATGGTACCGCCTAATGCAATTACTTCCTTATCAATCGGAATGGCCCCTGCATCCGCACCCACAATAGTTACCTCAACACACACCTTTATCCCTTCTCCAAACAGTTTGAGGGTTTGTCTAACTATTAATGTACTAGACATGCCTCCCCACTCTCGGTATATTGCTCTGTCGACACCCGAGAAAAAATAGGGGGCAAAAATTACTGGTACATCTGCTTTACGCAATTTTTTTTCATATTCCGGCTCCAAAGTGTGCTCTCCCGGTTTAAACCTACCATACATACAGGGAATTACAACAATATTAAAATCTGGTCCAAAAAAATCTATGGCCTCCAGCGCTGATTTCCCCGTAGTAGTGGGTAATACAACATCTCGAATATTTAAAGATAAAGCACGTTCTTTTGCTAATTCGAGTACCTTTGCAGTATTTTTTTTGCCAGCCTTTTCAAAAAAAACAATCGGTTTTTCAGTATATTGCAACCCCTTCGGAAGGTTCTCTGAAACCTTTTCTTCAGTTTTTACAATTGCGGTCATTGGACATACCGTCATGCATTTTCCGCAATTACTACATTTAGTTTCGTCAATGTAGAAAAAATGTTCGCCTTCGTGTATTACGTTATTTCCAGAACAAATATCCTGACACTTTCCACACGATATACAGTTACTTCCCCTAATAACATACATTTTCATCCTCCTTGACAATGAAAAATATTTTACATAATAAGGCTAAAAGAAATGGTCTTTCCATTATCGATGGGAATACAGCCAAATAATGGCAATTAAATTTCATTTACTACAGTTTCGTTAACAATATTTCGAGGTAATTTTCCTGAAAACAAATCTATCATAGCTTGTGCAGTTTCTGTCGATAACATTTCTTCTGCATCATCAGAGTAAAATGCAGTATGCCCTGTTAAAATCACATTTTCGAAATCCATTAAAGGGTTATCAATTGTTGGCTCCTTTGCTGTGACATCCAATGCAGCTCCTGCTATTTCGCCATCTTCTAATACCTTTATTAATGCCTCTTCGTCCACAAGATTCCCCCTTGACGAATTGACTAAATACGCAGTTTTCTTCATCAAAGCCAATTCCTTAGAAGAAATAAGCGGTTTGTCGCTTCCAGGAACGTGTAACACAACAAAATCTGATGTTGTAAGCAACTGGTTAAAAGAAACCGGTTTCGCATTGTAAGACTGTATAGCATCTGGTTTGATAAAACTATCATATACAACAGCGTCCATTCCCAATGCTGTTACGTATTTCCAGGTGTTTCTACCTATCCGGCCAAACCCAACTATCCCTGCGGTTAATTTTGACAGTTTTCGAGTACCACTCATTAGGCTTCTTCTTTTTTTCCATTGATTACTTCTTATTGTTTTATTCATCAAAACTATTTTTCTTGCTAATACTAACATTAATGAAACTGTATGCTCAGCAACTTCTCTACTTGAAGCATCGGGAACGTTAGTGACTAATACGCCATTTTTTGTTGCAACACTAACATCGATATTATCAACCCCTATACCATATCGACTGATAATGCGACATCTTTCAAAGGAGCCAAGCACTCTTTCTGTAAACGGCTCGCGCGACCCGCAAATAATACCATCAACCTGCTTTGCTGCATTAATTAATTCTTCTTCATCTGTTATGGCCTTCTTCATCACTTTAAAACCAGCATTATTTAGGATTTCTTCTTCTACTGAATTGACCTCCGATGTTTGTCGAGTTATTAAAATAACTTTATCGTCTACGCTCATAATAATCCTCCCCACTTTATTCGACGGCTTCGTCAACTGTTAACATTTGATAATGCTGTTGGAAAACTGCCTGCTGTACAACAAAAAATAGAGTAAAAAATATCAAACCAGTTACATTACCTGACTTTCTTCGTTTCTTGTTCTGCGTGACCTAATCGTAGGCAGCACTAACATTATTAAAGCAAGAAGTAAACAAAATGAGGCAATCGGAGTAAATAACTCGCCAACGCCACCTATCTTTAGTGCCAATCGTAAGTTTGATTCTAACCCCCCACCCAATACAAGTCCTAAAACTGTCGGTGCCACAGGGAAGTCAAAGTGTTTCATTAAGTAGCCAATAATTCCAAATAAAGCTACAATGTAAATATCCGTCAATGAATTTCTTAAAAAATAGGTCCCGGAAACTGCCAGTACAAAAACTAATCCAGCAATAATAGGTTTTGCAATGTACATTAATTTTTCAAACAACGGAATAGACAATTGGAAAACAATAAAAGCAGCTAGCCCTCCGATAATATAAGATGCCGTTAGGTAGGATATCAAACCGGGCTGTTCAACAATTAATAACGGGCCTGGTAAAATATCATGCATCATCAAAGCAGCTAGCATTACGGCAGTAGTACTTGAACCCGGTATACCAAGAGACAACATAGGCACCAATGCCCCTGCTGATGCAGCATTATTTGCTGACTCACTGGCAGCCACTCCTTCAATTGCACCCTTACCGAATTTTTCCGGCGTCTTAGACCTTTGCCTTGCTAAGTTCCACGACATCATACCGGCAACCGTTGCTCCAGCGCCTGGAATGCTACCAACTACAAACCCTACAATGCTCGAAATAATGTTTGTAGGTAACATCTTTGCACGTTCCAACAAAGTAGGACCATTTGCCTTAGTGTTTAGGGCTTTTTCTTCCTCCACTTTGTCTCCTTCAAACATTTTCCCTTTTTGAAGCAGCAAAATTGCCTCAGATATCCCAAACAATCCAATCATGGCAGGAACAAATGGAATACCTGAATACAGACCTATTTTTCCAAATGTATACCTGGGTACAGTAGTTAGGGGGTCTATCCCTATCGTAGTAATGGCAACACCAAAAGCTAAAGCAATTATACTCCGCCATATCGATCCTTTGCTTAATCCGGCAACACAGGCTAAGCCTAAAACCATCAGAGCAAAAGTTTCAGCGGGTCCAAAGGCCAAAGCAGCCTTTCCCACAACATTCGCTAAGAAATAAAACATAACAGCTCCGAGTATACATCCAACAAATGAGGAAAAATTTGAAACAAAAAGTGCCTCCTTAGCCTTACCTTTTACTGCTAAAGGATAACCATCTATGGCTGTTATAAATGCAGGGGGCGTACCTGGGGTATTTACCAGTATTGCCGGAATAGCTCCGCCAAAGTTCGCCCCAAAATAAATGCCAGCCAACATTACCATTGACACATCCGTTGGCATTAAAAACGTCAAAGGCAATAGCAATGCAACGGCGGTAGGCGAACCAAAAGCAGGTAAAAAACCAACAAAAACTCCTCCAAGAGCACCCAATAAGACTGCAATAATCATCTGAACATTTGAAGCCATGTATAAAACATTGCTGAAAAACGATACATCATTTCCCAAACCTTACACCTCCAAGGTAAAGTAGTACTCTATATTATTGGATCCAAACGTAAGGAAGATGAAGCCACCAACCAAATACTAAATATATAGAAACGGTTGTTATGATGGGTATAAGAATTAAAAGAAATTTCCTGCGATAACCTCCAGCTGTTAATACTGCTGCAAAAGCAAGTCCACTACCGATAGCGATACCTAAAAATTCCATTAAAAACACGACAAGAACAGTTAATGCGACTAGAAACGCACTCCATTTCAGTCCTTGAATTAATGTCTGCTTTCCATTAACGGGAATCACCCCTTCGACAATGCACATAACCCCAGCTATAAGCGCGATTATACCTATTATAACCGGAAATAGACCTGGCCCGGGATTTCCTTCGGTCCAGAGTGACCATTTCAGAGCTCCGATAGTATACGCTAAACTCACGATGACAATTAACAATCCTACAATCCTATTCAAAAGTGTCCCTCCTCACGTAAAAATATGGTTTAGAACGCAAAACCACAAAACATACAATTTCTACTTCCCACATTAAACCTCAGGCCCTTTCCCGATACTATCAGTCATGCTCTTAAACTGTGAAGTCGCATCTAGAAGGAAACCGGGCCTGAGTCTTTTAAACTATCGAAAACTCTTTCAACCTTTTAATTTTGAATTGAACCTTTCATGATATTCTTAGATTACAAATTATACGATGATTGACTAAATATTATCTATACAAGCGCCATTACTAGAAATGCTACCAGTCACAAAACTGCATCTAAGTGAGAAAAACAGAAGATTAGCAATCCTTTAATCTACTCTGGGAACATCACGAAAAGTCCATTTCCTCATTGTCTTTAGTAAAAAGGAGGCGACCTCGCTAAATCTGTTTAATATATTCCCGAGCCCAAAGATCTCTATTTTGAACATCCATATAGTTTACTAGTATTTGCCTGTTAAATTAAATAAGTAATTAGGGCCACCCCAATGTAGTGGTTGTGTTTTTATTTGTATTCTTAAACCTCCGATGGCCCTTAATATGACAAACTGTTTTGGTGCTGTTATCTATTTCTGTATTGCGCAGTTCTACCGGTTGTCTTGTCAAGAGGATGTGTCTCTTTTAGCAGTCGCGCCTCAAATGGATACGTAGTCGTTATTTCTGGTTCATCGTCAATACGTGTATTGTTCTCTAGGCGGAAGCCTCCAGTTTCAGGTGTACCACCATAAGGCTCCGTATTGATAACCATATTCTTTCGTAAAGTTATCGGGTTTTTATGTGATACTCTACTAAAGAACGGTGGTTCCCAAGGGTTAACCCCTGCTCCATGTCCCAGGGAATCCCTTACGTAAGGTTCAGCAGCAGCTACTACATCCGCATTTGTGTTGCCAGGTTTTGCCGTCCCGCACGCCTCGAACAAGTGCCAGTAAACGTCTTGATGTAAGTCAATTTGCTCTTGTGTGGGTAAGACATCTCCGCAAATCCAAGTCCTTGTGAAATCGCCCCAATATCCGTTATAACAACCGCCGATATCAATGATTACTAAGTCTCCGTGTCTCATAATCCTATCAGATGTAAATCTCCTATAAGGATGGGTATATGGGCCAGAAGCAACTATATTAGCACATTGAGTCCATTCACTGCCCATTGCAGTCATCGTACGCCAAGCTTCTGAAAGCACTTCGCACTCCCGAACTCCCGGTTTCAATACCCTTAATGCAGCATCCATACCAGCCTCAGTAATAGCAGTTGCTGCTCTAAGACACTCTATCTCATCCTCTGTCTTTATCATTTTTGCTTCTAAAAGAGTCTCGTAACCACTTACAAATTCCGTCTCTGGAAATTGTTCTTTGAAGATTTCTGCTATTATTGGGGTGTAAATATCTACACCTACCCGTTCACCTTTTAAATCACCCAAAAGTCCTTTTATTCTATCGCAAAAATCTACTATTCCCGCTGGTTCTCTAAAGTTTGCCCTCGGTTGAAACTGGTCTTTTGTCATCCACGGCATGGAACTAGCGCGTTTTATATCATGAGTAAATACTATTGGTTCCCCATCTTTCGGCAGTACTGTTGTTACGTTGCCCACGATAAATGCAGGACCTAAATGATGTCTAAAGCTAGTAAGGTAACGAGCATCCTCGGTTCTTAAAACCAATAACGCTGCAAGTCCTGATTCCTTAAGCGCCTTCTTTGCTTTATCTAACCTTTCACGACGAAGTCTGTCAAAATTAATTCGTTGTTCCCAATCGACTCCCATTAAACCAAATTGTGACATGATGTGGCCTCCCAAATTAAATTATGGCATTTTGTAATGCTAGATGTCTTATTGCAACTCATACTACTATTCCGGTAACATACCCATATCCCCGTATACTTGCTTATAGTGATCCTGTCTTTCCTTAACTACCTCGGCAAATTCATTTGGCCCTTTGTAATCTATAATAGAATCTCTGTTTTCAAGGTAGCTTTGCCACTCATCAGTATTTGCGATCTTCTCAAACAAGTCTGCATAGTAGTCAATTGCCTCTTGTGGAATGTCTTTTGGTGCAGCTATACCACGAACGTGATAATAGTTAACATCTACGCCCAGTTCTTTCAATGTTGGCAAATCTGGAAAAGCATCGACTCTATCTTTATAGGTAGTAACTATCGGACGCAACAGTCCTGCTTCCACGTTCTTAAGAATTGAACCAGGACCACGACCACCAAAATCTACATGACCGCCAATAAGGGCTTTAAGGGCATCCCCTCCACCTTCAAAAGGTACAACATTAAACTTAACTCCTTTAGCTTGCTCAATACCCTGTATAATCTCTAGTTCCGCAGATGTCGGCCCAGCTATTCCCCAACTAATTTTACCCGGGTTAGCTTTGGCCGCTGCTATTACATCATCGAAAGTCTTATATGGAGAATTAGCCGGTACTGCCAACACTGCAGTATCTGCAGCAAACGATGCCAGGGGCGTAAAATCTTTAGTTACATCTAATTTTACGTCTGCACTAAGAAGCGGAGTAAGCCACCACATACCACTAATAGGAACTAAACTGTAAGGATCTCCTACCTTTTGTGCAACTTCAGTGGAGCCAATCGCACCTCCTGCGCCAGGCTTATTAACTAAAGAAAACGGTTTGTCAATGAATCCTTTTTCTTCAGCAATTTGAGCCAATTTCCGAGCTATTTGATCGTTACCACCGCCTGTAGCAAAAGGAATAGTAATTTCTATCTGTCTTTCCGGTACCCATGCAGTTTCCTCTTGTGCTGGTTCCTGAGATTGCGCTTCCTCTTTAGTTCCCTGATTATCCTGTGTTCCTTCTTGAACGCCGCAACCCATTACGGCAACCACAAGTAATGCCAAAACAATAAGAAATACACCAATTTTTACTTTTTTCATTTTTAGAAAACCTCCATTTTTTTTCTCGTTTTGGTCTGTCTTCAGAAAAGTTCTCCTTTTACTAATATCCTCTATCTTCACCCCCTTACTAAAACTAATTTACTTTATGAACCAGAGTATCCATAACTTTTAAAATATTCCACGCTAACTCTGTACTAGTAAGTCAACAAAAATTAGTTCTATTGTTTTGCTTGGACAGTTTCAACAATTTGCTTAAATTCTGAGTCCGTTAGTTCTCTCTTTACTTCTAGCGCCATTTCCTTTATACGCCGCAGAACTTCACCAACCAACGCATCGTCCAAAGACATACCTAACTCTTCGAGTTTCATAGTAACTGAGGCCTTTCCACTCTTTTTACCAATTGAAAACCTCAATTCTCTGCCTATAAATTTTGGCAGCAAAGGAAAGAGAACGGTCGGATTTTTTTTGACAATATCCATGCCCATCCCCGTTTCTTTTGTGAAAGCAACTTTACCGACAATTGGTTGGTTAAAACCCGTTTCTATACCGGAGCACTCTGCAACCAACTTACTAACTGCGGCTATCTTTTCGAAATTAACTGGTAAATTTATACCATACAGCGTCCTTAATGTTACCATTATTTGTTCTAACGGAGCATTTCCGCATCTTGAACCTAAACCATTTATACACCCATGTACGACCTCAGCCCCTGCTTCCACTGCAGCCGTGGTACTTGCCACAGCAAGTCCAAAGTCATTATGTGTGTGCACCTCGATCGGTACAGATGGAATCCAAGTTTTAATGTTCTCAATCAAGTACTTAATTGATAATGGAATCGCCGATCCAGTTGTATCCACTACTGCCAAAGAATCCGGCGAAGTTTTTTCCCATGTACCCACAATCAGCTTTTTCAAAAAGTCAAGTTTTGCTCGCGTTGCATCCATGGGGAAGAGCACAGTATAAAGCCCTAGTTCCTTAGCCAATTGCACACTTTCAATCGTTAACTTACATATATCATCTTCTGACCACTTGGTAAACTGGTGCAAGAGGCGCGGATAACCCGACGGTACTTCCAACACTATTCCCCATGCTCCTAGTTCCTTTGCCCTTTTAATGTCATCTTCTCTGGCGCGGCAAAACACCATGATTTTAGCATTGAGGCCTAAACTTGCAATTGTTCTTATCGCATCTGCATCCTCTTCAGAAACCGCTGGCATTCCTGCTTCTATTCTGTCAACACCTAATTCATCCAAGGCCTTCGCGATGGCTATCTTGTCATCCCGTGAAAATACAACGCCCGGGCTTTGTTCACCGTCCCTTAATGTTGCGTCATGTGTCATAATTCTTTGCGGAATATTCATGTTGTCTTTGACTTTAGCCGCAAAATTGTTTTCACTTATCCACCAGTTATCTGCTTTACCGTCTAGCATGTTACTTTTCAAAGATATCCCCCCACAATTTAAATTTGTTAATTCAATTCGTGCTCATTTTTTTGGATTGATTACCACTCTAAACATATTCTTGTCTTTATTCGAAATAGCACTAAACGCCTCAGCAATATCTGATAAATTAAAAGTATGACTTATTAGCGGGGCAACTGATATGCTTTCATTTGCCAGTATGTTAACAGCAGAATCGTAATCACCTCTTCCTCCTTTTGAGCCAACTATGGATATTTCTTTACTGTACAGTTTAGTAGCATCAAACTTTTCGATAGGCGATTTGTAAATACTGTAAACAACGACGGTTCCTCCGGGTTTCACTACTTCTACTGCATTCTTAAATGCGGAAGTCGCCCCTGACGCTTCTACAACGACATCTGGTTCCATTGCGGCTAAAGATGCGATGTCCAAATCCGACCTACCAATAACTTCATCGGCCCCCAATTCAACAGCCGCCCTCAATCTAGATGCACGACTCCCTCCGACTACCACCACTTTATCTGCACCATAGGTCTTGAGTACTTGCAAAATGATAAGAGCAGAATGACCAGAGCCAAATACTATTGCCGATTGGCCAGCAGTAATTTTCGCTTTTCTTACCGCGTGACTCGCACATGCTATAGGAATAAATGATTGAGCATTATCCATATCAACATTTCCAGGCAATTTGTATACCACTTGTCTGGGAACATAAACAAATTCAGCCATTGCACCATTCAATTTACGCCCCATCGATTGTCTATCAGTGCAGAAAATTGGTTTACCAGTCCGGCAGGCTCTACATTTGCCACATGCCCAACTCCCACCTGCAGTTACCCTATCACCGGGCTTTAGGTCCTTAACTTCCTCTCCGACTTCGTCTACCACTCCTGCAAATTCATGACCGAGAACTATTGGTATATTGCTTTCGTAAACTCCCTCATATACGAGAACATCCGTACCGCAAATCCCAACTTTCTCAACACGAATTTTTACCTCTTCTGCGGTCCTTGTCCTATCCGGAATTTCAACTACTTTTAAATCTTTACGTCCATACAAAACGGCAGCCCGCATCTATTTATCCACTCCCTTTGCATATGTTAATCTTTTTTTCCAATTTCCTTTAGCCATGTGTATCCTATCTCTCTGCCAAACGATCTTCGTATTCCTTCTAAATAACCTATCGCATGCGGATGTATATTCGGTCCTAGATTTACCTTGTTGCCATATCGTTTGATAAACCACGCTTGTTCTTCCAAAGTCTCTGCTTCGAATGTAAGATATTCCAACCCAACTTTTTCAACTATTTCATCAATTGTATCCAAACTGCTATCGTCCTCAGATTTTTCAAAGTATAAATCTATTTCGCCCTTCTCGATAATAATTAGATTAACTCCGGCACTAATCAAAACATTTACATCATCTAATATTTCACTAGCTTGCAGTGGATGGTCAGGATATTTGCTTCCAACTTCCACGATCACCTTGAATCCATGATTAACTGCTAATTCCACCAATCTGAGTTTCTCTTCTAATGTATAAGAAATGATATTGTCGGAAACTTCTAACGTGTTAAATCCCATATCCTTTAGGACTTTTAAAGTCTCTACCGTCTTCCCAGTAGCTATTGCAGTTTCAAAAACTATTCCTCCGGGGAAAACATCTATTCCGCGATCTCTATAAAGCCTAACTTTTTTAACCAGCGATTGATTGTCTTGATGATAAAGTACCGTGAAATGCAGCATTTTCATGTAATCTATGTACTCTCTAAAATCGACAACCAAATCTGATGCTGCGTTGTACCCTATTCCAAAATCCCTTAAAAGAGTTAAACCACTTTTTCTTGGTTTTCCTTCGCGTTCAGGCAAATTCAGAAAATCAAATGTTTTTTTACTCATACTTTTTTACCTCCAATTCATCTTCATCTTGATAAAAGAATTTAAAATCTAAAATTTGAACACCTTTGCCTTCCTCTAAAACTACAACCGGGTTAAAATCTGCCTCAACGAGCCATTCTTGTTCGTATGCGAATCGAGATATTTTCACAACACTATCGCAAAGCGCCTTTACATCACAAACAGGGTAAGCACGGTAACCGAAAAGTATTCTCTTCCCACGTATCTCCTTTAACATTTCCAAGACATCTTCATAGCTAACTGGGCACAAGCGAAATGTTATATCGTGCAGTAGTTCAACCATAATGCCTCCAAGCCCTAATGTAATAACAGGTCCAAAAACAGGATCCTTTTTTATTCCAATAACCATTTCAACTCCGCCAGGGATTATTTGTTGGATGTAACAACCTATTATACTTGCGTCAGGGCATTTCTTCGTCACAGCTTCCCACATATTTCGAACTGTATCTGATAATTGTTCTCGCCCCACCCCTACTTTTACTCCCCCTACATCAGTCTTATGCAGTATATCGGGTGATGAAATCTTTACTGCCACTGGAAACTCTAGTTTCTCAGTCACCATTGGCATATCTCCTGTTTGCTCAATCAATACACCGATTGGGTAATTTAAACCGTATTTATCTAGTATTCTTGTAGCTTCATCTTCTCGTAGAACTTTCAATGTTTCACACCTCCTTTAGACATTTCTTTATTGACGTATTCAGTGTAAGAATAAATGTTATCTAGCATCGGTCCAACATTTACTAGATTTGAAGCTACAGGTATACCGGCTGCTATACTTTGTTTAACCAATTCATTGCGGAAAGTTGTCATTTCAGTGCTTCCGCTCGAAACTAAGACTAGTACTTTTGCAGCTGTCGAATCCGCTTCATCAAAAGCCTGTATTATGTTTTGAAGAAACTTCTCAGGTTCAGGATAATTATAAAAGGACTCCATATTGAGATGTAATAGGATAACCCCAAATAGGTCGCGCGGAATTTCTTCAATAAGATCCTTAATTATTTTACCGCGGGTCTTGTAGAGACCATTGGCAGGGATGTCAATGGGGTTTTTCAAACTACTCCCCGGTGGCAATCCAATAGCATTTGAAATTTCGATAAGTTGTATAATTAAGTGCCCAAACACAGATAAAAAATGACTCACAGCTAA
>JADQBR010000099.1 GCA_016278515.1 Bacillota bacterium
AGGGGTAGGGGTAGGGGTAGGGGTACGGGTACGGTTGCCGTAGGGGTTCCTCTCCGGGCACCGTAGGGGTACGGGGACCGTAGGGGGGTGACTGCACTTCTCCTTCTGGCTCAGTCAGGCCACTATCTCTTGTGTCTCCGAGTTCAGCTGTAGCTTCTATTGGTGGTGCTGGGTCCATACTTGCCTGGTTAATTGCATCTGTTGTAGTGTCATTACTGATATCCTTACCCGAGCTAGTTATATCAGTCTCAACCGTAGTGTCCGGATCACTGTCCTGCTCTGGATCGTATTTAAGACCATGCTCGTTTAGTAGTCGGATAAGGCCTTTTCGTTCTTATATTTCAAATCAGATATAAAAAAAGACCCTTCTCAAGGCCTTTAACAAGTTTTGAATTCAATGGATCATTTAAGAAATAATAACTAGTTTCTTTGCCGGGCTCCCCTTCCCGAAAGCACAGGAGCCAGCCTTTTTATATACAAGATCATAGTGTCTTGGTCAGTTGACCATTGCTTATTCTCGCTTCGCCGGTAAACTGCGATCTGCTAACACAGTCAAATTTCTTTTGCCAGCCCAGGGATTTTCTTGTTATCAAATGTAAAAGTAGGGGGGAAATCCCGCCATTCGGCGGGATAATAATTTTTGGTGGGCGATACTGGATTTGAACCAGTGACTTCTACGATGTCAACGTAGCACTCTACCACTGAGTTAATCGCCCATACTGCCCAATTTAGTGATAAACTGGGCTACACTTAAAGAAAACTTATATTTTTTAGTTTAGAAAAATGACTTTCTCTGTGCTTCACTCATCTAACTACCTGAGCTGCCATCTTAAATTTAACGTTTGATTTTTAAACCTGTAAAAGATATTATGACCGAAAATATATCAATTGTCAAGATTGGCCCTGGTGTTATTTTTTAGTAGTGAGTATAAAGATTACCATAAGGTCGGGTATTATAAGGGATTAGCTTAGTAAATTTGGCTTTGAGTATTTCGTCAGCCTTGTAACCAAAATAGTCGGCAAAATTCGTAATATACGATGTCAACTGCCTTGTATCTTCATCATTTAGTTCTACGGATTTGACTTCTTTACCCAGTTTATAACTTGGAACCTTTCCTCGCAGGTACATTACCCCACCATGCATGCCGGTTCCGCAGTAATCCCCAACAAGCTCAGTCCCTCCGTCTAACCCTAAAACAATCAAAACTCCGCCTGCCATATACTCACCAAAGAAACTGCCTGCGTTCCCGCCTACCACAATAGCAGGTATCATATCTTTGTACTCTTTCATGTGAATACCTACTCTATAGCCCACGTCTCCTTTAACAAATACCTTGCCGCCCCGCATGGCGTAACCGGTAGCATCACCACTTCTTCCATGTATAACCAACTTACCGCCGCTCATGGTATTTGCGGTCCCTTCCTGAGTATTACCTTTAACTATTACTTCAGCGCCATCCATGTAGGCAGCCAGGTCATTTCCAGGCGTTCCTTCCAATTCTAACTTAACTCCTTGGGGGAGTGCATCTCCTATATAACGCTGCCCGTTAACATTCTTTATTATGATGTCTTTCTTGCCTTCTGCAATATAATTGTGAATTTGCTGGTTTAATTCCTTATAATAAATACCTTGTGCATTTATTTCTATCATTGGACAGCATCTCCCTTCAGGCGGGCTTTACGCAAATCTTGCGGCAAGTCTATCAAACCGATTTCTTCTGATATTAACTGGGGAATAAGATCGGTGACATCCTTTTGCTGCATCAACAGTCCCGTTAGGATACCGCTCCTATCTACGGCATTAATTCTTACAAAACCAACTAATTTACCTTCCTTTATAACAACCTTCAGGTATCTATCTTCCGTCGGTTGGCTGCTGTATTCCTGGAATGTCTCATCAGGGGCTGTCGTTATGCCTGCTGTTACCATGGATAAACCAAAGAAACCAATAGCATTCTTAGCGAAGCCTCCGGGGTAAACGGACTTTTGCCCTGCCATATTTGCACCCGCTACTTGTCCCTGCTCGTAGGCATTAGGTAGAATAGGAATAACACGATTTTGTCCAAATAAAACATCATAATTCTCCGCCACGTCTCCCGCAGCAAAAATGCCCTCAACCGAGGTTCCCATAGCATGGTCGGTCACTATCCCTCGGTTTACTTTTATATCCGTATCCTCCACTAGGTGCTTGTTTGGGACAACACCAACGGCCACAACAACAAAATCTGCTACAACTTCCTTCCCATCAGCTAAACCGACAATCTTCCGTTCACCAAAGTTCTGAATAGTTTTTGCAGTTGTCCCTAGATGAAACTCCATACCTTTCTTTTCAAGACATTTTTTTACAATTCCTGCACCAGCAGCATCCAAAATGCTGTTTAATAACTGCGGCGCCAAGTCTACCACTGTCACTGCAACTTCGTTTTTCAATAGACCTTCCGCCACTTTTAGGCCGATTAAACCGCCGCCTATTACCACCGCACTTTTCCCAGGTTGAGCTACTTCCTTCAGATCTTTGGCATCATCCAATTTGATGAAATTATAGATGTCCGGGCCGGTTGCTCCTTCAATGGGAGGCAGAAAAGGTTTCCCGCCTGTAGCAATAAGCAGTTTATTATAAGAAATTATTTCTTGATTATCTAATTTCAGTTGTTTTTTTTCGGTAACTACGGCTTCCACTCGACGGCCAAGCATGGTTTCTACCTTGTATCTATCATAGAAATTTTTAGGACGATACATAATACTTTCCTCATCCCGCAATCCAGTTAGGTAGTAAGAGATCAACGGACGAGAATAGGTATGATAAGGCTCGTCGCTTATAACCAGGATTGGATTCTCTGTATCATAGTTTCTTATAGATTCAACCGCACCAATTGCTGCTGCAGAATTCCCTACTATCACATATTGCATCCTATTCGCCCCCCTCTTCAATTTTTAACGCACCATTGGGGCAGTTTTTAACGCATGCCGGATCCCCTTGGTCTAAACAGTAGTCACACTTAGCCACTACTTTGCTTTTACTTTCATCACGGAAAATACCACCGTAAGGACAAGCTACAATGCAGGTCCAGCAGCCAACGCAACGTTCAGCATCATTCAATATCGCTCCGCTTTCTTCGTCCCGATACATTGCTCCAGTAATACAAGCCTTAAGACAATGAGGTTCATCACAATGGCGACACTGCATAGCAAAGGATAAAGGACGATCTTCCTCTACTTTCACCCTGGGTGTAGGAACTATCTTTGATCTATTAAATGCCTTTACCAGGTCATTGGGATACTCACTGTGTACTGCAGAACAATAAACTTCACACAAACGACAGCCAATACAATATTTTTCCTGTGCATAGATCTTTTTCACTGTTTATATCCCCCTATTCCCCGGCAGCCTTAACGCCTAAGATTTCTAAATCACGGTCAGACAGACCTACTCCGCGTAGCATGAGCCTATTGCCCCGCAAACTTTCAATAGCATTTATTCCCATTCCACCCAGCATCTCTTTAATTTCATGTTTCCATGCCCTTAAGAGATTGGCAGCCCTTTGGGCACCAATTTCGGGATTTAGACGTTTTACCAAATTAGGGTCTTGAGTCGCTATTCCCCAGTTGCATTTACCGGTATAACATTTTTGACACATATGGCAGCCTAAGGCTAGTAATGCGGAACTAGCTATATAAACAGCATCCGCTCCTAGTGCAATGGCTTTCATTACATCTGCACTGTTACGCAAACTTCCTGCAACAACCAAGGAAACCTGGTGGCGAATACTTTCGTTCCGTAAACGGCTATCCACTGCCGCCAGAGCCAATTCAATAGGAATCCCCACATTGTCTCTAGTACGTAAAGGAGTCGCTCCCGTGCCGCCGCGAAAACCGTCGATAGTTATGATATCCGCACCGGCTCTCGCAATTCCCGACGCAATGGCAGCCACATTATGGACTGCGGCGATCTTCACTGCCACAGGTTTTTTATAGCGGGTGGCTTCCTTTAAGGAATAAATTAGCTGACGTAAATCTTCGATTGAGTAAATGTCATGGTGGGGCGCTGGTGATAGGGCATCGCTGCCTTCAGGAATCATCCTTGTTTCAGAAACCTCTCTCCCCACTTTTTCACCCGGTAAGTGGCCACCAATACCTGGCTTAGCCCCTTGACCTATCTTGATCTCTATTGCAGTTCCCGCCTCCAGATACTGGGAATGTACGCCAAAACGTCCTGATGCAACTTGTACAATAGCATTATCACCGTAAGAATATAAGTCTTGGTGTAAACCGCCTTCACCGGTATTAAACATGGTTCCCACCTCTTTAGCCGCTGCCGCTAAGGATTTAACGGCATTGAGGCTGATGGAACCGAAGGACATGGCGGAAAACATGATAGGTAATTCCAATTCCACCTGGGGTGCTATTTCAGTCAGCAATTCCCCATCACTAAAGTCCAATTTATCTGGCTTTCTGCCTAGATAGGTTTTTACCTCCATCGGCTCCCTTAATGGATCTATGGACGGGTTTGTAACCTGGCTGGCATTTAACAGTAGGTGGTCCCAGTAGATAGGGTAAGGTTTATCGTTACCCATTCCAGTCAATAGGATGCCGCCGCTTTCTGCCTGCTTATAGATAGCATTTATGGTACTAGGTGTCCAGTTAGCATTAGTCCGGAATTCCAACGGAAATTTTTTAATGGTTAAAGCATGTGTAGGGCATAAAGTTACGCAGCGATGGCAGCCTACACAAGCCAAATCTTCACATGATAAGCTGTCAGTTTCTTTATCATATTTGTGTACTTCATTGGCACATTGGCCAACGCAGACCTGACATTTGATACAACGATCCAGGTTCCTTTCTACTAAAAATTCAGGTGTATTCATAGATAATGTCATATGCTATCAGCTCCTTCCAGCAAGCCAATTACCGGTTCCCCGCCTCTAGGAGACCACACCCGCTCTGGTTTGGGACATACGGCCCTAATAGCCGATTCCTCACTTGCAACATAAAGAGTGTCATTATCTTCAGCCGCCACCAAAGCGCGAAGCTTAATACGATCGTTTAGGGCTACAAAGCCATTTTTTGACCCGAGGATAATCGAAAAGGGGCCATTTATTAACAAACTGCTATAGGTTATGCGTAATGCCTTAAAAACTTTCTGCTGCTTTTCGTCCATATGGGCAATACTATCCCAAAATGGCGCAGCTACAGTTTGTATGGCCATGTCTAAAGGCAAACCGTGTTTTCTCAATAAAAGGTCAAACGCATAGGTGATTGCTTCCGTATCAGTCTGCAAACTACAGTCATAACCAAACATTTCCACATATCGCCTGTTAGCGTCATAGGATGAGATTTCTCCATTATGAACGACTGACCAATCCAACAAAGTAAATGGATGGGCACCGCCCCACCACCCAGGAGTGTTAGTGGGAAAACGTCCATGGGCTGTCCATGTATAGCCTTGATATTCCTCTAATTTATAAAATTCGCCCACATCCTCCGGGTATCCTACGGCTTTAAATGCGCCCATATTCTTACCGCTGGAAACAACGTAGGCCCCGCTGAACTTGCTGTTAATCTTCATCACGCACTGAACAACATATTCATCCTCGTATAATTCAGAATCTCTTATCTTGTCGGGTAACGGTTTCATAAAGTAGCGCCAGATAATTGGCGATTTCTTTATGGAGCTTACTTTGCGTGTGGGAATTATTCCCGACAATTCAACACTAAAATGCTCATTAAAAAAATGTTCAACATCTTCTTTTGCCTGAAGATTATCATAAAACATATGAAATGCATAAAAGTCCTTATATTCCGGGTAGATGCCATAGGCTGCAAAGCCCCCGCCCAAGCCATTGGAGCGGTCGTGCATTACGGCAATGGATTCTATGATTTTTTCACCGGAAAAACGGTTTCCTTTTCTATTAATAATTCCACTAATAGCGCACCCTGAGGGAATACGCACCTGTCCTTCCCTAAGCACCTTCTACCACCTCCGCCTATTCATGTTGCTTTTTTTTTGACAACCCGCTGCCGTACAGCCAACAGCATTACATTAAAACATAGTCAAATAATTATCTATTTCCCATTGATGTACTTGCACCCGATATTTTTCATACTCCAATTCTTTAGCCTCAATAAACCGCTTCGCAATATGATTGCCCAATGCAGCCATTACAACTTCATCTTTTTTAAGTTCATCCAAAGCCTCTATTAGGCTGCCCGGTAAACTGTCTATGCCAATTTCCTCTCGTTGGACCGCATTCATATCATAAATATTCCGGTCTACAGAAGCAGGTGGCGTAATCTTATTCTTAATACCGTCTATGCCGGCTTTCAACATCACTGCTACTGCCAAATAGGGATTACATGCCGGGTCTGGATTTCTTAATTCAATTCTGGTACTAGCTCCCCTTTTTGCAGGTATCCTAATTAACGGGCTGCGATTTTTAGCAGACCACGCAATGTAGACAGGTGCTTCATAACCGGGAACCAAACGCTTATAGGAGTTTACTGTCGGGTTGGTAATCGCAGCCATGCCGCGCGCATGTTTAATTAGACCGCCTAAATAGTAATATGCTTCTTGGCTTAATTCCAGCTTTCCATTTGAATCATAAAACACATTTTCACCATTTTTAAACAAAGATTGATTAGCATGCATGCCTGAACCATTAATGCCGAAAACCGGTTTAGGCATAAAACTTGCGTGCAGTCCATGTCGTTGCGCTAATGTCCTTACTACATATTTAAAGGTTGAAATATTATCCGCTGTTTTAAGGGCCTCATCATATTTAAAATCAATTTCATGCTGCCCCGGTGCTACCTCATGGTGGGATGCTTCGACTTCAAAACCCATTTCCTGCAGAGTGAGTACCATATCCCTCCGGGCACTCTCTCCATGATCTACCGGTGTTAAATCAAAATAGCCCGCTTTATCATGGGTCTCTAGCGTAGGTCTCCCTTGTTCATCGGTATGGAAAAGGAAAAACTCTGCTTCAGGGCCAACATTCATTGTATAGCCTAATTCTTTCGCCTCTGCGATAGTACGTTTTAAAGTGTTTCTTGGACAACCCTCAAACGGCGTCCCATCTGGGTTATAAACATCGCAGATCAATCGTGCGACCGAGCCTTGTTGAGGGCGCCAAGGGAAAATTCCAAATGTATCAGGATCGGGCTTTAAATACATATCCGACTCCTCGATACGAACAAATCCTTCAATAGACGAACCGTCAAACATTAACTCCCCGTCCAAGGCTTTTTCCAATTGATGAATAGTAATTGCTACATTTTTCAATACGCCAAAAATATCCGTAAACTGGAGCCTAATAAACTGCACATCCATCTCTTTTGCTTTTTCAAGAATTTCTTTTTTTACCTCTGGTTTCATTAAATACTCGACCTCCCCAAATTTTTGAAATAAAAAACATTCCGAAATCAAGGTGTTTATACACACCTGTCTCGGAACGTCTTTGCTCCTTAATTCTGCAGACGCCATTGCCTGCTTTAGTTTGCGATTAATTCATTCTAACATTTAGACTTTAAAGACTCAATACTAAAATGCTATGTATACAATATAACCTGAAGGTTAATTATACCAACAAAAAGGCCGTAGACCGATTGCCTACGACTGTTAAACGCCAATTTCATGTGCTAAAATGATTGCTTCTGCTACTTTACCCATTGAAATACATTTATTCATGCTTTGTCTTCTCAGCAATTTATACGCTTCTCCTTCACTGACACTTTTTGTCTCCATCAATATTCCTTTTGCCCGGTCTATCAGTTTTCGTGTCTCAATGGTTTCTTTCAACTGGGCAATTTCTCTTTCCAGTTCCTGAATACGTTTGTAATTACGTAAGGCCACCCCAACACTGGCAGTTAAGTTTGTGTCAGTTACCGGCTTAATAAGCCAAGCCAGCATCCATGGTTCTGCTTCTTTTTTTTCTATATGCTCCAGCTGCCAATTGTTTAGAAGTACTACAGAAGGGGCAACATTATCTTCATATGTAATCTTCGCAATTTCCAAACCGCCCAAACCAGGCAGGTCAGCGTCCACAATAATAAGATCAGGAGTAGTAGCCCTGACCATCCGTATGGCGGCATTACCGTCATCCGCCTCCCCCACAATTTGGTTGCCGTCTCGGACTAATATTTGTTTTACTTTGGTTGATAATCTCTTATCCTTAACTGCCACAAACACTTTTGAACGAAACATATTTAGCCCTCCAACCAGTCTCTCTCCTTTATTATACTTTAGAAAATAGTAAAATATAAAAGAATCCTCACCAGCAGCACTGATGAGGACTTCGTTGCCCTTTGAATTAATATTCTGTTTAACATATATTATCCATGCAGGGGTCTGACTTGTCAAGGAATTCACAAACAAATACTGTATACAATTAAATCTCTTGTTCTACTACCCTTAGCTATTTGGTCCTTAGTCCTCAACTGGGCTGAAATCGTCGGTCCCACCCCGCATTCAGGACAGATCCAAGTATCCGGCAGATCTTCGAAGGCAGTACCAAGGGCAACTCCATTTTCCGGGTGGGACATACACACTTTTCCTTCCTCCCCATATAAATGATATTGAAAATCAATTCCTATTAGGAAGCAATATCATTTTTAAGGAGGAATTAAAATTATGTGTGGCATAGCAGGATGGATTAGCCGAGAAAACAACTTGTTATATCAAAAAGAGATACTAACTAAAATGTCTCAGACGCTTAAGAAGCGGGGGCCTGATGAACATGGCTCCTGGTTGTCACCCCAAGCAATATTTGCCCATCGCCGCCTTACAGTAATTGACCCGGTTGGCGGGTCTCAACCCATGGTTAAAAATCAGGGAGAGAATAAATATGTGATAGTTTATAATGGAGAACTCTATAACACATCAGAGTTAAGAAATCGCTTGTTGAAACTTGGTCACTCCTTTAAAAGTCATTCAGACACAGAGGTGCTTTTGACATCATTTATTGAATGGGGAGTAGAATGCGTCCAGTACTTCAACGGAATCTTCGCCTTTGCCATTTGGGATGAAGGCCGACACCGTCTGTTTCTCGCCCGGGATCGTCTGGGAGTAAAACCGTTATTCTTTAAAATTTGGGAAGGCAATCTATTATTTGGCTCGGAGTTAAAAACTTTACTTGCTCACCCCTCTGTCAAATCGAAAATAAACGCAGAGGGATTAGCGGAAGTACTAGTGTTAGGTCCCGGTCGAACACCGGGCCACGGTATATTCCGCGGAATTAAAGAACTGAAGCCCGGGTACTGGCTGACTTATGGCGAACAGGGTTATCGGAAACAACAATATTGGTCTCTAAACAGTACTACTCACGAGGACAATCTAGAAACTACTACGGAAAAGGTTTACTCCCTTCTCAAAGATGCAGCCGAACGTCAATTAGTATCAGATGTACCTATATGTACTATGCTGTCAGGCGGCCTGGATTCCAGTGCCTTGTCTGCATTTGCTTCTAGGTATTTACAGAAACAGGGACAACAACTAAATACTTACTCAATCGACTATGTCGAAAAAGAAAAATACTTTAAATCCACCGAATTTCAACCTAATTCGGACATCGACTGGATACCGATGGTTTCCGATTACTTGAATACTAATCACCATTATGTGCAAGTCGAAACTAATCAACTTTTTAACAGTTTGAATACCGCTGTCACTGCCAGAGACCTGCCCGGGATGACCGATATCGATTCTTCTTTATACCTCTTTTGCCAAGAAATTAAGCGAGACGCCACTGTTGCGCTATCAGGCGAATGCGCCGATGAAATCTTTGGCGGCTACCCATGGTTTTTTCGGAAGGAGGCTCTAAGCAGTAACTCATTCCCCTGGATGCGTATGCAGAATAAGAGACTGAAGTTTCTGTCTCCTGAAATAATAGCGAAAACAAAGGCTGAAGACTATCTCGCAACCCGCTATGAAGAGGCCGTTGAGGAGACTCCGCTTGTTGCCGGGGAAAGCCTGCAAGAGCAGCTTATGCGCAAAATGCAGTACCTAACGATTTTCCGCTGGATGCCCATTCTTCTGGATCGCAAAGACCGGATGAGCATGGCAACCGGGTTAGAAGTAAGGGTACCGTTTTGTGACCATCGTTTAGTTGAATACGCCTGGAATATTCCATGGAAGATGAAAACTACCGGAAACATGGAAAAAGGAATTCTTAGAAAAGCACTTAACGGCGTCATTCCCGAAGAAATCATAACCCGCAAAAAGAGCCCTTATCCCAAGACTTTTAACCCAAATTACTTAAATGCAGTTCAGCAAGGCGTACTAGAAATATTAGGGGATTCTTCATCACCGCTACTGCCTTTAATAAATCAAAAACTAGTAAAAGAATTGGCATTATCTGAAGCCGCTAAGATTAATCTTCCTTGGTTTGGTCAATTAATGAGCGGCCCCCAACTATTGGCCTATTTTATTCAGGTTGATATATGGCTTCGAAAATACAAAGTGTCAATAGTATAATTGTTATTGAAGGTTAATAATGTGCTCCCTAAGCCTCTTTTAAAAGAGGCTTTACTATTTATTAGTGGAACTGTGACCAATATCACCATTCTATGTGACTTGCCCGGTTGTCAATTGACGAAATCTTAGATATATTGGCTATAGAAGTAAAAACATGGGCAGAGGAGGACAAATATGAATAATGATATTAACGGTGAGTTCGGAGAAGTCATCTGGCAGGTTGGCGGCCAACAGGGGGAGGGGATTGATTCCACAGGTGATATTTTGGCAAGTACTCTTAACCAGCTTGGTTACTATTTGTACGGTTACAGGGAGTTTTCCTCTCGCATAAAAGGGGGGCACACTCATTATCGCCTGCGCATCAGTGATAACCCCATTGGAGCAATCAGTCACAAGCTTCACTTACTAGTTGCTTTGGATCAGGAATCTCTCAGTACACAGAATCATTTCCTTGTCCCAAGCGGCATTATAATAGCAGATGAAAACCTAAACGTTAACAGCACCATGGTAAGGCACAATGTTGTTAAAGCCCCGTTAACCCGCTTGTCGGAAGATTTAGGCAATAAGATTGTTAAGAATATGGCAGCCTTAGGCATATCCATAGCCATCATGAATTTAAGATTAGCTGACTTTGAAGACGTTATCAACCAGCGCTTTTCAAAGAAAGGCAGTAAAGTAGTAGCACTAAATCTTGCTGCTATTGAGAGCGGCTTCGACTGGGCATGTCAGCACGAGTTGTTGGGTAAACTGCCTTTAAAGTCCGGCGACAAAAAGAAACGTTTATTTATGATTGGTAACCAAGCTGCAGCTCTTGGCGCCATAATGGCCGGTTGTCGTTTTATATCTGCCTATCCAATAACCCCGGCAACAGAAATTATGGAATATCTAGGTAGACAAATGCCCGAAATTGGCGGAGCCGCTATCCAAGCGGAAGACGAAATAGCTGCAATCAACATGGTTTTGGGAGCAAGCTATGCCGGCGTTCGTGCCATGACGTCCACTTCCGGCCCCGGTCTATCCCTAATGATGGAAACCATTGGGCTATCCGGCATGACAGAAACCCCGGTGGTAATTATAGATGCTCAACGGGGTGGTCCAAGTACGGGCCTGCCGACTAAACATGAACAAAGTGATTTACTGTCAGCAATATTCGGGACGCATGGGGAAGTACCGAAAATAGTTATAACTCCAACCAGCGTATCCCAGTGCTTTTATCAAACTGCAAATGCATTTAATCTAGCAGAAAAATATCAGTGTCCTGTAATAGTATTATCTGACGTTGCCCTTTCTTTAGGCAAACAAACCGTGGAGCCCTTTGATGCCAGTAAAATTAAAGTTGACAGAGGGCAGATTCTTTTAGAAGTTGACCCTACTCCGGAAGACGGTACATTTTTTCAGCGATATGGTTATACTGCATCGGGCGTATCCCCCCGTCCTCTACCCGGAACAAAAAATGGAGTTCATTTTGTAACTGGATTGGAACATGATGAAACCGGACTACCTGCTGATGACCCTGCTTTACGAACTGCTATGATGGATAAACGTTTAAATAAGATACCTGATTTATTGCCTGGAAGTACCTTTTACCACGGTCCGGATAATCCGGACTACTTGCTAGTAGGGTACGGTTCCACTTACGGACCAATTGCGGAAGCTCGAGAAATGATGGCCAATGACGGTTTATTAGTCGGTCATTTGCACATCCTTATTATTTGGCCTTTCCCCATCGCAGAATTGGATTATAATATGGAAACTGCCAAAAACATCTTTATTATTGAAAACAACGCAACCGGACAATTAGAGGGACTTCTAGATATGCATTCTCCTTATGACCGTAAAACTAAACCCATTAGGAAATATAACGGTCAGCCGTTTGTGCCTTTCGAAATATATCAACAAATAAAGGAGAGATTATAATGATAGAACCTAAAATATTCCGTTCTGGTGTTCGCCCCAATTGGTGTCCTGGCTGCGGGGACTTTTCAGTTCTTAACGCACTAACCCATAGTTTTAGCGAACTTGACCTGGCGCCGCACCAAATTACTACCGTTTCAGGGATTGGTTGTTCCGGTCGTATTTCCGGTTACCTTAACACATATGGTTTCCACGGCGTTCACGGCCGCGCCCTACCTGTGGCTCAAGGTGTAAAATTGGCAAACCGGGATCTGACAGTGATGGCAATTGGCGGCGACGGGGACGGTCTCGGTATTGGTCTAAACCATTTGATACATGCTATCCGCCGAAACGTTGATGTCACCTATATTATTATTGATAATCATATTTATGGCTTAACCAAAGGACAAACTTCACCTACTAGCCCCACGGGGTTCACCAGTAAATCGACTCCAAAAGGAAGTCTGGATACAGCAGTCTCTCCTATCCAATTAGCTCTCAGCGCTGGCATCGGTTTCTTGGGGCAAGCATTCGTCGGTAATCCAAAGCAAATGATTAAATTAATTGAGTCTGGAATAAAATATAATGGTTTTTCTCTCATTATAGCGCTGTCTAACTGTATTACTTACAATAAGGTAAATACCCTCAAATGGTTTAGGGAAAATATCCATGATTTAGATAACGATGAAACCTATTCACCCTCTGATCGCAAACAAGCGTTGCTTTCTGCGGTAGAGCATAATGATTTGGTGACAGGCCTTATTTACCACGAAGAAAAGGCGAGCTGCCAGGATCTGCTCCCCGGTTATCCCAACAGACCGTTAGTCGCACAAAACCTTACCCCTCAACAAGAAATACTTGATAACCTGACAGCGGCTTTTTATTAGGATTTTTTTCAGCCTAATGAGTTGGCAAACAGAATGAGAGAGGAAAAGTTTTTCATTTCCTCTCTCATTCTTAATAATATTAAATAGCGTGGTCACCTTTTTCCCCGGTTCTAATGCGAATAGCCTCCTCAATATGGTAGATAAATATCTTTCCATCACCGATTTCTCCGGTGGAACCCTCTTCTTTAATAATCTCTGTTACCTGCTCAACTTGCTGGTCACTAATTACTAACTCAAGTTTAATTTTTGGCAGTAGGTTTATGGTAAAGGTGCTCCCCCTATATACTTCCGTTTTTCCTTGCTGAAGACCGCAACCGGTAACATGTGTTACAGTCATACCTTTTATTCCGTAGTTACCTAAAGCCTCTTTTACTTGTTCAAATTTAGCAGGTCTCATTATACATTCTAATTTTTTCATTTAGTAATCTCCCCCATACTCAAAACTGTTGTACCGATCCTTTCTTCCAAATCGACATAAGCTTCACTTCCATGTTCATTTATGTCAAGCCCTCCGAGTTCTTCTGCCTCAGATACCCTCAGACCTACTAGAGACTTTACGATGAGTGCCGCAGCAGTTGCACTAATTGATACAAACAGGAAGACAACAACAACACCTAAAAGTTGAATGAGCAGTAATTCTACTCCACCGCCGTAGAATAGTCCTCCATTCACAGCAAATAGACCAACACCAATTGTCCCAAAAGCACCGCAAATACCATGTACACTTATTGCTCCTACAGGGTCATCTATTCTTATCTTCTTATCAAATATCTCTACAGCAGCAACCATTATAATACCACCGGCTGCACCCAATATTAAAGCCCCTACCGAGCCAATGGAGGCTGCCCCGGCCGTAATGGATACCAACCCGGCTAATGCACCGTTTAAAACTAACGAGGGGTCCGGCTTACCATGCCTTAACCAGGTATATGCCATTGTGGACAATACTCCTGCTGCCCCTCCCAATAGTGTTATAACAGCAATAGAAGCAATGGCCATGTCAGTCCCTGCAACTGTGCTGCCTGCATTGAAGCCGAACCAACCAAACCACAGTATTAGAACCCCAAGCGCTCCTAAAGGCATACTATGACCTGGTATAGGCATCACCTTACCATCGGGTGAATACTTGCCAACTCTTGCTCCCAGTAAGACCGCTATTACCAAAGCCGACCAGCCGCCTGTAGAATGGACCACGGTTGACCCAGCAAAGTCTATAAATCCAAGGTCACCCAACCAGCCGCCACCCCAAATCCAATGGCCAACGACAGGATAAATAAAAGCAGTAATTAAAATCGTTAATAAGAAATATGCACCGAATTTAATTCTTTCTGCAACTGCTCCGGATACGATAGTAGCAGCAGTGGCGGCAAACACCGCTTGAAAGATCCAAAATGCCATGGTCGGTATACCAAAGTCCATTTTATCTGCACCAGCCAATAGGAAATGGTTTAATCCAATTATTCCACCAAGGGTATCACCAAACATAAAAGCAAATCCAACTATGAAAAATGTCACGGCCCCAACCGCAACTGTAACTATATTTTTCATGATAATGTTTACAGCGTTTTTTGCGCGAGTAAAACCTATTTCAACCATGGTAAATCCGGCATGCATAAAAAAAACTAAAAAAGCAGCTATTAAAGTCCAGACCGTATCCAATGCCAATGCATTTGTAAGAGGCGTTGGGCTTTCTGCGGCAAACGTAGGCAATGCCAACACAAAAATTGAAGTCAGGCTGTAAAATAAGATTTTTTTTAACATAATATCCTCTCCCTTAAACGTTTTTATATACAAAAAGCGACGCTTCTCCTTAAAAAGCGTCGCTGCTTATCTTCGCATGTACCTCATTGTACCTGCCTAATTATATTAAAATTTTGTCAAATACTGATCTATTTCCCATTGATGTACTTGCGTGCGGTATTTGTCCCACTCAAGTTTTTTAGCCTCAAGGTACCTTGCGCCAACGTGTTCGCCCAATGCGCTAAGAATTACTTCATCCTGCTCTAAACACTTAACTGCGTCTATTAAACTGCCTGGCAAACTATCAATTCCAGCTTCGTCAAGTTGGGCAACCGTCATTTCATAGATGTTAACATCTGTAGATTTTGGCGGTATGATTTTGTTTTTAATACCATCCAAGCCAGCTTTCAACATTACAGCTATAGCTAAATAGGGGTTGCATGATGGATCTGGGTTACGCATTTCAATACGAGTGCTGGCACCTCTCTTAACCGGTATTCTAATTAATGGGCTACGGTTACGAGCCGACCATGCGATATATACAGGTGCTTCATATCCCGGTACAAGTCGCTTGTAAGAGTTAACTGTCGGGTTGGTAATTGCGGCAATAGCTCTAGCGTGCTTAATCAACCCGCCAAGATAATAATATGCAGTTTCGCTTAACTCTAAATCTCCATTAGAATCATAAAAAGCGTTTTCCCCGTCTTTAAAGAGGGACTGGTTAGCGTGCATGCCGGAACCGTTAATCCCGAATATTGGTTTTGGCATAAAGGTAGCAAATAACCCATGTCTTTGTGCCATAGTACGTACCACAAAACGGAAAGTAGCGATATTGTCTGCTGTTGCTACCGCATCCGCATATTTAAAATCAATTTCATGCTGACCCGGTGCAACCTCATGGTGTGAGGCTTCAATCTCGTAACCCATTTTTTCTAAAGTAATAGCCATATCTCTTCTGGCGTTTTCTCCCTTATCAACCGGTGATAGGTCAAAGTAACCGGCATCATCATGGGTTTCTAGCAAAGGACGTCCTTTTTCGTCAGTGTTTAGCAAGAAAAATTCTGCTTCCGGCCCCACATTCATGCTAAAACCTAGTTCCTCCGCCTCAGCAACTACTTTTTTTAACACATTTCGCGGGCATCCGACAAAGGGAGTACCATCTGGATTGTAGATATCGCAAATAAATCTTGCAACTGCGCCTTCGTTGGGACGCCATGGGAAAATAGCAAAAGAATCTAAATCTGGTTTTAGGTACATGTCTGACTCTTCAATTCTTACAAATCCTTCAATGGACGAACCGTCAAACATTAATTCTCCATCCAATGCTTTTTCCAATTGACTTGAGGTTATGGCAACATTTTTTAAAACACCAAAAATATCCGTGAACTGAAGTCTGATAAACCTTACATCATTGTCTTTTACTGTCTGTAATAATTCATTTCTCTTCATAAAAATGCCTCCTTGATATATTTAATGCATTTGAATATAAACAAAAAACGCCCTCCAAACTGAAAATCAGCTTTAGAGGACGTCATCGCCCAAAGATACTCTCGAACAACTTTGCTCGATTGTTATTTAATTAATGTAATAATATAGAATATAGTCCGGTTTGTCAATATGTTTTCATTTTTTTATAATATTCACATGAATTCAATATTCAACTTATCCAAAACAGTTTGAATTGGGTTTATAATCGTTCTAGTATCAGAACCGGCAAACAGTAACCCGACAGCTTCGCCTTTTTCATTTGTTACCAGCGATCCGCTGTCGCCAGGTAAAGATTTTATATCGGAAACTATTTGCCCTTCAAAGAATGCAGTAATGTTTTCTGACATGTTTACTTTTAGGCTAACGTCAACTGCCTCGATTGTACCTGAGGTAAAACCGCTGGTTCTACCCAACTTCCCAACATTACTTCCAATATTGGCTTCACCCACGCCTTTTACCTCTCCGATCTTGGGTATTTGACTGGTTACTTGATTGCTGTCCTTAACCTTTGCAACGGCAGCATCTACGTAATTGCCTGAAGGATTAGCTCTTTCCATTTTAATCGTATAAGATGGCCTTATTAACTTGACAAAAATATTAGCAAGCCGCGTTACACCCTTAGCCAAAGGGCAAGTAGGCACCTCACTGTCTTTCACAATAGGGACAAAGTCTTCCAAATAGGCAATGGTATCAGTGTCCATAACACCTCCATCTGCCGGCCCTGGCTGTAGGATGGGATCACCTTTCTTAGATCTGCCGTCCGACCCGTTGGTAACGTTAGCTAAGACATGGTTATTTGATAATATTAATATATCTCCGTTTCTTTTACTTTTAACCACTGCGCCCAATGTACCAGCGGTTATGGCATAATGCCCTACACTAACCCCTGGATAAGCCGGTCTAATCCTATCAGTGGCAGCCAATGCTTTTACCTCACCAATTTCAACAACATCCGTTTTAGCATTTCTTACGGTCCCAGGAATGACGCTTCTAGCTCGCAATTCTTTCCTATCCACTTTTTTTGTCACAAAAACTATAATTGAGGGCTCCTCTGTCTTTACTCCTTTGACAGTTTTATTGCCAATTCCGACACCAACTACATTATCTTTTCTTAAGATTGATCTTTTGCTGGCTGACAAAGCTTTTCGACATTTATCCACAATAACACCTCCCCTGCTTATATGTATATGCAGGATTGGCAGGGGCGGTGATTGCCGAAAATAAGTAAACCCTGCAGAAAAATCTTATTTTCTGCAGGGCTATAACTAAATAATATCCAGCAATAATAAACCCAGTAGAAAAATCACAAGTATATCTACTTCGTCTTGTAATAGCAGCACTACTAATATACCACCGACAAACAGCAAATCTATCCACTCTGATTCATGCGAACTTACCTTAGGCGTTTCTATCGGTTCCTGCTTAACGGGGAGGTTATTATTACTGTCCTCGGTATCCTGGGTAATTTCGTCGCTGGTCCCTGTATCATCACCCGCCATTTCATCGCCGTTCCATGTATTATTACTCGTTGTTTCTTCGCTGTTCCCTGTCTCATTACTGCTGTTTTCTATTGGCAGGGTAGACGTTTCTTCTTCAATAGTCGCTTCGTCACCAACCACTCCATCATTAGCCGAGGCACGCATATTAGATTGACTGCTGCGGCCTCTTCTGGACCTCCTTGGCATATCTTTTCCTCCTTCGACTAAATTATCTTATTTAAATCTCTTAATAAAGTAGTAAGGCTGACTGATTTCACTACTTTATCCACTTTCTCAGCCCGGTAAGTACTTAAAAAGGGTTTAATTGCCAATAGCAGATTTACCCTAGGGTCCAAACTGGATGTGCTTTCGGCTGCTTTGCTTTGTTCCTGCATCCTTTGTAAAGCTTTGTTACTGATTAAATTCTTTACTGCCTCTGCTTTCTTTGGTTCTGATAGCATTCCAGCAATTTGAGAAAGATTCTTTGCCATGTCACCATTCTCCAAAACGCTTTTCATTTTTTCAATCATTTCAGGATCAATGCCCATTTCGTTTCCGTTCCCATTGGCATTCTCATTGTTCTTTGTCATTATTTAACCCCCCCATGAATTCACCTTCGAAAAGGAAAAAAAGTAATGCTAAAAAAAAGATTGTGTCGACTATATTTCCCTTGCGCGGCCTATAGCTTTTCTGCGTCACAGGGCGATCTTTCTTAGGCCTGGCCTTGGAGTAGTTGTTTTCACCCGCGTAATTGGAGTATTTATCGAAAATTGAGGATACCTTAGGTTTTTGATTTAATTGCTGCATCATTTCTTCCAGTCTTTTACCCAGTATAGTCAAGTCGTCACTTTGGCCATGGTTCTTTTGCTCTCTTTCTATTTCTTTGAAGGAATCGTCACTCTTATTGGTTATAAAGTTTGGCGGCAATTTAATACCTTGGCCCAATGCACCTAACTGCTTCTCTGTTTTTTCAAAGGCTTCGAAAAGTTTATCTTTGTCTGCTTTACTAAAATTCTCTCTGATGACATTCAGTTTTTCATTTGCCTTGATTAAAATATCGGAAGAATTAATATTAGGGTATTCATCCGGTTCATCATTGTCTTTACCTTCTGTTTGTAACAGCTGCTCTTCTTGCTCCTCCCCAACTATTTCCTCATTTACCTGCTGTTCTTGAGGGATACTAGTTAGTGGCTGATGCGAATCAAATTCAACTTCAATCTCTTCCTGATTTTCAACCTCAACCTCTTCCTCAACTAACTTATCAGTTTCTTCCTGTGGTGGCCCTTGCCGTTCAATTACTTTCTTCTCTTTTAAGTTAACCTGATTTCCAACAATCCCGGTCTTACTATTCGTTTGTTCATTTTCGTTTTGTTCCTGATTACGTGCTGTTGATACTTTACCAGGTATCAATTTAGTATTTTTCTTAATGGGGCGACTGGTGCCTAACGGCCTAGTAATCGATTTTACATCGGACTTGTCATTTTTCTCCCCATTTAGATAACTTTTCACAAACGATTTTTCAGTACTATTAATGGCCACATTCTTCACCACCTTTTTTTAATCAAATCAAACTTTACCCCATAGTATGCAAAGTAATAGTTGGTTGTGAATATAGTTGTTTGGAAATATCTGGATTGGACTAATAAAAGAACATCAAAGTCAAAACCAATAGAAATTCTCGCTCCCGACTCTCTAAGACCCCTTTTGTAAATAAACATAATGCTAAAATAATCAAAAATAACACTTCACTACCCATGCTTTTCACCCGCCTTATAAAAAAATATAGCCACGACTGGTCGTGGCATCCAAAAATTTATTTAGGTTTAGGTACTGCTTTGCCTAATAGCATTTCTTTCATAAAAATTATAAGCATTTCTTTTTCTTCAGGCGCCAGTTGATCCTTTATAGACTCATATAGTGGTAATAATTCAGTCATGTTTCTTCGAAGATATGAAATGAACGTCTCCATATTTCCCTGGTTTAGTTCCTCTGCAATTTCATTTATGACCTGAGGACCTCCAAGTGCTTCAGATAACTTTTCCTTTAATTCATCATTTTCAAGAGCCTGCTTTAACTTCTCCAACACAGCAGGGTCTAGGTTTTTAGTCATAGCGTCCTCCTAAGTTAAAAATCAAATATGAAATCGGCCATACTTAAGTATGGCCGATAAAACAAATAGATTGATTATTTCTTGTCGTCGAAAATGTCGCCACCAAACAGCAATAATATTAAAATTATTAAGAATACTAAGCTGGAGTTACCTTCTTCACCAAAAAATCCCATTCTATTGCCCCCTTTCATTTTGTGTTTCGGGAAATTTTGTAATTAATGTTTGTCGAATAAGTCTCCATCAAATAATAGCAGTATTAAAATAATCAAAAAAACTAAACTAGAATTGCCTTCCTTTCCAAAGAAACCCACTTTATTGCCCCCCTTTCATGTTGTATTTCCGAAAATATTCGTTAATAAATGTTTAATCGAATAAGTCTCCATCAAATAATAGTAATATTAAAATAATCAAAAAAACCAAACTAGCATTACCTTCTTCACCAAAGAAACCCACCTTATTGCCCCCTTCCTTCTTGTTATCACATACCTAATCCTATTAGTGATTGAATAGATCACCATCAAACAACAACAATATTAAAATAATGAGGAATACCAAACTTGAATTGCCTTCTTCGCCAAAAAAACCACTCATTAAAATCCCTCCTTTTTTAAAATAGTGTTTTTCTCTACCTTTTTTGAACTTCTACTTTATACTATGAGCGTTTTTATAAAGTGTGCATTAGGCGAACAAATTTCGCTAGGCGTCCAAAACATTAAAAGCATTTTTGAACACATGTAATTAACCAAAATCATAAAATGTAGAAAGTTGGAAAAATAGGGAGGTAATTAGATGGCCAGTATTAAAAAAATGGATGCATTCTGTTCTATGATTGAAGAGGCAATACAAGACGAATTAAGTGCAGTTTCTATGTACGCCGAAATGGCAACTATGGTGGATAATGGTAACTTAAGGACTATTATTATGGGTATTGCAGGTGATGAATATGGTCACGCGCGAACCTGGATGACCTTATTAGAGCTTTATGACTGTGATTAAATCTTAATTAAAATAAGAAAATGCCTTAGCACCATACTTTGGATACGAGCAAAGTCAAAATTTTATCAAAATATTAACCTTTTAGTACACCCCTTGGTCGGGTTTAATATTTTTAAAAAAATTGGCTCAGATAGTTTTTCCAACCAGGATATCCACCTATCTACTCGATTATTTCTTTGTTACAAAGGCAAACTAAAAATGCACCATCATGACTAGGCTAATACAAAAAATTTAAAGGAGGAACATTTAATGACCGTAGGAACTAAAATGCATACTGCTTTAACAAGTATTGAAAGCGCAAAAGCTAGTTTGGAATCTTTTGCCTTGGAAACCCAGGACAAAGCAGCAAAACAAGATTTCATGAATCTTTCTCAACAACTTGAAACTACTGCCAACACTCTCAAGCAGAGAGTAAACTATATTGAGCAGCAGGAACCTGGATATAAAATGCAACAACAGCCTCAACAAAATCAGAATCAGCAGAACCAACTTAAATAATCTTGTCCTACCAAACTTTTAAAACGCCATCGAAAGACGCTGGCGTTTTTTTTTGCATATAATAATACAGTTTAAAGACCACCGTAAGGGCCTTTATGAAATTCTGTTAACTGATAATAAATAAAAAGAGAATCGGTTTGCATCACCAATACAAACCGACTCTCTTCTAGCTTTTACAGGGGAAACCACATTTTTATTAGCGTCCTTTTGCTGGTTTCTTCTTTTTCAATATAATCGATCTCTTCACTTTGTTGGAACGCGTGGGACCATGGCAGACCACAACTTGTCACAACAACTATTTTAAAAAACTAACAAGTTCTAACATAAACCCTTTACCCGTATATCAATCCATTGGCTGCTTGATAATCAACCCATTTGATCCGTCTACTGTTATTACTTCGTTATCCTTTAATAACTTAGTTACGCCTTTTACGCCCATAACGGCTGGAATCCCATACTCCCTGGCAATAATTGCTGAATGAGAAATCGCGCTGCCATACTCAACAATCAAACCGCCAGCAAATGAAAACACAGGGGTCCATGAGGGGTTAGTATACTGAGCTACAAGTATGTCCCCAGGCTGTAACCGATGGAAATCCTTTGGATCCAGTATTATCTTACACCTTCCCGAAACCTTACCGCTGCTTGCACCTATACCACGTAATACGTCCTCTTCGTTTTCTATCACTGTCTCTCTGTTTAACCACCGCTCTTTTCTCCGCTGATATTGTTCTCTTCTATTGGCTAACATCTCTTCTATCTCAAGAGTACTAATTTTTTTCATATTATAAATATCATTTAGAAGCTCCCTTAGCTCCCAATAAGTGAAGTACATTACGTCATGTTCATCTGACAAAATTCCCCGTTTGACCAACTGTTTGCCAATGGTTAGAAATAGCACACGAAAGACCGGCATTGCCTGGGTTAAGAAAAAATGGCTGTCTTCCCTAAAAGCAGTATATTTTCTAGCGTAGTCAATAAGTCTATGTAGGATACCAACGGGGACTAACCTCTTAAAACCCTTAGAAGAAAGCTCCTTTAGTTTTTGTTCGGCTTTTATGCGCCGCTCCTTAACACCTATCTTTAAATAATAGGACTGGGAATTTTCTTCACCCGCCAACATGCCCTTTAACATCCCCCAAACAACTTCAGGGTGCTCACGCCACGTATCAGCTGCAATACCTCCAAGACCTTGAGATAGTTCTCGATCACCGTAAATTGCAAGAAATACTTCAAAATGATTCAATATTTTTTTCCCTTCTAAGCAACGCAATAGTTCCTCGGGGATCTGGATGGTATCGTATTTCAAAACAATACTTTTTGCCTCTGCGTTCTCTCGTATCTTTCTTGCCAATTCTACCAGCTTTTCATTTAATTCCATAGTAACTTGGGGCTGACCGGACACAATATCATTAAATATATCTGATCCGTCAGAGCCATAAAGAAACTTTAAAACTCGGTGCAAAAACTTATAGACCACACCATATTGAATATAAAGTAAGTATCTGAATGTGTTTGTCCGTTGAAAATCCTTTAAAGCATCTTCAAGATATTCATGAATAATTTCCATGGGGAATTCCTTCATTAAATCTCTTTTAAGAAGCCCAAGATATCTCTCAAAGATCTTTTCATTAACTTTCCATTCTTTTTCTATATCTAATTTAAGCATTTTCCCAACTTTAAATATTCTTAAAAGATTAGGTTTTATAGCAGGCGGCACAAAATAATCCGGGAAAATTCCTTCTTCGACGCGATGCCAATTAACATAGGGAACTGTAAATCCCAGTTGCTTGTATGCTTCGAATAGACTAAGATAATAGGTTTTTGCTATAACACTATCTATAGGTAACACAGGTTCTGGAAAGCGTTCATTTATATTAGTCCAAACATCCCTTTGAATAGAAGTCATCTTTTCTTCATCCAATGGCTCAGGTTCTTCATCCTTTAATGTTGTAATAGGCCTAGTCTGGAGAATAAAAATTTCACCCCAACTGTAAGCCCATTCAATATCCTGGGGAAATCCAAATAAGCCTTCCAGCTTCATCCCCTCGTCTGCCAACCATCTAATATGAAAATCAGTAATAAGGGGTGCCTCAAAGACAGTCTCTTTTATAGGAATATATAGTCCTTCTTTTTTTACCAGGTATCTATCGCCATTTTCTTTTCCCTGCACCAGGTTTTCACCCAAGCCTTTAATGGCTTCAATATATAACTCGTCACGAGAGCTAGTCAGAGGATTAGCGGTAAACATAACTCCCGCTACTTCCGCAGGAACCATCTCCTGAATAATTACCGCCATCCCAGAGTTTTTTTGAGCAATACCCCTTTGATAACGATAATGTATTGCTCTCGGATTCCAAAGAGAGCACCAACATTTTATCACTGCTTCCAATATTTCCGGGTAGGTTCCCAAATTGAGATAACTTTCCAACTGACCCGCAAAAGATGCGGACGGCAGGTCTTCTGCCGTTGCAGACGACCTAACTGCAAATTGCACTCCCGTCCGATCACCCACCAAGTGGTCATATCCATTTTTTAATGCCGCTTCCGCCTTAGGCGTTAATGACAGTCTTGAAATTAGTGCTTGAATTTCTTCGGCTATTTCATTAATCCTATCTATATCCAGATGCTGAGCCTTTTCCGCTAACTCAATTACCTCTTTGGTAACGCCACCTTCATATAATGCATCAAAGTATGCTTTGGTACTTAGACAAAACCCCGGCGGCGTCATCGATTTATTTGCCACCACTCCCAAATTTACAGCTTTACTACCGAAAAACGGTTCATGCCGCAGTCGGAGCTCAGGTAGTTGTAAAATTAAATCATTCATTAGGGCGCCCCTCTCATTAAAACTTTCTGTTAGTCCTTAAAACAGCCAATTACATTATAACAGGTAAGCATTCCTTTCGCATCATCACAAATTTTTTGTGAGGTTAGGCACCATAAGTTCCCGCAACAAAAAGCAGCAGAGAGTTTCTGCTGCTTTTTAGCAAGTTTGGACCTGATCATCTAAGAGTTTTGCTAATGAAGCAATCACATTAAGCTTGGTAAAAATGTAGCCATTTGAGGAAAAACCATCAACAACGCTAGACAAATAATTACCGCTATTAAGAATGGCCATATTCCTTTAAAAATTGTTTCCAGAGGAATATCTGGGGCAACTCCTTTAATGATGTACACGTTCATTCCTACCGGGGGTGTGATAACACCCATTGCCACCACCATAACAATAATGACACCAAACCAAATGGGGTCATATCCTAACACGTCAACAACCACCGGGTAAAAAATTGGTATGGTTAATACAACCAGAGCCAACGCATCAATAAAACAACCTAGAATAAGGTAAATGAAAAGAATCACCGCCATAACCGCAAACGGCGGCCACGAGAGAGACCCTGCCCATGTCGCAAATTCAAAGGGAACCCTGCTAACTGCCATTAAACGCCCGAAGACAACCGCACCGGCAATCATCAGCATAATCATTGCCGTTGTGCGGGTAGTATCGGAGAGAGACTTCTTGAAATTTACCCAGGAAATTTTTCTCTCCCAAAGGGCTACTCCTAAAACTCCCGCGGCACCGACTGCACCTGCTTCGGTAGGTGTAAACCACCCTGCAAAGAGTCCACCTATTGAAATGGAAAATACAACTAGTACTTCGCCTAACCCTCCCCGTAGAGTTCTTAGTCGTTCATTCCAGCTTGCTTTAGGTCCAGCCGGAGCCAATTGAGGATTGCGTACGGCAAGTATGAATATAGCTGCCATATACAATAGCATTAATAAAATAGCTGGTATGATACCCGCCATAAAGAGTTTACCTATAGACTGCTCCGTAGCCGTACCATAGACTAGTAAAATCACACTTGGCGGAATTAAGACTCCCAGCACACCACCAGCAGCCACACCGGCGGTGGCCAGAGAATCACTATAATGATATTTTTTCATTTCAGGCAGAGCAATAGCTCCCATTGTTGCGGCCGTAGCAGTATTCGAGCCGCAAATGGCACCGAAAATGGCGCAGGCACCTTGGGTTGCAATGGCTAACGATTACTGCGATTTTTTAAAGTTTTTTAAAGTTTTTTTGGGGTTATGGTCTTCTAATTATTTCCATCAAGTGCATAACTCCTGTAAATAAGTACATTTGCGATTAACATTAAACAGTTCTAACTTATCAGTTGTCTTGTTTTTAAGAACTTGCAAAGTGGAACAAACCTCAACCGTTGCTAAAACACAGATTAGACCTTCTTCAACCGGACTTTCTTGAAGGCATTTCATCGCAGTAGCTTCTTTAGAAATTTTAGATGAATTAAGGTAGATATATGGGCGGTTTAATTCTTCTGCCATACTCTTGGCATGCTCTTTGATGGTAGCAGTAACTTTCTGAGCATGCTCACTAAAATCTATGTATTTTAAATTTTCTTGACTAAGAAAATGTTTTTTGCCAGAAGGGCTAAAAAACTGACGTATATGTCCTTTTAAAATCATTCGATCAAAAGTAGCTAGTGAACCATTGACTTTATCTTGGTACTTATTTAATAATAGCATTATAGACACTCCATCCGTCCGTTCTGGGAGAATAAGTCCTCGATTATTTTAGTGATATTTTATCACTTTTTAACGGTGGGCCATAGCCCTTTGGGGAGTGTCTTTCCCTTTTGATTGAAGCTGAAAGCTTCGGTATGGAATAGTTTCTTTAACTTTTGACCAAATAGGGTCAGCTCCCCCATGCGGGATGCTTTTTCTTTATATTCTCTGCTTCAAGTCTGTTCGGTAAAAGAAGGTTACTTAAAAAGGTTACCAAACGCAGGCACTATTTTAAAATAAAGGAGTGAATTTTAGTGGACAAAAGTAGTAAAAAATTATCCTTTAAAAAAAACCTAGTAAGAATAATTATTTTATATCTAATGATTATAGTAATTGTTTATTATTTTTGGCTGGGGTATTTTTCCGTAAGTTTTGCAAGTGACATACTGATTATAATTCATGGTGTGCTAGTATGGTCTTCGATAACCTCCTTTTTCATTATGCTGATACCAATTTTCTGTGAAGTGAGCACTATTTTTAATATTGGTAGATATACATTGAAGTTAACTATTACATTATCCGCATTAATTGTTTTATTAACTTTCTTATACGTATATACCCACTAAAGTCCGTGACTCTTATTATCGATTTAACGACGAACATTTTAGAATATATGTTAAGCTAAGGCCCTTTAAATTCTAGGCTCTTAGGGTTGCCAACAGATTCAGGCAAGAGTTAGGGGTTTAGTTTGCTCTCCCATGACCTTAAAAACGAACAGGGGAACCAGGGGGACAGGAACCAGGGGGGAACCAGGGGGGGAACCAGGGGGACGGTTCCTGTGGTTTATGCAAGCATCCATGAGTTCTGCAGCATCTATACTGAAGTTCGTGTCTTACTGTGGTATTAAATACATAGGGGGAGAGGATATCTTGCCGCGAAGTGCGGACTATACCTCAAGTATTAACTTAAGCCTGTCTCATCAAATCTATTACTAAGAACTAGCATTAGCCATTGATACAAAACACTCAACCAAACCAGCCTCAAACTGAGTGCCGCAGTTCAATTCTAATTCTTGACAGCAGACTTCCATTGCCATTGGCTCACTGTTAAGGTCTTGAAGAAACCATGGCATCAAAAGCATCCGCAATGCAGATTATTTTTGCCCCCAGACAAATTTCCCCTCCTGAGAGACCATAATACCCTGAACCATCCACCTTTTCATGATGATGTCCTATCATTGAAATCATATCATACGACCAAGGATACTTTGCCAGAAAAGCTACACCCTCCCGTGGGTGTTCTTTTATTAATTCCCATTCTTCATGACTTAGCCTTCCAGGCTTATTAAGTATAGATGAAGGTATTTTCGTTTTGCCAATATCATGAAGGAGTGCAGCAATGGTAATGGGAGTCACCCCATCTTCCGAAAGACCAAATTCATTGGCCAATCTGGTGGAATAAGAAGATACGTTTAGAGAGTGTTGATAAGTAGGCCGGTCGTGGGATTTCAGCATTTCAGTCAATTTAAAAATGTCACACATAAGTTCCTCTTTAAGTGAGACATACGATTTAGATAAAACTAAGCCCTCAAGAATATCTCGAATATTAGTTTGTTGGTTGCTACATCTATTGTTTCTTAATGACAAAAAAAGCACCCCTTCGGTAACTGGCAGCCATGGCTTGGTAGTAAGCTGTAGGCCCTGTAGCTTTGCGCCCCTACCTTTCGGTAAGTTTGCCTTTATCGGTGGCATACATAAAAGTATATACACCATGTTATTATTCACATATATACTGTGGCACAATATATTCTGCAAAACCACCCAAAATATCCTTCAATCCGACAAAATATGTCACATGATTTTTTACTTTTATCATTCAGAGAAGTTAATTTGAATAGCTGTTCAATCATTAGGGACCGAACCCAAGGTAGAAATTCGGTAATAATGCATATCCAGCCGTAGTAACCCCAACACCAACTATCAACGCTAATATGCTTATTGAAAGGCCATTTTCTTCCCCCAATAGTCCCAACAATACCGCCGTAACTCCTAACGCTACTGATAACGCTATTATAGACACATCAAGAAATTGCCCATATGCTGTAAAGTTTTCAAAGCAAAGGACCCTTCAGGGATTGTTAACGCTTGATTAGGTGAGAGGTTTCTTATATCCCCTGCCATGCCGCAGCTTTAATTTCTTCAAACATGTCTAGCGTAACAGCACTGCCGGCCCCATCGGTTCCTAGGCCAACACTAACCCCTAAATCCAATAGCTCAGTAACTGGGCACAGTCCACAGCCAAGTTTCTGATTACTACTTTAAATTCCAAGTAATTAGCCCCTATAAAATAATAATCAATAAGAGTTCCATACCGTCTTTATAATCTTTTTTCTTGCTGAAATTTGGGTAATCTTTCGCGTATGTAAAACACCCACCCAAATTGACATCATTTTAACATCATCTTAATCCCAACTAGAGTTATCATAAAAGCGCCCACATAGCTTCAGAAAAATAAATTCGGGGACCCATTGGTTACACCCTACTTCGAAGAATTTCTTGACCGTAGAAGAAGCTGAATGATTCGTATGGTGACTTGTCATTCAGCTTCTCTCTGCTGTAAGAATTAATATGATTCATCATTAGAAGGATATCCGATTGAGTCAAGTCATCAAAACTACGGCCTTTAGGAAGAATCCGCCTGATAAACTCATGGTTGTTCTCGATTGTGCCTTTTTGATAGGGTGAGGACGGATCACAATAAAAGATAGAAGTTATTCAGGTGCCATCATTGGCAGTTTCCAGGGCCGAAGGGTTAGAAAACTCTGATCCATTATCAGTAAGGATAACAGGGAAAAGCCTTTTGAAGAAATCTTTACCTAAAATAGAGTACAGGTGCCTAAAAACATTGATGACAGACTGAGATGTATTGCGGTAACGGAGAAAAGCAATCATAAAGCCGCAGCTTTTGAAGTGCAGGGTGAGAAGAACACTACCACCCTTTTTTCCGCGATGGTACATTTCCTATTTGTTTAGGGAAAAATTTGGTTCAAAAGGTTGCTTTTCGAACAGGCTCTTTAAATAAAATAACAGATAAATTGAATAAATTTTTTATTAATTCCCTTTAGCAATAAAGCTCAAGGGATTTTTTTATTTTAAAAATTTAGTTTTGGTTGCATATATATTCGTTAAAGTTGCCATTATAAGAGTAATAAGGGTATTGAAAAATTACAATAAAAAGGAGGAGAAATGCGTGTTAAACAAAAAGAGTTCACTACTTAAAATGTTACTAATTGTAGCTGTTTTAGTGTTTACAGTTACATTAGTAGGTTGCACTGGGGGTGACAATGAAGGAGATAATAATAACCAGGACAACCAACAACAAGGTGACCAGAACAATGGTAATGACACAAATGAAGTTGCAGCTTTAGATTCAGTTGAAAAAATTAGTGCAGAGTGGTTACAAGCAGGCCACGCAAATGTGAGTAGGCCTTTATCCTATGCAGGAATCAGAGGTAGTCAATGTGCACCTTGTCACTCAGGTAATAGCCTAGAGAGAATCGATACTGAAGACCCGTATACGGCTGAAGGAATTGAATCAGGTGAAGCGCATGGTACGTTTATAGTTAATGGTAATGAAGCTGAACTACCTAGCCCAATCGGTTGTGCTACCTGTCACGCTAGTACAGGTGGAGAGATTTTTGAATCCGGCGTTGTGCCAGCAGAATTTAATATATTTGGCGAAGAAGAGTGGAACGTTGGAAGTTCTAACGCTTTATGCTTCACTTGCCACAACGGTAGAAGAGATGTAGATGAACTGCATGAGGTCTATACAAGTGGAAGTGAAGAAAACAAAACCGAATATCCACATCATGGTTGGAGTTCACTGGCTACTGGTAAGGGTGGAATAGAGTATCCTGATGCAGACTACCCACAGTCTGAGAAACACAAAGAGCTTGGATGTGTTGGATGTCATATGGAAGAAACTGAAGATGGCTATGCATCCCATACCTTTAAACCAGATGTTGCTACTTGCCAGAGGTGCCATAATGACGCAACTGACTTTGAAATTGGTGCCTTAAAGGCCGAGCTTGAAGAAAAACTTGCAACACTTGAAGAGCTTGTACTGGCCCAAATCCCAGGTGCAGTTGAAATTGGTGTATCGCATGGAACAACGCCTGCAGTTGATGCTAATGGTGAGGTAGTTTGGAACGCAGATATTCCTGCTGAAGCATTGATAGGCGCTTATAACTATGCGATTATTAAGATGGAATTGGAAGACGGTGCAAGTGGTGCACACAATCCAAAATATGCTAAGGCTCTATTAGACGAATCTATTAAGAAACTTGAAGCTTTAGAGTAAGAAAGATAACTTAGCTCTACAGGTGGAAATGCTTTTGTATATTGCCACATAACAAATGAGTGGTAGGTTTTTTATTAAACCTACCACTTTTGGTGCGCCACGCATGGGGATTCATAAGGCATAGGCGGTCTCATGGACGTAGGGAGATTAACTTCGAGCTACGGTTGAAACAAGATTTGTCATGAAAAGTCAGCAGATACCATAGTACTCAATGAAGTCGACGTCATTGAGGAAGGGTTGCCAGTTTTATCTAGCGAAAATATATATTATTAACTCAACTTTCTCAGTTAAATAATCGTCTCAAACCCTTGAAATTATAAGGTTTTTGCCAAGAAATTTAGGGAATAAACAACGAAAACATCCCTTTTTATTGGTATAATAGTTTAAAAGGAATGTTTTCGTTGAATCCTATTATCCCAGAGCATAATCATGAGGAAAAGCAGATTCGATCAACTATCAAACGTTTTTTCAAAGAATACCATATTGCAGCGCTTTTACGGCAATCAAATTTCTTCAAAGCTAAGGGCTTTTCTGCCAGCTTCTTGTTTGAGTTCATCTTCAGCTTGATTTTTAGCGGTAAAAATTTGTTTCGATTGTTGGACTCCTCGTCTAAAACGAATTGTGGTAAGGATGCAGTTTATCGGTTCCCGAATTCTGCTAGATATAACTGGCGTAAGTTCCTACTGGCCTTGGCTTCAGTTATTATTAAACAAAAAGTGTCTCCTCTTACTTCGGATGAAAGGGAAAATGTTTTAATTGTAGACGATTCCCTTTAAGCCGCAACAGAAGTAAACTGGTCGAACTTCTTGCCAGGGTTTATGATCATGTTGAACACAAGTATGTCAATGACTTTCGGCTTTTAACACTGGGATGGTCTGACGGCAACACTTTTCTGCACTAGCTTTTTCGCTTTTGAGTTCCAAAAAGCAGCAAAATCGGCTCTGTGATATCGATTCTGGCATTGATAAACGTACAAATGGCTACAAAAGAAGAAAAGAAAGTGTTAAAAAAGCTACAGAAGCGCTATTTGATCTTCTAGATCAGGCTACAAAATATGCTATCCCAGCAAAATATATTCTTTTTGACAGTTGGTTTGCCTATCCAAAGGTTATCAAAGGGGTTGTGGAGTATAATATCCATGCAATCTGCATGATCAAGGCGATACCCAAGGTTTACTATATCTGGAGCAAACCGACCCAGATGCTATGCATACTCAGGTTGAGCATGCTAAATATCTCAAGGAACAGAAAAAAGCTGACTATTTCTTTACTGTTAAGGGTAATCAAAAAACACTTTTGCAAGCCATCGAAGATTTAGACGACGGGGATTTTTCCCCCTGAATACAAAACATTGGATAAAGGCCATGGCCGGATTGAAGTGCGGAAAATCCGAACCAGTACGGCATTAAATGATTACATTGAATTTCCTTACGTGGCACAAGTTTGCCGGATTGAACGCATTACCTATAAACTGAACGGAGAATTAAAGCGTAGTGAAATCGCCTATGGTATAACAAGTTTGTCCCCCGAAAAGGCTGATGCCAAGCGGTTGCTATCCCTAAATCGTGGTCATTGGTGCATTGAAAACCGTTTACATTGGGTTAGGGATGTAACATTTGATGAAGACCGTTCCCAGGTTCGGGTCGGCGAAGGGCCAAGAGTAATGGCCACTCTCCGCAATGTTGCCATAAGTCTGTTTCGATTGCATGATATTAAAAATACAGCGCAGGCTCTTCGAAAATGTAGTCGGAATATGGAAATTGCATTAAATTACGTTGGACTATAAAAATCATTATCCCAAGTTTGACACGAAAATTTCTCATAACTGGATGTGCAAGGCATTCAGGGTTTCTCTATGTAATTTAGGGAATACATCAAATTCTCCGCCTTGTTCAGATCCTTAACCTCGATACTGTTCAGTTGGCATCTGCCCAGTACCTCAAGGGCATCAATCCATTTGTATCACTGGGTTTGGAAACTTATGTCGCCGAATTTTGATTAAAACAAAACACCACCAACATTTTAAATTAATCGATTACCATGAAACAGCAACATTATGACTAGGACTTTGACGTTTCCCTGATAAACATACGACAAAATCTACACATATACCTTAACTTAATATATAATAGTTAATGTATGGGTAGACCGAACGGAAGGGCAGGATTTGTTATGACAGATATTGGGGCTCGATTAAAAAAAATAAGAACAGATAAAGGTCTCTCACTTAGGGAACTAGCCAAACATGCTCACATCTCACACTCATTCATTGCCGATATTGAAACAGGGCGTAGCAAGCCTTCCATTGATACCCTTGAAGCATTGGCTACTGCTTTAGATGTGTCTTTGAGTGCACTAATTGATCACTCTGCCGAAAAACAAACCAATTCAAAGAAACAGTCTAAGAAAGATAGTGGTGATTCAGAGAATTTGCGGGAACCTTCCCAAAAGGAACTGGAAGAAATCATGAAACAAGAAGGGATAATGTTTGATGGGGCCCCGCTTGATGATGAAGACAAGCAAGACATAATGGAAGTAATGAAAATTGTTTGGAAAACCATTCAGAAACGCAAAAAGAATTAGCCTGATTAATTTATATCTTGTTTTTGATTTCTTGGACTGCTACTAACCCGTAGCAGTCTTATTAATATCGACCCTTTTCGACAAATTATAGTCCCATTTTTTACAGATTCGGAGGTAAATAAATGACTTTTGTCATTCATGAAGCACACAAGCTCTTTCGCAAGTACGGAACATCCAATCCACGGTTATTAGCTGACTACCTAGATATAGAGGTCATTAAATATCCCATGGCTAAACTTCACGGTATATATTTTTCAATTGAAACCAAAAAATTTGCAGCAATTAACTCCAATCTAAGTTACTCAGAGCAGCAATATATACTATTACACGAAATTGCTCACGCTAGATTACATCCGGAAAAGAATTATTTTGCCATAAATAAAAACCGGTTAATAGTAACCGGTAAATATGAACGACAAGCTAGGATATTTGCAATTATACTTTTCTTGAAACTTACCCCTGAAGAAGATAGGCCCTATATTCAAAAACATCTTGTTAAAGAATTGCCTGAAAGTTATCTTGAATCTCTTGGTGTAAAATCTTAGATTACTATAGCCCTTTGGTTCGAGCTGAGGACCGGAATCGAACCGGTACGGTCGTTGAGGACCGCAGGATTTTAAGTTAGAATTCCGTAGTTTTTCGTGTATTTCTCAGTTTTACCAAATCTTATGAATCCCATAATACCAGGCTTTCAGGCTCGAGGTAATCCAACTAATAACCTCGAATGTTTTCACGTGTTACCGCGTTCGTTAGCAAAATGTTAGCAAAAATAAAAGTTTAGGTAGTCCCTCTTGGATCCTAAATGCTAATGGACGCGTAATTAACAATAGTCCAATCTGCTTTAAGCCCTCATGTAATGACCAACAACCTTTTTCCCATGACTAAGGTGTGCACATTATTACTTTACATCCCTCTAAGTTCAGATATAACCGATTTTCGATATTCAGGAGTAGCAAATTTGTCTTCCTTTACATCCCTCTAAGTTCAGATATAACTTGTACCATCCACCTGGCTGCGGTTCTACTACCACCTTTACATCCCTCTAAGTTCAGATATAACTTAAGCTAGATATTATTAGCCTACTATCACCCTATGCCTTTACATCCCTCTAAGTTCAGATATAACTCAGTATCATATTTGCCGACAATGTACTCGTCAAATGACTTTACATCCCTCTAAGTTCAGATATAACGTTCTACTATTGCATCAATATCACGCCAAGCAACTGCCTTTACATCCCTCTAAGTTCAGATATAACAAAGAGTGTCCACGCCGCATCAGATAAATTGTCACCTGCTTTACATCCCTCTAAGTTCAGATATAACCGCAAACATGACTACGTTTTCTAGATAGCTAGATGACTTTACATCCCTCTAAGTTCAGATATAACCGATTACGCCTCTAGGTAAGTGCTCTTCCTTTACTCCCTTTACATCCCTCTAAGTTCAGATATAACATTTACCAGTACCGGGCCCACCGGTTATGATACTCACCTTTACATCCCTCTAAGTTCAGATATAACGTGACCGCAAACGAGTACATGAGGGCGCCGGTGCTCCTTTACATCCCTCTAAGTTCAGATATAACTCTGCTGTTCGATCCGATATATCCGCCTGCTTAACCCTTTACATCCCTCTAAGTTCAGATATAACCATGTAGAATGAACGAATTAATGGGGTTATTACTAACTTTACATCCCTCTAAGTTCAGATATAACAGTCAAAATATCGCTACAATCCCAACACCCCTTTAACTTTACATCCCTCTAAGTTCAGATATAACTAAAATAGCTTTTCTACCTGCTGACTGGCGCATCGACTTTACATCCCTCTAAGTTCAGATATAACATTCCGGCGGTGGCTATCTCATAGCACCTCAAGAAACTTTACATCCCTCTAAGTTCAGATATAACTTGGGTGTAAGATTTGACACCCAATAGATATACACCTTTACATCCCTCTAAGTTCAGATATAACATTTTTATCACGCACAGTCTCTTTCGATCGATCCCACTTTACATCCCTCTAAGTTCAGATATAACTCGATTAATCGAAACAACCTCATGAAAGGGGGAGTTACTTTACATCCCTCTAAGTTCAGATATAACGTCCATAACAAGTATTGGAGTTGGACTGATACTAAAGTCTTTACATCCCTCTAAGTTCAGATATAACCCTTCTGCGTTTTGGCTTCTTTGGCCGCTTCTTCAAGACTTTACATCCCTCTAAGTTCAGATATAACCTAGATACTGCTTGCCGGTACCCACCTTCTGATATACTTTACATCCCTCTAAGTTCAGATATAACATGATCATCTGTCGCCCCGTCTGCCGGGTATATTCCTTTCTTTACATCCCTCTAAGTTCAGAACTCTGGACATGATATAGCATTACGGGTTGACCTCGCCCTCCCTAGAA
>JADQBR010000151.1 GCA_016278515.1 Bacillota bacterium
TTTCACCTATAAAAACTTGCTTTTTTGCTGTTTTTGGTCGAAAGTTGGGTTAGGCCTTTCTTTTAAGCCGAACACGGATGATGTAAGAGAAGCACCGTCCTTAACGATTATAGAAGAGTTAGTAGGAAAAGGTGCCTTCATTAGAACATTTGACCCTGTTGCCATGGGAAATGCCAAACAAAAGCTAAATAAAATAACAAATATAGAGTATTGCAATAACGAATACGACGCCATTAGCGGTTCTCATGCAGTTGTGATTATAACCGAATGGAATCAGTTTAGAAGTTTGGATCTAGCTAAGGTAAACGCACTGCTATTAGAGCCTTTTTTCTTTGCCCTTAGAAATATTTATACAAGAGAGATTGTCGAACAGGCCGGCCTACGGTACTCAGGGGTAGGTGTATAGGGAGTGCTCTTGTTCGTTTGATTATTATGACAGGATGCTTATGCTTCGCGTTGTGACACCACATCTAACGTCACCGCTTCTTTGTCTAACAGGTGTTGATACAGCTCTGCGTTTTTCTGAACCATTTGCTGCGCATTAAATTCCGTCCTGATCCTTTCGCAGCCCCCAATCCCCATTTTTATTCTATCTTCTTTACTTAACGTAATTATATCGGCGATTGCCTTGGCCATTTGTACGGGGTTCTTTGGAGAAACCAAATAGCCTGTTACTCCTTCTTCTAATAGTTCAGGAGTTCCGCCCACACTGGTGGCGACTACCGGCAATTCCGCTGCCATTGCTTCCATTACCACCCCCGGCAAACCTTCCCATAAAGAAGCTAATACAAAAATATCAGCTGCTCGCAACAAGCGGTTTACATCGTGACGAAGTCCTAAGAATATTACTTCTTTATTTACATTTAACAGGGTGCAAAGCCGCTTTAACTTAGGTTCTAGCTCCCCCTTCCCCACAATATACCATTTAAAATTGACTTCTTTATCCTTTAAGCTAGCCGCCGCACTTAACAAAGTGAAGTAATCCTTCTGGGCTTCCAAACGGCCTACTGAAATAATAACTATTTCATCTTCAGCCGCACTCCCCGATTCTAACCTTAGCAGCTGTCTTTCTTTTAGATTTAGGGAGTTGAAACTGTTCAAATCCAGCCCATTATAAATTATATGTATTTTGCTTGCAGGCACCAACCGTCTCTCTATCATTCTGCCTGCAGCTGCCTTACAAACAATAGTTGTTGCATCAGACCACCTATCAGTCCAACGCAACAGTAATTCCCTTACTCTACCGCCAAAATAAGTATTTCGCACGCTGGATATCACTATAGGTACCTTTAATATTTTTCCCAGAATGCGTCCGATGAGATTTGCATGAAACATAAAACAATGAAGAATTTTCGGCTTTTGCTCCCTAATAATTTCAAACAGATGATAGATCGCTTTAACGTCCAATTTATGACGCATATTAACGCTATAAACCTCTATTCCCTCTTCCTTAATCTTTTCCGCCACCAACCCTAAGGGTAACAGCGACACCACGCAAATTGAATAGGTTCTTTTATCCAACCCCTTAATTAGACGGTGCAGCATCATCTCAGCTCCCCCAACGTGCAGGCCGGTAATAATATATAATATCTTAATCATTATTTGGCCCCTTTATATCAGTTTCCATTAAGCCTTCATTTGAACTACTACTGCCGGGCTTCGCTCCGGTTAAAACTGCAAGATATCGCCTTACTACCTCATCAAAATCAAAAGGGGCCATCGCTTCGCAGATATCTACATGTTTAGGATTACTGAGCTGCATTTTAATCGCTTCAGCCAGACGTTCCTTGTTACCCACAGGTACTAAGATGCCGTACTTACCGCCTTTTAGTATTTCTTTTGGCCCACTATGGCAGTTCGTAGCCACAACGGGAGTTCCACACGCTAAGGCTTCAATCAGCACGTTCGGCAAACCCTCCCATTTAGAAGAAAGGACAAATAAATCCGCATGTTTCATGTAGGAATAAGGATGCTCAACAAATCCTGGCATTGCAACGTGTTTCTGCAAACCCAAACTGTCTATCAGCTTCTCGTAAGCCTGACGCCTTTCCCCTTCACCTAGAAGCATAAGCCTCACTTCGTAATTTTTGCGTACTGCTGCAAAAGCCTCAATTAAGGTTTCAAAATCTTTCTGTTCAGTAAACCGACCAGCGGCAAGTATCACCGGCGGTTGGCCATTTTTAAGCCACGGGTGCGACAATTCTATCGGGCAATTTAAGATCTCTTCATTTACAGGGTTATAAATAACACAAACTTTCTCTTTCGCAATTTTAACGATAGAAGTTAAATCATTGGCAACACCGTTTGATACAGCAGTGACAGCACTGGCTTTGCCGTAAGTATATTTCATAAGCAAATTAAACAGTTTTATTCGAAAAGAAGAGTTAGGATGAGGCCTTAAAATATTTCGCTCACTTACGACCACTCTTGTCTTAACACCAGCTAATATACCAGCCCACACTGCAGCAATATTTGCATGGGTTAACGCAGATAAACAATAGTCGGGCTGATAGTTAGACATGTACCTTATCAGCGCAGGCAAGCTAAACAGCATTCTTGAAGCATCGAGATTGATAATCTTTACATTGGAAGGCACTTGATTAAGGTAAGCCCCCGTTACCTCGGCTAACACCAGGTGAACACAGTAACCGTTATCCGTAAATCCTTTTGCCAAACTTAACATGACTCTTTCCGCACCGCCCCCATGCAAAGATGGTAGAAAAATGGCTATTGTTTCGGGCATTTGGTCCTCCTTAGAGAAGTTTAACTATATGCCAATATATGCCGAGGACTCGGAACTAGTGAAAATTAAATACCCACTCTTTTTTTCAAAAAATGATCCCACCAAATTAATGAGTTCAATCTTGGCGTTGAAATTGTGCTTTTTACAAAAAATAACCACAGAAAAAAGCCTCAGTCCATATGAGGCTTTCCAAATATAACTTCCGTTCTTTTGAGTGCTGCATCATTATAAAGTTATGGCGCTGCACTTAATAACTGGCGATCTAGGAATTCTATTTATGTATTGTTACTTGTTTGCGCAAATTCAAGACATTTCCGGGCTATCCTCAACTGGTTCTTTAATGCATCCTCAATTTGGTTAATTGTTTTAGTATCCAGTTGGCTAACCTTTTTACCATCAGCATTAATATTTATAAGGTAATCGACCTCACCGGGGTTGAAGCCTGCATCCACAAGCTGCTGTCTTAAATCAATAATCTTTTCCGACCCAATCTTCATATCGTCAGCTTTCCGAAAAACACTCGTAAAGTTAAAATTCCTAAGATTAACCACTAATGCAATCCCCCTTGTCGTTAAAAAAACTTTTAAAATCCTTAGAAGTTAAGGAACGCGTTTTGATAATACGATATTCTAATCAGTTTATCTTTTAAGATAGTGCAAAACAAAAACCCCGGTTGACCGGGGTTTTATAAAAAGCAGCGAACCGGCAACCTGGCGGTCATGGCCTCTTTTCGGCGACAGACCCATGGCTTTGCGTCCCCGCCTTTCGACGGGTTTGCCAATATTCAACTGGTAATCAATCTTCGTTTGGACCAGGATCAAAGATAGGACATTACTACTATTCACCAGTATTATGTTAATCCCTTCTTTAATAAAGATTAATTTTATTTCATAATACCAAAGTAGAAATGTCTTTTTTAAAGAAATATTGGCTAGTTTATTCCCAATATTCCTTTTGGAATACTTGACATTTATTATTCAAACTCCAAAACAAACACGGAACACTATAATTATACCAATACTTACCA
>JADQBR010000163.1 GCA_016278515.1 Bacillota bacterium
CTCTTTTAGCATAATAATATCATAATTATGCTAATTTATCAATCTATGGTGAAAATCTAGCAAAACTTGCCGCATAATACTCTCTTCAGGATTACCGAAACTTTTACAACTATGGCTGGCAGCTTCCTCGGTCTTACCAGTATCATTCCGGGTACAACCCACTGATGGCTCATAATTAGTAACCAAGTTGGTATCAGTTTGGGCCGGATACAGCCTCCCGTGCTCGCCCTTACTGTCTAAGGAGTAGATGTTTTCCCTCTCGAAGAATACAGGAATGTTTTTATCTTCTGCCGTCCCTTGATAACCTAAAGAAATTCTTGTATAATATCTTTAGAATGAAAGGAGGTTGATCATATGCCAAACATTAAATCCAGCACGGATTTGAGAAACAACTATAACGAGATATCAAAATTCTGCCATGAGAGCCGGGAGCCTATATTTATTACCAAGAACGGTCAGGGGGACTTGGCTGTTATGAGTATCGAGACCTATGAGATGCTCAATGGTAAACTCGAATTATACCGTTTGCTTGATGAGGGCAGGGCTGCGGTAAAAGAGGGCCGGAAACGTCCGCTCGCGGATGTCATGCGCGACATTCGACAGGATGTAGCCGATGGCGAGATATAGGGTGGATGTATCGGAACCCGCAGAAAGCGACCTTCGCGACTATATTTCCGCGCAGCTTTCTGCCCCAATGACCGCGACGAAGATGATGGACGCCATTGAGAAAGCCATTGCGGGTTTGGCAGACATGCCGCAAAAATGCCCTCCCGTTTCGGACGAACGGTTGGCGTCGATGGGCTATCGCAAGCTAGTAGTGAAGAACTACGTTGCTTTCTTTACAATCGACGAGAAGTCAAAGGTCGTTGACGTCGAAAGAATCCTCTACGCGAGGCGCGATTGGCTCCGAATTTTGTAGAATGGTCACCTTTAACGTCCCCAGAGGCCGCCTCTGGCGGTGATCCCGGAGTGGCAGGAGATACACAGGGCCATGAGGTTGCCGCAGTCATTTGTGCCGCCCTGTAAGAGCGGCTTGATTTGGTGTACTTCCTGGACGCTGTAATTCGTCCGCGCTTCCCGCACTGTTCGCAGAGGGGGTGCGCCGCGATGTAGCGGTCGCGGATACGTTTCCATGTCCTGCCGTAACGTTCTTTCACGGCGGGATCACGCTGCTAGCGTTCGTATTGTCTTGCTTTTAGTTTGGCGTGTCAATCCTGCCTTTTCCAACAATGCCTTGCAGGTTTTTGAACTAAACTACAACAATAATAAGCCTGTTTACAATTATAAATACGCACTCTATTGGGACATGGCAGAAACAACATTTAAGAAGGAGTTGCAATAGAAACGCCACCAAGGGAATACCGGTTTAAACAAGCATTTTTTTGTATCATCAGAGCAAAAGGAACTTCCCTCGGTACCCAATATGTCTACCGCCTTTCGGAGCTTTTTGGGGGTTAAGGTTGGGTTGACGGACAATTTCCTTGGAATATTTCCGCAAACAAAAAAACAGGGTTCTTCGGCATCCTGACCGCCCGCCGACATAATCGCCGCAAGTGACAGGGAACCGGAAAACCCTGCTATCAAGCCATTTTTCAGGCCTTACCCGTTTTTTACATTTGACATCAAGACTACACACTCCACATGTGATAGGTAGGCTAAATCCAGAGGTCAGAATGGATGTCAAATTTCAATTTTGATAACCCTCTCAAATCCGCTAAAATAGCCATCTATAAGACTTTCATACATTGCCATTCTTCTCCGTCAAGCATGAAATTCATTCATACGGTTGAGAGAATAATATTGATGTCGTATCCAATTCAATCATGAATTATCCTTGGACGGCTTTGCCAATCACTAAGCTCAGCTGTCCAAAACCTGGCCCATTCCTTCATTTCTGCATATTCCGGATGATTTGGATCCAGCATGATTTCACGGAAATTCACATATCCTCCAACACCGCCCACATCCTCAGGTGGTGTTGGACCACTCGCTTCAAGTAAATAGGGTGATTCCTTGTCATAATCCTCAATCACTTGAACAAGCTGGATTTCATGCTCCCAGTTATCCCCCATATCATAGGTATAGAGCATATGATTGTGCTCGGGCAAAAACTCTGACAATGTATGCCCTTCCATTAAAATAGCGTCTGCGTCGTACTCCAAGCAATCCTCATTTGGAACAACTCTGGCAATTGGGTTATGCTTATCACCGCCAAGGATGGTAAAGTCATAAAGGTGGTAATTCTCCCAGCTAAACACCGACTGCAGCACTTTATGTAGCCGTTCAAATTCCAGGTCTGCAGGAACAATAATTCTCCGCACTGCCTTGTATACTTCCAAATCAAGCGTGACCAGCAATTCAAAGACACGGTATTTATAAGCTTGCTTTCCTGTAAGCTCGGTTAGTGCATTAATCATTGCCCGGTAAGGAACAAATCCATCGTTAGTGTTACCGGAATAATTGACATGACGGTAATTTGCGGAAGCTCCAACAGTATCACTGAACATTTTTGCGATGCCGTTGTATTCTCTTCCAACATAAAAAGAACATTCCAACCCTGCCTTTGTTACCCACGCTGCTGTCTTTCTGTTGCGATTTTGCGCAAACTCTACTTCACCTGCTAAACGCATATATTCCCTGACTATCTCAGGGTTTATATTCATGAACAACAGGGTGTTGGAAATGGCCTTTTTCATCATCACATCCACATTTATCAGATTTTTCCGCTTGACTTGGTAAATCGCAACAGTAAAGCGTGTAGCGTTGTTCACCAACACAATCATATCCTCTGTTCTATGATTGTCCCACACCTTTGTCCAGTTTGCTGTCCACGAAAACAGTGGATTTTCATCCTCTTTAGTAAACGAATAATTTACTCCCACAGCATCCGCTAATTTTTTAGTCAGAGCAATTTGCATTTTCTCACTTCCTTTTGTAAATCACAAAATTATCGTAACGATAAATACGGCTCAGTTTTTATTTTTTATAGAAGCGGCTATTAAGTTCATGCAAAGCAAACAGTGGACCCTGATCATAAGTTTCACCTGGATATAACTTTTTCATTTCAAAAAATCTGTCCAGCATCCAACAGAGTTTTGTTCTGCCTGAATCACTTCCTTCTCACGAGTGATCTGTTCAAGACGTTCATCACTTAATAGCCCTTGTTTTATCGTTATTTCATTGGCTAGATCTTCGAGTCCTTCGTATAGAAGAGTGCTATAAATAAAACGCTGCACGGAGTTTTCCAAATACGGATTGTCCTCGAAAAATTTCTTTGTCAGAAGTTTCTTATACATTTTCAAACCTCACATTTTTGTTAACAATATATTTTTACATTTTATTGATAAAGATATTATATCATAATTTTTGGAAAAAAGTGAGTAATTCAGTCGCCAATAGCTGATAGCAGTTCACCTGCAATATTTGCACTAACATGCCGCCCAGTCGTAGGTGCCGCCTTGGAAAAGCGGCTTGATGTGGTGTACTTACTCGGCAGGCGCGATCCGTCCGTACTTCTCGTACTGCTCGCAAAGTGGATGTTGCGATGTAGCAGTCGCTGATGCTCCGCGCAGAACCTGCCGTTTTATTATATTGCTCGTTGATGAGTCTCTCTAAATTTTGATTGGTAAATTCGCATATTATATAAGGCGCGACAGCCACCACGGATCTACTTGATATAATTAAGAGTGCACCCTTTCATTTCTCATTTAGCATTTCAAATTCTGCTCTAAACGCCCTTTTCCGGGAATAC
>JADQBR010000149.1 GCA_016278515.1 Bacillota bacterium
CAATTCATCTCCTACCTTAGAGGATAGGAGTATTCTTGCTGGGTTTTAGATAAATTTTCCAACAGGATAAGATGACCGTTGAGTATTACGGTAAGGTGGATCAAGGTAAAATAGGGTTGTGTCACTATCATAAAAGTTAATAATTTCTCTAAAATCTTTGCATTCAATGGTAACGTTAATTACTCTCGAATGAGCACTTTTAATGTCTTCGGATATTTTGTCTATCCTTAATCTATTCTGATCTTTCGCTGCTCCAAATCCACATCCTCCGCCATCGGGCAAGCTGGCACCTGACCCTGCTTTCAAAAGATAATACAATATATGAGCCTTTTCAATATTGTCTTGATAAGATTTACTTCTATATATTTCTTTATATTCATTGAACTGAGTTCGGCTTATTATTTCAAATTTAAAGCTTTCTGTGAACTCAATTCTATGGTTTTTTATGACATACCAAAAATTATACAAATTATCATCGAGGTCATTCAGAACTTCCCATTTAGAAGTGCTTTTATCTTTCGCAAAAAGCACCCATCCCGCTCCGCCAAAGACTTCAACATAACCTTCATGATTTGGAAACAAGGACACTAGACGTTTCGCCAGTTTTGACTTCCCACCAACCCATTTTATAGGACTTTTCATATAGCCCCCCATGAATTATTAATGGTAAAGTATATGGGGAATTGCTAATATAAGTACTAGAAGTTTTCCTGTAGTTACATACTACTCATAGCAGGAGGGTGATTTATGGCTCTTATTGAAGAAATTGTCAAAGCATTTAATTTAAATGGAAATAAATGGATGACAAGGAATGAAATATACTCCCATATTGATAAAAGACTATTTGGGGAAAACAAAAAAGGCGCTCTAGGACACAAAAATATGATCTCACGAGATTTGTCACAACGCTATACAGACCTTTTTGAAGAAAATGATAGCGTTAAGCCTAAAAGATATAGATTATTAACTACCGATATGGAAGAAATTAATCTAACCAAGAAATATTCTGTAAATGATATCAAATTATTTTTCGATGACAAAATATATGAAGAAATTTCCTTTGACACAGAGGATCAATATGAGAAGTTTGTAAAGAAAAATCATAAGATTATTTTTGGTAAACACACTTATTATTATGATGTAAAAAAAGCTATAGGGAAACGAATATGTGATGGTATTCTCTACGATCAGGAGCTAGATAAGTTAATTATTGTGGAAAATGAGTTAGCACAACATGATTTATGGGGGCATATAATTCCCCAGCTAGGTGGTTTCTTTAGTGGGCTGCAAGAAGAAGAAACAAGAAATAACCTGAAATATAAAATAAAATGGGGCAAAAATGAGCTTAAAGTTATTAAAGCAATAGACAAAGCTCAGTTTGATATTATAGTAGTAATCGATAGAATAACATTTAATATTAGAGAAGAATCAAGAAGAATAAATAAATATATACGGCACCTTACCAAACGAGGAAGTAAGCCAAACATACTATTTAAAGAATTTAGAGTTTTTGTTTCTAAGGATGGTCATAAGATCTACCATGTGGAATGAAAAAGTTCTGCAATTCCTTTCAACCAAAAACAATAATGAGCTCTATGCATAGATTCGAAGCAATTCTATCCTCATGTTTGTGTTAATAGCCCTTATGTTCTCAACCATTGAACAGTTGAATAAATCAAAAAACACCTTCCCTCACTTTTGGGAAGATGCTTTTGGAATCTTGACTGGAACTTATAACCATTACAAGTGGCTGATAGCTCACAGATTTTTTTTCAGTTCACAGAAGTTTTTCTTAGTTCACAGATATTTTTTATTACTACAACAAAAAACTTACCTGCCTTCAAACTACTCAACCGTAACACTCTTTGCTAAATTTCTTGGCTTATCTACGTCTGAGTCGCGGGCTATGGCTGCGTAGTAGGCAAGTAGTTGGAGTGGTACCACTGAAAGAATTGGTGCCAGTAATGGTATTGTGTTGGGTATTGCTATCACTTCATCAACTGTCTCGCTGATGTCCACACCTTCGAAGACTAATCCAGTGACGTGGGCACCTCTGGCTTTTACTTCTTTAATATTACTGATGGTTTTGTCATAAATCCTGCCTTGGGTTGCCAGTGCTACTACAGGTATACCTTCTGTAATCAATGCTAAGGTGCCGTGTTTTAACTCACCTGCTGCATAGGCTTCGGCATGAATATAAGATATTTCTTTTAGCTTCAGAGAGCCTTCCTGAGCTACTGCCCAGTCTAAGCCGCGGCCGATAAAGAAAGCATTTTCTCGCTTTGCCCATTCATGTGCTAATCTTTCAACTTTTCCCGCTTGTTCCAGCACTGTCTCTACATGACCGGGTAATTCCCTCAAGGCCTTGGTTATTTCAGATGTCTGTTTCGGTGTCAGTATCCCTCTTTCTTGGGCTAAGAACAGTCCAAATAAATACATTGCCGCCAATTGGGTCAGGTAAGCTTTAGTCGATGCAACTGCTATTTCTGGGCCGGCCCAGGTATAAATTACCAGGTCTGCTTCCCGGGATACGGAGCTACCCACAACGTTGGTAACAGCAAGGACCTGTGCACCCTTGTTCTGTGCCTCGCGCATGGCCGCTAGGGTATCTGCTGTCTCTCCCGATTGGCTGATTACTACTACTAATGTTTTATCATCTATTATGGGATCTCGATAACGAAATTCAGATGCGATGTCTGCCTCAGCCGGAATTCGGGCCAAATTCTCTACTACGTCTTTACCCACTAGCCCGGCATGGTAAGCTGTTCCGCACGCTACAAAGTATACCTTATTAATCTTATCCAGTCCTTTAATATCTCTCATTTCATCCAGAGTGACAGCGCCATTATTGAGTCTTCCTTTAAATGTTGCCCTTAAGGCCCGGGGTTGTTCAAAAATTTCTTTAAGCATAAAGTGAGGGTAACCGCCCTTTTCAGCAGCTTCGGCGTCCCACGTCACTTTGAATAATTCTTTATCTATTTTTTCTCCTTTTTGATATACCTCAACTACGTCCTTTGTAATTGTCGCCACTTCGCCGTCTTCCAAAAGAAAAACCTTACGCGTATGCTTTAAGATGGCCGGTATATCAGAGGCTAAGAAATTCTCTCCTTCACCTAAGCCAACTACCAAGGGGCTGTCTTTTCTTACACAGACAATTCTTTCCGGTTCGTCTTTAGCAATTACCGCCATGGCATATGCCCCATCTATCAACCCGATAACATGATGCACCGTTTGCAGTAAGTCTCCTTTATAATGCTTTTCTACTAAATGCGCTAATACTTCAGTATCTGTCTCAGAGATAAATTTATGGCCTTCCGCTATTAGTTTTTTCTTTATTTCCTGATAATTTTCGATGATACCGTTATGAACAACGGCAAAGCTTTTGGAACAATCATAATGCGGATGAGCATTTTCATGAGAAGGCTTACCATGGGTAGCCCACCTTGTATGCCCGATCCCCACTTTTCCTGTTAAATCTTGTGCCTCTAATGCGGAAACTAGTTCCGCTAGTCTACCTTTTCTTTTAATGATTTCTATCTGGTGGTCCTCTAGTATTGCAATACCTGCAGAATCATAACCTCTATACTCCAATTTAGAAAGGCCCTCCACCATAAGCGGTGCCGCCGGTTTAGGCCCAATATATCCTACAATGCCACACATGTTAGTCATCGCTCCTTCAAAAACACGTTACCAATCAAAACACCCTTTGTCCCCGAAGTTACTTCCGGGTTTTGTGGTGTTTGTAACGACCAGGTTTAGCCGGGAGGTACCCGCCGAATATTTCGATACACCTCCACCTCGTCAACCGCAAGATGCGGTTCAGGCGCTTTTTTCACCAAAGACAACAAGCCATATTCACTTGTCATTATCTGCGCCACGGGGACGGTTCCATCGTCTTCCCTACGGCCCTTCGCTGCGCTCGGGGACGCTCGAACCGTCCCCATGACACCGCTCATACCTCACCCCCTCAACTATCCAACTAACCACTAACCAACTATATATTATACCTGTTCCCTTACTACTTGAGCAATATCTTCCACAATTTGCCTGAGTTGTTCGGCGTCTGGGCCTTCACCCATGATGCGCAGTAAAGGTTCAGTTCCGGAAGGCCTTACTAATATTCGACCCTTTTCACCTAGAGTTTGTTCCGCTTTTTCAATAGCTTTTTTCAGCTCCTGGCTATTCATGGCAGTTTCATTGTCTTTTACTTTAACATTAACTAATATTTGCGGCAGGCGTGTCATTTGGGCGGCTAATTCTGAAAGCGGTTGACCGCTCTCCTTTATGACCGACAGCAGCTGTAGTCCTGTAATAATCCCGTCTCCCGTGGAATTATGATCAGCGAAAATTATGTGCCCCGATTGTTCACCGCCAAGACTGGCCTGGATCTTTCGCATTCTTTCTAAGACATACCGGTCGCCAACTTTTGTCTGCTCTGTTTTTATGTTATGTTCCTTAAGTGCTAAATGTAACCCTAAATTGCTCATCACAGTTACTACCAGGGTATTATTGTTTAAGTGTCCCTGTTTTTTTAGCTGCAGGGCGCAGGCCAGCATTATCTGATCACCGTCTACTAAATTGCCGTGTTCATCTACTGCCAGAACTCTATCAGCATCACCATCATGGGCAAGGCCAAGATGAGCGCCATGCTTAACAACCTCTTCCTGTAGTCTCTTTGTATAAGTTGAGCCGCAATCCTTATTAATATTTACCCCATCAGGGTCATTGAAAATCGGGATAACCTCTGCTCCCAATATGTTTAAAGCTTGAGGAGCTACGCTGCTGGCAGCACCGTTGGCGCAATCGACTATTACTTTAAGGCCTGATAAATCAGAGCTTACTGTCTGGGTAACGAAACTTATATATCTGTCTTCGGCATCCAGTACCTGTATAGCACGGCCTACAAGATTGCCAGTGGGCCTGGGACCCTCATCTTTTACTATAACTTGTCTTTCGATTTCGGCTTCTATTTCGTCTTCTAATTTATATCCCTTGTCATTAAAAAATTTTATGCCGTTATCTTCAACAGGATTATGGGAAGCAGATATTACAACGCCTGCTGTGGCACCCAAATCTCTGGTGAGAAATGCAATAGCCGGCGTAGGCATCACACCTACTAACAGTGCATCTGCCCCTACAGAACAAATACCGGCAGTGAGGGCCGCTTCCAGCATATCCCCGGAAATGCGAGTATCCTTGCCGATAACTATTTTTGGGTTTTTATGTGATTTAGCCAGCACCTTTGCCCCTGCTCTGCCTAATTTAAAAGCTAGTTCCGGGGTTAATCCTTCATTAGCTACCCCTCTTACACCATCAGTACCAAACATTCTACCCATATCTATAAGTCCTCCTCATCATTGCTTTGGTAAATTGTATTTATTAATAATATTTTCTGCTACCCTTACTCCATCCACCGCAGCACTCATTATCCCGCCTGCATAGCCCGCTCCTTCACCGGCAGGATATAAACCGGTAATATTAACCGCTTGTGTTTCCTTGTCTCTTAGTAGACGGACTGGGGAGGAAGTCCTAGTTTCAACCCCTGTTAGGGGAGCTTCCTTAGCTGCAAATCCAGGTATTTTTTTATCGAAATCAAGCAGTGCCCGTTTTATGACTGCAGCAATTTCCCCAGGTAAGCACTTGTTTAAGTCAGCGGGTGTAACCCCGGGCTTATATGTAGACTTTACCGTCGGAGATAAATGTCCAAACCTGCCTGTAAGAAAGTCTTCTACAGACTGACAGGGAGCATGATAGTTTGCCCCGCCCAATTGAAAAGCCTGCTGTTCCCAATATCTCTGAAATTCTATTCCCGATAAAATATGGCTGGACGAGAAATCCCTAGTATCTACAGTTACCACCACCGCACTATTAGCAACGCCGGAATCACGTGCTGCTTCACTCATGCCATTAGTAACCACGGTATCCGGTTCCGATGCACCGGCAACAACATAACCGCCTGGACACATGCAGAAAGTATAGGCCGAACGCCCAGTCTCTTTATCCCGATACGTTAGATGATAATCTGCCGGACCCAAGCGTTGATGATGAGCGTATGCACCGTACTGCACCTTATCTATCAACTGTTGTGGATGTTCTATGCGAACGCCTATAGCAAATGGCTTATGTTCCATACTAATCTTTTCACTTAACATAGAATAGGTATCTCTTGCACTATGCCCTATTGCTAAGACTACGGCATCAGCGGGGATCTCAACCTCGTCATTGACGACTATGCCTACTACTCGGTCTTGTTGGAGGGTAAGATCTGTCACTTGGGATAAAAACCTCACCTGGCCGCCAAGGGAAATGATCTTACTTCTTATTTCCTTAACTATATCTTTTAGATGATCGGTACCGACATGAGGCTTTTGCTGGTATGCTATCTCTTCCGGCGCCCCGGCAGATATTAATTCCCGCAGCACTACCTCCACCCGCGGGTCTTTAATTCTGGTCGTAAGTTTGCCGTCGGAAAAAGTACCGGCCCCGCCTTCGCCAAACTGTACGTTAGATTGGGTATCGATAATCCCTTCCTGCCAGAATTTTTTCACATCCTCAGTGCGTTTGTCAACGTTATTACCCCTTTCTAAAAGCAGGGGTTTGAAGCCTTCTTGCGCCAGCAGCAGTGCTGCAAATAAACCCGCCGGCCCAGCACCTACGACCACCGGCGGGTAATTTAATGTTTCATTCCCGTGTTGAATATTTTTAGGTTTATTGTCTTGTACCAGGGATAGCTTGGCATCCTGAGGCAGGTGATCGAGGGTGCCCTCCGCTATTTCTATTTCTACTGTGTAGACAAATGTTATTTCGCGCCTTCGGGCATCGACTGACTCTTTTTTTATGATTAACTTCAATATTTTTTCAGGAACTATCCCAAGTTTCTTGGCAGCCAACTCCCGTAATTTTTCTTTTGGTTCATCTATCTTTAGACGAAGGTCACTAATTTTTATCTTCATAGCTTTTATTTCATTTAACTCCTATTCTCTTTTTATATTAGCATTTACCGGGATAATCTATCATATCCAAAAGCTAATTTATCTTATTATGTTCAACCAAAAACGTTACTGAGTAATTTTCTCCTTCTCCTGCTCCTGCTCTTCTTCAAGGCCGATTTCGACAAATACATGAATAGGCGTAAATACACTTGGTGTAACGCCGGGCGGAAGGTCCAACTGCACTTGCTGCTGAATATTTCCTTCGGCATCACTTATATCGACAGGGGTAGTTTCAAGGTATTGTTGGGGCAGCAATACGCTTAAATTGCCATATACCTTTACCATTTCAGGTTCGGTTACTATACGTTTAATAGCAAAACCTTCTGCTAATTCCCCTGTTAAAGTAGGCTTAACCAGCATGGTTTGGTTAGGTTTATCCTCCACCACAGGCACAAAAACTTCTACCGTTTGCGGAATAACCCTCACCCACTCCATCAATGTGTTTCCGGAGCTGTCTTCTACCTTGATAGGTAGGTTTTCCGTAATGTTTGTCCCCACTCTCTCGAGATCAATTGTCACATATGCACGTTCAATATGCTCCAACACATTTCTGGGCCCTGTCACTAATGCCTGGGATGGAGTTAAGACTGGCTCAAGGGTGACATATTCAGGAGACGGTCTGCCGGTAAAACTGACTGTTACAGGCATTTGTCTGTCAGAAATCTCATCAACAGTAACTTCCGCCTGCTTTGGCTCAACGGATACTAAATCAACGTTTTGTGGTGTTAAGACTTCCACGCTTAATAAATTCCCCCCTAAGTTAACACCTCTTAAATCAACAAGGGCTCTAATATCTCTTGAGGAAACAGCCTCAATAACCTGTTTTTTTCCTTCTAATCGCACGGTTACAGTTGCCGGTTTATCTTCTATAACCATATCGCTAGCTAGTGAACGGGTTTCCAATGGGACATTGACTACGATTTCCGCCGTAGGGTTTGCTTGCCCGGTCACGTAGAGCCACATGACAATGGCTACCAGTATGGACAAAGTTTTTAAGATTGTATTGCGCTGCCAGAATTTTTTTTCCATTTAGGTCAGGACCTCCACTGCCAGAAGTGTTGACTGTCTGTCTTAGTAATTAAAAGTTCCTCTAAGGTTTCCCTGAGTGTATTTTCGTCTAAGTATCTTGTTAACTTTCCTTCTTCAGCCACAGATATGGTACCGGTTTCCTCTGAAACCATAATAGCAACTGCATCGGAAATCTCAGTAATTCCTAAGGCGGCGCGGTGGCGTGTTCCCAACTGACTGCTGAGGTAAGGACTATCCGTCAGGGGTAAAAAACAGCCCGCTGCTGCGACCCTGTCACCACGGACTATCATAGCACCGTCATGTAGAGGAGTAGACGGCACAAAAACATTAACCAGCAGCTCTACTGAGACAACTCCGTCCAGTTTGACGCCGGTTTCAATGTAATCGTTTAAGCCCGTTTCTTTTTCAACTACTATGAGTGCACCGTGTTTATTCTTTACCAGAACATTAACAGAACGGATAATCTCCCCAATAAGGCGGGACATATCTTCTGCACCAAGAGAAGAAAGCGGTCGAGCAAAAAATTTACCTCTACCCAACTGTTCCAGTGCTCTTCGAAGCTCAGGTTGGAAAACGATAGGCAAACCGACAAGAATGGCAATACGGGTCTGATCCAACATCCAGTTAATTGTTGTAAAGCCTAATATTTCACTAATAAACGAGGCGACAAAGAGGACTGCCAAACCTTTTAGCAGCTGCACGGCTCGGGTACCCTTAATCAGCATTATCCCTTTGTAAAGGACAAATGCTACTATAGAAATGTCTATAATAATCAAAATAAAATCAAGGGGACCATAAAACTTTAGAAATTTTAGTTGTGATAGCATGCATTACACCCCGAATACCGCTTAATTAGCAAAATAGCTTGTATTAATTGATTTTTTCTACATCTCTTTTAGAATTCCTTTTATTAGAAACTTAATTCTTTATCTAATAGTTTCCATTTATCTCGAGTATAGTATTCTTGCCACAGATTAAGAATGATTTCCACCCCTTATTGCTATGATATGAAAAGCAGCTATGCTTAATTGTATAAATTTAGCGCTGCAAGACAAAATAAGAAAAACTGAAAGGAGAAAATATATGAAGAAACTACGAATGGGTATTGTTGGTATGGGAATGGCATTTGAAAGACTGCACTATCCGGCATACCAGAAATTACAAGACAAGTTTAAAATTACCGCTATCTGTGACTTAGAAATAGAGAAAGCAGCAAACTGGCAACAAACTTTAGGGCTATCTCCAAAAGATATCTATGATGACTACAGGAAAATGCTAAATAGAAACGATATAGATGCTTTTGATATTATGGTTCCTATTGAGCTTAATTTTAAGGTGACGGAAGATATAGCCAAAGCAGGCAAACCTATCATTTGCGAAAAGCCTCTGGCCCCGACTAGGGAACAGGCGGAAGCAGCCAAACAGCTACCGACAAAATTTGACATTCCAATTCTTATTGCAGAAAACTACCGATATAATGACGAGATAAACATTATTAGAGACTTAGTAAGGAATAAGGACATCGGGGAGGTATATCACTTCATCCAAAATCGCGTAGTCGATTTTCCTAAAGATATGTTAAAGAACAAGTTTCCTGCCGTAGAATGGCGGCAGCACCCGGATTTCCCCGGTGGGGCCTTTTTAGATACGGGAGTACACGACATGAGTGCTTTACGCCATATACTTGGTGCCGTCCATAGTGTTCATGCATTTGGGAAAGAGCAAAAAGAGGACTTCGCCCCTTATTCGGTAATTCAAGCCAATATGCGTTTCACTTCGGGGGTTATCGGCCAATTCACATTCTTCTCTGCTGGTAAGGAAATGCAGCGGCCTTTAGTTGGTTTAAGGATTTTTGGCACCAAGGGAGAAATTTTCTTAGAGGAAAGAGACTGCGGCACCGTCAATATAGCCTATAATGATGGGAGCGGCAAACAAATCCCTTATAAAGCACAGCAGGGCTACTATTATGAACTGCTCAATTTCCATAAAGCCGCGTCAGGTGAAGAAGCATTGTCAGTTCCACCTGAACTAGAGTTTGGTGATGCCATAACTATCTTTGCCATCCTGGAATCAGCGCGGAAACAGACTATTGTACAGGTGGATGAGACAGAGGAGTTCGATTTCAAACCCTATCTGCAAACAAATACACTGCCTCAAACTGAGCAGCCCACAATACACTAAACAGGAACAAAAGTATTTTCATGCCTTACGGCTTTAAGCGGTTATGCTTTTGTTCTTACCCAGGGAACCAATGGTTCCCTAGGTCGGTTCCCTGTGACCCTCCTTATTAATATAAGGGGGCACCCCCCCTTAATAACCCCCCCATGTATAGGAAATTATCCAAAACCCATGATTTCCTATACATGTGTAAAGTCCAGGCTATCGCCTGGACTTAAATAATTGCCAATATAACTGCCGTGAGTAGTACTGCCGCCAATGGCGGAATTAGATATGGATACATTCCTCCGAAACGAGCTTGACAGACTTCCCTTGTTAGTGCTAAGCACATGTGCACCGGTGAAGCCATATAACCAATCATCGTACTGATAAAGATGAGAGATAGAAAGGCCACTTTATCCATTCCTGCAGGAACTAATGGCATAAACAGAGGAAATAGGATTCCTACCCCAGCTAAAGATGCACCAGTTGCAGTACCTGTAAGCAATGGAACAATTACGGCCAATACCAAAACAGGTATTCCCACACTTTCCAATTGATTAGCCAGAGTACCCATAGCACCTGAGGCCTCCACATAGCCTCTAAAAACCATAATCCCTAACACCGCAGCAGACAGGTTCCAATCTACACTGGGCAACACATAAGACTTGACCCTATCAACGAATTGTCCACCGGATTTTACCCCGGACAGTAGTGCCGTCAGTATCCCCCCAGCGGCAGCGATAGAAAAATCAACCTGCAGCACTAAGGCTAAAAATAACAGAATTATGATAGGCAAAGCATAGTATATTAGGCGTATAAATGCATCCAGCCATTTATCTTCTGTAACTTCTCGTTCTTCCCTCTTATCGCTAAACCGAAATAAAACTATAATACTAACTGCCAGGCCTATTGCCATTGGCCAAAATTGGTGTTTAACAAAGGCCATGATGGGTATTCCGCTCAAATCACTTGCCAAGATAAGGGTAGGGTAAAGTGGGAAGACAAGATAAACAAAGTGCCTAAACAGCACATTAGCAGCAGCTTGCCGTTCAGGAGATAACCCGGCTTTCTTCCCGGTTTCTACGACTAGAGGTGCGGACATAACAGCGCCTCCCGGAACCGGCAATAAACCGATTATTGCTGGAATTGTAATTACCAATAACCTAACATCTTTCAAGACAATTAACATTTTTTGCACGATTTTTTCTAATGTGCCAGTCTTTTTAAGAATAAAACCTAACATATCAATTAAAGCAACTACCAACAGCAGTTCAAGAGTGACGCGCATAGTGGCACTCTGCCAAAATATACTTAAAACTTGACTAACACTAAATCCACCGGTTAGAGCCACTATAGCAGAACTGACTAACATTGCTAAACCGAAATTGTGCCAACGATTCAAGACAAAAATAGCCGCCAAGAATGCTGACAGTACCCCAATTACTGCTACCATTAAAAGTTCCCCTTTTATAATTACTTTACTTGTTCCAGTTTTTCCAATCCCTGTTTTTTCTCGTGAGCCAATAGTGCATAATCCATACTGTCTAACAACGCCTGCCAACTTGCTTCGATAATATTTTGGGAAACTCCTACCGTATTCCAGGAATTTTCTTTATTTTGAGATTCAATGAGCACCCGCACCTTAGCACCGGTACCATCCTTTTCATCCAGCACACGTACTTTATAGTCGCTTAAGTGCATGTCTTTTATCACCGGATAAATTTCTTCCAAAGCCTTTCTAATGGCATTATCCAACGCATTAACAGGCCCATTGCCTTCTGCAGCAGTATGCACTACCTGATCTTCCACCCTTATCTTTATGATTGCCTCGGACAATGATTCTTGATTCTTTCTTTTTTCCACAAGAATTTTAAATGATTCAAGTTGGAAATGCTCCCGGTACTCTTTAAGGGCCTTCTTAATCTGAAGTTCTAAAGATGCTTCGGCCCCTTCAAATTGGTATCCCTTATGTTCCAGATGCTTTATTGTACTTATCAATTCCTTTGACTGATCCTTATCTTTTAGCATTTCAGTTATATTAAGCTCTTCGGCTTTATATCTGAGATTACTGGCTCCGCTTAACTCTGAAACCAATACTCGCCTTTTGTTGCCAACTTTTTCCGGTTCAATATGTTCATATGTACTGGGGTCCTTTAAAACCGCACTAACGTGAATCCCGCCCTTATGGGCAAAGGAACTTTTACCGACGAAAGCTTGGTTATTGGGCACCCTATTGTTTGCTACTTCGCTAATGTAAAGAGAAATTTCGGTTAATCTTTCCAGATGTCCTTTCGATAAACAATCATATCCTAATTTTAGCTCCAAATTAGGAATGATAGAGCACAGATTGGCATTGCCGCAGCGTTCACCCAGACCGTTAATTGTCCCATGAACCATGATGGCTCCAGCGTTTACCGCAGCTATGCTATTGGCAACCGCCAGTTCACCGTCATTATGAGCATGAATTCCAATGGGGACTGACAGTTTGCTCTGAACCTGATTAATCATCGAAACGATCTCCTCGGGCAGGCACCCCCCGTTAGTATCGCAGAGGGTTATCCAATCCGCCCCACCTTCTACTGCAGCTTCAAGCGTATCCATGGCATATTTTTTGTCTTGCTTGTATCCGTCAAAAAAATGTTCTGCGTCATAAACTACTTCCAACCCGCTGCTTTTAAAATATTCAACCGTCTCTCTGATCATAGCAATATTCTCTTCCAATGTTGTCTCTAGCGCTCTGTAAACGTGTAAATCCCAACTCTTTCCGAAAACAGCAACCGCATCAACTTTGGCATCCATTACCGCTTTCAGATTAGCATCTTCTTGCACTGACAGGTGTGGACGGCGAGTACTTGTAAAGGCAGTCAGTTTGGCATGGCACAAGGGATACCTCTTAGCCTGCCTAAAAAACTCCAAATCCTTTGGATTGGATCCGGGCCAACCGCCTTCCACATAATCGACGCCTAAATAATCTAATTTTTGGGCAATTTTTAATTTATCCTGGACACTTAAGCTGATGCCTTCACCTTGAGATCCATCCCTAAGAGTAGTGTCAAAGATATATACTTTGCTCATACTGAGCTCACCTCACAAGGGTTTAGAGCTTCGTCTGCTTATAATCTTTCTCTAATCAATGCACCCATCTCAACAGTACCCACCTGCCGACAGCCGGGTGACATAATATCACCTGTGCGATAGCCTGCTTCCAGCACATCACCTACTGCCTTACGAATGGACTGAGCCGCATCAGGTAAGTCAAAAGTTATTTCCAGCATCATTGCTACTGAAAGAATAGTTGCTATGGGGTTTGCCAAATCTTTACCGGCAATATCCGGAGCGGACCCGTGGGACGGCTCATACAGTGCTACTTCCCCGCCAACACTAGCTGAAGGAAGCATGCCTATGGAACCACTCAGCATGGATGCCTGGTCGCTAAGAATATCGCCAAAAGTATTTTCTGTCACAATAACGTCAAATTGTTTTGGGTTACGGACCAGCTGCATAGCGCAATTATCTACGTAGATATGTTCCAGATTAATTTCCGGGTATTCTTCTATCATTTTATCCGCAGTTTCCCGCCATAAACGAGAGCTTTCCAATACGTTGGCCTTATCAACCGACGTCACTTTCCCTGACCGTTTTTTGGCCAAATCAAAGGCCAATGCCAAGATGCGCTTTATCTCCGGCGTAGTGTAGACTAAGGTATCTATCGCCCTTTCCGCACTTTCGGTTTTATCACCGGAAGAAAAAGTATAGGTTTCTCGTGACTTTTTACCAAAGTAAAGGCCGCCTGTTAACTCACGAATAACTACTAAATCGGTTCCTTCAACTACTTCTTTCTTCAAGGTGGATGAGTCTGCTAAAGCAGAGTATAAAAGGCATGGTCTGATATTGGCGTAGAGTCCCAAACCTTTTCTTAAAGGTAGTAAGGCCGCTACTTCCGGGCGCTCGCTAGCAGGCAGGGTATCCCATTTAGGCCCGCCCACAGCACCTAAAAGCACTGCATCGCTGGCACGGGAAGCCTCTAAGGTTTCTTCGGGCAGTGATTTACCTACTTTATCGATAGCGGCGCCGCCTATCAAACCTTCTTGAAATTCCAATTCTAGGCCATATTTAGGGGCTACTTTCTCCAATACTTTAACTGCCTCCGGTACAATTTCCGGACCGATACCATCCCCGGGCAACACCAAGATTTTAGGCACGTTGCTTCGCCTCCTTGGCAACATATTTCATAAGTCCACCTGCATCAATAAGTTTCTGCATAAACTCAGGGAATGGAACCGCTTGGTATTCCTTGCCCGTAGTTAAATTGACTATTTTTCCTGAGTCTGCATCTACTTTTACCTTATCACCCTCTGCGATATCTTTAGCCGCTTCTTCGCATTCGAAAATGGGTAATCCTATGTTGATGGCATTGCGGTAAAAAATGCGGGCAAATGAAAATGCAATGACACATGACAACCCAGCTGCCTTAATGGCAATTGGCGCATGTTCCCGAGAGCTGCCGCAACCGAAGTTCTTTCCGGCCACAATGATATCACCGGTTTTAACCTTGTCATAAAAAGTCTCATCCGCATCTTCCATACAGTGTTTTGCCAGTTCTGCCGGTTCGGATGTGTTTAAATATCGCGCCGGAATAATAGCATCAGTATCCACGTCACTGCCAAATTTCCATGTCCTACCTGTAAATTCCATTTACAGCACCTCCTCAGGACTAGCTATTCTGCCGAGTACCGCACTTGCAGCAGCTACCGCCGGCCCACTTAAATATACTTCACTTTCAGGGTGGCCCATCCGCCCGACAAAGTTTCTATTGGTTGTGCTGACGCACCGCTCACCTTTGGCTAAGATACCCATGTACCCGCCTAAACAAGGTCCGCAAGTTGGTGTGCTTACGACTGCTTCGGCTTCAATGAAAATATCCACAAGGCCTTCCGTCATAGCTTGGCGGTAGATTTCTTGAGTACCGGGAATAACTATGGCACGGATTTCGTTATGAACCTTATGGCCTTTAAGTAGTTTTGCAGCTACTCTTAAATCCTCTATCCGGCCATTAGTGCATGAACCGATCACTACTTGGTCAATAGTTATATTCCCTACTTCACTAATAGGACGAGTATTCTCCGGTAAATGCGGGAATGAAACAACCGGTTCCAGTTCACTAACGTCATATTCAATCACTTTAGCATACTTGGCATCGGGATCACTTGCAAGAACCTGGTAATCTCTTTTAGCGCGTTTCTTAACATAATCTAATGTTTTATGGTCAGGCGCAATGATGCCGTTTTTACCACCAGCCTCGATGGCCATATTAGCCATGGTGAGTCTGCCTTCGACTGATAAATCATCAATGGCTTCACCTGTAAATTCCATAGCCATATAACGGGCACCGTCCACCCCAATGTCTCCAATTGTGTGGAGAATTAAGTCCTTACCGCCCACCCATGGCTTTAATTTGCCGTGATAGACAAACTTAATAGTCTCAGGCACCTTAAACCAAGCCTCACCGGTAGCCATAGCAGCAGCCATGTCGGTACTGCCTACTCCGGTTGCAAAGGCACCTAACGCCCCATAAGTACAGGTATGGGAGTCAGCGCCGATAATAAGATCGCCAGGTAATACCAGACCCGCTTCAGGTAATAAGCAGTGTTCAATTCCCATCCTACCTACTTCAAAGTAGTTAACTATACCGTGTTTCTTAGCAAACGTTCGCATAGCCAATGCCTGTTCCGCAGACTGAATATCCTTATTAGGAATAAAATGGTCAGGCACTAAAACTACTCGTTTTTTATCAAATACTTGATCCATTCCCAGTTTCTCAAATTCCCTAATTGCAACCGGTGCCGTGATATCGTTACCCAGCACCACGTCCAACTTGGCATTAATCAACTGTCCCGGCTCCACATTATCCAATCCGGCATGGCGGGCAAGGATTTTTTCGGTTATAGTCATCCCCATAAACTTTACTCCCCCTCTACTTTACTTTCTGCAGCTCATTTTCTTCTTCATATACCAGCTTATTTATAGCGTTAATATAGGCCTTGGCACTGGCTTCTATAATATCGGTACTGATGCCGCGCCCGATAAACACCCGATCCCCATACTTAACTTTTGCCGTTACTTCACCGATGGCATCGGTGCCGCCGGTAATGGCATTGAGGTTATAATACAGTAAGTTCACTTGCAAATTTGTCACTTTATCAATTGCTTTAAAAGCTGCATCCACTGAACCTTCGCCCAGCGCAGCTTCCTCCCGCAGTTCGCCGTCGATAACTATGCCTACCGTTGCCGTAGGCACAGTACGGTTGCCTGAGAAAACATGCAGATGCTCCAGATGAAATTTTTCGGGAATTCTGCGGATTTCTGCCTCGACTATTGCCTCAATATCTCGATCAGTTATTTCTTTTTTACTATCAGCCATATCTTTGAAACGTCTAAAAGCCTTATCCGCTTCTTCTTGTTCAAGTTCAAAGCCTAACTCTAACAAACGTTGACGAAAGGCGTGCCGTCCTGAATGTTTTCCCAGTACTAGGTTGTTTTGAATCAGACCAATCATTTCAGGATTCATGATTTCATAGGTGGTGCGTTCCTTTAAGACACCATCTTGGTGAATTCCTGACTCATGGGCAAAGGCATTTTTACCTACTATTGCCTTGTTTGGTTGAATGCTCATACCCGTTAAGCGGCTTACCAGTTTACTGGTTCGATAAATCTCTTTGGTGTTGATGTCGGTATAGTAATCAAAATAGTCCTTGCGGGTATGAAGTGCCATGACAACTTCTTCAATGGCCGTATTCCCCGCTCTTTCACCTATCCCGTTTACTGCACCCTCAACTTGCTGCGCACCATTTGCCACTGCTGCCAAAGAGTTAGCCACTGCCAGGCCGAGATCATTATGGCAATGCACACTTAAAATGGCTTTATTTATGTTTGGCACCCTGCTGCGAATATCAGCAATAAATTTCCCGAACTCCCCCGGCGTAGCATAACCCACTGTATCCGGGATATTGATAGTGGTAGCACCTGCGTCTATGGCTGCCTCCACTATCTGACAAATGAAACCCAAGTCGCTCCTAAAACCATCTTCTGGTGAAAATTCCACGTCTTCAGTATATTGTTTTGCATGCTTTACGCCTTTAATGGTTTGCTCCAATACTTCCTCCGGGGATAGTCTTAATTTATATTTCATATGAATATCCGAGGTAGCAATGAAAATGTGAATACGTGGTTTTTCAGCGTATTTTACCGCTTCCCAGGCTCTATCAATGTCCACCGGAGAGATCCTTGCCAGTCCTGTAATAGTCGGTCCCTTTACGTTTTCTGCAATTAACTTAACGGCCTGAAAATCACCTTCAGATGCAATGGGAAAACCAGCTTCAATGATATCTACCCCCATCCGTGCCAGTTGGATAGCTATCTCCAATTTTTCCTTAGCGTTGAGACTTACTCCGGGGGATTGCTCTCCATCCCTCAGAGTGGTGTCAAAAATATAAACGCGTTTACTCATAATTTCACTCCTCCCCATATGGGAATTCAACCATTTCATCCAAACCTCTCGCATTGGGAACCATGGGAAGAACCAATTCTTCCTCACTGATCTTAACCTCAATGATGGTCAGCTTGCCATTATTCAATGCCTCTTTCAGTACCGGTTCCACCTGCTCAGGTGTTTCTATTTTTAGGCCTACCGCATTATAGCATTCAGCGAATTTTGCAAAATCCGGGTTACCGGTAAAGTTGACAGCCGTATAGCGTTTATCACAATAAAAATGCTGGAGTTGACGTACTAACGCCAAGCAGTTGTTGTTAAACAGCATTATTTTAATCGGTAAGTCTTGTTCCACCGCCGTGCCCATTTCCTGCATAGCCATTTGGAAACTGCCATCTCCCGTCACGGCCACTACTAATGCATCACGATCAGCCATCTGAGCACCAATAGCTGCGGGGAAACCATAGCCCATTGTTCCCAGACCGCCGGAAGTCAAAAAGCCCCGGGGCCGTTCGAAGGCATAGTACTGCGCTGCCCACATTTGATGCTGGCCTACGTCGGAGGTAACTAAGGCATTATGATTAGTAAGCTCGCCCAACTTCTCCATAACATATTGAGGGCGCAGTTTTCCCCCTTGGCCGTATTGCAAAGGATGTTCTGCCTTCCACCGTCTGATTTGTTCCAGCCACTCAGAGTGTTCCTGGGGCTCAAGTTTACTTATTAAATCAATCAATACTAGCCGCAGGTCACCTACTATAGGTACATCTACCCCCACATTCTTGCCAATCTCCGCAGGGTCGATGTCAATGTGAATTATCTTGGCCTGAGGGGCAAACTTTTCTATTGCACCGGTTACCCGGTCATCAAAGCGAACTCCCAGGCCTATTAACAGATCTGCTTGAGTAACTGCATAGTTAGCAAAAGGAGTCCCGTGCAGGCCCAGCATTCTCAATGATAATTTATGGTTTTCGGGAAAACTACCTAAACCCATTAATGTGGTAGTTACAGGAATCTGTGCCTTCTCTGCAAATTCCAGTAACTGTTCCGTTGCCCTTGAATTGATGACCCCGCCACCCACATAAATTACAGGCTTTTGGGATTGATTAATCATTTTCAGCGCCCGTTCAATCTGCTGGGGATGGCCTTTATAGTTGGGCTTATAACCCCTCAGTTCAACCTTATCTGAGGGCTCGGCAATGCAAATATCTGATGCGACATCCTTTGGGATATCAACCAAAACCGGACCCGGCCTGCCGGAACGGGCAATGTGAAATGCCTCTTTCATGATTCTGGGGATATCTTTTGTTTCTTTAACCAAATAGTTATGCTTGGTAATCGGTATGGTAATACCCGTAATATCAACTTCCTGAAAAGCATCAGTACCCACCATACTGGTGGCCACCTGGCCAGTAATAATTACTACAGGTACGGAATCCATGTAAGCTGTCGCAATACCCGTTACCAAATTGGTAGCACCAGGCCCAGAAGTAGCCATACATACACCCACTTGCCCGGAAGTACGAGCGTAGCCGTTTGCCATGTGAACGGAGCCCTGTTCGTGTCTTACTAACACATGTTCTATCTCTGAATCCAACAGTGCATCATAAATAGGTAATACCGCACCACCTGGATAACCAAATACCTGTTTCACGCCTTCTGCTTCTAATATTTTAACTAAAGCTTGCGCTCCTGTTATTGTTGATGCCAATCAATTCACCTCCTCAACGAAATTACTAACTATTCATTGTGCCGATTTTTTGCCCCGCGTACCAATGCAACTTTGCCTGTCCTAACCAATTCTTTGATACCGAAAGGCTTTAAAGATGTTTCTATGGCACTAACCTTGCCGCCGTCTCCGGTAGCTTCGATAATTACCGTATTTCTTCCCATATCTACGATGCGGGCCCTAAAAATATCCACAATCTGAATTATTTCCGCACGATTTGAGGAATCACAACAAACTTTAATCATTATCAATTCTCTATCTACAAACTCATCTTGTGTAATGTCGTTTAGCTTAATTACGTCAACCAATTTGTTTAGCTGCTTGGTAACCTGTTCTATAATTCTCTCGTCTTCTCCATCTACAACTATAGTCATGCGGGAAACTTCCGGGTCTTCCGTCTCTCCTACCGCCAGGCTGTTTATATTAAAACCCCTGCGGGCAAAGAGCCCGGCGATGCGTGTTAGTACACCAGGCCTGTTTTCAACTAATACCGATAATGTATGCTTCATTAATCGCTACCTCCCAGCATCTTATTTAGCGAACCTCCGGGTGGTACCATGGGAAAGACATTCTCTTCCTCTTCCACCACAAAATCCAATACAAAAGGTTTCGGCGATTTAATCGCCTGCTCGATGGCCGATCTTACATCTTCAGGTCTTTCCACCCGCAGACCTTCCGCCCCATAAGCCTGGGCAAGCTTCACAAAGTCCGGATTACCCTCCAATCTTGTATGGGAGTACCGTTTATCTAAGAATAAATCCTGCCACTGTCGTACCATGCCCAGAAAGTTATTATTTAAGATTGCAATGTTTACGGGTAGTTGATAATGCACCGCCGTAGCCAATTCTTGGGAATTCATTTGAATACTCCCGTCACCAGCAATGTCAAAGACTATTGATTCGGGGTAAGCCATCTGTACACCAAGTGCGGCCGGAAAACCATAACCCATGGTGCCTAGACCGCCGGATGACATGAATTGCCTCGGGTATTTACATTTATAATACTGGGCCGCCCACATTTGATGCTGGCCGGTTTCAGTCGTGACAAATGCCTCTCCGTTTGTTGCCTTATATATTTCTTCAATTACAAACTGTGGTTTAATCACGTCCGTCGTGGTGCAGTATTTTAATGGGTACTCCCGCCGCCACTGATAGACAGTATCCAGCCAAGGCTTGTGTTGTTTCGCGGTTACTTGTTTGAGTAAGCTAGTCAGTATTTTTCGCACGTCACCCACCAGCGGAATATCAATTTGTACGTTTTTGCCCACCTCGGCCGGATCGATATCAATATGAACAACCTTAGCGTTTGGTGCAAAGGCATCAATTCTACCCGTAACCCGGTCGTCAAAACGCACTCCCAAGCCAATTAGCAAATCACATTCGGATAATGAGTAGTTAGCGTAACTAGTGCCGTGCATTCCAGGCATACCGAGGGCCAATGGATGGTCATCGGGAAAGGCACCTTTTCCCATCATGGTAGTTGTTACCGGTGCATTAATCCTTTCTGCAAACTCCAATAATTCCGCATGGGCTCTCGATGCTTTGATCCCCCCGCCGGCATATATCAGCGGCTTTTCAGCCTTCTTTATTGCCTCAACAACCTGGGTAAGTTTAGCGGTAACACCATTATAGATATATTTATAGCCCGGCAAATCAAACTCCGGCGGATAGACGAACTCTGTTGACGAAACAGCTACATCTTTCGGTATATCTACCAAAACCGGACCCGGCCTGCCTGTAGAAGCAATATGAAAGGCCTCATGTATTACCCTTGCCAAATCCCGAACATCCTTTACCAGATAACTGTACTTGGTAATAGGCTGGGTAATACCTGTGATATCTGCTTCCTGGAAAGAATCCTTTCCGATCATATTGCAGGCAACCTGTCCTGTTATGGCTACCATCGGAACGGAGTCCATATATGCTGTGGCAATGCCGGTAACTAAATTTGTAGCACCCGGACCGGAAGTAGCCAATACTACACCTGGCTTATCAGTAGCTCTCGCATATCCATCTGCAGCGTGGGCCGCCCCCTGTTCGTGCCGGGTCAATACATGTTTAATTTGTTTCTCGTTATAAAGAGCATCATAAATATGCAGTACTTGACCACCGGGGTAGCCAAAAATAACCTCTACCCCTTCTTCTTTCAACGCTCTTATTAATATTTCAGCACCTGTCAATGTTTTCGCTTTCATTGAATCCCCAACTTTCCTCACCTCCGTCATTTTTTTAAAACTGCTCCTGTATATGCAGAAGTCACTTGTTTTGCGTAACGTGCCATATATCCCTTTGTAATCTTAGGCTCCGGCGCTTTCCATTCTGCACGTCTCTTTTCTAGTTCAGCGTCATCTACCAACAATTCCAATTTATTATTTGGAATATCTATGGAAATAGTATCCCCTTCTTTAACCAAAGCAATGATACCGCCCTCAGCGGCCTCAGGTGAAATGTGTCCGATGGAAGCCCCTCTGCTGGCTCCGGAAAAACGTCCATCCGTAATTAAAGCAACTTTTTCATCAAGGCCCATGCCTGCAACGGCGGCGGTTGGGGAAAGCATTTCCCGCATTCCCGGACTGCCTTTAGGCCCCTCGTAACGAATAACAATTACGTCACCAGGCTGGATTTTTTTACCTAAGATTGCTTCAATAGCATCTTCCTCAACCTCGAATACTCGAGCAGGCCCTTGATGAACCAACATTTTCTCACTTACAGCGGCCTTTTTGACTACAGCGCCTTTAGCGGCAAGGTTACCCCAAAGAATAGCTAGACCACCTTTAGCGTTGTATGCAGTTTCTTTCGATCTAATTACATCGCTATCTTTAACAGCGGCCTTCTCTAGATTCTCCTCAACGGTTTTGCAAGTAATAGTTTTACAGTCTGCATGAATTAATCCTAAATCATTTAACTGCTTCATTACCGCGGAAATTCCACCGGCCTGATCCAGATCCTCCAGATGGTGTTCCCCGGCCGGGCTTAATTTACATAAGTGCGGTGTTTTTTCACTGATTGCATTTATCTTTTCTAAATCAATCTTAATACCCGCCTCGTGGGCAATAGCTGGCAAATGTAATACTGTATTGGTGGAGCAGCCCATAGCCATATCCACTATTAATGCGTTCTCAAAAGTGCTCTCAGTCAATATGTCCAATGGCTTTAGATCCTGCTTGAGCACCTCCATCACTTTCATGCCCGCCTGCTTGGCAAGGCGTTTACGACCAGCGTGAACACTGGGAATAGTGCCGTTACCAGGCAAACCTAATCCTAATGCCTCGGTTAAACAGTTCATGGAATTAGCAGTAAACATGCCTGCACAAGACCCACAACCAGGGCAGCAATTATCTTCTATTTCTTCCAAACGCTCATCATCAATTTTTCCCGATTCATAAGCACCAACTGCTTCAAATGCAGTGTTAATATCCATGATCTGATTGTTCAGTTTACCAGCCAGCATTGGCCCGCCGCTGACAAAAACGGAAGGCACATTAAGCCTAGCAGCAGCCATTAACATTCCCGGCACTACCTTATCGCAGTTAGGTATAAGTACCAGTGCATCAAAAGCATGGGCTTCGGTCATAATCTCAATAGAATCTGCAATTAGTTCCCGGCTTGCCAGTGAATACTTCATTCCTTTATGACCCATAGCTAATCCGTCACAAACCGCAATCGCAGGGAATTCCAATGGTGTACCACCAGCCATACGCACCCCGGCTTTAACGGCTTCAGCAATTTCTCTTAAATGAATATGTCCCGGTACCACTTCATTGAAAGAGTTTACTATTCCTATTAACGGTCTTTCTATCTCTTCCTTTGTAAGGCCGTTGGCCTTCAATAATGACCTGTGTGGTGCCCTGCCAATACCTTTTTTCATGCGATCACTATTCAAAGTTAACCACTCCTTTAAGCTGTTTTTATTATTATTGATGTCTTTGATCTTTTATTTGAAGTTAACCGAAACGCACTTGGCTTTACTTATTGATCTTTGGTCCGTCAACTTTAGTCAATTCTCTATAGTCAGCAGTAAGTTCTTTGGTCATTGACCCAGGTTCGCCATTTGCTATGGTTCTGCCATCCACCTTCACAACTGGAACCACTTCTGATGCAGTACCAGTTAAGAAAACCTCATCCGCAATAAAAATATCGTGTCTGGTAAACACTTTTTCCAGCACCGGAATACCGCGCTTTTCTGCCAATTCCATAACCGTATTACGTGTAATTCCTTCTAAAATACCCACATGAATTGGTGGAGTAATCAGCATGCCTTCTTTTACGATAAAGATGTTGTCTGCCGTAGCCTCTGCTACATAACCTTCATTATTTAACATAATGGCTTCCGGTGAATTGGACAGATGAGCTTCCATTTTCGCAAAAATGTTATTTAAATAATTAAGAGATTTAATTCTTGGATTTAATGCTTCTGCTACGTTTCTTCTAGTAGGAACCGTAACAACTGCCATGCCTTTTTCATAAAGCTCTTCTGAGTAAAGGCGGATTCCTGCGGCAATACAGAATACAGTAGTTCTAGGACATTTTTTCGGATCCAACCCTAGATCGCCTTTCCCGCGAGTAACAACAAGACGAATATAGCCGTCCTGCAAATCATTTCTACGTAATGTTTCCAATACAACTTCCGTCATTTCCTCAGGGGATAAGTCTATCTTTAATTGCAAGGTTTGGGCTGATTCATATAGCCTTTTAATGTGCTCCTTCAATTTAAATACCCTACCGTGGTAAGCACGTATGCCTTCAAAAATTCCATCGCCATATAGTAACCCGTGATCAAAAACTGAAACCTTAGCCTCTTCTTCCATTACGAATTGACCGTCAAAGTAAATAGTTAATCCCATTTTTAAAACTTTCCCCCTTTTGTAATCCGGGACTTAATCCATAACTCCCGGTAAAATGTAAAAATCATTGAATGAAAAGAGATATTTAGATATTAAAAAGAGACTCCTAGATAAATTCCTCTGATACTCCCCGTGATACAGAGTGGAACCTATCCGCTGAGTCTTTTATCCCCACGGTGTAACACCCGAACTAAGGATGTCTGTACCGCTCGGTCCAGTCCACCGCCAAATAAAACGGCGCGGAACCCTAGGTACACTTCCCTCTTTTTGAAAATTTTCTGCACTAGTATAACTAAATTAAGACATTAAAAAAGCCCTCCACTCCCATATAATGGGGCGAGAGGACCCGCGGTACCACCCAAATTCGCTGCAAAAATGATTTGCAGCCTCTTAGTGCCTAAAAACACTGGACGCTATAACGGGCGTGCGCCTGTCCGGCAACCACCTATTCATGTAATAATCAACCTCTTATTGCACTTTGGGTGGTGCAGCTTGGAAGGGATATTGCACAATTAGTTTATCGTCGGGTTTCCACCATTCCCCAACTCTCTATAGACAGGGACCTACCGGCAACTTGTCTTCCGCATCGCGTTTCCTTCTGTTTATTTTAAACCTTAGTATACCCAAGGTTTCACAAGGTGTCAAGAATTTTTAGACAAAAATAAAAAATACTTTTTACCAAAAATTAGGTTTCATTATTTTTAAGCGTCCTTTATCTTTTCTTAAAACAAAAATACTTAAGTACATATTGATGATTTACTCTGGAATACTAAACAATAAGTAAACCTAAAAGGAGGTTTTTAGATTGTCTTTAAATGGATACGAATACGCATCACTCTCGCATAATGATGTGGATGAAGTTCAAAACTTAGAAGAAGCTCTAAATTCAAGTTTAGAAGAAACAAACCCTAATGAGGAAGTTGTGCTAATCGCGTTCAAAAAGAACAAATAGGTGGTGAGGATTTTGTCCCTAAATAACATTATCAGAAAAAACCTATACCTGATGGAAGAACTAGCAACCATGCCTTTTTCCATAACTCAGGAACTCTGGAGCAGCTCCGCGGATGGTGACGATGACAACACAACCCTTGGCAGTACAATCAACCGATCTTTAAATATCATGCAGAGCTTAGTCAGTACACCATTTGAAATTGCATTGGATTTTTTTGAACCGGATCAAAAGCAAAAACAAAACGCAACCGGGGGAACTGACCAAAGTGAACAAAACATGGCTACTAGCTCACAATACAGTGCGGCGCAAAATCAACAGCATCATTTTCCACCAAATGCAGAACACTAAAGGGGTGTTTTAGATGACCTACTTCAACAAACAATTTAGTCCGAAACAAAAGCAAGGCAAAAAACTGCAAAGGCGCTCAGCCGGTGATGAAGCCGAAACCCTACCGCCTTATGACCCTTTGGGCACCAATGCCGAGTTTGCCACCGAAATAGCTGATGGGAAAAAGCCCAATACTCAATTCACCATTGAACCCCCGCCGTACGTAGGAAGAGGCGGCATGAAAGTAGACAAAGGTGGTCCTCCAAACAACTCCTAAGTTGAATTTGGAGACGGTTCTCGATTTGAATTTAATTCAAATTTGAGAACCGTCCCCGAATTCAAGTAGTTTTTTAGATAGTTGAATACCTAGGAGGTAGAGGGTGTCTGTAGTTAAATAGGTTGGGGCGGAGGCGTCGTAAACTATGTTTGCTGTGGCGGGGAATTCGTCGTCACCTTGCCAGATGGCAACTCCCAATGGAATTTTGGGTAGAGCCCTTATTATGAAACCGGCGTCTCCGATGCCCAATGGTTTAGCGCCCAAGTCTTTAGCCGCCTTGATAAAAGTTTTCAAATCATTATCAAATCTCTTTGCCAACGGATTAATTGCTTCTTTTTTAAAAGGTCCGTAATGATGAGGACCACCGGGAAGCTGCATAAATGATAGCCAGTTTCCCCGCAACGGCAGCCCACTGGCTTTAGCTAAATAATAGAGAAGGATTTGTTTATCTGCACCATTAACCTCTTTTGTTGGTGACACTTGACCGGAAGGGTAAGCCACATAGTAGGAACGATTGAAATACTTAATAGTAAACAGCTGCTTGTCCGCATCGAAGACGGACCCACTGCAATCCGCCATCAATAAGGGTTCTCCTGCCGCTACCAGTTCAGCCGCGCGTTGGCAACCACTTTGATAATTACCAGAGACTTCTTGAGTCATTATAAGACCTCCCACATTCCGTTAAATTGAAATCCTAAACGCCAAAAACCAATGCCTGCTAAACCCTTGGTTTGTGCCAAGGCTGCTTTTGCGCCTACAGATTGGATGTCTTGATACCAAACATAATGTTTCATATTGTCATTTATATAACTGAAATGACTTTCCCCATGATATGCATCCCAATTACTAACATGCGAGGTGGTATCTAACAAATCCATCACCTGAGAATGCAGTATGGCCTTGGCTTTTCCCTTTTCGGGCCAATCATAGCCATAAAGAGGAACCCCTAGGAACAGCTGTTTTTCATTCCAGCCCCTGCTGAGAGCATAGTTAACTACCTTCCCCATCCAAGGAACCGAGCTTACGGGTCCGGGATCCCCCCCCGGCCAATGCAAATCATAAGTCATCAGTAATGCAAAATCATTAAAATGGGATAACCCATAGTAATCATAACCTTTAAACCAAGTGGTATTTTTGGTTTTCGCCGGCAGCGCAATGCTGACACTTGCGTTAGGTCGTAACCTATAAGACAATTCCCGCATGAAGCCGTTTAACAGAGTCGGGTCGCCTTTATACCCTTCAAAATTGATATGCACTCCAGATAGATTATAGGTTTTGACTAACTGCACGCAGTTTTCAACTAATTTCTTTCGTAGGTCACGGCTGCTGAGTATCTCTTCCAGCATTTTGCCATCAAAACCGCCTTTTACCAAATTCTGAACAACGGCTAAGATGTTTATCCCGGAATCCTTTAGACTCAATAATTCGGTGAAACCATTAGGTACTTTGACCGTTGCATTATGATCTAGATTAAAACCGATGACTGCTAAGTCTGTCAGGTATTTTTTAAAAGTAAATGCTTCCTTGTTATCTCTACCCGGAAGACAATATGCTAATTTCTTAAAGACCACCACGCGCACCCCACTAGTCGTTTCTCTTATACTATGTAGCTAAGAGCTAAGGAGTGAACGTCCGAAGTTAAATTCTTAACACCCGGAACAACCGCTGCAATTGGATGAAGAACACCCGCCGCCTGCGCCAGTAGTACTACCGGCAGATTTAGCATAAAGAAAACCGGTAAATATTTGTTCGCTTTTTCCGTCACATTTTGGGCAGGTTACTGCATCTTTCCCTTCATAACTAACCCTGCTGCTAAATTTATGGTCACATTTCTTACAACGAAAATCATAATTAGGCATGTGATCCCTCCTCATCAATTTCCAACTTAATTATAACATAGAGCTCAACTAGTCTCGCTAATAAGGAGATGAGAATATTTATCTTTACATTGGATCTACTCTCATCCTTGCAAGAAAGTTATAGAAAAAAATACTGCCATGTTTAGGTGGCAGTATTGATATTCTAAAAGATTATTTCTTATGCAGTAGCTTGTGCAGAAGTCTTGTCAATAGCCTCTACCGGACAAGCCTTAAAGCATTTAGCACATCTAATGCATTTATCCAAATCAATTTCGTATCTAAAATCATCATTAACAAATACTGCATCTTCTTGACATTCATTAACGCAAGTTGCACAATCCCAACAATCTTCAGCTCTAATTAAATAATCAAACTTAAACTTTTTCTGGGCCACAATAATCCTCCTCTTCCCTAATAATTTTACGCCGTTAGGCCTATTAATACAATAGCTTTTATAAGGATTTCGACAACTATATTATGTATTCCTGCTTGAAATTATGACTAATCAGGAACTATAACTAACCTGCATTCTTTAGAAGCAGCTTTGCTAAATCCTATAATTTTTGGATGGCGTAATTTAAAATCATCGGTCCACTCTAAAAATTCTACTGAGAGCACCAATTCTGGTTTGACCCAATGGACGGTTTCTGAAACTTTTGACATATTGGCAAAAGGGCAGTCGTATCTTATAATACTCTCTAAATAAGTTTTTAACTTTTTCTGTTCCTCTGCTTTGAATGCAGCGTTTACTTTGCCTATGTAATAAAACTGACCATCAAGATAACCTCCCAAAAGAAATGCCGCTAATTGCTTATTGCTTAATGTGTAACCACCGATGACACAATCGATTTTTTTCCATACTTTTGCTTTTTTCCACAGTTTATTTTTTCCACCTAAAATATACTTACTTGACCGTTTCTTAGCAACAACGCCTTCCAATTGATGCTGCATAACGCTGTGAAAGAGGGCGGTGCCCTCTCCATCAACCGTATCGGTTATTACCAACCGATCACTCTCTATAACATTCTGGGATAATTGCGCCTGTCTTTCCTCCCAGGACCAAGCGCGAAGGTCCCGGCCGTCTAAATATATAATATCAAATAGCATATAGTTTACCGGCAGTTCTCTTTGCAAAGTTTTAATAGAAAATTCATTTTGCGCCCCGTCTCTGCGAATTACATCATAAAAATTTGGTTTCCCCTTTTTCAGGACAATAAACTCCCCGTCCAAAATAGCCTCCCCTGCTTTGACAGAATTCTTTAAGAGTGGAAGTAATTCAGGGTACTGGCTGGTCCTTTCATTCAGCCTCTTATTAAATAACCTAACTCCGTCATTTGTTAAATGTGCTAGCATGCGTACCCCATCCCATTTGACCTGATAGGCCCAATCATTGTCATCAAAAATGTCATTAATTAACACCGGATCCATTGGCTTAAATGGTTCTCCTAATTTCATATGAAAACCTCCCTAAAACTAGGCTCCCCAGCTTGCCATGAAAATTTGCAAGTGGTATAGTATATTTAAATAAATAAGAACTTGCTTAAAGAGTTATGCCTAAACTTCGTTAGGCGAGGCTCCTGTATGGAAATAGGCTTCTGCCCAAAAATGTCGAGAGACGCCAATGGGTACAACAGGTATTGCCGGATTAAGGCTCTACCTAAGGTAGCTGGGATACAACCCTACGCCATACAGTGCCGAAGCTAAACAAGTGAAGTGTGTTTTTTGGTGCATATATGTTTTTATAATGCTATCGGAATGCCTTTCACTTGTTAGTGGAAGGCTTTTTTAGTTTACTTTCCCGGGAGGTGGTAAAAATGGAATCTGACGACGATTATTTAAAAAAGGCATACTCAGTAAAAATAACCTTATCCATTTTTATCGACAGTTGTTGGGAAAGGAGCGAGAAAGATGACCGCAGAAATCATCAACATTTTTCGCAAGGCAATAGAAAATAACGATAAGAAGCAGCTTGCTTTGCTGCTAGAAGAAATCCACCCTGTTGACCAGAGTCAACTTCTATTAGAGTTGGAGCAGGACGAAAGGGCTAAAATCTATAATTTTCTTGAAACGGAAACGCTAGCAGATATTATTCAGGAATTAGATCCTGATGAACAGCTAGTATTACTGGAAGAACTTCAACCCAGACAAATACCTGAGGTACTGAATGAGATGTCCTCAGACGACGCCGCCGACTTATTAGGCAGTCTGCAGGACGATCATGCCCAAAACCTACTTAATTCCATGAGCATCGAAGACGCTGCCGAAGTTAGGAGGTTATTAACCTTCCCGGAAGAAACAGCCGGGGGATTAATGACCACTGAGTTTGTAGCAATAAGGCGTAATTTAACTGCTTCAGAAACCTTGTCGGAGTTACGTAAGATTGCACCGAATGCAGAAACTATCTATTATATTTATGTTACAGACGATAAGAATCGTTTGGCTGGTGTCATCTCTTTAAGAGATCTGATTGTGGCACCGCCGGAACAGATGATTGAAGCCATCATGTCTGAAAATGTAGTATCAGTATCAGTCACCATGGATCAGGAAGACGTGGCATCAGTAATCGATAAATATGACTTCTTAGCTGTACCCGTAGTTGATGAAAACAATGTTTTACTGGGAATTGTTACAGTAGATGATGTGCTGGATGTTTTAAAGGAAGAGGCAACACAAGACATCGGGCACCTCTCGGCTATTCCTCATATGGATGAAATTAAGGTAACTGCATTGCAATCAGCCAAAAGGCGGTTACCTTGGCTAATACTACTATTATTTGTAGACTTAATGTCGGGAAGTATAATCTCCCGTTTTGAAACCACTTTGGAACAAGTAATAATATTGGCTGCGTTTATACCTTTAATCGCCGACATGGCAGGCAACACCGGCACCCAATCCTTAGCAATAGTAGTGAGGGGTCTTGCACTCGGTGAATTTACTAAAAAAGATGTGGTGCAAATAATAAAAAGGGAATTTGCTACAGGATTAATTATTGGCACTACCTGTGGTGTGATAATTGCCGTAGCCGCCTTTATCTGGCAAGGAAACCCATATTTGGGTGTTGTAGTAGGATTTTCCCTGTGGGCAACTTTAATTTCTGCAACCTTGGCCGGTGCCATAGTTCCCATATTTATAAATTATTTGAATTTGGATCCTGCTGTAGCCTCGGGACCATTCATCACTACAATAAATGATATCATCGGTTTGACAATTTTCTTTACTACCGCTACCGCATTTATGAGTTATTTAATATAGAGGGAAGATGACGTAGAAATCTTGTACTTCAAAACATTACGGACATAATTAAAAATTTTTAAATCCAATTATTGGTTTAATAAAACGTCTCCTTTCAGGGAATCTTAATAATTGTACGGGCAATACAAAAATTTGAGGAGGCGTTATTAATGGATAAAATCCAAAAAGCTAACCAAAAGGTACAACAAGCACTACAAAAGAGCCAGCAGTATATGCAGGAGATTGGCCAAATGGCTTCGCAGCAGCAATCAAAGCAGCAGCAAGGTCAACAAAATGCTCAACAGCAAGCTGGCCAGCAGCAGCAGCAACAACAACTTATGCAAAAAGCTCAGCAAGCTCAGCAGGAATTGCAGCAGGCTTCTAATGAATTACAGCAGCAAGCTCAGCAAATCCAGCAAGCCCAACAACAGCAGCAAAAATAATAGTGATTCAAAAAGCACGGTAACCCCGTGCTTTTTGGTTTATATTACCGAAAGGTAATCCTTTTATATCGTTGAATAGGTTAATTTGTATTATTTTTCGATCTGAAAGGGGTTATCTTTTGAAACGGTCAATAATCGTATTAATTACACTTTGCCTAATTGCCACACTGGCGGCACCGGCTTTTGGTCAATATTCCTTAGGACTTACATATCTCTATGGGCGGTCTGACACCAGCGATTTAAATCAACTAAAAGGCCTTCAAAATGAATTGGATGTAGTAATGCCCGACTACTTTGACATTAATACTGAAAGCAAAGTAACAATCAAAGTTAATAAAGATTTTATCAAACAGGCCAAAGATTTAGGTTATAGGGTTGTACCCTTTGTGAGCAATCATTTTGATAAAACCGCTGCCCATAATGCCCTGATAAATCAGGATAGTGTAATTAAGCAAATTATAACTGCAGTTGATCAATATAATCTAGACGGTATTAATCTGGATTTAGAAAATATACCTTTAGCTGATAAGGAAGCTTACAATAGTTTGGTAGAAAAGCTGGCAAATAAGCTGCACTCTAGAGGTAAAACTTTATCCATAGCGTTACCTGCAGTGGATAATTTCCCAGCAGTTGGTTGGATGCAGGCCTATGACTTTGAAACTTTAGCAAACTACGCTGACTATGTAATTTTAATGACTTATGACGAACATTGGTTAAAACCGGGACCCATCGCATCGGTACCTTGGGTGGATCATGTTATTAAGGCGGCAGTGGAAGTAATACCCAGCGAAAAAATTATGTTAGGTTTACCATTCTATGGCCGTCATTGGATAAATAATCAACGGGTCAACGAACTAAGCTATCAGCAGGTTTTAGATGTTGCTGCCACCTATTTCGTGCAAGCCCAATGGGATGATGAAAGCCAATCACCGCTTCTTAAGTTTAAGGACTACAATGGAGATCTTCACGAAATATGGTATGAAAATGCTGCCAGCTTAAAAATAAAACTGAACTTAATTGATAAGTATGATTTAGCTGGTGCAGCCAGCTGGCGCTTAGGGTTGGAGGACCCGGCATTTTGGCAGGCCTATAACCAGTTTCTTAGTAATCAACCCGTTCAGAATGCCGTTTTTAAAGATGTTTTCAGGCATTGGGCCTACGATGATATAACTTTCCTTTATGAGGAAGGCCTAATAGGCGGCTATCAAGATAATACTTTTCGTCCCAATGCAAAAATAACGCGGGCTGAAGTTACCGCCATATTGGAGCGTTGGCTGCAGTTTCCCGACAGTCAAAAAACCCCATACAGGGATGTACCAAGTAAGCATTGGGCTTATGATGATATACTAGCTGCTTCGGCGGGCGGGGTTATCTCAGGCTATGCAGACGGCACCTTTAGACCAGGACAGTCCATCACCAGAGCGGAATTAGCCTCCCTCCTCTCCCGGGTATTTGGTGACTCACACCTGCAGGGCAGTGGATTTCAAGACGTGGAGAGTAGCCATTGGGCTTATGATGCGATTGTTGCAATGCAGGGGCAAGGTCTCATTTCAGGATATTCCGATGGATTATTTAAGCCGGAAGCTCCGGTAACCCGGGCTGAATTCAGCGCAATGTTGGCACGCAGCATCAAAAGCAAATAGAAATAAGGAGCCAATAATACTCAAGCCCTCTTTGATAGTTTTTTGAACCGATTCTTGTTTTTTAACTTGAGCACTTCAAACTTGTTGTTTATAGCTGGATAACGTTTTTTAATCCGATTAAACAATCTAGCCGCCCATGGCGTTTCATGTGAAAGAAAGTAGAGCCCAATTAAAAGAAAAAGAATCCCTTGTAAAACAGGAAGAAAAAGTCCTATAATCCCGAGTATTAGTAAAGCCCATCCAAGAGCTTTAGTTATAATGCGTTTAATTTTACTGACCATGGCTTAATTCCTCTCCTATTAATACCTCGCTTTGCCGAAACTATTGTTCCTTACATAGCATTTATGTCCTACTTCCCAATTAATATTTTGGTATGTTCGTCATTTATCGCAGTTTCTTTTTGTTTTTTCCATTAAGCAAAAACAGTTATCTCTTTACTTCAAAAAAAATCCTGCAGTATGAAATAGATTATATTTCCATAATTACTTTAATGTCAACCTTCACACATTAAATTTGTTTCATTATGTCTATTTTTTCATATAATGTATTAACAATAGATTAACAGGAGGTAATTCAGTTGAGTAATAAGAAACGTACGCGTCCCCTGGCTCCTATGACAAGGCAGAATATTCCGAGTCCACCCGAAAGCTGTGAAGGTCAGTTTTACACTGTACGGGCCGCGGATACACTTTTTTTAATTGGTCGTAGGTTTGGAGCGACAGTCCAACAGATTCTAGCTGCAAACCCACAGATCACAAACCCCGATCTTATCTTTATTGGGCAGGTGATTTGCATTCCTATAGTTACACCCGAACCGCAATTTAGGGTTCTTTCACTCAGGTTTCTGACAGAAGCGGGCCAAAAACTCCCCACAGTTGATGGAGCTGTTCAGCTTATCGGCCGGGTAATTGTTCGGGCAACATTCACCCGCCCAGTTTCGAGAGCCTTCTTCTTTCTGGAACCTACCGGCACAGAAACTTGTGAATTGGCCCGCCTGATAGGTGTCGACTGCCCCAGTGCAGTCACTGGTGTTGCCGAGATACTATGGGTGGTCCCGTCGGGCACTTTGGGCCGCGTGTTTGTTGTAGCATGTATCGATAGTATTTGTGCAAAATCTGATGAGGTTCTCGTTATTCGTAATGACTAATAAAAACCGTGGACTTAGTCCGCGGTTTTTAGTTCAATTCTCAGAAATATTAGCTTGTTTATCATTATTAACTTAATTTTGATGGAGAAATTCACATCAGTAGATTTGCTTTAGCAACCTTTTGAAGGCGCAAATATTAAGTTAGCTTCTGTTGTAAGCGAAATCAATGGCAAATCGTCCCGACAAATGCTTAATATGCTCGCAGCTGGATGCAATGATGTTCAAGCGATGGCAGACAAGGCACTTAGACAAATGCTTAAGAAAATACCACTAATTGAAGAAGCACTTTATGGGTTTATGGGCGAACATCAAAGGCTGATGTTGAGCCTAATGCTTCAGCATATTGATTTCCTTGACGCAGAGATCTTTTCACTTGACCAAGCAATCCAAAAAAGCAACGCCGAAAAAATGAGATTGTAAATAAATCTGTCAAACGGCTTGAAGCACTTGGGTATACCGTTGCTATTGAGCAACAAACGTCAGTGGGAACTCTTTTACAGGTAATTGTAATATCGGTACAAATATGTTATAATTTTTCCCGAGAGGTGGAAAAAACTGTATGCTAGCAGAAGAGTGGTTTTCACAAGCTAAATATGATTACGAGACTGCTGAGGCTATGTATACTGGCCAAAGATATGTTTATACGGTATTCATGTGCCACCTTTCGCTGGAAAAGGTGCTGAAAGGATTAATTGCAGAGCGTAGCAAAACCGTCCCACCCAGAATCCATAATCTCTTGAAATTAACTAAGCTTTCAAAGGCAGAACTAGATAAGAAACATCGTGAATTCATTTCAATATTAAATACTGCAGCAATTAACACCCGGTACCCTGAAATGCTTCAAAAGGCTGTTGAGAAATACCCTCGCCATGTAGCTGCGAAATACCTCGCTAAGACAAAGGAAGTGCTACTATGTCTACAGAAACAACTAGACTAGATAAGATTATTTCGGACTATATAGCCGCCATCAAGCAGCAAGGTATTAAAATAGAAAAGTACTACCTGTTTGGTTCCCAT
>JADQBR010000112.1 GCA_016278515.1 Bacillota bacterium
CGGAATTGATCCGCCATCATGAAACCTTGTTATAATTTAGCGGGAATTCAGGTTATTACCAAAACAACCTTGACAGTGTTAACCTTCCTATTCATTCTTAATTTGGGATCGTTTACAGTTTTCTTTTCCGTTCCGGCTGGAACCCAACGATAAATGGAATGTAATGTTATAATTTCAGTAAATGCAAAAAAACCTAATAGAGAACTATAGGTTATACCCACCAAGGATAAACGTGCCAAAATTAGTAACATCATTACACCTAGAGCAAGACATCTCATGTAGGTACTCAGATGAGTTCCCCCTGCAAAGTGGCGTATAGGCACAAACGCCAAGAGGACAAAGAAGAGCGGTCTTACAATACCAAACAAGTACGATAGTGCGAACAGAATGATTATTTTCACTAAAGATCCAAAAACAATCTCTAGTCCATATGCATAAACCCCAACCGCTTCTTCAATCTCAATATTGTTACTAATTGCATGTGCTAGAGCTAACGAGAGCTTTTTGAACATTCCCCTCACCTCTCACTGGTATTGAAACGATAAAAGTTGTCTTTTCTTTCAAAATAACCCTAACTTGCCCATCGTACTTACTGACCAATTTTTTGACCAAGTGCAAACCGTAGCCACGGGCTTCTGACTGTTTTGTTGTATAACCAGCTTCAAATATTTTAGCCACATCTTTTTTAGAAAGCATAGCCCCACTGTTAATAACATAAAAATTGAAAAACCCGTTTTCCTTTTTTACTTCTACTGCCACACGCTTCATACCTTTGAGCTGAAGGACAGCTTCCAACGCATTATCTACTAAATTACCTAGAATACTGCTTAGCTCCCAAGAGTTAACATGTATAGTAGACAAATCACACTTCACACTAAATGCAAAATCAATTCCTTTACTTTCCGCAACTTTTTGTTTGGTGTTTAGCAAAACCGTTAAGGCAGGATGCCCCACCTGAATAATTTCCTGTAGGTACCAGTATTCTTCAGTCAATTCCTCTAAATAGTGTTTGGCAGCTGATACTTCGTTAAGGTAGAGCATTGACTGCAAAGTTTGAATATGCCTTGTATGTTCGTGCTTTTGCGACTTTAATAAGGTCAAGAGTTCCTCAACGTTTTTTAAGTGTTCCTTTAGTAAGCTTATTTCAGTATATTTTTTTGTGTCTTCCTCATGTTTTCTTATGGACAAGATAATTAGTATTGTTAAAACAACCACAATTACATCTACATAAGGCAGTAACTCCTCCAAGGCAAAAAAGTTTCTTTCTACGTAAACGTAGTGGTTTAAGATCGTCACTATAAAAGTCTGTAACAGAACAATTAATATTGCCCAATGATTATTCCTTTTGTTCATCATCCTTGTACTAGCCCAAATCGTATAAGACAAGATTAAATTTTTTATTGATTACGTACATAAGTAACATAATGACTCCTGAAGGAATAAATAAGATAAAATTCCACCAAGGATTAACCTCTGTTATGGATAAATCAACGCCAAATATATTAAATAACATGGGCAATGTTAAAAATTGGATTATGCCTAAAATTAAGATTCCCGTTAAAACACAAATAAAGCTTTTCAACAGAGGTACCCGGTATATAACGGTAGTTAGCACTGTTAAAACGATTAAAATAATCACCGTGTGCAACCCATACAAAATTGGTAATTCTCTTAAAAAGTAAGTAAAAACAGCATTAAACAACGAAATTATAAACAAGTTTTTAGCAGACACTTGGACATTATAAACCTTAAAACCAAGTAAAAGACATAAAAAAGCCTCAGGTACGCTTTCGACCAATGCAATGTACCAAGGAATAGAATGGACCAATGGCATCTCCCCCTAAATGTTAGATCAATATTTATTTAAGGATTTTGTTACAATTCTCCTTTTTTTGATTTTATTCTTCTTAATATTCGAATTAGCCTTTATTTAGGCATATTTAACCAATTTTAGGACCTATTTGGAAACAATCGGGTAGGAGGCTACCCATTAGTTGAGTAGCCAACCTCCTAGCAATTGTTGATAGAGCGACAAGTTCATAGATAAGTATACTAATTCACCCTTAGAACTACTGTCTTGAATGTAATTGTATAAGTTTACTAGTAAGTGCTCAAAACCAAAATAATAAAAAGCTGCATGTGTACCAAAACTATGTTGAAAAGTCTTAATTCTTACGCCTCATTTGTTTTTTTAGTCTTTAGGGCTCTATTAGAAAAGGCCTTTTACTCCTTCCAAATCACCACTACATTCCTCTTAACCATTCGACTTAACATTTAAATTTTCTTTTTAAGCAATATATTTAACCAATATATTAGTACATTTAACCATCTGTCCAGTTTAATTCCCATAGCAAACATAAATAATCCCTAATGTCATTCCTCCGGAGAGTATTTTTCACTTTTTTAATCTGTTTCTTATCCTTAATCGCCCCTATTTCGCTCTTTTTAGCAAACATCTCCTGTATATCATATATTTACAATATTACATTCCTAAACAAGCCGTTCTTCCACAGTATGGTAATAATGGCCTAACCCCTTGTCCACAGTAGAATTGTGCGCCTCTCTCCAATGTAACAATAGTTTATTATGTTACTTCTATCTGCAACGAACCAAGTTACCTCAGTTCCTAATGTTAATAGTCAGTACCTGTAATTGTAGAACGAGGCTTCTTTAACAATCCCATCTTATTTACGTATTGCCGCAAGACTTTGCCCATCTAATATAAAAATTCAAGGGAAATCTTCTAAAATATTCCTAATCCGCGAAAAAAGTTTGATCTGCTCATGATTTATGATATTTACTGTCTGCTCGATGTTAATAGTACACAAGCCTTTTGGCCTTAATAAAAGAGCTGCGGGTAATAATACCTTTCCTGGGCCTGTCAATGTTGATGATGATGCGCCCATTTGCCTTGCGGGTTTGCCCATGCTTAATTGGGACTTTAGTAATGATAGGTGCCACATCAAATGGCGCTGCCCTCTTTATAAGGATAACAGCAAGTGCCCCCAAAAGCCTAATTGCTCCTCAAGTGATTATGGTCGGGTGGTTTCTCTATACTAAACCTTCTTGGGATCTACGTCTTTTTACGCCTACTCCTCGTAATTCTAAGGCATGGAAGGATGTTTATGCTAGACGAACTATCGTAGAACGCACCTTTAAGCGTATTCTGGTTGATTATAAAATTGAGCTTGCTAATGCTAGGACTAAGAAACGTTGGTTTTGGCAGGCAACTTTGGCAGCAATTAATTAGCACTTGGATGCTCAGGTTGCTGTTATTAAGCCGAATATTTTAGAGGAGATTCTTGAAAATTTTCTCTAAATCGGCTTAACCCTACACTTTTAATCTAATCATATCCAAATTATTGGGTGGTCTTTTAAGTCTAAAGACACCGGCTTAGTTTCCTAATGCCTTTTTGCTCAATCTTGTAGGTTCATACTATACATATTTTAGGTCATATATGTCTATATTTAGGCTATTCGCGGTATTTCAAAGGGTTTCTACAATTTATGAATTAATAGTCCATAGATAAAAGTAAAAAAATATAAAAGGAGGAAAAAATATGAAAAAAAAATTCTTTATCGTGTCGGTATTAGTGTTTTTAATAATCGCTTGTATGAGCCCAATAGCCAGTGCTTATGAGAGCAATCTTCTTTTTAGAGAAACTGGGAACGTTTTAGAACTGAGCCCGCAGTATTATAAGGATAACCATCTATATTTTGTTAGAGCGGGTAATGATTACCCCTTACTTTATAGCTATAACTTAGAAACTAAACTAGCTGAATTGGTTCCTTTAGATATTTGGACGAATTTTTCAACATACATTCATGTAAAAAATGGTAAAGCATTATATCTAGACTCAAATTGTGAATGGGCGTTGTGGGATTTAAATACTTCACAAAAACTAGACTTTAGCGCTAGCACTTACTGGGAGTATGGTTTTGTTCAGGACCCCTATCTAACGGAAAATTCGGTAGTGTGGCAAGAACCGGATTTTGATAATAATAGGCTTAATGTTTATAGATATGACATTCCGACTGCTACTATAAGCCTTATCTACACAATAGAAAACACAACGCGTGAGGCTGTTACGGATGCTTCAGATGAATACTTCCTTATTGGTCCAGAAATTATTATTAAGATTGGGGAAAGTGAACCGACGTATACTTTAAATAGTGGAGAAACTTATATCGGGATTAAAAACAATAAACTAATATACAGTGATGGAAGTTATTATTTTTACGATTTAATTACTAAGGACAGGGATAAGTTTATTAATAAAGCAGACTTTGAATTGGAAGAAGCTACATCTTTTACAGTATGGCTTGATGATGATGAAATATATGGCGATTTAGCTACCGCTTTTGTTGAGTACTGGTTGGATTTTTCTCTATTAACTACAAGACTATATTTATGTAATGTTGAAACAGGCGAAAAGGTACTTCTGGCGGATGACCTTTATTTAAGTGGTCCTAGTTTATATTCCAGCGATAATAAATTCTTTTACAGTCTAGACTGGTATAATGGAACTATGGATATATATGAAATGACTTTGGCAATCTCAGGCAAAGATGCTGTTAGTGCAATTTCAAAAATAGACCCCAGTACGCAAGACAAAACCTCTTTAGTAGCTGATCCGGTTGACTCTTCTTCCGGTGCACATATTTTAGAACGAAAAGTTTTGACGGTTCATGGAGCAATGCCAATTGAGTTTAAGCTAAGATATAACTCTTTACTTCTTGAAGAGGGAGCTTTAGGAAAAGGCTGGGAACATAATTTTGATACAAAGTTAGACCTGTTATCAGACAATAATATTGACATTAGATGGTCAGCTAACAGAAAAAATCATTTTTTAAACAACGGGGACGGAACATATTCATCTAAAGATTTATCAACTATAAACGATAAGCTAAAGAAAAACCTCGATGGTAGCTATACATTAACCCGTAAGGACCAAAGTTTTTACCATTTTAATGAACAAGGCCAATTACTTGAACAGGGTAATGGACATGGTCAATCATTAGTGTTTGCTTATGATATTGACGGGCGACTAGTTACAATTACGGAGCCTATCTCCGGACGTTCGTTTATTTTAGAATACGGCAAAGATAATGGCTTAATCTCAATGGTTACTGATGATTTGAATCGTCAGGTGTCTTTTAATTAATGGTAATACAACAACATATTCCTATAGTAATGGACAGGTCAGAACTATTACGGATGCTACAGGCAACACTACAACTTACGAGTATGATGCAGTCGGACGGTTAGTGTCTATTACTGATGATGCTGGAAAAACAAATACTATTGCTTATGATAATGTCGATAACATAATTAGTAAAACTGATCCTTTGGGAAATTCAACAAGCCATACCTATGATAGCAGGGGAAACAAACTTACTGAAACTGACCCCAAGGGAAATATAACTACTTTCACCTATACCAACAATGGAAAGTTAACGACTAAAACAGATGCCCTAAATAACAAGATTACGTACATGTACGACGGCGAAGATAATTTGGTTAGTATTACAGATGCCAAAGGTAATATAACTACCTATAACTTTGATGCAAAAGGCAGGTTAATAGGAATAACAGATCCACTTGGTAATACTACAACGTATCAATATGATTTAATGGATAACAGGATTTGAATAATAGATGCTCTAGGGAACAAAATCAGTACAATTGGTTATGACGTATTAAATAATCCAATTACAGAAAAAGACGCGTTGGGAAATGCTATTACCAAAGATTACGACTTTCTGAACCGACTTGTTAAAATTACTGATGCTGCAGGACATATTACTAGTTATCAATATGATGAATTAAACAGACCATTAAGCACTATAGATGCGTTGGGAGGGAGTAGCAGTCAGCAGTTTGATCAGGACGGTAATCGCGTAGCTTTAATTGATTCCAATAATAACCGAATTGATTTTACTTTTGACGGTGTAGGGCGGTTAACATCCAACACTACCGTTAATGCTTACTCCAAAGATTTTGTATATAATTCGCAGGGGCTTGTTGAAAGATCTATTAACGGCCGTGGGCAGGAAATAACTTATCAATACGATGAAGCGGGTCGGCTTGTTAACGTTATAGATCCTTTAGGTACGGTTTCGTATACTTACGATGCTAATGGAAATATTCTAAGCGTTAGTTATAACTCCGAAATTTCATCTAGAGAGTATGATGCACTTAACCGGCTAACCAAATATACTGATATAAATGGTGATATTATTCAATTTGCTTATGATGAACTAGACAACTTAATCACTTTGACTTATCCTGGGGGTAAACAAGTTCACTATGGCTATGATTCGGCTAACCGCTTAACAAGTGTTACCGATTGGGCAGGCCGTACAACTACTTATGAATATAATGCTAACGGAACTTTGGTTAAAGTGCTGCGTCCAGATGGGACGATATTAACCCGAAACTATGATTCAGCTGGTAAGATGATTGAGCAAATCGATGTGGATCCATATGGCAATAAAATAAACCAATTCACCTATTCTTATAATTCAGTAGGAAATATTGTATATGAAAGTTCTAGTGCCTCGCAGCAATTGGATTTACTAGATTCAAATATGTCATATGGCAGAGATAATCTTGTGATAAACTACAATAGTCAAGACATCAGTAATGATGCAGACGGAAATATGATATTCGGTCCCTTGGCACACAATATGGAGACTTACTCATGGGATGCACATAATCGCCTAATCAGTGTAGGAGACACTAGTTATACTTATGATGCTGAAGATAATAGAGTTAGTGTAACTGACAGCGTCTACCAAACACAGTACGTGATTAACCCTAACGCTACCCTCAGTCAAGTGTTGATTAAGACTGACATGCTAAACAATAGCCAAACATTTTATGTTTATGGCCTAGGACTAATTGGACAAGAAAATCCCGATGGCAGTTACCAAACATACCATTATGATTTACGGGGCAGTACGGTCGCTTTAACCGACGAAAATGGCAATGTGACGGATCGCTTTTATTACGGACCTTACGGTGAATTACTGAGCCGTGACGGCGTAACCTCCACACCTTTTCTATATAACGGGCAGGATGGTGTAATGACTGATGCAAACGGACTTTATTATATGCGGGCCAGGTATTATAATCCTGAGATCAAACGGTTTGTAAGCCAGGACATTATGCTTGGTAATGTTCAGGATATAGGCAGTCTAAATCGTTATGCTTATGTTAAGGGACAGCCAATTTCGCTTATTGATCCGCTGGGACTTTGGTATCGTGAAATTGGGCTTCAAGGAAGCGTAAATTGGTGGGTATTTCATGGATCAGCTCAAATCTCATTGGCTCAGGAAGATACTGGCGAATGGGGAGTATTTTCTGCAATTAGTACCGGCGGCGGTGCCGGGCTGGGAGCTTCAGGAGGTATCACTTTAGGTTATTCTCCCACTGGAAAACTTGAAGATATTGAAGGACTATCATCGACTACTGGTGGTTCGGTGAGCATGGGTTTGTCAGGTGGTTATGATATCCAGGTAACGGGCAAAGGGGTTGTAACTCATCAAATTAATGCAGGAATTGGTTTTCCAGCTCTAATTCCTGTACCGGCAGAATTTCATACGGATGCAACATACACAACTCGATTAGGTAAGAAGCCTGTGAGTAGTCTTAAATAAATCTATTCCCAAACCATTAGGAGCGAGTAATTTATGAAGAATAATAGTCAAAAAATACTTTTTTTAGAAAAACAATACCTGAGATATACCCATATAATGCTATTTGTTATACCTATGATGGTAATGGGAATATTTAGTTTAGTCAAATTTTCTGATTTAATGTCGGTTTTGATGTTCTCACCAGTTACTGTAATTGCACCATTTATAGTATTTACAGGAAATATAACAACTAAAGTTCAATCTGATGGAGTATATTACCGGTTCTTTCCATTACATTTATCGTACCGAAGAATTCCACCAGAAAGTATTAAGAATTTTTATATAAAGTCTTTTGATTCTATAAAAAGATTACGTTGGGAATGGTCAAGATCACATAAACATACTTTTAAACCAAAGGGTTATACATTCCAAGAATGGGGAAAAGGAATGATGATCGAAGTGAATAATGGTAGTGACATTTTGCTTGGAACAAAAAAGCCAAAGGAGTTTTTGGAGGCGCTTGAAAGTATAACTCAAAATGATTAATTACATTCATTCAAATTAATCTTGTCGTAAAGAGCATGATAAAGCGTGTGGAGAGCCCTAACAAGTCGTTGGAAATAGTACTTCCAAAAAATAAGGAGGGGAAAGTTAATGAAACTAAGAGTTTGTAAAATCATGACCTTTATGCTTTTATTTTTAATGGTAATCGCTTTACCAGCAAGTGGGGCAGTATATAATTACGATGCTTTGGGAAGGTTAACATCGGCTTCAGATGATTTTGGTAATGAGATAATTTACATTTATGATGCAGGGGGAAACTTAGTTAAGGCTGGCAAAGAGGATAAAATTCCACCTTTAGTAAGCGCAAGTGATCCCGATGATAATGCTATTGACGTCTCAGTAGATAAAATCATTAATATAACTTTCAGCGAACAATTATTACCGGCCGATGGCTTTATCAATATTACCTTAAAGGCTGGAAATAACCAATTCAATATTAATTCGGTTCTTACTAACAAAATTCTATCTATTGAACCGTTAGATAGCCTTGATTATAGTACGTCATATACAGTATATATTCCGAATAATGCAGTGAAAGACCTATCGGGTAACATAATGATAAACGATTACAGTTTCAGTTTTTCAACCCAAGCAGACACTTATCCTCCTATAGTAACAAGCACTGATCCAATAGATGCAGAAACAAATGTACCAATAGAAAAGAGTATTACCGTTATGTTTAACGAAAACGTTCAACCTGGTAATAATTTTGAAGATATATCTTTACTAAACGGAAATTCGGTAATTTCGACAGTCTATAATATTAGCAACAATATACTTACTTTAGATCCAGCAGAGAACTTGGACTATAGCGTAACTTATTCAGTATATGTTCCCAAAGGTTCAGTAACGGATATTAAGGGCAATGGGCTTAATAAAAACTATACCTTTAACTTTACAACTAAAGAACCACCAGACACGACACCGCCAAGAATATTCAGTAACGATCCAATTGATGGCGCCGTGGATGTTTCCATAAATAAATCTATTTCTTTAACATTTGATGAAGATGTTCAGCAAGGAGTAAATTATAACAGCATATCTCTTAAGAATAACAACGTCATTGTTCCGACGATTAATTCAATAACCGGGAATGTATTGACCATGAAACCAGAAAATAGCCTGGACTATAGCGTAACTTATTCAGCATATGTTCCGATCGGCTCGGTACAGGATCTTGCGGGGAATGGTTTTGATAGTAATTATGATTTTAATTTCACTACCGAGGCAGATACTGTTCCACCAGCCATCATTAGTTCTGATCCGGTTGATGGTGCAAATGACGTTTCTACTACCAAACTCATTACAGTCCAATTCAGTGAAAATATAATGCCAGGAGCTAATTTTAACGGTATCACCTTAAAAGAACGAAATAAAACAGTTAGTTGTGAGTTAACGCTATCTAATGATACACTAGTTATCCAGCCTAATACTAGCTTGAAATCTAACACTCCTTATACCGTTACCATTCCAGTTGATTCACTGAAAGACGTTGCAGACAATGTTATTCCGACGGATTATATTTTTAGTTTCACAACAACTAAATAAATGTACAAATAACTTTTTAGATTTTTAGGGGTTGACTATTAGAGGTCAACCCTTTTTTTATATACAATTACCGTTATATTATGTATAGCACAAATCGTTGAAAAGGTAAAATAACCTTTTACCCAAAGAGTAGTGTTCGGTGAAACTACTATTTCTAAGCGGCTAAATATATTAGCAAATAGGTATTAATAAACTTATATTTTGAGTAGGCTTTCTTACCTACTTTTGTCCTTTTAACCAGTCAATTATCCAATAATTTTTTCTAGGGTCGATAGGTAACAGATTTGTCAGTATCTCCTCAGCAGCCCTGTCGTTCCTTGAATCTTTGAAGTTCGCGAAATCCGCAGTCAATAATAGTTTCACCTCCGGCACTTTTTCAGTATGTCCATCAACAGAATTCAAAATATGGCCAATAGCAGCACCCCAAGCACTGCAAACCTTTCTTTCTGAAGCAACAAATTGAACACCTCTAGTTTCATTGAGCCATTTCACTGCCCTACTAAACCGATGGACCTGCGGCAGTATCGCCAGCTTCAAATCCGCATCAAATTCACCAAACTCTTCCGGTTCTATAGCACCAAAATCGGCAAGTACATACTGATATTTCCTTTCACGAACAGCACTTCGCATATCTTTAGTCCGACAAACATCCAAACATGGCATCCAACGCACAGGCTGTTCACTAATTTCTAACCCTATAATATCCTCAATACTTGGTTCCCCAGCTTCAACATATAACGTCCTATACTTTCGCCTCGCAATAAAACCCGCCAAAGTTAATGTTGATGTTGTCGTTCCGACTCCAGGGGCAGTGCCAGCCACTGCAATAGAGATTGGTCTTTGAGAAATAGGCACCCTTTTTTCAATAATCTTCTCCTTCACCTGGACAACTCCTTTCGTTTCCGGAGATAACTCTGGATCCAACCATTTAGCAGCATCCTCTAACTCTGCTGGCTCCCTTTCACCCCTGCACGAAAAGAAGCCACCGTCTACCGGTGGCCTCCGCTTTCATGCAGGGTGTCTGATTACCTCAAAGGAATGCAGCACAGACTCACTGCGGTTTTAGCTTTAACATAAAAAAAATGCGGAACGGTTTTTGTTCGGCATTTCTTGCTTAACACATCCTAAAATAGCTCCAAGAAAGCTCACTAGGTCTACTAACTGGGTTACAATTTTCGTTTTAAGTCTTTATAAATATTCCCACGGGTTCCAGCCATTTCAATGGTTACTGCCTGGCCTTCTTCGTCATTTGTATAAATAATACGATAGCTAACGCCTTTAAAAGTAAAATCATAACTGAGATATCCTCGCAAATCGCCTTTAAGAGATTTTCCTTCATTGGGCTTTTCGGCGCAGCTTTCAATTTGGAAAACTAGTTCTTTTCTAATTTGCTTATCCAATTTTTTAATTTCTTTCAAAGCCGAACGTCTATACTTTATATCATGCATAACTTAATCTAACTCCAAGTCTTTAAGAGCATCTGTATGGGAAACCGTATCTTCATTGCTGCGCTCATCTAATTCTTCAGCCAATACTTTCGACAACTGCCTCTTTTTTTCCGGAAGCATTCCTTGAATTTGTTTAGCGGAATATCCCTCCCGTTTTAAATCTTTAACTATTAATTCTTCAAGCTCATCTTCAAAAGATACCGATTTCAATTCAGCTTTTTCACCTTTGATCTCAACATAAACATAGTCCCGAACAGAAAGTTCCATTCTAATTTTCTTGGGTAATGTAATTTGACCTTTGGAACTTACCTTCAATTTTAATACTTCACCCATAAAAATCACCTCAGTTATATTATAACATAAAAAGTAAAAAGTAAAAATCTTTACATTTGCATAGTTATAATTCCACGGATCCGACTAAAAAGCAGAAAAGCATTAAAAAAGAAAGTAAGAAGCTGATTTATATATGAACTGCTCACCATGTTGGTAATTATTTATTTTATTAAAAAAACATAAAAACACATTTGGCCACGCTTCTTTGCGACCAAATATGTTATTCCTGCGGCATTCTTATTGTATTCTCATCTTCACTAAAGAAAGATCTTAAGGCAGAAAATACTTCATCCTTACTCTTAATGCTTACGGTTTTAAAATTCTCCCTGGGAATTTTTGAGTAAATATTCAGGAGAGTACTGCTGCGGTAATAGGGGTTTATTATTTCACCATAGCCAAAAAGATTTGAGCAGTCCAATAGTTTCTTCACCAATTGGATGCACTGCTCATTATCAGAAGGGAGATTATCGCCATCTGAAAAGTGAAATGGATATAAATTGTACTCAGCAGTAGGATACTTACTTTCAATCAAATCTAAAGCCAATTTGTAAGCAGAGGAACATTTGGTACCACCGCTCTCCCCTTTAGTGAAAAACTCTTCTTCTGTCACTATTTTAGCTTGGGTATGATGAGCTATAAATATTATCTCTACGCTTTTGTATTTCGTTCTCAAAAAACGGACCATCCAAAAAAAGAAACTTCGAGCAATATATTTTTCAAAATTACCCATGGACCCTGATGTATCCATCATAGCTAACACTAATGCATTGGATTGATGGCGATGCTTAATGTTCCAAGTTTTATACCTTAGATCATCAGAACCTATATCACCTATCCTACTGGCCCCATTCATGGAATTTCGCTTTAAATTCTCCAAAATAGTACGTTTTTTATCTAAATTCCCAGACAGTCCCTTTTTCCTTATATCATTAAATTGAAAACTCTCCACCTCTACTTGCTTACTTTGTTTCTCCTGCATATTAGGAAGTGTTAGCTCTTCAAATAATATATCTGAAATTTCTTCCACAGTCATTTCTACCTCATAATAGTCCTCTCCAGGCTGATCACCAGGACCATTGCCCTTCACAGTGCCAGCCTCTTTACCCCCTTCTGACGCGATGACATCTCCAATTTCGCTCTCTCCATTCCCCTGTCCACCATGTTGACTTCTTTCGTAATTGAAGCGAAAGCGATATTCCTCCAACGATCTAATAGGAATTTTAACGATCTTTTTTCCATTTGATAATATTATACCTTCTTCCGTAACAATATCAGGAAGGTTATTTTTGATTGCTTCTTTTACTTTTTGCTGGTGCTTTTGTTGATCAAGATAACCTTGCCGGTGAAGTGACCAGTCATGACGTGAAATAAAATTTTTGTCCGACATTTGACCCACCTCTTATCTGTTTAATAAACTGCCGGTGTACTTTAATAATTCGTTGGCACAAATTGGGCAGTATCCATGACTATTAATCAACCGGTCTACAACTGCGTTAATTCGCTTTAACTGTTCTGGGTCAGGGGTCTTAGCCGAAGTTGTAATCTTTACGATGTCTTTAAGATCGGCAAACAGTTTCTTCTCTATGGCTTCCCGCAATCGCTCATGGGAGTTATAATCGAATGATTTGCCTTGTCTGGCGTAACTGGAGAGTCGAATCAATATCTCTTCCCGAAACGATTTTTTTGCATTTTCCGAGACGCCTATTTGTTCTTCGATAGAACGCATTAACTTTTCATCTGGGTCTAATTCTTCATCGGTTATGGGATCTTTAACCTTGAAACCATTGCAAAATGCCTCTACATTATCCAAATAATTATTAAATAAGGCCCTGGCGGATTCTTCATAGGAATATACAAATGCCCTTTGTACTTCCTTTTTTGCCATTTTGTCGTATTCTTTTCGGGCAATGGCCAGGAAATTTATATACTTCTCTTTTTCTTCTTTGGTAATTGAAGTATGTTGATCCAGACCGTCCTTTAAAGCTCGCATTATGTCAAGCGCATTAATACACGAAGTATCCTGGTTAATAAGTGCACTTGAGATTCTATTAATGACATAGCGGGGATCGATACCGCTCATACCCTCCCCTTCTGCTTCCGCTTGCAACTCTTTAACATCCTTATCTTTAAAGCCTTCCACATCTTCTCCATCATAGAGTTTCATTTTCTTTATTAAATCCATTCCTTGCTTGCGTGATTCTTTTAGTCGCGACAGTATGGAGAAAATAGCAGCAACCCTTAGGGCATAAGGTGCAATGTGCACATCTTGAATATCACTTTGGGAAATTAATTTTTGATAAATTTTCACCTCCTGAGATACCTTTAGATTATATGGTACCGGCAGCACTATAATCCTTGACTGAAGGGCTTCATTTTTCTTATTACTGATAAAGGCGCGGTACTCTGCTTCGTTTGTGTGCGCAACTATCATTTCAATGAACGTTTACTCATAGCACAAATTATTCCTTCTTCTTTGTTTCAGTTAAACATTCTAACAATACCCTGTACAGCCGATCCTCTTCTTCCTTAGTAGGTGGCCTGTCAGGCGGGTGTATGAATATGTCCCCACATGGACCTTTCAACTTGATTACTTTGTCTCCTTCCCCTTCTTCAATATCTCGTAAATATTCCTGAGCTAGGGGACCCACCTAATCACCGCCTTTCCTCTTTTTTATATCTATATGCACAAGGGCTTGTCACTTTAACTCTTTTAAATTTAACAACTATAAATTGCAGAATTTTTTAATGTAACAACTGATTTTCTTCTCAGTCGTACCGATAACCCAACACACAAGCTTAAGGAACCTGAAGAACCTTCTGAAAAAGAACTTGAAGAAATAATGAAAAAGGAAGGGATAATGTTCGATGGGGCCCCGCTTGATGATGAAGACAAGCAAGACATAACAATAAAAGCGCTTTCAAAGAACTTTTCACAAAAACTTCACATTTTTACTATATTTATATAACATTCTTAGTTTATGCTATATGTATAGCAAGAAAAAAACTTTAGGAGGTATTTCCATGAAAAAACTTATTGTTTTACTCACTACTATCTTAATTTTAACTATGGCTGTTCCTGTTTTTGCAGCAGACCAAGAGGCCGACACATTAACTGACCTATACAATCAAATGTATGAAACTAGGCAGACTCTAATTGATAACTATGTTGAACAAGGTCTTATAACAGAGGAGCAAGGTCTGTTCATGAAGCAGAGAATGGAGCAGGCACAACAATTCCGTGCTGAAAGCGGCAATGGATATCATGGTTTTGGTTTTGGATTTGGTAGAGGTATGGGGATGGGTATAGGCTTTGGTGGCCCAGGCTTTGGCTGCGGAGGCTGGTAAGTCTTTAGTGACTTTTATTAAACGCTACAATAACGCTGTACTACCAGAAGAATGAAATTAGAAAAACGCAACAAACCGTAAAATGGTTTGTTGCGTTTTTCCCTTATTAACCGATTATTAATTTTTGTCCGACAGTAATATAGTTTGGATTGGTAATGTTATTAGCTTTCTGTAGAGCGTATACGGTGGTTCCGTAGCGTTGTGAAATTCCCCATAACGAATCACCTTTTATAACCGTGTAAATATTGTTTTGAACTGTGCGGGGAATGAGTAACCGCTGTCCGGCAAAAATGGTGTTGACATCATTCAAATAATTGTTTTCCGCAATTTGTTGTAAACTGACGCCGTACATACCTTTAATTCTCCATAGTGTCTCGCCGGGGGCTACATAATGCACAGCTTGAATTTTTTCTGGTAACAGGATTTCGGAAAGTGTTACTAATTGGTACCCGTAGCCCTGCAACCGGTTGATAATTGTAGGCAGTGCATTGGGTGTTTCGGTACCGGAACCGACATGCATAAGGATTATACCTCCGGGACCTCCTCCGTTCATTACCCTTTCCACAATTTGACTGGCGGGAATACCCTTCCAATCCAGAGTATCCACCGTCCACATCACTGTCCATGGATAGCCCAGTTCACCTAACACATTCAATGTGGCACTGTCGTAACTACCAAAAGGGGGCCGGAAAAACGGCTGCAACCCTCTGCCCAAGTACTGTTTTGCCAACTGGTCGGTACTGTTAACTTCCTCCTTCATTTGCTGTACTGAAATAGTAGCAAAGTCTGGATGAGAATAGCTGTGATTCCCTAGTTCGTGACCCTCCGCCAGGACCCTCTTGGCCATTGTCGGGTTGTTCCGAATCCACTTACCGGTCAGGAAAAAGGTTGCTTTCAATTTTTTCGCCTTTAAGATGTCTAATATCTGTTCCGTCGCACCCACATCGGAACCGGCATCAAAAGTTAATGCAATTTTTTTTCCGGTGGTATCCCCCGACTGTACAATCCTAGATGCAGTAGCTGCTTCGGCCAGTAATGGTGAAAATAACAACATGGCCACTGTCATCATGACAGTCAACGTTCTAGTTATCATTATGCCTACACCCTTTCAGTGTCTTAAAATAAAAGCAATAATATAAAAGCTAATTCATAATAGCATGATGACTGTATTGTGTCATGACAAACATTTTGGCAGTATAAGCAAAAGATAACAATTGTTTTCCGCAGTTTTCCAAAATAAAACTGCTGCATGAAAGACATGCAGCAGTTTCTCAAACTTCTCACAGTACGATTGTCAGCAAGCTTTGCAGGGGTGATGACTACCTTCTCCGGTAAAACCCCTTTTTCGAAAAACCTAAGACCCAGATGAAGTTTCACGCCGGCAGTAGTTTTTCTAAAGTCTGCCCAGGGGTAATCAGAGAGACAAAGACTAATGGTTGAAGAATCAATTAGATGAAGATGTTGAAAAGCGTCGTTTAAAGCATTAACACCGGTCTCTTTTAAAACCCTAAAGGTTATGTCTTGTCCCACATGTGGATCTCCCTTATTTTAGAGATTTGGGCAAGGACTACCCTATATCTCTATTATAAGGGATTTTTCTTGTTAAATCAGGCTTTTTTAACGTTTTCCTGCCAGTTTTTGCTGTTTCTGAGGGTTGACAAATTTGGGTTTGGTTTATGCGAACCGGCAGCACCTTCTTCGGACGTTGAAGCAACGGTAGTTTTAAATAGTGTTTCAACAAATTAACTCATTGAAATTGGGACCGGTATTATGCCCTACCGTTTACGTTTGTTATACTCTGCATTTAGCACCTTAAACTTATACCAATCAAAATCCCCATCTTTTAATTTCCAAGTTACCTCACCTTTAGTCGGAATTTTAATACCGCTGAATTCTTTATAAGCGGAAACATCGATACTCCAAGGTTCAAGACTATACTCTCCGTTAAGCTCTCTGAACCTTTGGGCAGTGAAATTCCTCACTTCACCATCATCGCCAAAGGTAAAAACTCCTGAGGCAGTTATATCGCCGTAATTCATGGTTGCTTTTGCAGAATTCTCATCAATTCCTTCCCATTCAATATAGTTCTCCAGTGCCGCAGTAGGAAACCAGACTGTTTCGCCTAAAAAGCGAAGTAAGCTTCCTTGATCAATTTCCTTTCCTTTTCCGTCCGCAACCGTTATAATTGACATGATTTTGATGAGCATATTACCTTTACCCCGGACATACTTATCTTTCCCTACAATATGAATTAAGGGTGCTGCTTTAATTCTTGCGTTCCAAATAAAGCCGGGCTCATCAGTCATAAAGTATTGCTCTGATGTTAAGGGCATCCATGACTGCTCTTTTTTCAGCCTCATTTCTGCTTCGTGCTCTACTTTGGCTGTAATAATTCTCTCTTTCCCTATTATCTGAGAGTATTTAAGCCACTTTTGTACACTAGTTGGTAATCCTTTTACAGCATCTTCTCCAATTATTTTCTTTTCAGCACCGTTGCTGTTCATAAGCATGCTTTCAATTTCTTTATCAGCAGAACGATTAAAAAAATAGTTCGCAACAGAAGATGTAGTTAAAACTAACAAAATTAAAAAAACCAAAATAATTACGATAGCAAATAGAAACTTGTACATAAACCTACTCCCTTCTCAAAGCAGTATTTTTAAAATAATAGGTTGAACTTAACTTCTAAAATCTAAAAATAAAATGAACTACCGAAAAAAAGTAGTTCAAAATGTGTACTTCTTTGGTAGGACCAAACACCTTCCAACTGGGGAAGTATTATATCTTTTTAGAGCAATAAGTCTAAAGCATTTTGTTGGAGTTCTTTGCTATAAGTACAATCAAAAAAATAGCTAACATAAGGAAAATCATAAACATAATTACAAACGGTATTTCACCCTTTTGGAGAAAATAGCCCGGACTCATGATTAAAGTATATAACAGCATACCCATGGATATTAGATATGTTTTTAGGCCCCAAATCTTCTTTAATAACAGCCCTATGGCACCTATAATTAATAAAATAAGGCAGTCGAAACCTCAACTTTGCTATTAATAAAGTTACCTTTTGGGAACTGCAAATTCCTACATAAATGTATGATTTAATATTTTTGGATAAAAATATTAACATTATAAAATTCTAATTCATAAGAGGAGATTCTCATGAAAGATAGACTTATTGCTGGCGGAATCGCTGGATTAATTGCAGGAGTAATACAAAATGTCTACGGTTACAGCTATTAAAGCAACAGGGATAACTGATAGATCGTTTAGCGATTTTGCAGAGGTACTAATAATGAACAAACCTGCCCAAACTCTGACAGGTGGAATCGTCGGATTTATTGGTCATGTTAATTGTTGGTACAATGTTTGGTGTGCTGTTTGCTTACATTATCTTGTTAACTTCGCATAGGTACTACGTACTTAAAGGATTAGGCTATGGGGCGATATTATGGTTTTTATTGATGGGGTTTGGAACTATTTTCAACCTAGCCCAATTCCAAGACATACCACCTACTCCCGCTTTAACAACATTCATAGGTGCCTTGATTTATGGTATTGTTCTGGCATACAACTTAAAAATAATAGACAAAAACACCCACCTGCTATAAAGCGAGGACACCATCGCACATCCTGCAGGCTAACAGTTCTATCGTTAATTATTTAACCTCCTCGCATTCTCCCAAGTCATTAACAAGTTCCATATACTTTACAACTATCTCGTCCAATTCTTGACTCAATTTTACCACTCCATTCGAAGATGGTTTTTCACCCTTTTGTAACAAACCAGTTAACTTCTCCTGAATCTTTCTAAATTCCGTCATACCGTTTCTCCTCACCATCATTAATACACGAGTACTAGTATAACATTTAATTGTTAAAAAAGTGTTAATTTGACATTTTTGTGTGAAAAAAGTAGGCGGAGGCATGAATCTTATTGGAATGCAAAATAATAGAGGTATGCCATAGATAGATAGGTTGGTGAAAAGTGTGCAGCTATATGAACATATCAGGCTACTTAACAAACAATATCGTGAGAACCTTATAAACGGAATGGATATTTATATTGTGTGGGAATTGTATCAACGCTATTTAACTAGAATGTCTTCATACCCTTGCTTCCGGTCTCAAAGTAAAGATCTTCAATTGATAATTGACAAAGTCGGAGATACTTGGACTGTTCAAAGTAACCTCTTAGAAAAATATTTAAAAAAGTGCAAAATTAAGTCTGTGGGAGACATTGTATGAGTATGGTCTTTACAGAGGATTTATTGATTTCCCCCCTTTATAGTGCTTTTACCCTATCTATCATTTAGCACCATATAAAGGCATGGCATTGAACCAGCCCTTTAATTTCCCGAACTTATAATGCTTATCAATTAAGCCTAGTTCGTCTTTAAAAAGTTTAATAAAAATTTTTCTTATTCTATTATTAAACGTACACTCTTTGATTGGCTGAATATAAAGAGAACCTGCACCCTGCATGCCATCCAGCAATGTTCGAAACATGTGCTCATCGTCAGTAATTTGGGTCTCACTTGGTATCATGGGCGCAATTTTGCCACAGCTTCAGCATTTCTACAGCTTGGTATTTTGAAGCCAATAGGCTCCATAAGTTAAAGTAATAGTTGCACTATGTTCAATTTCAATAGGTATAAAAAGTTTAGGCGCAATCTATGGCCATTATAAAACCTTGGTTACAAGAGACCGGCGTAATTATCTTTAGGTAAATGAATGTAAAACCGAGCGCAGATGTGACTATTGAAACAGCAGAAAATAATAAGCCCTTGGTTTCGCCATTGAGCAAAACCAAGGGCCTGTTAGTATAGTTCAAACGCATTGAGCTTTTTACCAATCATTAATGCAGTAAACCGAACAAAAGTTGCCGGATTCCGGGAGTTTGGACCGCTAATTGGGCGGCCCTTTCTATCCGAGAACAGGTTAATCTTTTTTATGCACTCATTGTCTGTGGTCGTTCAATCTCTTCTTTTTTGCTAGCTTTGTATAAGAATAATGCCAATGCTGCCAGTGCTGCAATGATACCTACCGGATATGAAAAGCTTGTTGATAAACCTAAGCCTTCCGGCGCCTGTAAAATATAAGTGATGCTGACACCGGTCATGAAAGTAGCAGGTACCGTGGCAATCCAGTGTAATTTTTTACTCTTTGCAAGATACGCGGCAGCAGTCCATAATACAAACATTGCCAGTGTCTGGTTGGACCATGCAAAGTATCTCCATACAATACCAAAATCAATTCTTGAGATTAGAAAACCTACTGTCATAAGAGGAACGGCAATAAATAATCTTTTAGCTGTGGCTATTTGTTCAAGATTCAAAGCATCTGCTATTGCCAAACGAGCACTCCTAAATGCAGTATCACCGGAGGTAATTGGGCAGGCAATAACACCAAGGATTGCCAATAATCCGCCCACTTTGCCCAACAGACTAGTAGATAAAATATGCACCACTGCGCCGGGGCCCCCATTAGCCAATGCAGCTTGCAAACCTTCAGTACCATTGAAGAAAGTCATAGCTGCCGCCGCCCAAATCAGAGCGATAATACCTTCTGCGATCATTGCACCGTAGAACACTTGACGTCCTTGGCCTTCACTTTTCAAACATCTTGCCATTAGTGGTGATTGAGTTGCATGGAACCCACTGATAGCACCGCAGGCGATTGTAACGAAAAGAAGCGGCCACGCGGGAAGTCCTTCTGGATGTAAGTTTTGCAAGGTTAATTCAGGAATGTGGTAACCCCCAAATACTAACCCGCCGGCGATTCCCAGTGCCATAAAAATTAAAGCTGCGCCAAACAATGGGTAAACTCTACCTATAATTTTATCAATCGGTAAAATTGTTGCTAAGAAATAGTATGCAATAATAATTGCTAACCAGATAGTTACGGTAATTCCTGAGGTCAATGCTGCCAGCAGTTTTGCTGGTCCTAACATAAAGACAGTACCGACTAATATTAAAAGTATAACAGTGAATACTCTCATAAATTGGCGTGCAACGGTTCCTAAATATATCCCAACTAACTCTGATATACTAGCACCATTGTGTTTAATAGAAAGCATCCCAGAAAAGTAATCATGTACCGCACCTGCGAATATAGCTCCGAATACAATCCATAAAAACGCCGCCGGACCCCAAAGAGCGCCAGCAACAGCACCATAAATTGGCCCTAACCCGGCAATGTTCAAGAACTGGATTAGAAAGATTTTTTTCCAATCCATAGGTACATAGTCTACTCCATCGTTATTACAAACTGCTGGAGTTTCAGCCGATGGATTAACTCCCCACACATTTTCTACAAATTTTCCGTAAATAAAATATCCACCAATCAACACTGCTAATGCAATAAAAAAGGTTACCATTGCTAAGTCCCCCCTAAAAATATTGTCACCTGTATTACAACATAATGGGAGAACAACGTCAGCCAATTGTTCCTAAAATGCAAATAATCAGGCTTAAAATGCCCGATTATTAGCATGAATTGTTTTATCCGATATCCAACCGCCACTAAGCCCCCGCTTCAGTCAAGGAAAAGGGATAAGTGGCGCTAAGCTCCTGGATATACTTAACTAAACATCAGATGGGGTGTAAAACCCCACCTGATGCAAGTTTCACTTTATAAATTCAGCAACTCTTTTAACTTATTAATATGCTTTCTACTAACAGGGATCGGTTCTTCGGAATTATCCATTTTTACTTGATAGGTATTATGAAACCAAGGGATCACTTCTCTTATTTTGTTCAGATTAATAATGTAGCTTCGGTGCACTCTAAAAAAAGATTTTCTTCCCAATTGTTGCTCCAATTCACTCAGATTGGAGTTACATGAATAATAGTCATCTTTTGTATGAATTATTGTATTCTTTCCTTGGGTTTCAATGTACGTTATGTCTTCTGTTGAGATGATGTATATTTTTTCGTTTTTGTTTACCGGGATGCGTTGAATCTTATCTTCTTTCGCTTCTGCCTGCAGCATAGCAATAACTTTTTTTACTTGATTTTCGTTTCCCTGCTGCATAAAACGGGTTAGTGAGCTGCTCAGGCGTTTTTCCGTCACCGGTTTCAATAAATAATCGACGGCATTTATTTCAAAGGCTTTAACGGCATATTCATCATAAGCGGTAACAAAAATAATTTTAGGAGGAAAAGGCAGTTGAATGAGTTCTCTTGCAACAGAAAAGCCGTCCATATCCGGCATTTTTATATCCAGTAATACCAAGTCAGGATTGTATTCCATAACTTTCTTAATAGTTTCTGCGCCGTTAGCAGCTTCACCGACAACTTCAAAATTTTTAAATTTATCTATTGAATATACCAACTCTTCTCGCGCAGGTTTTTCGTCATCAACTACAAGGACTTTATACATATTAGTTTACCACCTCTTTTGGTAGTATGACTTCAATGGTAGTTCCTTTACCCGGTTCACTAAATATGCTAAGACCATACTCCGATCCAAAGTGGGATTTTAGCCGCATATTAACGTTATTTAGACCAATGTGCTTAGGGTTTTCTTCTTCCATGCATTTCTTAATCTGATCCTGTTCTATGCCGATACCATCATCTTTCACTATAAGTTTTACGTTGCTCATAGTTTTTCTCAGGCTGATATAAATATTTCCTTCTCCAGATTTGGGATATAATCCGTGTTTAATAGCATTTTCAACAAGAGGCTGCAGGGTGAAGGGTGGAAGTAAAACTTCCTCACCTCCCTCAATTTGCCAATGCACCTTAAGCTTACCCTCAAAACGGGCATTCTCTATCGCTAGATAAGATTTCACATGCTGTATTTCCTCCTCTAAATCTACCAGGTCGCGTTTGTGCTGCAGGTTTGTCCGAAAGTAATCTGCTAAGTGTGCTAAAAGGTCTCTAGACTTATCCGGATTAGTACGTACCAAGGACCTAATAGTGTTTAATGCATTAAACAAGAAATGAGGGTTCACCTGAGCCTGCAGTGCTTTTAATTCGGCTTTACTTAACATCTTAGCCTGATGTTCTGCTTTAGCTAATTCTAGTTGAGTTGAAAACATCTGTGCCAGCCCTAATGCCAGCTCTATTTCCACAGAACTTATAGCATTTTGGCTGGTTTGATAAATTTTTAAGGTACCTATAATTTTTTCTTTTTCCTTTAGCGGAACAATCACGGCAGATTCAAGTTGACATGTTTCATTACTGCAGTTAATAAATTTTTTATTTTGAGCTACAAAATAATGACCAGTTGTAATAACTTTATTGGTCCCACCCGTTAGATAGGACTGCCCGGGTTTATGGTGATCCTCACCGACTCCCACATGCGCTAATATTTTATCTTTATAGGTAATGGCAACTGCCGCAGCGTCAATATATTTATATATAATCTTGACCGTTTCATATGCCGTTTGTTCGTTAAGCCCTTTTCTTAAAATGGGTAATGTCTTATCTGCGATAGTGAGAGACAGTTGGGCCTGGTAAGCACCGATACGGGCTTTTTCCAAAAATATATTTTCAATGATTGCCATCATAACAGCTGCACCTAGACTATTGACCAAAACCATTGGTATCCATATGATTTTTACTAACACTAATGCTTCGGTGAACGGTTTAGCAATAATTAATATCATTAACATCTGGATTAACTCTGCCCCTACACATATTACAAAAGTAGGCAGCCACTTATTTCTTTTTTGCAGAATGTATAAATGAAGTGAACCACCGATAATGCCTTCAATAAATGTGGAAACAGCACAAGCTAGTGCTGTAAATCCATGAATATCTATGGCCCATCGATGAAAACCGGCGATAAATCCTGCGCCTATTCCTACTACAGGACCTCCAAGTAAACCGCCAATTAATACCCCTATAACTCGTGAATTGGCAATTGCTCCGTGAATAGGTATGCCAAAGTAAGTTCCAGATATACCTATCAAACCAAAAACAATCATTAGAATTAATTTTTCACTTAAACGAATGTTCTTTTTGATAATTAGCCTTTTAAATGGCTCAAATCTACTTAACAAATAAGCCATAACAATGATAATTCCTAATCTACTTAACAGGCTTTCAAAAAGGATTGACATATTACTCCCCCCTTCAAAAAGATAATAACATAAATTATATATTAGGCGAAAAGAAATTAATGGAATAAGAGATTACATTTAGGCAAAGCAACAAAATGACCATGAAATGGTTCGGATCGGGCTGGGGCATATTTTACGAGGTGAGGCCAATTTTGAACTGGTGGGTCAGGCGGATAATCCGGATATAGGGGTAGAGATAGTGAAAGCATCTTGTCCTGATGTGGTGCTAATGGATGTGCGTTTTCCTTCCGGTAATGGTATTGAGGCTTGCCGGGAGATAAGGAATACTGCCCCGAATTAAAAGTATTAATGCTCACCTCCTATTCGGATAATGATGCAATAATATCGTCAATTATGGCAGGAGCCAATGGCTACTTGTTGAAACAAATAACCATTGATGAGCTGATAGGCTCTATTAAAAAGGCTATATGGTCTATTATTTTAGTGCACCTGTCCGTTCAATAGTGGTTTTAGTTGTGATATTAAACTTCACATTGGGAAATTCATCCTCCCAGTTAATTTGTTTAAAAAGGCTATTAAATTGTCTTGATGTCCGTAAGATTTTACCGAACCCGATTATATCACTATCTACCTCTTGTAGTTTCGTTAACATCGCCAGTGTTTGGTTTTTCAGATAAGTGTTTAAGTGCGTCTCAATATCTTTAATTACTTGCTCTTCACCAAGGTCATATTTCTTTCTTGGTCCGCTAAATTCGTTGATTGTCCCTGTAACAGTCAAATTTATATCGAACGAAATAATGTCATCTTCAAAGCGGGGTGAGATATCTGACTTTACTTGGTCAGGTGCAAACCCAACAACTACATCCTCATATTCAATGAATAACTGCGGCATTGCTTCCTCCATTAGCAAAGCTGCTTTACATTGTTGTTCATTTAGAGCACCAACCATAGTCCCATTCTGGAAGAGAGCCGCACCTTCCATTATTAAGTTTTTTTTACCAAGAACTTTTACTATAGGCACACAGGGGTCCCGGCCGAAGTCGTAAAACGCCTGCCTGAACTGGAAAAGTTTCCTTGACTTTAAATTTCCTGTTTTCTCGGCAGCTTCAATTAAGTTAGTTAAATAGATTCCTATCCTTGGCTTGTCAGTTGTATCTACTGTTAGAATGTCCTTTGCATTTTCCCTGCTAACTAACACATAAGAAGAGGTGCTTGCAGTCGTCTGCCTAAAAAATACGTCAAATAACTCCATAAGATTTTTTCCCCGGGCAAGTTGTTCACTCACAACAATAACTTGCAACTTATCCCCCCGAAACATTTTACCACCGATTTTTTCAAACTGTCTCAATGCTGCCCTGGGTGTTTTGGCTACTGTGGATAGTGTTTCAACTTTATCTTTTGCCTCTTTCACAAACACTGGATCAGTTTGTGTTACTACAAGTAATCCTTGGTTATCCATATCAAGCCCGACGGAAAAAACGAGCCCGACATTCTCAATGACAGCTAAATCCCAACACCCTGCCATAAACCAACTAAAAATTAGTATGCAAGTTAAAAATATAAACTTCATATTGACCTATGTCCCCTTAGAAAAAAGTTTTGCCAACAGCAATAACGGAACAGGTAGGAAAACACCTATAAGCAATCCAGCATACCCGATATAACCTACTACAGTCTTAACCTGCAATTGCGTCTGCGGAAGAGGGCTTAGTATTAATATTAATACCGAAGCTATGATTACATTAACTTTAAAATCTTTAATCGGTAATAGAGAATAAAGTCCCAAAGATCCTCCCCAAAGGTAGCCAATGATTGTAACTAAGGTTACAAGCACCCAAAAGGCCAATACCACTGCTTCAAAACGTTCGATTATAGATGTTTTTCCCGCCAGAAGCATTTGTAGGGTTGTATATACGTTAGTGGTAGTGTCCCCTGTACTAAAAAACGCAGCAGAAACTAAAGACACTATGGTATACGTCAGTACAGTTAGCCAATTACCTAGAGAAGCCATTAATAATATTTTGTTCTTTTTTATAGTAAAAGGATACAGTATATAAATTAATTCGTACCCTATTAAAGCAAAAGCAGGGGCAAGGCTGGATGTTAAAATTGGCTTTACTCCAACTTCTCCCACAGGCAATAAATTACGTAAGTCCCCGAATTTTAACGGAAAAACTAGTAATACTATTATCCAAGCGGTTAGTAGAAAGGTTGCCTCCGTGAAACGGGCAACCACTTTTAGTCCATTTCTGGCTACATAGAAGGCAGGGATGAGCAATAAAATAATTAGAACTAAATTAGGTGTTTTGGGAAACTCCCATATTTTTAAAACAATGACATACGTTCGCAAGATAAAAGCTGCACTGAGAATAAAGTATAAAGTAATTAGGATAGATAATAAAATCCCCAACGGTTTTCCAAGCAGCTTCTGTGAAAATTGAAATAATGTATCTTTGGGGTAATAAGAACATAGCTTGACGATAAAGAAAACCCCTATTTGGGAGGTAAAACCGCTTAAAATAACTGATATCCAGGCATCATGGCCGGCACCCGCGGAAAAGACATCTCCATATAAAGACAGAACACCTACACCAATTTGCACCCCCGGTATAATAAAAAGGAGCTGCAGTGGTGTGATTTCATTGTATTTTATCCATTTTATCATTTCAGCACTCCTTTTACTTCCTCCGTTTGTTTGAGGGAGTCGGGCGTCTACCATTCATGGTCCAAAGAGGTGCCCTTATGAATAAGTCTTTCCACTCTTTAACCTTTATTGGTGCAAATGGCTCCAGGTAAGGAACCCCACACGTTTCTAGCATTGATAAATGAGCTAACACCATGGCACCCCCTATAGAGAGGCCTATAATTCCGAACGTCCCCCCAAGAAACATCATAAAAAAGCGTATAAATCTTACAGCCAGCCCAAGTTCAAAAACCGGTACGAGGAATGTTGAGATGGTTGTAACCGCAACTACTATAATCATTATGTTGCTGGCTATTCCAGCCTTGACGGCAGCATCGCCGATGACTATCGCACCCACGATACCGATAGTTTGCCCGATTTTCCCCGGTAAACGAATACCGGCTTCTCTTATTATTTCTACTGTTATTTCCATTATTAGTGCTTCTACTAGAGGGGGATAGGGTATGCCTGCTCTGGATTCTGCAATAATTAATAGTAACTGCAAAGGCATAATAGAAAAATCTTTTGAAACAATGGCTATGTAAATTGCGGGTAAAAACATCGCCACAAAAAATCCTATCCAGCGTATCAACCTTAGTACACTGCCCAACAACCACTGAGTACTAAACTCGTCTATAGTCTGAAAATAACCTATCATTGGGGCTGGCAGCAGTAATGCCGTCGGTGAACCATCTACAAGTATTGCTACTTTCCCATCTAATAAATTGGCTGCAACCTTGTCGGGGCGTTCTGTTCTCATTGCTTGCGGAAACGGTGAGTAGGGATTGTCCACTATTAACTGTTCTATGTATCCACTATCCATAATGACTTCCAGATGAATGGTATCAAGTCTTGCAATAACTTCCTCAACAACTTCGGCTCTAGCAGCACCTTGGAAATATAACAACTTAATTGGAGTTTTACTATTAGTTCCTAAAATATAATTTTTTTCTTTCAGACTTTTTGATTTAATATATCTTCTCACAAGAGCGATATTTTCCCCAATTATTTCAGTAAAACCGAGATGCGCACCACGTACGGAAGTTTCTATTTCCGGTTCTTGTGTAGTCCTCTTCGGCCAACCCTTAAGTTCTAGGGAATAACCTTTATCCAGTGTCTCTATAAGTAAAATAGTATTACCCTGGAGTATCTGATCTTCTAACTGCTTGCTTGAACTAACCTCCGTTATGCTAGCTGTAGACAAGGAAATAATACTTAACAAGTCATTAGCAATAATATCTTTTGGAACTTGGGCCGCCCGGAGAATTGCACCTATAACATCACGCTGTAATAAGTTTTTATCGATTAAACCATCTAAGTAAGCAATCGAAATTTCATAGTTATGAAAAGTGTCTATTTTTCTGACAATAACTCCGATATCGTTCAATGAAACATCTATAAATTCTAGTTGCTGCTGATACCAATTGTCATTATTATGCTTTTGTCTCATTTTTTTGGGTTTCAAGCAAATCACTCCATTTTCTGCTATAATTCCCAACTTCCCAAAATAATATTTAGGTAGATGAAAACGCATTATGGAGTAAAATGATATTTTAATTGATGGAGCGCTCGCTGCGGTTATTGTCAATTTCTAAGCAGCCATCCTGTAAAAAGAATATGCGAATCTATGTCAAATTTGGTGCAATTGTCTCGTATATAGTGGCACCTTAATGACGTCATATCCTTTTCTTATTCAATTACGCAAAAAACAGTGCTGGACCGATTAACGGTAACAGCACTGTTTTTTGGTGTTACGACTCCGAACTATAATTCTTGCAAATCATTTATCGTTAAAAATTCATACCCTTCTTGGGATAAATGCTCCAATATCCCTTCAATTACTTTTAATTCCTCCCATGTGTCATCATACATAGGATGCAACAGAACGATGGACCCTGGTTGTACATTTTTTTCTACATAATCTATCTTATCTGAAACAGAAGTATAATAAGTATCGGGTTCCAGATCCCAGGTAATTGTATCCATCTGGTTTTTCTTAAGATAGTAAGGCAACCCAAAAAGTTTCTTTCCATTGGGTGGACGAAAATCAATTTGTCCCTTAAAACCTATTTGACAAATTAATTGGTTGGTCTTTTCGATTTCTCGCTTAATAAAAGAAGGGCTCTTGAAAATCATCCGTTTATGAGAGTAGGTATGATTTCCTACTTGATGCCCTGCTTCTACTATTTTTTGTCCCTCCTTTAAGTTTTTCTCCAGCTCATTTCCAATTAAGAAAAAGGTTGCCTTAGCATTATATTTATCCAGGAGAGGTAGTATCTGTTCCACATTCTTAGTGGGACCGTCATCGAATGTTACTGCCACTACTTTTCTATTTGTTTTTTGATGACTGGTTAATCCGTCGAACACCTGATATGTTCGTGAGTTCATCGATTTATAACTACTGAATAATAAAAGGACAACTACTATTAATACAGCGCAAAATATGAGTAACCCCTTTTTCATTTCAGCAACTCCACTCTATTTGAATTAGTTTTCTATCCGATACTTTACAAATGCTAGAACACAAACAGCTTATACTATAGCAGGAACCAACAACAAAAAAGATCTACCGTCTCACCATGTACTCTACTGGGGGCGACTGATACAAATAGTTAAAAAGAATCATCCATTTGTGCAGGGTAGGTTAGCCATATTGTTCGAACTTTCGTGTTAGGGTCGATATCTGCGAAAAACTGTGATTGTCCGTCCGGCATATCAAAACCAAAGGATAAAGCGGCAGCACCTTCCACCTTGAAAATCCCGTAAAGTTTACCACCATGGATACTCTCCGGTTCAATATATTTTGGTCTATAAGTCTCAAAAACCTTATCTGCCGTATCCCCTATTTTTACCCCTAAATTGGTTTCAGCCTTAGGAGAAGTGGCCATTATCTCCAATACTTTTCCGGAATTTTCACCTATAAAAATATTATAATCCTCATCATAGGTCCACCTATAAACTCGCTCCGGGAAATGTCCCATTTCTCCGGAGGGAGGAGTTTCTTCGTAATCGTTTCCTAATGCTTTTCTGACTTGGTCTTTGGTATCTCCTAGATGGACACCCGCAATGCTAGGTTTAATATTTTGGGTTGTCTTTTGGGTTTCCTTGCCTTCATAAATTTCCGTATAGCCTATAGTACCTTCTTTATCCCAGTATGAAACTTTATATATAATGTCTTTGGCTTTCCAGATATATTCGCTTTTCTTCTCTCCTAATGTATAAACTTCTAAAGATCCCCAACTTTCTCCGTAATTGTGCTGCTCATAAGCATAAGCCAAAGATAAGCCGTCCGGACTCCATACCGGAGTGGAAATACTTTTAATTTCATACTCCTCTTCAGCCAAGGAAGCGGCTGCCACAATACTATTTATACTCCCTTCCCCCAGCTTTTCACTAATTAAAAAGTGTTTACTGTCGGGCGCCCAGGTAAAACCATAAGTTGTCGGGGAAACATCCCGTACGAACGTGCTATTTGCTTCGCCGACTTTCCAAAGATGTGCTTTATTTAATCCATTATCTAGGTTGTCTTCTTCAATATAAACGACCTGTGTATCGTCTGGGGACCAAATTATTTTGGATGCTTCATTCTTTGAGGCTAGTAGGTTTTGTATTTTTTCTTTACTATAATCGTTCTCACTGCTCCCCGTTTGGTCTGGGTTAGAAGTGGAACCCACCAATTCTTCTGTTTGAAGAGGGTTACTTTCTAAAATCTTTTCCACTTCTTCATATCCTTTCGGAAATGCATAATTGTAGCGTGCCGGGAGTGCAAAAACATATTTGGCGTTACGCCCCAATTCTGTTGGCCCAATAGGTGCCGGACCAATATGAAATTCATCCTGCTGCAGTGCGTCCCACTGTCTAAGGGTGAAGACCATTATGGGAATGTCTTGTCTTGGATTTTCAGAAGTCCATTGAGGGTGTCTAATAATAATAGGACCGGTTTCAATAACTTTCTGCGATCCTTTGGTGGCCCATCCCCCCCAATCATCTGTGACAATAGAGTAGTCTTTCCAACCCTGCGGCAAGGAAAAACTAAATCCGTACTGGGTATTTCTATAAACAACTGTATTAGCTTCTTCGTAGGCACCGAGGGTGACATTGTCAATAAGCCAGCGTTTCCCGGTCTTGTATACCGTTAGTGTAATTGGCCGTTTTGCAGCAACTCCACCTTTAACTGTCTCAATACTCGTTATCTCAATTACGTCTCCTTTAACTTCGTATGACTGTTCGGTCAGTTTTTCTATGGTTTGAATTTCTATACGATCGGGCCATGGACTTAAAGTCAGTCTCCCAGGAGCATTCTGAGGATCAGTTCCCCATTTTTGCAGGAGCTCAGGGGATACACAATCACCATAGTTCTCCTGCATATTTTCTTCCACCCTATCCTCGGGAGCTAGAAGCGAAACTTTTTGAAGCTGTTTACCAAAATTTTCAACCAAACTGGTAACCGCAGCCCTATCGTCTCCATAAATTTTTGATTCTTCCGGGTTCCTGCTCTTCACATTTGTACATCCAACCAAAGAAACACTTACTAATAAGATGAGTATAAAGAATATTATCTTCTTCATATTGTAGCCCCTTTAAAAAAACTTTGTCTGGTTTATGGACGTAATTAGCATCCCATTGGTTCCACATATCTACATAGCAAAATCAACTATACACAATCGGATTTTATATTTCTTTAAGGCAAGATCTATATTTATTATCTTTTACTCATTTTTTACTTGAAGACTTTTAACAGTAATAATCGGACCTTCACGGTCTTTAATTAATGGACAACAAAAATATGAACGACATAATACAGAACCGCCCAAGTTTATTTTTTAAAGTTTGCCACTGCTTTTAAATGAAGCAGAATCCCTTTGCCGTTGTATTACCCCAAAAACCTCCCAGGGGAGTCCAGAAAGCAAGTTATAAACTCATTATTTTTTCTCTTCCCCACGTCAAGATATTAACCAATGCCATAAATCCCAAATTGCATGGAGGTTAGTTACGAATTATGTCGAATACAAGAGGAAACATTTAACATGTAAGGATGGATGTCATGCCCTACAGTAATTGGTTTTGACATCATTAACTCGATACCAGCGTTCACCCAGCATGCGAAAATTGTAAAGCACCACCATGAAAGAATTGACGGTAAAGGTTACCCTGATGGGTTAAGGGGTGATAATATACCCGTAGAAGCTAGGATTCTTGCCCTATCTTCTACTTATGATGCATTAACAACTACCAGACCTTATAGAAAAGCTAAGCCCAAAAACAAAGCACTTATCCTTATGAAAGAAGTGGCAGGAAGTCAGTTGGATGAAGAACTTGTAACAGCTTTTTTAAAAATAATCTAGCAATATACTTGTCCATTTTAAGGTTTTTTCTCTTCCTGGGTTATCCCTCTATACCTCAAAACTTGCTCCCAAATATCCAAACCCACAATGTTTAGATATCCACGTCCTTAATCGTAATTATGCAGGCGGAAGAGGAAAATACAACCAAAAGACTAGAAGTGCTTATGAGACATAGTACCCAAAGCCTTCTAGTTAGTTTTGTGAAAATATGCACTTAAATTTTGCGTTGGTTGTATAAGAAAAATTAAAAAAACATTATAAAAACGCTTGCATGATCAAGCGTTTTTGTGTGCCAATTTTACTATATTACCAGATTAATCCACTATCTGACACTACATCCCCGTGGCCATTGTATTGGGTTGTAATTGCTTAAGATTTTAATTCATGCATTTATTTCAAAACACTCAACCACAAATCGAGACTTGTTTCTACACACTCAGCAACGAGTTCAACAAATTTGCTGTAGTCGCCTGTGGTATGTGCCAAATCAAGAGCATCATAATACTTAGGACGCATTTCAGCTTTGATAATCGTCGGTGGATAGCCACCTTTCATCAGTTCAAAATTCAGTAATAGTCTTGCCGTTCTACCGTTACCGTCTATGAAGGGGTGTACTTTAACAAACTCACCATGAAGTAGCGCAGCTCTCTCTATCGGGTGCAGTTGTTGCCATTTTTCGTTACATTCTGCCACCATACGTTCCATATGCTCTTTAATTAGAAAATGCTCGGGTGGCCTATGCTTCGCTCCACTGATAACAACATTCTCACAGCGATATTCTCCTGCATTTTCATCATCAATATTCTTTAGTACTAAACGATGAAGATTCTTAATATTCCATTCGGAAAGTGGTTCATTGTTTTTTACTAGGCCTTCAAGAAATATAATTGCATACTTATGATTAATAACCTCCAAATGTTCACGCATTGACTTACCGCCAACAGTGATGCCTTCAAGAACAACTTTTGTTTCCGAAATTGTCAGTGTGTTACCTTCGATGGCATTAGAATTATATGTCCACTCTACCAGCATATTTTCGCGCAGAGATTTTAACGTATGTTTCGGAAACGGCCTATGCCCTTCAAGTAGTTTTTTCTTTTTATCTATCGCTTTAAAGCTCATTTTATCAAGCCTCACTTCCTGTTGTTATTCAATCTATACCTGACTGATTGGCCGTCATCAGCCAGCATTTCTACCTGTTTCAGGTATTAACATATCCCAGCCACACTTCAAACTCTACCAATGCGACTCCAAATATAGTATTCCTGCTGCAGACCTAGTATTTTTACTACTTCCTCAATAGTAGTCTTCTCCATATTTTAACAGCTCAACACATATATTGTACTCCGAAATCAGGGATGATATCAATAAACAATTTCAATGGTAAAAATATTCTTTTCGACAAGTTCTACGTACATATTTAAATTCGGACAACATGATTGCTATTCTAGGGTTTCTTGAATATCTAGTATCTTTAATATTATGAATACGGACAAAACCTGGCAATCGTCCAGGACTTTCAAACTCCAACCGATCGTCATACATTTTTACAACTATCTCTAATCCTCCCAGATTGTATGCTCTATGAGCAATAGCATTTACTAAAGCTTCCTGCCGAGCAAACTCCGGATACTCTGAACTAGTTTCAAACAGGCCCTGTTGCCCAAGGGCTGTAAACTCCCTTAGTTGACTATGTATAAACTTTTTCGCTTCCTCAATTTTTACAACAAGCGGACCCTCAATGTCGTATTCTTTTATTACATTAGCCCTAATACCAGTTGCTAGGTCATTTTCAGACTTAATCCTATAAAGTTCTTTCCATGCACTTAGGATAATTTAAAGTAGATAACTAGGTATTTTTACAAATGAAAAAGGAATAATAAATGTACATAATACTTCTTTGATTTAAAGGAATTATATCGATTTTTTTCTTCAACGTTCTGGCGTACTTTTTTGCAAATATTCTTATGAATGTAGTGCTTTTAGGTCAATTCAATGATGGACAGTAGGTGAAAATGAAATGCTTAAGGTAAAAGATACTATTATTGCTGGCGTTCTCGCTGGATGGATGGGAAATGTTGTCAAAGAAGCACTTACCTGGTCATTTTATTTTATGGGATGGGTTAGCTATACTTTTGTGCATATTGCTGCCGGCTTTTATTATTCCAAAGAAAACATAGACGCTCCCCTCAGTCTCGTAACGGGCGCTATAACCGACTGGACAATAGCAGGAACATTTGGAGTGGTACTTTTATACCTCCTTCGCTATACTGGTTCAGACTATGCTGTATTTAAAGGAATCGGGTTAGGTTCATTAGTATATGTAATTACATTTGGAATTGGGATGGCGTTGGATATTACCAGGGCTACACTTATAACGCCCTTACCAGACTTTCTTTTACTTATCTCGCATCTTTTTATTGGAGCTGTTTCTGGCTGGGCTCTAAGAAAATATTTTACCCATACAGTATCTCCAAAACCAAAGAAAAAGGCTGAGACGTGATATTTATAATCAAGCGATAGTTCCTAAAAAGCCTAAATCTATCCGGTTCCCCCCAAAAAGAGAAATAGCCCTTCTTAAGCCATACCTTCCAATATTTAATAAATACGTTGATCCACTATTTAAAGAAGACCTTTATGTTATGAATCAATGTGCGTCTTTTGGAATATCTTGTAATTATCATAAATCCTTAATATCTCATTCTTGATATCCTTATCCAATATAGTTTATCGTTTAAACCAATTTACAAACCCATTAATATTTTTAGCCTGATTGGGTAGTAAATCTTTCAATATCTTCAAAGCAGCCCTATCCCCTATTTCATCTTTTGAAACAGATAAATCCTCACATGAGAATATTCTTACTACCAGCCCTTTGAAAGACTTCTGTCACCAGGCTGATAAGTTTGTCTATTATGGTAATCAATTCTCACTTTATTTTTTTAGGTTTAATCGTTTTACCGTATCGATTACGTGTATCCTGTTGTAATATCTTAATAGTTTTAAGATTTAAACCATCTTTGTTATTTTTATGTTGCTGACCAAAATTATCAACAAGCAGATACAAATAAGTGGCAAACAGCATATGGGCAATATAAAATGCAGCTATGGACAATGGTTCG
>JADQBR010000136.1 GCA_016278515.1 Bacillota bacterium
AACCCTCGCGACTGGCTTGGAAGGCCAGGGCTCTACCACTGAGCTACACCCGCATGACCGACAAGTTATAGTGTACCACAAAACCAATTCTCAGTCAAAAGAAATAACTGGTATTTACTTCCCTGCCAATACACACTAAAGATAGCCTCGGCTATCTTTTTTGCGCAAGAAATAGTATAACATATCATCCCCAAATGTCAACATTTTATTTATCAATAGTTATGTGGAATGGGGCCGAGGAAAGGGGACACACCTGCTGAAGCTCAAGGTATTCTTTATGGACAGGAATGTCCCCGATTAATAAGTGAGTAAATAGAGGCGTCAATATTTCCTCCTTCAACCTGAATAATGCCGTAAGAGGATAAGCTATTTCCGCGTGGTTGACTGACGCTGCCTGGGTTAAATAGCAGAATGTCATGCCAGTAATGGTTATACGGTATATGCGTATGCCCGAAGATGACTGCCTTGACACCTTTTTCTTCAGCGGTATAAGCCAGCCTTTGCAGACCCCACTTTACGCCTAACCGATGACCATGGGTTAATAAAATCTTTATTCCGCCGATTGTTATTACCTGTTCCTCAGGTTCATGAACAAAATCACAATTACCAGTGACAGCTAACAACTTTATGTCTTTTAAACTGGCCGCCAGTTTATCCGCATCAGAATACATGTCACCGGCATGTAATAGTAGTTCAATATGGCCCATTTCTTTGACCGCATAAATAAGTGCGTCAATATCCTTATGACTGTCGCTAACAACTCCGATGCGCAACAAGGCACCTCCTCTACTAAAGCCTTATTTGCCTACTATGGCCAGCTTCAGAATTTGTGAAGCTTCTTGAATTGCCTTAGCTCGATGACTAATGCGGTTCTTTGTTGCACCATCCAGTTGACCGAAACTACAATCCAACGGCGGATAATAAAATAGCGGATCATAGCCGAAACCTTTATTGCCTTGAAGTTCTTCTAATATGTATCCTTCACAGGTTCCTCGAACTACTTGTTCTGTGCCGTCAGGCATAACAATGGCTAATGCACAGACAAACCTTGCAGAACGTTCTTCCTTAGGTATTCCCTGCATTAATTTTAGCAGTTTCACATTATTACGATCATCATTCCCGGGTTCGCCCGCAAACCTTGCCGAATAGATACCAGGTGCTCCTTCTAAATGGTCCACTTCCAAACCGGAATCATCGGCTAAAGTTACCAGACCCGCATAACTACACATTACCCGCGCCTTCTTTAATGCATTTTCTTCAAAAGTATTTCCATCTTCTATAATAGCTGAATGACCGGGAAAGTCCTTTAGAGTTAGAAATTCGACAAAAGGGAGTAGTTCAGAAAACTCTCTTGCCTTATCTTCATTCCCGGTAGCTAGTAATGCTTGCATCTTATTCAACCCCTATTCTATCCGCCACTGTACCTAGAACCTGTTTCTGTAATCCTATCAGTTCTTCTATTCCCCGTTTTCCCAAACCAATCATTTCTTGAAATTGACTTTCGGAAAAGGGGTCGCCTTCTGCCGTACCCTGTATTTCCACAAACTTGCCTTGTCCCGTCATTACCAGATTCATGTCTACTTGGGCCCCGGAGTCTTCACCATAGTTCAAATCAACCATTGCTTGCCCGTCAATAATCCCCACACTTGTCGCTGCTATGAAATCTTTAATGGGAAATTCTTTAATAACCTTTTCTTGATATAATCTGTTTACTGCATCTACCAACGCAACAAAAGCCCCGGTAATACTGGCCGTACGAGTGCCACCGTCCGCCTGTAAGACATCACAATCTAACCAGATGCTTCTTTCGCCGATTTTACTCAAGTCTACCACAGAGCGTAAGCTTCTCCCTATAAGGCGTTGAATTTCTTGTGTTCGACCACTTATCTTGCCTTTTGCTGCTTCACGGATAGTACGCACCCCGGTAGATCGAGGCAGCATAGAATATTCTGCAGTAACCCAACCTTGGCCCTCTCCCCTTAGCCATCCCGGCACCTTTTCCTCTATTGAAGCATTACAAATAACCTTTGTATCACCTGTTTCCACTAAAATAGACCCTTCCGCATATTTCGTAAAATTTCTTGTGATTTTAACCGGTCTTATCTGATCGACTGACCTACTATCTTTTCTCGCCATTTTTAGAAAACCTCCTTGTCTATAACTGCGCTATATATAATATGTATTATCCTCTCTGGCCAATTCCACTTGATCAAAGAATTTAGAGGCCTCCCCTTTTAGCAGCTTAATGTCATATTCGGGATAAAAATGAGTTAATAATAATCGGCCGGCCTTACACTGGGCAGCCAATTGTCCTGCCTGTCCAGCTGTGAGATGTGCTCCCTGTACAAATTGGCAATCTTTTTCTAAAGCGCTGGCCTCGCAAAGCAATAGGTTGGAATTTTGCCAAAGACCAGGATAAGCTTCCTTCCACGCGGTATCAGCTGAATAAACAAATTTCTTGTGCCCGGCCCTGGCAACAAGTCCCCAGCACGGTAATATATGTGCCGTTTCAAAGAAGTCAATGCTAAAGCCGCCAATATTGATTTGTAAGTGCTCTTCTATGTAATGAATGTTAAAAGCATCTGAAAACTTGCTCAATGGTGACTGAAAATCTAAAGCATTTTTAGGCAGATACAAATCTAATTTCGTTGAGCGGCTTTTGTCCCAAAAACTTCCTTTTAACGCATGTCTTAGTGCAAAAAGATCAACAAAATGATCCGGATGTAAATGAGAAATAATCACAGCATCTAACTTGCGGAAATCGGATACAGCCTGCAACTTGCTGAAAACACTGTTACCGCAGTCAATGAGCAACTTTCTGCCAGCCTCTTCCAGTAAATAACCTGAACAGGCTCCTTGGGGCCTAGGATAGGGAGCCCAACAACCTAAAACGGTTAACTTCATAGTTTATCACCTGCATAAACACAGCACCCAATGGCGCCGTTCATCTGAGGCCGTTCCGGCACTATCACCTGAACGGACAACTCGTCTTGAATGATTTTGTGCAGAGCCTTATTTTTAGCTACACCGCCCGTAAAAACAATTGGATCGGTTAACATCTTCATCAGAAAAGGTTTAACCCTTTTAAAAATAGTGTAATTAATCCCGGCAGCCAATTCTTCAACACTACGGCCTTCAACTATTTTCCCAATCAATTCACTTTCGCCAAACACTGCACAGGTTGATGACAAATCGACGGGGTTGTCATAGTGTTTACCCAATTGGTTTAAGGAAATACCCAATACTTTTGCCATGTTCTCAAGATAACGCCCCGAACTAGCTGCACACTTATCATTAGTATTAAAATCCACCATTTTCCCGTTATTAACTTTTACAACCTTGCTGTCCTGCCCACCTAAGTCTAACAAGGTAAAGTTCTTCAAGCCCGTTTGATTCATTGCACCTAACATATGAGCCTTCAGTTCAGATACTACTTCACTCCTAGCAATCTTTATCGTTAATCGGCCATAACCGGTAGAGACAATTTTATCAGCAACAGGCAATCCCAGTCCTCTGAAATCTACAATTAATTCTTCATGATACTTTTTCCCGAAATTTCGATAAAATTCTATAGTATCGAACATAAAGGTGTCAATTAGCTGGTTATCCTCCATTGTTACTACTTTGACACTGCGGCTGCCTAGATCCATACCGCACAGCATGATATCACCTCAACATTTCTAGAAAGGTATCCAAGCGCATCTTGTTTCTCGCATCCAGTTTACCCGGATTATCCCCTTCTAATGTTAAAATGGGAACTTGAATTTTCTTCCGAATAATTAAATCCTGAATTTGGCGGAAACAGAAACTCTGGGTGTAATGAATTATCCCGTCTATTTGTCTTTTCGCAACCTGTTCATAAATATCCTGAATTCTTCCGCCAACATGATACGGATATGTGTACAATAAATATTGTTCCACTAAATCTTCACATTCAAACGGCATGGAAAACTGTCTTTGGATCTCATTATAGACCACTCTGGCATCTTGTTCTTCAATATAATCGTACAAATCAGTAATAATAGGAGGAACTCCTATAAAACCCAGTCTAATTGTTCCCTCATAAGGCCGCCTTTGGCCTGCTTCATTAATAAATTCCTCTACCTTACTGGCGAACCGGGTTAAATCGCCTTCGCAATCACTGCAGCTTACCTGGTATAGGTGGTTCTCAAGACCGTTCACCTTATTTTCCTCCCAAGTAAGACGATCTACTTCCCATACCCGTTTACGGAGAGTATCCAATTGTTCCTTGGCCCCAGCCACTTGGTCCCAGCTCACTTGAAAATATCGCATTAATTTCTCAATTTGGGCCCGCATTAAATCTCTGTCTCTATCAAAGGGAAATGAAAATGGTATTGTCTTAACACCTTCCATCTCCAGAGTTTCCATTAAGGCGTGGGTATTAGTGCAGTCGCCCTGTGCGACAGCAACCAGCTCGTTAATATCTGTGCTATCGAGAACTGTACCATACAGACCCTTTATCCAACCGCAGACATTTCTGGGGTAGCCAGCTGTCTCGGCGATTTCAACCAGCCTTCTTGCTTCTGAGTGAGTAACGAATATGTTATTTAAGTCCACCGGCACCACACCGGCAGCAAAAAGTATTTCTACCGGTATTGTTGTAGTAATGCCAACTTTGCGCATCTAAACCACTCCCAATATGAATTAATGTCCAGCCTTCCCCAACAGCATCCCCTTGCTAATAGCTGAAATATCATTAATAACCATCTGAAAAGAGGGTTTCTGATGTTCTGCTTGACCCCGCTCATTAATTTTTTCCTTATGAAACTCTTCTATATCCTTATTGAAGGGCAGACGGCCCCAATCCAAAAACCGCACCGCGCCTGTCAAATCTCTTGCTGGCAATACTTTCCCTGCATTATATCTGCTGGGGGCAAATGGAACGTCAATAATACCTGTTTTTAAAGCTTCAATAGAACCTTTAGCGATATCACCACCACCCAATTCTATAACCGAATCAAGGATGGCTTCTGTTTCCATAATAATAAGCTGCTTTTCTTGTTCCAAAACGGTATTCTGAGGCAGCGTCTGCTGAGAAACCATATTCAATACCTGCAGCGTTGTTTCCAGACCTGCCCGAATAGTTTCTTCGCTTGGTTGGTTTAATGCCTCATGAGGATTTTTCACAAGAACCTTTGATGCACTAGAAAATGCTGCCGTAGCAGCAGCCCAGCCAATTATCCCGTAGGCTCGATTAGCGTCATTAGGAAAGCCACCCATCCATTGGTGAAATGCCGTAGTCACTTGAACACCTGATAAATCGAAGCGGCTCAAATACTTATTAACCAATAAAGGCAAAGTCTGTATCGCTGCTACATCCTGAATTAGGTTACCGCACTGCCCATAACTAACTGTGACACTAGTTACTCCTTGTAAAGCTGCCAACACAGCCTCAATAATACCAACCGCATGACTAATACAGGGAGGAACTAAGGTCCCTGTTAATGCACCAAAGGGTTCTCTATTAATGCATATTCCTTCTTCTTGATATTCACCCAGTAAGCGATCTACATATTGCCAATGTTCCAACGACTGTTCCGGATCATAGTCCCTCAGATATGGGATATTGGCACTAATCCCACCACCTTCCAGGGAAGATATGCCCCCAGCCACCGCTATTTCACTTAACAACCTGCCATCAACAGCTGCATGTCTTACTTGTATAGGTTTCGTTAATACATTTGCCAGACGCCTACACCCATCCACGCCATAATTCACAATGGGCCAGCCATTGAGACTGTCTTTGCCCGTAAGGCGGCATTTATCTAATTCTTGTTGTATGGCTGCATATTTCTGCTCTCGAGTAAGACTATCAATTGTAATGGTTAAAAGATCTGCATCGCCTTCCTTTGATAAATACTTCATCAATGCAAGCTGCTGCTCAATCAATGCTCGGCCGCCCCGGGGCTGTATCAATGGACGATTATGGGCCTGTCCAAGAACATATGCCACATTTTTAGTTTCGGGGAGTTTAGCATGAAATCTTACACCCTCTTCAAAACACACTTCTTTCCCCGTTACCCACTGTGATAAAGTATTCTCCCGTTGTTTGAGGAACATTTCTTTTGACCATTTCTGTTGTGAAAGTTCCAACCTAATCCCCCCAATTAAGGCTAACTTGTTTTACCTTTGGCAGTTTCTGGTGGCCAATAAGCTTTTCTCCTACTTGCTGAAACATCTCCGGTTCCCCACTGACAAAATATTCATGGGAACCTATTATGTCATATTTATTTATAGAATCCACAACTTTCTTTAATTGTCTGACAGTTTCTACCGCCGGATCCACCACTGTCACATCAGGCCCTAGTATTTCCTGCAGTACCGGTGTCAAGAAAGGGTAATGGGTACATCCTAATATCAAAGTGTCAATGCCGGCCTTTTGTAATGGTTCTAAGTATTTTTTAGCTGCCATGTATGCCTCTTGAGAAGTCACCTTGCCACTTTCAACTATCGGGACAAACAGTGGGCATGCCTGGCCAACTATGAAAACATCTGCTCCCCTTATCTGAGCTTTGTCTTTATGGGCAGCACTTTTAATGGTTGCCTCAGTAGCAATGACACCAACCCGACCGTTCCTGGTCTGAGAGACTGCTGCTTCCAACCCCGGTTCAATAACGCCAATAATTGGGACTGCATACTTCTCCTTTAAAAAATCCAACGCTACTGCGGAAGTACTATTACATGCATCCACGATAACCTCCGCGCCTTGATCCAGCAAGAACTGGCAAATTATATCGGCAAAGCGTATTAACTCCTCTCTGCTGCGTGCTCCATAGGGAACATGAGCGGTATCACCAAAATAGATAATCCTACCCTCAGGTATTTGTTGAGAGATTTGTTGAACAACAGTCAAGCCACCAACTCCGGAATCGAATACCCCAACGGGACATTGTTTTGTCAACTAGTATCACTCCTATTTTTGTGGGAAAGCTCACCTAACACTAACATTATACATCTTAAATAATCCTATACAACTATTAATAAAACTTGGCTTTCACCATAGAAGACTGTCAGTTCACTGGCTTAGTCGCACTTGTGCCCTGGTGCAAGACTTTAGACTGGTGAAAGTCTTAGTTGCATTTATGCTAATCAGAAAGTCATATTTTCTGATAGTAGAGCATAGGCATTTCATGCCTTTCTGCTTTCAACGGTTATGCTTTTACTCTTATACATTTAAAAGAGTGGTTGCCTGCAAACCACTCCTAGCCCCTATAATTATATGTTACATGTGTAAAGGAATGTGCAAAGATTTTTCATTTCCCTTTTCGATTAAAGACTACTCCCCCCTTAATTGCTCGGGTATCAAAAACGGTGATAAACGCACTAAAATCCCATTCATCCACTTGTTTCATTAGTTTTGTAAGTCTCTTTCTAGGTAGAATAATATTTAAAATATGACGAACACCATCTCTTCCCTGACCTTCCAATACGGTGACGCCATATCCTTCCTTCCTAAGCCGGGCGCATAATTCTAGAGGCTTTGTCTTGGTAATGACCTGTACGGTTAAATTGCCGATGGCCAATTTTTCTTCCAACCAGCTTCCCACAATATTCCCAGTTGAAAAGCCTAAAGCATAGAACAAAAGACTCCAAACATTATCCAATTGGCTTACCACATACTTTAACGCTAATATATAAACTAGAGTCTCAAAAAAACCTATTAAAGCTGCACTAACACGTTGCCCGCGTACTACCATTAGGGTACGCACGGTAAATAACGATACATCCACTACGCGCGCAAAAAATATTAATAAGTAACCGATAATGACCTCCACAAAGCCACCCCCCTCGCCACATTCTGCTAACAATTTTATCAGTGGGTATTAACGGTGTCAACCAAGAAGAAAAGGCTGCCCTCAACAATAATAAGAGCAGCCCTTTCTTTTAATTTAATTCATTAAGTATCTCTCTATACCTCTAGCTATACCCTTGGCTATTTTTTGTTGAAACCCGGGATTTCGTAACAGTATTTCTTCTTCAGCGTTTGAAATAAAAGCGGTTTCTACCAGCACAGATGGAACTTTTGTATTCCTTAATACAGAAAAGTTTTCTTCTCTCACCCCAAGATCAGCCGTGTCGGCTGCATTGACTAATTCTCCTTGTATCAAATTAGCCAATTTATAGCGTTCGTTGCGTTGTGAAGACAATGATGCTGACCACGAAGGTGCATAAAAGTAAGTGGTTGACCCTTTGAGCCTTCTAGAGGGAGATGCATTTGCATGAATACTCACAAAGAGGTCGGCATTATTATTGGCAACCCTAGCCCTATCTTCCAAGCTTAAATTAGTATTCCCTTTACGTGTCATGATTACTTCCGCACCTGTCTCTTTAAGTAATTCGGCAAGCTTTAGCCCAATATCTAATACTACCTCTTTTTCATATGTCCCACTATACCCGATAGCCCCCGGATCCGAAGCACCCCACAAGGTCCTGCCGGCATGGCCGGGGTCAATTACTATTTTCCTACCTGCTAAGCTGGGAGGTGTGACACTTATTTCCAAAGTCCGACCATTATCCAGATTGTTCAGCTTGTACCCTATATTTTCATCCACATCCAGTACTACTCTGACAATATCCTGTTCGAACTGCCCCAGCCTAATCTGTTTGACCAGATTGTCATCCACGGCAAGTTGTTGTCCTTCCTCAGGAATTGTTAATATCTGACCGGGTAAGTCAATTACTAGTCTGGACGGATTTTGAAGCTGCATAATGTCATAAATTATCGGTTCACTAGATTTAACTACTATGGACAAGTTCCCGCCATTATGCCCAACCCTCGTTTCATAGATGCCCTTTTGTTCCTTATCCCTGGTTTCATCTTCTTCATTATCCTTCTGCCGGTCCACACTACCTCTATCAGATACAGAACTACGTTCAATCCAACCCGTCGTCTCATCACCCAGACTAACTTCGTACCAATCCTGCTGTACCGTCAACAGTTGAAGAATGCCACCTTTAGCTATTGCTCTAACCTTTGGGAATCTTATGTCGGGTCCATAATATAGATACATGTCATAACGTGCAGTAAAAAATCTGTTTCCCGAAGTCCCAGGTGTTTCCGTCCCTTCATCCACCTTATCATCACTATTTTGCTTTTCGTTACCTGCCTTATCTTGGTAATTATGACCTGTTGGAGTAGTCTTTTCTTCTGCCTGTCCCAACCAACCTGCGATCCAGCCTTTTTGACCGTTAGCTAAGGCAATCTGCAGCCATTCATCTTGCTGAGCAACTATGGTATATTCCTCACCTTGCTTTACTTGGGTAATCCGTGAATCTGTTGTACTCGGCCCCGACCTAACATTAACTACATTTCCGGTCACTTTAACCTGCCGCAATTCAGGCTGGGCAGATCCATCTCTCGAGGATTGACTTTGCTCATCATACAGCTCACCCAGCCAATCGGCCAAGTAACCTACCTTTCCTTCTTTAAGCTGCACTTTATGCCACCCATCTTCAGAAGCCAATGCAGTTAACCTAGTTCCTTTAACGGTGCGGCTGACTACGGGGCTATTTTCATTAGGCTGTAAGCGAATATTAACCGTAGAGCCAGTTACAATAACAACACCTATGGGTTTCTGCGGACTCTTCTCATCCTTTTGGTTATTAGAACCGGAGGGAGAATCGATTGACTTAGTCAGCCATCCGGCAACCCAACCGCTACGCTTACTATTTAACTGTATTTCCAACCAATCACCTTGCTTACCAATTACTTTGAAGTCCTCGCCGTTTTTCACCTGATCTATCATACTGTATGTAGTCTCGGGTCCACTGCGGACGTTTACCACCGAACCGGCAATCTCTATCCGGCTGGAACCTTTAATAACTTTATCCTGATTAACCTGCACAAGTTCTTTCGCAATCCAACCGATACGTCCATCCGCAAATTCAACCTTATACCAACCATTCTTTTCATCCAGAATTTCTAGCTTATACCCCTCCGTCACAACCCCTACTTTCAACTCGCTGGTAGATGGCCCACTTCGGATATTTACAACACTTCCGGTTACAACCCCGGTTTGAGCAGCAAAAGCAACTGCGCTTAAAACTAGAATATATATAGAAACAATTGTGAATGCAATCACATTTTTATATGCTAATTTTAGCATAAGAAACACACCCTCCAAGAATACTGTCTATTATAGGGTCTATTTCTTTCTTGGAGTCGAATTTCCTGCATATGCAGTAAGAAGAAATTGAGGAAAAATGTTCCAATTAATATTTCACTTTTCCAAACCAGACAAAAAAAAAGCATCGGACCCGATGCAAAAATAGTCTATTTTATTATTAGATCTGTATTTGGTGCCATTGCCTGTGAAACGTCCACATGCCCTGCTATACTCTCCACATACTGGCCATCAACCAAGATCTGCACTTCGTCGACCGTCGAAAACTGGCTAAGGGTATTTACAATCGAATATACAGTAAGATTTTCTTCCGTACTGCCCCCTAGGTGGTTTTCGATTAAGTCACTGGTGAAATCTACAATCATTAGACCGTTATCTTTAACATTAATGTCTGTGAGTTGAGTCCCTTCAGGTATTGTCGGTAATAAACCTGATTGCATGGGGCCATTAATTAATTCTGTTATGGTTGCACGGGCTATTCCTTCTACTTTTGGAACACTTCTGGTCTCAGTCACTAATCCTTCCCCCGATGGATCAGCAAAGAATAACGTGACATCGGTGATTTCTCCTAGATATTCTACCTCAGGCGTTATCGTCGGTTCTTCCGGTGGTTCAAAGACGGCATTATCTAATTGGACATCTTCATCCGAGTCTCTAAAAGATAAAATGCGATCTACAAGGCCACAACCAGTAGCAGTAAATAATATGCCGACTATAAGCACCACAACCAATACTTTTAAGTTAGATTTTGAAACTAAAAACATCTTCTCTTTCCCCTCCTTTAAAATGGAACTCTGTTACTCTTAATCTTATAAAGGGAAAGATGAATTTATTACTTATTTTTAGCTCAGACCATTAAAAGTTTCCTAAAAATGTTCAAAAACACCGCAGGGGTACCTATCATTTCTATCCAAGCCAGCTTATAATGATACATCATAATGTAAAAAGGCAAATATTAATGGTAGACAGAAAAAATTCAAGGATAAACAGTGCGAAATTAAAATAATTTTGAATTTAACAAAAACAAAGCAGGACTTTTCATTAAATTATCAAAATTATTAATAAATCACCTCTTTATAGAAAGCGGGGGGCATATGAGTAAATTAAAGGTTCTAATTGTTGACGATGAGTATCCTGCAAGGAAAGAGCTTCGCTATTACTTGGACGTCTACGATAATCTACAAATTATAGGCGAAGCTACAAACGCACATGAAGCCATGGAGTTAGTTAATGCCTTAGACTACAAAATATTGTTCTTAGACATAAATATGCCCGGCAGCAGCGGCTTAGAGTTAAGTAATAAACTGCAGCAAAAGGCTAATTCCCCTTATATTATTTTTGTTACTGCCCATGAAGAATTTGCCTTAGAAGCATTTAAGGTTAACGCAATAGACTATATTCTAAAACCTATCGATCCGAATCGTTTGGATAATGCATTACAAAAGGTATTTAAACTAGTTGAATTTGGTTCATCGACAAAAGAAACAAAAATAGAAAATAAAACCCCCTTGGGCTTAATTCCTGTAGAGTCTCAGGGCAAAACTATCTTACTCGAAGAAAAGGACATTGTCTTTGTTTACGCAAGTAACGATTATACCTATATCAAAACCCAGAGTCAAAAATATCTAACACGCTTTACCCTAAAAGAGCTGGAACAACGGCTAAATTCTTCACTTTTTCATAGATGCCACCGGTCTTATTTAATTAATATTAAAAAAGCGCGTGAAGTAATACCTTTATATAACGGCACCCTAACCTTAATAGTAGATGATAGCCAAAAAAGCGAAGTTCCCGTTAGTAGGTCTCAGAGCAAAAAGATGCGTACTTTATTAGGGTTATAGTGCAAAAAGGAGAGCGGATATCCGCTCTCCTTTAATATTATTTTATTTTCAGACCAGCTAACGAATCATCCAATGCATCAAAGAAACGTTTATTCTGCTCCTCAGTGCCTACTGTCAACCTTATATAATCTTCATTGCCAAATATGTCACCGGAGCGTACGATAACTCCCCTCTGAAGCATAGCTGGAAACAGCTCTTTTGAAGATACCCCAACCTTAATGAAGATAAAATTGGCTTCTGTCGGAACATAACTAAGTCCTCGTTCCTCCAAACCACGATAAATTTGTTTCTTGCCTGCTTCATTAAGCTGGACACTTTCCCTAACGTGATTTTGATCCTTAATACCGGCGAGAGCGGCTGCTTGTGCAAAATTATTGACGTTAAACGGTTCCATGGTGCGTTTAATCCAAGAAATTACTTCCGGATGTGCAATTCCATAGCCAATACGCAGACCTGCTAAACCATAAACCTTAGAAAAAGTTCTTAAAATAATAACGTTTTTCCGGCCTTGCTTTACGTAGTCCAGAGTCTTGGGATACTCCTGGTTTTGTACATATTCGTAATATGCTTCGTCAAATATAACCATGACATTGTCAGGAACTTTTTCCATCAAGTCATCAACTTCCTGTTTTGTCACGACAGTACCGGTTGGGTTGTTTGGATTGCATACAAATAACAGCTTAGTTTTATCCGTAATTTTTTCGGCCATGGCAGATAAATCATGAGTGAAATCCTTTAACGGAACGAATATGCATTCTGCATCCATTAACTTGGCTGCAAATATATATTCAGAAAATGACGGCTGCCCTATCACAACTTCATCACCAGGTAGCAAAAATGTTTCAGCGATTAATTTTAATAATTCATCAGACCCGTTTCCTACCATCAATTGATTAGGAGAGACTTCCCAGTGCTGACTCAAGGCATCTTTTAAATAGTAACAATTGCCATCAGGGTAAATCTGGGCCTTAGCTGCTAAATCTTGTATAGCACTAACGGACTTAGGAGACGGCCCTAAAGGGTTCTCATTAGCTGCCATTTTAATTACATTTTTAATTCCTAATTCTCTTTCTACTTCCTCAATAGGCTTTCCCGGTACATATGGCTTAATATCTGCCAAATTTTTTCTCACCATTTTCGATAAATCCATATTAACAACTCCTTACTGAATCAGTTGGTTATCAAAAAACTTAACCTTTCCAACGTTCCCTCTTTCCAACTTTATAGGGCATATATTTCTTCACCTTTAAGTATGTTTATTCCTTTTTCTTGCAAAACTTTTATGGCATCATCAATATTCTCCACACGGAAAATAACTAAAGCATCTTCATAAGCGCTCCCTACAAACGCATAAAGATATTCAATATTGACCTGGCGCTTTTCTAAAATCTCCATAACTCCTGCTAACCCGCCCGGTTCGTCGGACATGGCCACCCCGATAACCTCAGTCATGCTAACTGTAAATCCTTGTTCTTTCAACACCTCATATGCTTTATCCGGTTCATTAACTATTAGACGCAAAATCCCAAAGTCAGAAGTATCTGCGATCGATAACGCGCGAATGTTTACCCCTTCTTCAGCCAATAACTTTGTTACCGCTGCCAGTCTGCCTTGTTTGTTCTCCAAAAAAATGGATATTTGCTTGATCTTCATTCAGGTCCTACCCCCTTATTTTTAGTATTTACGCTTATCAAAAACTCTTTTAGCCTTTCCTTCGCTACGTTCAATAGTTTTTGGTTCAACCAAAGTAATCTTAGCACTAATCCCTAAAACAGTATCAATTTCTTTTCGTATCTTTTCTTCCAACTGTTCTAACCGTCTTACTTCATCGGAGAAAAGCGCCTCCGATACTTCAACCTGAATTTCTAACGTATCCAAGGTGCCAATACGGTCCACTATTAATTTATAATGCGGTTCTGTTTCCCCAATATCCAATAAGACACTCTCCACTTGAGAAGGAAAGACATTAACACCTCGAATAATTAACATATCATCACTGCGACCACTCACTCTTTCCATACGAATATGAGTCCGGCCACAGGAACATTCTTCCTCGATTAACCTGGAAATATCACGAGTACGATATCTGATCATCGGTAAAGCTTCTTTCGTAAGAGAAGTAAATACTAGTTCACCTACTTCTCCTATTGGTAAGGTTTCTCCTGTTTCGGGATTTATTATTTCCGGGATAAAATGATCCTCGAAAATATGCAACCCTCTTTTCTCTTCACATTCTATAGCAACACCTGGGCCAATTATTTCGCTCAGACCGTATATGTCATGAGCGGAAATATCCAGTTTTCTCTCAATTTCCTTACGCATATTCTCAGACCAAGGTTCTGCACCAAATATACCACTTTTAAGTTTTAAATCCGTTTTAGGATCAATACCCATTTCTTGCATTACCTCGGCCATAAATAAAGCGTAGGAGGGCGTACAGGTTAAAACCGTAGTACCATAATCTTTCATAATCATAATTTGTCGTTTTGTATTACCACCCGACGTGGGAATAACTGATGCACCTAATCGTTCGGCTCCGTAGTGCACCCCTAGTCCCCCGGTAAATAAGCCGTAACCATATGAATTTTGAATAACATCTTCACGCCCAGCCCCACCGCAAGCTAGTGAACGCGCCATCAATTCTGCCCAAGTGTTTAAATCATTTCTCGTATATCCTACTACCGTCGGCTTTCCTGTAGTACCCGACGAGGAATGAATGCGGACTATTTCTGATAGATGTACGGCAAACATTCCATATGGATAATTGTCCCTTAGGTCCTCTTTAGTCGTAAAAGGTAGCTTGCTCAGATCATCCAAGGAACTTATATCCCCCGGTTCCATTCCCTTATCCTGCATTACCTTCTTATAATGCTCAACATCATGGAAACTCCGTTCAATTGTCTGTTTCAACCGCTCCAACTGCAATTCCTTTAAGTCTTCTCTCGGTAGAGTCTCATATTTTTCATTCCAATTCATTTAAATACCCCCCAATATATTGTTATTCATATTACCTATTGTGCCAATGGCTGATCAAAAAATTACCCCAAGACGCAGGAAAAAGCCTTAGTTGCATTCATGCTAATCCAGAAAGGTTACTTTCTGATAGTAAAAATAAAGCCACAATTCCGTCTCAGGGACGAAATTGTGGCTGCGCGCTACCACCCTGCTGGTTCATGGATATACCTCTCTATGGGTGTAAAACTTGGTTTTAGAAAATAAAAAACCCCATCCTAGGGCTGAGAGTCTTTTCTCATGTTACCACCCTAAATGTGGTATAAAACAAGTACGGGACCAAGTCCTTATACCCTCTTCCCCTTAACGGAGGAAGATCCGTCGCACCTACTAACCATACAACTCAGCGTACGGCATTCAGCTTGAAACTCCCAGGAGAACTTCAGCTTAATCATCCCCACCAGGCTCCCACCATTCCCGACTCGCTTTTGGTTTCTACTAAGTTTACTTTTCCTGTTCATTGTTTTTAAAATTATATCACTGTATTTATTTAATTTAATCACAATTCCGTGATTTAGTCAACTAATTAATTGAAAATTTGGTCTAACCTTCTGCTCCTAGTTCCAGTGAGTTTAAGATAGTTTCAATCTCCTTTATTTCTGCCTCATAACTTTGGCAAGTCTGCAAGTCAAACATACTAAGGTTCTTTTTGGCCAGCTCAATGTTCCCCTTACCACAGGTCATTAATAAAGCAAACCCGGCTTCCGCATCTCCCTTAACAATTTCATAACAACTATTGTGTAGAGGTTCATATTGATTCATAACATCGATACAAGCCCTTGCCATTTCCAAGGGAATTTCCATAGCCCTAGTTGTAGCTCCCTCTTCATTCCGTAGAACAGCAGAAAAAGCAGTCATATCCTCATTTCCAAAATCGAGTAGTTTTTCAGCAAACTCTGTCGTCTGCATAGCGAGATCTTCGAAACTATGGCTGTTTATCCTTTTCAATGTAATTTTACAAACCATGCCGATTAAAGAAGCACCTAAAGCGCCTGTAATTGCTAATGAAGCCCCTGCGCTAGGTTGTACCCTTGTAGAATTTAGCTCATCAAGAAATTCTTTAATTAAAGTATTTCTAATATCCAATGTTATTCCTCCAGTATCATTCACTATTAAGTACTACTAATAGTCTGTGCTATCTCTTGGGTCTTTGTTCTTATTTCAGCTAGCTGCTTCTCATTGGGAAGCTCTCTGATATCCCCCATTTTCCCTTTAGTACTATTTTCCTCAGAGCCTTGAAACTCGCTCAAGACATACCACTCGTCCAACACGTTAAAACCTATGTGCTCAAAAAACTGCCCAATATATTTACCTACTGGTATTGCCTCATTAATTCCAGTATGTGGTCCGGAGTATGTACAAAATATTACTGCATTCTTCCCTTCAACCTTCGGCGCAGCCAGTTTAACTTTCCCTTCTTTCTGATATTGTTTAAATTTATTTCTTAAGAAAGTATCTACCTGCTTTGGCGGATGCCAGTGATAAGATGGGATTCCAATGCAGATAAGGTCATAATCAAAGAAATCGACATTATCATCTTGGCTAATATTCATCATGTCCACCGAAATACCAAAATCTTTCAAAGCTGACGCAATTTCCTCAGCAACTTTCAAAGTATTTCCTGTTTTCGACCAATAGACTAACGCGGCCTTGAACATTATTTTGCCTCCCTTGTTCTATTTTGGATATACATTAACTTTGGTACCATAATAACTTATTTGACAATCAGGGACAAGGACCCTGTCCCTTGTCCCTGTTGTCCCTGCGAAGTTTGCTATGCCAAGTAAAAACAAAAAACAGGCTCTTGGCCTGGGTATAATAAATATACTACCTTCGGTCATAAACCTATTAATGGGACAGAAAGATAAAATGATGCTTGCGTTTAATTTACATTTTCACTTATTATAGAAACATGTCTACCGTTGGTTAGCTTCCTTTTTAGAGGGCGTCTTCACCGGCATGAAAGTTACGGTAAGTATCTTTGCCAGGTTTATCCCTATGCATCATCATTATCCCATGACCATTAAAACCCATCGTAAAATACCCTAATCATTCCCTTCATTTTGTTTAACTGCATTTTTTTCAGGTTTAATCTGTTCATCAATTTCAAGGGATTTTTGTATTTCAGTAGTAGCTTTTTTAAATTCTTTAATTCCGTTTCCTAATGCTTTACCTACTTCCGGTAATTTTTTAGGGCCAAATACAACTAATGCTAAAATTAATATTAATATTAATTCAGGCATGCCAATATTAAACATAATATTGCCTCCCTATTTTACTTCTTGGGTTTTTTCATCTTCAGTTTCCTTTACAGATTCTCTAAAGCCTTTAACGCTTTCCCCCAACGCTTTGCCTGCATGGGCAAGCTTCCCTGCACCAAAAATAACTAACACCAACACAAGAATAACTATCAGTTCAGGCATACCAATCCCACCTAGCACTAACTTCCACCTCCGAAATTTAGTTCCTCCTGACATGCAGGGCAATATATTTCCCTAGTAGCTACATGTATGTTGCCGCACCCTATACAATTAAATTTAAAACCTCTAGCCAATATACTAGCACTTTGACCGATAAAAGGAATCTCTTTAAGCACAATAGCTTTGTAAAAGCAGACCTCATTACAGAGATTACAACCACTGCATAATAAATTATCTAAATGCAAAGTTACTTCATCGTCCTCTTCGATTTGCTTTAAAGCCCCATTAGGGCACAACCTGCTGCAAACTCCACAAAATCTACAATCGTCCACCATTACTGGCTGCGATACCACTATTTCCTCTTTAATGGTTGGTTTATAGTTGTTAATAATATAATTTAGTACTTTTCGCCTTTCTGCCACTTTAATACTCTGTTTGGTAATTTTATCTTGGCCATTTCCAACCACATAGATACTATTTTATCGGGAGTCTGTGTTAGTTTACCTATTAATGCCCCAATTAACCGTCGCCGGCTTTTATCAACTTTATTTGCAACCTTTTTGTTACTAATTATCATATATGGCGCCTGCCCGACAAATGAAATTTCATGATTAGACAGTTGTTTCGCCTTATGAAGATGCTGTTTCCATACTTTTTCCCCATTTTTAATCTTACAGGAACTGCAGTGATTAGACGGTAAAAAAATTTTAACTTTAGGGGCATTATTTAAAAAAAATAACCAACATTCCCAGGGGATGGCGCCTAAACAAGGCGCCTCAACTCCCTGCAATTTCTGTCTAGGCGATAAGACCATAGAACAATGTATATATACCTCCCCATAGACACCAATTATATGTTCGACTCTATCAATGGTTTGTAGCGGTGATGGGGCTTTCCATAATAAAGATTCCGTGGGACAAACAGACGAGCACAAGCCACATTCTACGCATTTTAATACTTCTAGACCTGCCCTGTTTAACTTAATCCCTGATGTAGGACATACTTCCATACATGCATTACAATTACTAAGGGGTGATTGCAACCTGCTGCATAGTTTAGGTCTGATAGCTAAATTCTCTAGCTACTATCTCTGCTGTTTTTTGTAAGTCAATCATACGCCATCACCACTCTAATTAATTATGCCTTGGTAATCTCTACTCGAATATCAAACTGTGCAGCACCACCGCCAATGGGGTCATTTAAATAGCCCTTCTTAAAGCTCTCATCAGCTCTATGAAGATAATTAAGGCAAAACCCTGCATCCCTGCGCCCAGCATATCCAGTATCTTTTCCAACGGCCCACGACACATGCCCATATTCAGGGTCTATATTAGTCTTTTTTCCGTCAATTTTAAAAGCAGAAGAACCATACGCAAAGTGCCCATAATTATATGAACTACCCACAACCCCGGGTCTAACACGGTTAGTAATCTTAACTCTACCTTTCACTTCATAACTTGCCGATTTGATTTTAACGTTATCCCCTTGGGACAATCCTCGAATTTTAGCATCTTCCGGGTTAATCCATAAGAAGTTTTCTTCCTCTATTTCTCTAAGCCAAGTATCACTAATATTACGGTGCGTACCAATATGGCGAGCTTTCCAGTTGATCAATTGCAGTGGTAAGCTGTTATCTTTGACATCATTCCCATCATAGAATTTTACGGTTTGTAATTTAGCTAAGCCATCAAAAAATTCCCCGGAATAGGAATCACGCTTACCGGCTACCCTTTCGCTATAGAAATCGGCTTGAGCACCCATTTTGTATTTTAAATGTTCACCTTGATATTCATAGCCGCTTTCCTCAAATCTTCCACCTCTATTAAGAATATAGACAACTTTTGACCATTCATGAGGTTTTACTGCAGCTCGCCATTCTTTCTCTTCAAAATAGCGCCCTAAAGCTTTTTTCCTAGCTTCAATAAATACATTTTGTTCTTTTTTAGTAGCATCTGGAACCGGCGTGCCATCAAAAGCTATATTTGCAACCAGTTTTAGATAAAAATCTTCTGCAGAGTTTAGTGTACTGCCATCAGGAAAAGCGCTATTACCTACACCAGGTAGACTCATACGTTTCCCTATCTCAATTAATGTATCTTCAAAGGCTCTCGGCCCTTCAAAAGCCCTAGTTACGGGCTGCTGAAAATGCGTTATCCTTAATGGTTGATTTGGATAAATACTTTCTAACCCCCATCGTTCTAGATATGTTAAATCTGGAAGTACGTAGTCAGCCATAGAAGCTGTTTCACTTAGGGTGATATCAGAAACAACCAAAAGAGGTATCTTCTTTGGATCTTTTAATATGCTTTGCATCTCACTACCTCTCGGCGCGGATAGAATAGGTGAAATTCTATGGATAAACATAGCGTTGATTCCATAAGGATATCCTTCGTCAATACTTGGTAAAACATCTTGAGATACATGATTAGATAGTGGAAACCATGGTCTTTTGGCTGGGTAACCGTCTTTTTTAAATAGACTACTCTTCTCGTACGGTCCTCTCCTAAATATGGTAGTACCCCAGGGCTTTAATCCATTTGGTACATTTAATAATTCATATTGTCCGCCAAAGCGGTTAAACATAGCTCCACTGCTAATGCTTCCGCCCTTCCAATCATAATTTCCTAATAAATGATTTAAGCAATTAATAGCACGCAAATTATAAAAACCATTTGTATGCATCGCAGGCCCGCGATATGAAGTAATAGAAGCCTTCTTACCATACGAGGTAAATTCTCGTGCCAAGTCTATCATTTGCTGTACGGAAATACCGCAAGCATCTGCATACTCCTCTATAGTTTTTTCAAAAACTCTTTCCCTAAATAGTGCAAAGGCAGATTTTACTTTTATTCCATTTACCACAGTATCTACCTCTAACTCAGCCTCGTTTACCTGATCATTAGGAATCAATGCACCATTATAACTTACTACATACTGTTTACCCTCAATACCGATGTCCATTGCTCTCAATTTTGGGCGCTTTGGATCACTCAAATTCACTAAGTGAGTAGCGTCTGACCAAGTAGGCTCCCCTATAAGAGCTGCAGCTTTTTTATTCGGTCTTGTTAAATATCGTGTATCAAAACGACTATTTTCAATCATCCACCTAGCCATACCCATAGCTAATGCAGCATCTGTTCCCGGCATTATAGGTAACCACATATCAGCCTTTTCTGCCGCCTTACTCATGCGTGGGTCAACAACAGCTAGTTTCATGCCCCTTGCAATGGCATTTTGAAACTTAGGTGCCAACCAAGTGGGCCCCTTATTAGATACAAAGGGATCTGTTCCCCAAACTATTACAAATTCAGCATGATCAACATCTGAATACATGCGTTTTTTCTTTGTTTTAGTAAATGACTGAATGTTACCCATTACACCACTGATACCACATATACCACCATGGTGCATTGTGTTGTTGCTTCCCAATGATTTATTCCAAAAACGGCTCTGGATAAAGTCTCTTCGGTCTCCAACCAAACTAATTATTTGGTTGGATTTTGGCCCAAAATCAGGATGCTTTGTATCTATTAACACATCTTTATAAAGTTTGTCAAACTCGGCTTGAGTTAGCTCACCCGCTTTTACTTTATCCCAGTCATCCATCACCTTATCTTGGGGAACATATGCCCAGACATCTTTAAGTCCCAGTGTTCCTAAGTCACTCCCATCAACAATTTCCTTAATAGCTTGTTCCCAAGAAACAGTCTTGAATTCACCGCTACCTCTTGGCCCTACTCGCTTCAATGGCTGTTTTATTCTCAATTTATCATAGGTAGTTTGGATACCTGCCTGTCCTTTTAAACAAGTCCGACCACCTCTAAATCCGCGACCGTCAACTGCTATGTTGCGATTACCTTTTGCGGCCTTATCTACTGGCGTGTCATAAGGTATTTGCCCAAATGGCTGGGTATTTAATGAACTATAAGGGTTACCCGCAATTTTTCTTATTACACCCGGAGAGGCTACAGTTTCTCCTTCAGTAATTACGGCCTTCATGGTGCAGTGTGTATTACACTGTTCACAAAGACTATAAATCACCTGAGTAGCATCGTAATCTTCAGCTTCATTACCAACACCATGAGGTGTATCCAACCAAAGTTTTTCAATTCCACTGAGTTGTTCCTTTTGTGAGCCAAAGGCCGGAGTTATTAATGATAAACCACCGATAGTTAATCCACCTTTAATAAACTTCCGTCGAGATAGACTGCAATCTAATTTACTTTTAGAACTCATAGTATACCTCCTCGTATTTGGTCATATAATTATTAAGTAATATCGTTAGCCTTTGTATCCATAGGTAAATACCTTGCTGATACGGTATATATCAAAAGGCCTAGCCCCATAACTCCTAGACTAGTTCCCCACTCCACTAACGTAGGGAAGTAGTATCCTGTAGGCAAACCAGGCAGCACCGGAACTGTAAGTGCCGGAATAACAATATTGAAACGAACACCCAATATACCGATAACTACAGCAATTGCTGCAACCAGCATTCCTTTTGTTGAATTCCGGGTTCTAGAGATTATATATAGAAGTATTGGTATCAAAACACCTATTACTAATTGCACTCCCCAGTATGACCAAGAAAAACGACTCGTGAATATAGTAAATAATGTAGCTATTTCTTGATGTTCGAGACCATACAGACCTACTAGAATTTCAAATACTTGCAGCCCCACATCGACTACTAAAAATAAGATCATCCAGCCAGCTAAGGATTTTACTAAGGATTGCTCCACCAGTTCACCAGTTGCCCAGTTACGTATAATATATATGACTGTAACTAATGCTGTTCCAGAAACTAGAGCAGACACAACAAATATTACCGGGAATAGTGCGGTATTCCAGTATGGTTGTGCTTTTACAACAGCAAATAATAGACCTGTTCCACCATGGACACCGAAAATAGCGATGGGTATACCAATACCTCCAAGGACTTTCAACATCCACCAATCTTTCTGTCGGCCTTCTTCGGTGGCATCTTTACTTCCAAGCTTAAGTAGTCTTGCAATTTTAGCCTTCAGACCATCACCTTTGGCCTGTAGTATTAAATCATGGCGTAGAGAGAAATAGAGTTCCGTCAGAAGCAAAACAATGTAAATACCATAAAAACGCACTTCATAGGCTAAAACACTGGTTATATTGCCATACCAAAGAGCATGCCAAAATCTGTCCATCCTACCAAGGTCCAATAGAATAAAACAAAGTGCTAGTATCATAGAAATAATAGCAACTAAAGTTGCATCCCGCCCTACTTTTCTAAGATGCTTCATATCAAAAACATGGATCAGGGAAGAAAGCAAGAACGCTCCCGCACTCATTCCCACAAAATAGATGTAAAATGATACCCACGCTCCCCATGGCATGCTGCTGGTAAGATTTGTAGTTCCTAATCCTCCATTAACGCGCGCAGCCAAGGCCACCGCTCCCAATGCCAGTAATATTACCAAAAATACATACCACAAGGTCAATGGATCCTTTTTATTTGTCTTTGTCATTTTTTGTTCCACTGTTAGTTGTGTTGACACACAAATTCACCTCACTTAAGATAAATTACTCTTGGATGAGTTCCCATTTCTTCTTTTAAATAAAAAGCTCTAGGGCTTTTTGCTAATTTACTTACTATACTATTAGGATTACTTAAATCACCGAAGTAACGTGCGTCTCCCAAACAGACTTCCACACATGCAGGCTCTTCATCACGTAGTAGCCGATGGTAACAAAAATGGCATTTACGTGTAACACTTGTTGGGGAATTCTTGCTACCACGTTTACCTCTTTGAGTACCATATTCAGGAGCCTGCACCTCATCATAAGCTAACATTTCTTGCTCGTAAGTTCCTCCAAAGTCAAAATACCTAGCACCATATGGACAAGCAACAATACAATACCGACAGCCAATACACCTATCATAGTCAATAGCCGTTATACCGTTAGTCATCTTGTATGTGGCCTTGACTGGGCAAACTTGCGCACATGGTGGTCGATCACACTGCATACATGGACGGGGGACATGAGTAGCCTTAACATTTGGATAGTTTCCCTTTTCTTCTGTTAGTACAACATTGTAAGTTACTCCCGGTGGAGTCCGGTTCTCTGACTTACAGGCAACAGTGCAAGTGTCACAACCAATACATTTGGCTAAATCAATAACCATTGCCCATTTTGGTTCTTTACTTGTTTCATCCTTTTCTGCTGCATGCGCCGTTGATATAAAGTTATTGCGTAATAACTCTCGACGCGTTAATTTCTTCAATCTTCATCACCCTTCCTCAATAGATTTCTAAACTAGTAATATCTATTGAGCAATAAACATGCCATAGATAAAATCCCTTGAAATCGGTACTCCACTACATCCGTAAGCCTAAAGCATATGACAAAATGTCATAACACGTGACATTTTGTCAAAAAAATAAGCGTAACTAGTGGTTACGCTTATTTTTCAGGGACTTATTCAGGTTCAATCTCATAATTTTCCAGCTTACGATATAGATTACGAACGCTTATACCCAATATTTCAGCTGTACGTTTTTTATTCCAATTATTTCGCCTCAGAATACATTCTATGTGATTTCTTTCAACCTCTTTTAACGTCAAGGTAGTTGCAGTTACTTTTTTCTGCACGCACCCAAACATATCTTCAGACAAAATGTATTGTCCTTCACTTAAGAGTATACCTCGTTCTACCAAGTTCCTCAGTTCTCTAACATTGCCTGGAAAGTGATATTTTTGCAGTTCTTTAAGTGCCTCAGAAGACATTTGCTTGTTGAGAGCCATTTTTTTCATGAAATGCTCTACAAGCAAAGGCACATCCTCCCCCCTTTCCCTAAGAGGTGGTACAGCAATTTTAACAACATTTAAACGGTAATAAAGATCTTCTCTAAAATTACCTGCTTCAATTTCTTGCTCTAAGACACTGTTAGTAGCGGCAATAATTCTTGTTTCCACCCAGCGCAGGCGGTTATCTCCAACACGGCGAAATTCCCCGTTCTCCATAAACCGAAGCAATTTAGTCTGCAAACCCAAAGGGAGTTCACCAATCTCATCTAAAAAGAGACTGCCCCCCTCTGCCATTTCTACAAGGCCCGGCTTTCTCTCCTGGGCTCCAGTAAAGGCCCCTTTCTCATGCCCAAAAAGTTCACTTTCCATTAGCTGTTCGGGGAGGGCACCGCAGTTAACAACTATAAACGGGGCCTCCGTTCTATGGCTTTCATAATGTAGTGCTCTGGAAACCAGTTCCTTGCCAGTACCACTTTCACCTATCACCAAGACAGGGCTATCACTGTTTGCTACTTTCCCTATTAACTGTTTTAGCTGTTTTATTGATCTAGATGTTCCAATAAGTCTCTGATCAGCTACATTCTCTCTTTCCAAAGCTGCTTTTAGGCCCTGATTCTGTCGCTTCAAAGAGGCCTTTTCAACTGCTTTATCCAATAATACCTGAAGCTCCTTAAGGTTAACAGGTTTGGTCAGATAGTCATATGCCCCTAATTTCATAGCTTCAACTGCAGATTCAGTAGTCCCATGTCCTGTTAGAACTACTACTTCTGTTTCCGACTGATTTTTTTTAATTCGCTGCAGGAGTTCCAACCCTTCCATTCCCGGCATCTTTAGGTCAATTAATGCTACCTCAAATACCCTATCAGCTAAAAAATCTAATGCCTCTAGACCTGAAGCAGCTCCGGTTGCACTAAAATTTTTTCTATTCAATCTTTTGACAAGTAGGTTACGAAAATCTTCTTCATCATCAACAACCAGTATTCTTGTAACCATACGAACCCTCCTTATCATAGGGAAACATAAGTTTTATCTTGGTACCTTCTCCAAAATTACTGTTAAGTTCTAAATAGCCACCCATACGCTGCATAATGTTATAGCAAATAGAAAGTCCCAGCCCAGTGCCCTTTCCGGGTTCTTTTGTGGTAAAGAACGGATCAAAAATGTGCTTCATATTTTCAGGTTTTATACCGCTTCCATTGTCTTCAATTTCCAATTCCACATTATCTTGATTTAATCTGGCACAAATTATTAACTGACCACTAGGCTCTAATGAGTCCAATGCATTTGTTACAATATTTAGAAGCACCTGCTGTACTTCATCTACATTACCAGAAAGCGGTGGTAATTCTTGAGGAATATTAATATCTACTAAAACTCTTTCTTTCTTTAGTCTGTATTCTACAAGCATAAGTGTACTCTCCACAACCTGCTTTAAGTTCAATTTAGCCTTTTCACTACCCGATTGTCGTGAGTAATCCAGCAGATTACTGGTAATACCTTTACAGCGAGTTGTTTGTTTAACAATGACCTCTAAATAATCAGATAGCTCCCCACTGGTTACTAAATCCTTGATTTCTTCTTCTTCAATTCTTTCTTGTAAGTCTTCAGCATAAGCAGACATAATTGCTAAAGGATTATTTATTTCATGAGCCACCCCAGCAGCCATCAAACCCAAAGAGGAAAGCTTTTCAGCCTGCCTTAAGGCTTCTTCCTGTTGACGCCTGGTCAGAAGTTCTTCCCGCATATTGTCCAGCGTTTCCCCTAGCTTACTCAACTCATCTTTTCCCTCAACCTGAAAGGTATACTTTAGATTTCCATATCGTATTTGTTCAACAAAATGTTCCAACCGTCGAAAAGATTTATTAAAATTAATACCGAAGAAAATGCTTAATGCAGTAACAAAGAAGATTAGTACACCTCCAGCTACCAACAACTGTTTGATTATTTGATTCACTGGTGCAAATGCTTGACTAACCGGTACTTCTTGCACTACTGCCCAGCCTAAGTTGTTTACAATGGAGAAATCGCCAAGTACCTCCTTCCCATCGTAACTAATATATTTATCCGCTACAGTTAACACTTTTGTGTTACGCCCTTGAACCTCAGTAAACCTCTTTACGGGAAGGCTAAACCTTACATCAGTTTTTTTAAGTACTTGACTAAAATCCTGGTGCCCAATCAACTTTCCATCACTATCAACAACAAATAGTCTACCTTGGAACTCTGGTTGCCGTTTAGTGAGCTGATCGATAATCTCTCGAAGACTAATTTCTAAGATTAGCCCCCCAGTAAATTCTCCCTTATCCAAACCGTGAATTGGAATTATCCGCTTTAATCTAACCTGCCCGTACTTATCCAAAAACGTTTCCGACCATAACAAATTACTTTTTGCTAAATTTTGAAAGGCTTCTGTACTGCTTACACTTCTCCCATTACTATTAACAACCAATCTCCTCGAGGCCCTAGCTAGTTCTTGCCCATCAGCACCTACCAAGGATATTTCTTCCAGATAGGGCGCTTCCTGAAGCAAATTATATAGCAAACCTTCTTGGTAACTTTGCTCCTTTGTCAATAGCTTTCTCCCACCAACATTAGCAACAGAAAAAATTTGCTTAATCTGACCACCAATCAGAGATTCCAAATCGGCTGCTAACCTTTGGGTAGTAATCTCTATGTCATAATAAATATTTTGCTGCAAGTTGTTTCTAAGCGTTTTGGCATAAAAGTACCCAAAAACAGTCATCGGAATGATGGACATAACGATGCCAAAAATAAGCAGACGATTCTTAATACTATGCCACCAAGGAATTATTTCTTTATTTTTCATCCCGGTCACCCGCTTCCGGAAAAATCACTTCCGCAAAACCTAGGAACTCTTTATTAACATTAGTTCACAACTTCTTTGCAACATCTAAATTAACAGTTAACTTAAGATTAGTTGGAGGCTCTACAGGGATATCCTCCACCTTTTGACCCCTAATTATTTTCACCAATATCCTTGCTGCTTGTTTTCCCTGTTCAAAGAGTGGAACCCCATAATAGGCAAACAGTTGTGCAGTATCAGACTCTTCCACTCCCATTACCGGTAACTTTTTTTTCATTGCCAAAGAAGCTATTAAATTAGCGCCTCTGCTTTCCAGAAAAAAGCTGGGTAACAGCAATGCGGCATCTATATCCTTATGGTCGGACTGAAATATTTTTCTAATATCTTCCAGGGTGCTTGCAGGAGCTGACTGTAAATCAATATCAATTTTTCTAGCAGCTTCAAAGGCAGCCTGTAGGCTTTCTGATGTAGGTACCACCCGTGGGTCATAAATTAATAACACCCTTTTAGTTCCAGGAAGCAATTTGGTTAGTAGTTCTAACCGCTTTGCAGTTAATGCTGCATGGTCATTTTGAATTCCTGTTAAGCCTTCACTTGGAGTCAGAAGGTTTTTTACAAGGCCATCGTGTTTGAGCGCAGTTAAACCCATAAATAAAACCGGAATGCTTGACCCTCTAGTTACCTGCTTTGCAGCCTCAGTCTCAACCCTGCCGGTAGTCACAATCACCTGTACTTCGGACTCAACTAAGGATTGGGCCTGATTTACTAAATCATCTTTAATACCTTTCGCATTGTTAACAATAAATTCTATATTCTCACCTTCATACATCCCAAAGTCCTTAAGGCCTTCTTTCAACCCTTCAAATTTTGATAATCGGAAATCACTAGATGATAAAAGTCCAACTCGATACAGGGTCGTTCTTCTCTCCTCTTTCTCAGGGGGTAGACCGGTTAATATAATAGTACTAAACATTAAAAGCAAGATAGCTAATAGAATACGCCGCATGTTGCCCCCCCTTTTCCTCAAGTTAAAAGCACTTTCGACATTTATACCCTTAAACCTCTAAAAAATTATTTCCAAGCACTATGTTACCTCTCATGTAAAGTTGTACATATTATATTTACTAATTACTCTCGTAGGTTTTTTTATTTGCTTATTTCAGCAAACCATAAGGGAGTTTTTTTCCTGAATGATGTTTCATGAAAAAAATTTTATATCTAGTGAAAATCCCTAAATTCTAGTATGCCAGGCAAAACAAAAAACCAGGCAACTTTAACCTGGTCTGATAATAAACGTACCGCCTTCGGTTATAACAACTGTCGCTTATTCTTCTTTCCATCATAGGAAAATAAGACTTCTTTTGCCTCAATTACCGTTTCTATGTGAACAGGCCTACCCCAAAGCAAATACACATAAGGAAGAGTCTTTTCTAAATAAGTTATATCTAACTCTTTCCCTTCATAACAGTGTTTAAGTAATAATTCACCACTTCCTCTATAATCACCGTCTATCACTTCAATATGCGGGTGTCCGCCGTTAACTAAATTGTCTACCAACCCATCCCTTACTTTTTCCCAATTGGTCTCTATTACTCGCCATTCATGGCCTACTTTTTGGTAAAGGTATAAATCAAGTTTTTCTACCAACTCTTCGGTAAGATAGTTTCTTAAAAAGGAATTGTCACTCTCCATTTCCCTAACTTGGAAAATTTTCTCTAACCCTCTGCCTGTTTTTCTATTAAACTTGCGCTGTTCATTTTGAGTAGGATTGTCCCATCTATTATATATGTCTTCAAATATTGCATGACCGACATGATACGGGTTTATAGAAGTTTTTGAAGGCAAAATAATATTAGAATGCATCTTGGCAAATTCTATTGCCTCATCCTCTGCTAGATCTAAGGCTCTCATGATCCGCAGATGCCAGAACGTCGCCCAGCCTTCGTTCATGATCTTAGTCTCCAGCTGAGGCCAAAAGTACAGCATCTCTTCCCGCAGCATCCATAGCACATCCCTCTGCCAATCCTCTATCCCCACCGCATGCTTCGCAATAAATCCCATCAAGTCCTTAACCGGTTGCGCAGGGAAACGTTTCTCCTTCCTAACCTTTGAATTTAACTCTCGATTCCCCTTTTCTTCTAATGCAAATAAATCTTCGTATTCTGTGGTAACTATTTCCTTTTTATTGGCATCATTACGCAACCCCAATTGAGCCCTTGGGTCTACGTGTTCAAGAATAGCGATAGCCGCATCCAAAAATATTTCTACTTCCTGTCGCCCATATTTGGATTCATATCCCTCTATCCTCTGAGCATTGCAAGCCATAGTCTCGATCATCTCTTTTGAGGTCTTTTTAAAGAAGATGTTATTCTTAAAAAAATCACAATGGGCAATCACGTGAGCCATAACCATCTTATTTTGTATTAACGTATTACCTTCCAGTAAAAAAGCATAACAGGGATTCGTATTAATTACCAATTCATAAATACGGCTTAAATTATAGTCATACTGCATCTTCAAACGATGAAATGACTTACCGTACCTTCCATTATTAACATAAATAAATCATACAGCCTCTTTAGACTTATCACCGTCCTTTTCTGCTTTTAATGCCACATTAAAAGCTAACGCTGTAAGCTTCTTGTCTAAGTTTTCCTTCTGCTTTGCTTTTAACCTTTCAGCCTCTACAACTGTGCCATCCTCACTTATAAAATATCTCTTAATCATTCTCCCTCCCCCCTCTGTAAACTTTATGCATCTTGGTTTTGTCCAATTAAAACAAAAGACAAAAAAAGAACCAAAACTTCATTGGTTCTTGTGTTTCTGGAAAAAGCTCACAGTTGATAAAACACTTCTAGCTCGTTCTCAGAGTGAACAATTATTTTTTTTATTACCTGCTGTAAATCTTTTTTAAACTCCAATACTTTCTCTTGATCAGGCTCGCTTTCAATAAATATATTCAGTAATTGTTCGAAATTAGGATACGATTTCAGTCTTGTCCGTACACGCTCCTCTATTTCCTCTCTGGTAAGCCCTTCTTTAATCCTCTTCTCTATTTTCTCTTTTTCCTCTTTAAGCATTTTTATTTGCTCATTGATACTTTTTTTGCGTTTTGAGAAAAAATCAAGATCATATTCGCCAGACTCAAAAGCTTCAGCTGCTCTCTCCAACATGTTACGGGCCTTAGTCAAATCCCTTTTTATCCCAATAATCTCTTTTCCCATATTATCCTTTTCTAGAGGTTCTATCCTATAACTGTCTACAATTTCATTAGGAATTGTTTCTAATAAAGATGCTAAATCTTTAAGTACTATCTCTTCAATTGTTCTTGCTCTATACTCCTTTGAATTACATGCACTCTTACCAGAGCTAATCATTGTATTGCAGCGATAATTATAGTATTTATATCTTTTAGCCTTATATTTATGTGTTCGACATGCACCAACAATACTTGAACCACATTTCCCGCATCTTAATAACCCAGATAACAAAAATGTAGCGTTTTGGCTTCGTCCCCCAAGCTGTTTTTTTTGTTCCCTACGCCTATACACCGTGTCAAATAACTCTTTACTGACTATCGGTGGTACCGCATCTTCCATCCTAATATCCTTCCAGATAAACGTACCTTTATATATTTCATTATCCAAAACATCTCGTACACTTACATGGGACCATTTATTGCCTAACGCAGTACGTAGCCCTCTTTCGTTTAACTCTTCTGCAATCAATCTAAGTCCTTTATTCCGATTAGCATAAGTTTCAAATATCTCTAGAACTAAATCTGCTTCCTCTTCAAGGATTTTGAAATTACCGCTATCTATACTATACCCATAGGGCCTACGGCCCATTGGCCTAGCACTTTGAGCACGGTCCGTCATTCCGCCTAAGACCTTTTCTGCTAGCTGCTTTCTAAAGTATTCCGCAAATGCAGCCAAAATCTGCATTTGTAATTGACCCTGGGAAGTAGAAGTATCAAATCCATCGTGGACACTAATAAATGTAACTTGTCTATTATGTAATTCATCAACAAAAAGTAGGGTATCGGTCATGGATCGTGCTAAGCGATCCAATTCATGCACAACCACTACCTGAATGTTGTTATTTTCTATGTAATTAATAAGTTCTTTCTGTTCATTTCCGCTGGTCTTCATTACTGTAGCACCGCTCATAACGAACTCAAAAATTTTAACCAAATCATGGTTTCTTTTATGGCATTCCTCCGCAATATGCTGGCGCTGGTGCGGGAGTGAATGCCTTTCATCTTTGGCTTGCTCTTTAGAACTAACACGTATAATAGCTAATGCTTTTTTCTTCATATCCTCCTCACCTGCCCCAGTAATTTGTATGTCATCAAATAATTAAACAGAACCATACTTGTTTCCAAAAAACTTATCTACGCTAAACCTATAATTCTTAGGTCTATCAAAAATATATGTGGAAACAGAACTGTTATTTTCAATATTATTTACGGGCAACAGCTTGTGAAACTAGTCACCACCTCCGGGCATAGCTTCGCCCTACCCGGCTATTATTGTTTTTTTCGGCTATGGCATTTCAACTTGCACCTAGCCGCAGGGGACGCTTGGGTGTTTCCCCTGACAGCCTTGAATGGTACTCTAGTGATTGTACTCTTCTCTTAGACAACAATACAATTTATGGGGCTTTCTTTAAAGCTTCACTTTTGAATAACTTGAACTGACCACCATCACTACATCATTACCATTAAACATTTGAATGCTTGGCTAGGTCACAACCGGTACTCCTGTGCCTCAGCCAAGGTAATTGCCAATGTCACAGGGTTGAATAGCCCGATATTTTCAATAGCAAGCCCAATTTGTTCCACCAGCTGCAGTGGAAACTCCAGCACAGATTGTTTGCCCCTAACAACCCGATTGCCGGCAAATAGATGAAGATTACGCAAGTAATCTATGTACTGTTGAGACTGCACCTTAATACTGGCTATTCTTTCGCGGAACTTCTTTTTAAGCCGTTCTAAATACTTTTCATCAACCGAAGGCTCCAACTGCTTTACTTTCTTTACCATGCGGTCAAAACGTTTCTCCAATCGCCTGGCCTTTTGACCCCGAGTAAAATCTTGAGTTTTCGGCTCGTGTACTTGCAATTGGGGTTCGTCCACCATGTGCTGCATATGCTGAAATTCCTCTTCACTTACCTCTCCGAGTATTTTAAGAACGCCCGTGGTATTGGATAGTAAGTAATAGACATCATCGCTGTATCCGTCCTTTATTTCTGCAATTAGGCTGCCTGGTAGAATATTTTCCAGAGTTTCATTCCTACAGCCGTCCGGAAAAACCTTAAGTACCCGTCGCAAGAATGTATGAAGCACTATACTTCCCTTCATCCCCTGGGTTTCTACGCGCTGCTGAAAGCTGCGTTGCACCCTCTTTTCTTGTCCAGTTTGAATTTGCAGAGCTAAAAACATGGTTTCCCCTCCCTCTTGTTATTAATCAAGGCATCAGTTCTTGTTCTCACTACTATCACTATAAAGAATTGCTACGCTGTACGGTTTTTCAAACCCGTAAGTCTGGTAGTCGAATTGCTTCATTTCGATGTACTGCTTACTTAGGAATTCGTTTGTCTTTTCTTGGAGCTCTTCAATTGTGGTTGCAGCAATTAATTTAAGGCGTGTAATGGACATCTTGTTCACTCCTTTCCGATAGATGCCAGAACAACTCTGACCTTCTACCCCAATACTTTCATAAGGCCTAAAAGAAGGAACTTGAATCGTACCTACTTCATTGAGCACCCTCTTTCGATAAACATTGGCAAAATATATCAAAGGACATTTATAGCTAGTACAGAAATAATATAACTAAAGTTATTAACCATTTACAACCTGAATAGTTGACTCCTTGCAAACATTATAGGCTTTAAGGATTTCTTCAACAGTAACCCCATAAAGATTTGCCATTTCACTGGCTAAATCTAATGACATACGTCTCTTTCCATTTTCTAATAATGATAAATAACTCTTTGAAATTCCTAAGCTTTTAGCTACTTTCTTTTGCGAAATATTAACACGCAAAACACTAAGATCCACTCCTTCTTTCATAACTCTCGCTCCCCTTGTTTGCATTTAGTCAACTTTTATTTAATTATAAATTACATATTGTCAACATGTCAACCCTTTTTCCTTATCTTGTTGACTATTTGTAAATATTTGTTGTGTTTACATGTAGTCAACGTTTATAATTAATAAGAGGTGTGAATACATGGGTAAAAAATTCCCCCAGCGACTACGGGAGTTAAGAAAAGAAAAAAATATTTCGCAAAGTTCTCTCGGTAAAATTGTAGGCGTCAGCAAGTCTACGATATCTTTGTATGAAGCAGGGAAAAGGCAATCAGATTATGATATCCTAGTAAAACTTGCTGATTTCTTTAATGTGTCTACAGATTATTTGTTGGGTAGGACTGAAGATAGGAGATTAAAACAAAATACGCCTCCTAATCAGGAATACTCTGAAAAGAAAATTGCTGGGAAAAGGCCTTCTTGTGGTAATGATCCAGATGACCTGGATGACGAGATACTAGATTCACAGCTGGCAGCCAGTATGAAAAGCGATTATGGCAAGGAACCCTCGGATGAATACAAGGACATGGCCAAGCGCATCTATAAAAAAGTGCTGGCAGAAGTTACAAAAGAGGCGGAAGATGCGGAAAGAAAAAAGAAGAGTGATGGTTAGGTGGACACAATAATTTGCAGAAATAATGAAAGTTAGAAACTACTATCCGTAAAGATGGTAGTTTTCGCTTTTATATAATAATTTACATATTGTGTATTTATATGGAAGTAACTGCTATTCTCATAAGGATAGTAGTTTTGTCGTTTATGAGGCATTCGACATACTTCGTCATTTAACTACAAAAGGAGGGCACCAGTGGACAAGTTGGATAAGCTATTTGCAATCGCTAGGAAGGAAAGCATCAGAATCTTATATGAGGACTTATATTCGTTACCGGAGAATATTAGCGGGTTGTACATGTATAATTATAAGGTTGGCCCAATCATTGTTTTGGATAAACGCCTGGAGCACATGAGAAGGGATCATAAGTGCGTACTTGCTGAAGAAATTGGTCACTTCTATACAGCACCAAGAACCAACAGCTTATCGGCTTATACATGTTCTAATCATAGAATTATGATGTCCCAAGATGAACGCAAGGCACTGCAGTGGGGTACTGACTTTCTTATTCCGGATGCGGAACTGTGCGAGGCCTTAAAGTCCGGTCTCCGCAGCTTCTTTGAGTTAGCAGAATATTTCGACGTGACCGAATGGTTTATGTACCAAAAGCTGGGCTTCCTAAAAATGTGCTTCCGGCGGACAGGTCTTAAACCTGAATTCCCGTGAAAATTATACCTAGGTTGGCACAGCAACCCCCATGGACTCATACAGGCTCATTTGTTTCTTCGTCATCTCACCGATACGATGCTTTCGACCTGGGTGTTCAAAGCGTTCAATCACATCCAGTTCATCCAATAACTCCTGCAAAGTATAGTTTTTGAATAACTGGTTATCACTCATTGCCTTGCTGATATAAGAAAGATACATCAGTGCAATAAACTGCACAAACAGCTTTCCATCCAGGTTTTCTTCCGAAGAGACCGAGGTGCGCCGCATGTTTAATCGCTCTTTCAAATTACCAAACGCCTTCTCGACTAGGTCTT
>JADQBR010000082.1 GCA_016278515.1 Bacillota bacterium
CCCTGTTTATGCGGGTTCCCAGACTTTTTCTTTCTAGCAACTGTCAAAGACGAGATTATTAATGTCAAGCTTTTAATAATACACTTTTTCCAAAGTCAATCCGTGGGGCGGGGCCGTATGGCCTGCTGCCTTACGGTCTTTAGCCTTAATTATTCTGTCAATATCTGCAGGCGGCCTTTTCCTTAAGCCCACTTCGATTAATATCCCCGCTATTATTCTAACCATATTATAAAGAAAACCGTCAGCTGTAATTTCTAAGGTAACCATTTCCTTTTCTTCTATGATCTTACATGATGTGATACGCCTGTCGAAACTCTTGACACTACTGCCGCTGGCGCAAAAAGAACTGAAATCATGATTACCCTCAAATGCACGGGCTGCCAGAACCATTTGACCCACGTCTAATTTGCTTCTAATATGATAAACGTAGCGTTGATTAAACACATCCGGAAATTTACTATTCATTATCCTATAAACATACGTTTTTTCTTTAACCCAATAACGGGCATGAAAATCTTCCGTTACATGTTCAGAGTTTACTACAACTATATCATTTGCTAATATACCATTTAAGGCTGCCGGATACCTATCCACGGGAATACTACTACCGGTAGAAAACGATATAATCTGCCCGCGGGCATGCACCCCGGCATCCGTTCTCCCGGCAGCCGTCACCTTGATCATCTCACCCGTTAGAACAGCCAAAGCTTTTTCCACTTCAAACTGAACCGTGCGACTGGACGGCTGCTTAGTTTGAATCTGCCAGCCATTAAAGTCGGTACCATCATACTGGATTGTTAACTTAATAGTCTGCACCCACGTCACCTCAACTTATTACACGAATACCTATAGAGAGAGAAAGCACTACCATTATTACTGCCAGTGCGACTCCATCACGAACAGCAAATCGCAGTTCCTTCATCTTTGTTCTATTTTCTCCTCCGCGGTAGCATCTTGCCTCCATTGCCATAGCAAGGTCATCCGCCCTTCTAAAAGCCCCGATAAACAACGGCACCAGCAGAGGCACAAGATTTTTCCCCTTCTGTATAATGGAACCGCTTTCAAAGTCCGCACCCCTAGCCTTTTGTGCCTTCATGATCTTCTCTGTTTCTTCCAGAAAAGTCGGAATAAACCTTAAGGCAATAGTCATCATCATTGCTAATTCATGAGCAGGAACACCGATGCGTTTTGTAGGACTTAGTAAATTTTCCAAACCGTCTGTCAGTCTAATAGGGGATGTAGTTAAAGTTAGCAATGAGGTGATTAGTACCAGATAAATTAACCTTAGAGAAATAAAAGCTGCTCTAAAGATACCTTCCTGGCTGATTTTAAACGGACCTAAAGCTGTTACTGCTTCCCCTGGCGTGAAGAATAAATGTAAAGGTATTGTAATAATGATAACAATAATGATTGGCTTAAGCCCTCTAAAGACAAATCCCCACGGCAACCCACTAAGCAATAGAATAGATAAGGTTACTATGGTTACGAGCGCGATACCCTGCCAGTTATCAACAGTAAATAATGCAATTATATATGGTATGATTGCAATAAGCTTTGTGCGAGGGTCCAACTGATGGATTATAGAATTGCCGGGCACATATTGCCCGATTGTAATATCACTAAGCATTAGCCTTACCCCTTAATAGTTTTAACAACTCTGTCTTTGCTTCAGCTATGGATAAAACATCTCCGCGAACTTCTTTGCCTGCGCGGATTAAACCGTTCATTAATTGGCTAACCTGGGGAATATCTAATCCCATGTTGCGCAATTCTTCACCCTTTGCAAAGATTTCTCGTGGTGAACCTGACATTACGAGGTTAGAGCGATGCATTACAATTACCCGCTGAGCAAGCATTGCAACATTTTCCATGCTATGGGACACAAAGACTATAGTAATTCCTTGTTCTTTATGCATGCTTGATATCCGGTTCATGATTGCCACTTGTCCCTGGGGATCTAAGCCAGCTGTCGGTTCATCAAGAATTAGTATTTCAGGCTTCATTGCCAGTACTCCCGCAATAGCCACTCTTCGCATCTGCCCACCACTTAAGTCAAAAGGAGATCTATCTTTAACCTGTTCAATGTCCAACCCTGCTGTCTTTAATGCATACTTAACTCTTTCATCTGTCTCTTGTTGACTAAATCCGAAGTTTAAAGGACCAAATGCCACGTCTTTGTAAACAGTCTCTTCAAACAGTTGATGTTCAGGGTATTGGAACACTAGTCCCACTTTCTGTCTGACCCTTCTGCCAACTTTTTTAGCGTTAATATCTTCACCGTTAAGAAGCACCTGCCCTCGGGTAGGCTTTAATAAACCGTTCAAGTGTTGAACCAGAGTTGACTTACCGGAACCTGTAGCACCAATGATAGCTAAAAATTCCCCCTGGTTTATGGTAAGGGAAATATCTCTTAAAGCATCATGGGCATAAGGCGTTTTTGGTTTATAGGTGTATGTGACATTTTCCAATACTAGAGTCATATACGTACCACCATTTCCTGAAAAAGGTTGTTCGAAAAGTTCATCGCGACTTAAACTGCTTGCTCCTGCTACGGTAAGTTTTCGAACGCACATTAAAATAAAAATCTATCTCCCACAAACCCACTGGAGCATTTCTTCAACAGACATGGTCTCGTTGGGAATTGGAAAGCCCTCTTCCCTAAGAAGATGTGCTAGCTGCACCATTTGAGGAACATCTAATCGTAATTTACGCAGTTGATCTATCTTAAGAAACACTTCCTGTGGCGAACCCTGCATGACGATATTACCCTGTTCCATCACTACAATCCTATCGGCATTGACGGCTTCTTCCATAAAGTGGGTAATGTGTACTACAGTTAGTGTCTCTTCTTTATTCAATTTGGTAATAGTAGACATTACCTCAGCCCTGCCCTGAGGGTCCAACATAGCTGTTGGCTCATCCAACACTAGAATTGCCGGACGCATAGCTACAATGCCTGCTATGGCCACTCTCTGTTTTTGTCCTCCCGAAAGGAGGTGGGGTGCAAAATAACGAAATTCTTCCATCCCGACCGTTTTCAGCGCTTCATCAACTCTACTTCTAATAGTTTCAGGCGGCAGTCCCAAGTTTTCCGGTCCAAAAGCGATTTCTTCTTCCACCACTGTCGCTACCAACTGGTTGTCAGGGTTTTGGAATACCATGCCTGCCTTTTGTCGGATTTCCCAGATCAGTTCTTCATCCTCTGTATCCAATCCATCAATATATACTTTTCCACTGGTAGGTAATAGCAACCCATTAAGATGTTTAGCTAAAGTTGACTTCCCTGAACCGTTATGCCCTAATACAACAACAAACTGGCCCGGTTCAATGGATAAGTTAACCCCCTTCAAAGCTGCTATTCCTTCTCCCCCACGGCGATACTTATGCCAGAGATTATCTATTTTTATCATCATAACACACCCACTGTATTATTGTTCAGAAACCACTTTTTGCTAGGCCCTGAGAAAATCCAGGTAAAAATAGAAGCCAGGATTTACTAGTTTTAAAAACCAGTACATATTCCTGACCCCACGCATGAACAAAAGCATTTCATGCCTTTCGGCATTAATAGGTAATGCTTTTGTTCTTACCCAGGGAACCCCTGGTTCCCTAGGTCGCTTCGC
>JADQBR010000087.1 GCA_016278515.1 Bacillota bacterium
TCCAGTCATGGATTCTGGGTCCTTTTCCTCCTCCAAGATAAGGAATTGTGGCGCGCTGGAGGAATAACCTGTGTACATCATAAACGACATCACCACTAATTCTCCCTCCATTAGAAGTAGTGAAAATATAGTTCTCATCATCCAGCAGATAAAAGCATTTTTCTGCAAACTGCTTCACGAGCACCCTAAGGTCATCTCCCAATACGATATAGCGCTCACAGTCATTCTTGGTTTCAAAAAGCTTGATAATTCCATTCTCCAAATCTACATCATGTTTTCGTATTCCCAGGGTCTCATTAATTCTAGTGCCGCAACAATACAGAAGCCGGAAAAGAATTGGAAACTGGATGGCATCCTTACGATTACGGGATGATTCATATGTATCAACTGAATGAAAATATCTTGTTATTTCATCTTCACTGTATATGTGCGGTTGGAAATCCGTCTGTCTGAAACTGATGTCTTTCGTCACAAAGACACTATAACCCCTACGGTTGAGGTATATCAGAAACTGTTTGATTCCATTGATCCGGGAATAATGAGTGGTACTTGCCTCATTCTGTTTCCTCTGTATCCATTCCGCTGCATGCTGACTAGTAAAGACCGGCTGAAGTATCTCGTGTTCAACACAAAACCGGTCAAACTGCCGTAAATGGTTGCGATAACTTACTTCCTTATGTCCGGATGCTACCACGTAATCCAGATATTGATACATCGCCTCTGAAAAAACAGATTTGAATTCGGGTTTTCTCATGCTTCGCACCTCCCTGCCTTGTAATGCTTTGAGCACATCTCTGGCATGGAAAGTGGGCATTGTCGCAACTTCTCCATATCAACTTTCAGATACACCTTGGTAGTCTCAGTATTCTGGTGTCCAAGGACAGTACTGATGACAGGCATGGAAACATTCTTTTTCAACATGTTCGTTGCTAGGCTGTGTCGGAGCGAATGTGGGCCATGTTTCTTGTTTCTCCAGTTTTTAATATCTGCTTTATGCATGTATTTCGTCACAATGGAATGTATGGTCGGGGGTGAAAGAGGCCGGCCTTTTTTTGCTGATTCTGCCGACACGATGATTTCTTCTGAATCGGTTATGGGACGCCCATGCTTCAGATAGTCAATAATGGCGTTACCAACTGAAGAAAGTAGCGGATACTCTACCGGTATATCAGTTTTATGCTGACTGAAACGGATAACATTTTTATCCCAGTCCATCTGACTAAACCTAAAGTTCACAATGTCACTGGATCTCCATCCGTATTCAGCAGCAAGTAGCAAAATCAGGTAATCCCGTTTCCCTGTAGCGGATGAGCGTTCCACTGACGCGATAATTCTGCGAATTTCATCCTCATCGTATGTTGTGGGAATTTTACAATTGTGGTTGTAATTATCCTTTAAGACGAATACCGAACTGTCTTTTTCGGTAGTGCCATTATCATACGCATACCTAAAATAAATGCGTAGCGTTGACCCGCAGTTGTGCCTGGAGGCGAGTGAATAATTCATTGAGCTAAAAAAATCCTCCATAACTTCAATACTAAGATTACCTAGCGTCAGGGAATGTTTTTCCAGATAACAGAAGAATTCGTATAGATACTGTTCTTTGTTTCTGATTGTACTCTCCGAAAGATGCTGTACATTACGGAGGTAGGACAGGTACATGCACATTTCATTGCCTGTATTGCCATGAAAAATCCTTTCAATCCGCGGAGTACGGAATTCAAAATCGCCGTCTTTCTGATAAGAAGTCAGCATACGGACTGCACGGAGCCGTATCTGCTCACTGCGCGTAAGCCTATCAACAAATATATGGGTTCCCAGAGTTTCATCACAATACTGAAACCCAATGGATTCAGAAAAATCCACGTAATTGTGCAACTTCATCCAAGTATTAAGATTTTCCCATTCTGCTTTGATTCTACCGTGGTGTACAGCAGCATACTCCCGACTGTTCAACTCATCTTCACATAAAGAAATCAATGTTTTTAAATCGGTTATCATAAATCAAACCCTCCTTGTAATGTTGTTTGATTTATGAATACCACATCCGGATTATTACGTAAAGAAATATAACACCAAAACAGGAAATTTCCACATTTGGAATCACATTTCTTTACATAACGAAAGTCTTAACGTAACCTTTTGATTCTGGACTGTAGGGCCTAGCATGTAAAAGTTTTGTCCCCATACGGGCACAGATTACCTGAAACTGCTTGGCACTGTAAACCGATCCATTGTCACAACTATTCCGAATTCGGAATAGTTGTGATTATACCGAAAAAAAGACTATGCCGAAAAGTTTTTGGGAAGCCGCATGGCTGCCTGCTTCTTCAGGAAAAGTTTCGGCATAGTTTTTTCACCTTTACAGGCGATATATTTTTACTAGGGTTTCCTTGTTGTTCCACTTCTTGGCGGATGGGCTTCCATTAACCTTTTCCATCGATTTTGCAAGTGTTTCCAAGGTGGCAAAGGCATAAAAACCTGATGTGGTTGATAAATTTTCATGCCCAAGCAGCTGTTGGATATGGGTAAGTGGTACTTCATTTTGGTACAAATCCATTGCTCGGGTTTTCCGAATCATGTGGCAATGAGGCTTAGATGGCATTTCTATTCCGATGGAAGTACATTCTTTGACGTATCGCTTTAGCATGACCTCCATGGTGTCTGACGAGAGATGATGTCGTTCCCCATGTGTAACAGCGTAAAATAGCGGGGCATCGGATTGTAACGGATTATGAAATTCCCTCAGATAGCGTTCCAAATGTTGTTTTGTTTTACTCATCAACGGGATGTTCCGGTATTTACGCCCTTTCCCATAAATCGTAACGTATGGAATCCCTGAATTCAAATGTAAGCCGCTCACTTTTATGTTTAGGAGCTCAGAAACTCTTGTAGCAGTATCATACAGTAAAATCAACATCATTTGATTTCTGCGCTCTGTTTTCCTCGTTGTATCAGGAGCAGACAATAAAGCCTTCATCTGCATCGGTTCAAAGAATTCAATTGGTTTGCTTGAATGCTTGATACTTTTCACACTGCAAACGCTGAGATAGGATGACATCAACTCAGTGTATTCATTTGAGGCGTATTCCAACAGGGAGTGTATTGCCGTAAGCCGAAGGTTGCATGTTTTTGGTGCCAATAATCTATCATTAAGCATCCAAGCCATATACTCTTTGATACTATCACGGTTAAAATCAGCAAATGAGATGTTTTTACGAACACATTTCTTTTGCTGCTCAAGATAGTCTATGTAATGATTCAGACAGCTTTGATAGGCTACTACTGTATTGGGGCTGGCGTTTCTTACATCAGGCAGATAATGATATATGTATTCTTTTGCTGTATCCCAAAACACGAGACTACTGTTGAGATTATCTTTCTTCATAAGGCACCTCCGGCAGAATGGATTCCAGTGGCTTTGACATATCTGCATAGGTCGGAAAAAAGTCTGGTACAAAGCGGAAATAGTATAGGGTGCTTTTTATATGTTGATGTCCCATATATCTCATCAGATATGGAAGCATAACATTGACGTCAATTCCTTCCCGAGCCCACCGATTCAGATTTGCCCAAACAAAGTGGTGTCTTAAAAAATCCAAACGTTTGGATTTCCTCC
>JADQBR010000086.1 GCA_016278515.1 Bacillota bacterium
AAAGAGACTTGAGTTGCGTTTAACTGGATAAAATTAATTCACGCTGTAGTGATAGTCACTTACAAAGAAATATTTAAAAAATATTTGAACCCAAGTACTGGCTAGGGATTCTATGAGCCATACAAAAATCCATAAGAATGTTGTTATTCTTACTGTTATTTCCGTGGTGTTAAGTTCTTTATTCTTGTTGCCTTTGCCCAATAAAGTACTCCGAGTAGAGCAATTACTCCCCCAAGATCAAATTTTTCCGGTACAATATTATCAACTTTCCAGCTCCAAAATATAGAAAGAACTCTAAGCCAAAGCCATACCAAATATCCGCCACCAATTTCAAATAATCCAGCTAAGACAAATAAAATAATGATTTGGCAATTTCCATTATTAGATACCTCCATAAAGTGCTAAGCAAAATTTTATCATAATTAAGACTGAACAGCCAACAAACATGATAATCGTAATTAGTTTAGGAAACAATAAATTGAAATGGTTAAAATTATAGGAGGATATCTATGGATAACTCTTGGCTTTCATTAATACCACCTGTCGCTACATTACTTTCTGCTTTATTAACAAAACGGATTATTCCATCGTTGGCTTTAGGGCTGATAACAGGCGGTTTTTTAGTTTCAAAAAGCTTAATTAATGGTACCATTGTTTCCGGAGAGTATATAGTGGAGGCCTTAGCTTCTCCTGAAAGCGTGTACATAGTGTTGTTCCTTTTTTTGTTTGGGGCACTAACAGAAATATTTAAAATATCTGGTGGAATTAAAGGTTTTTCAATATTGGCAAGCAGGTATGCAAAAGATGAAAAGGGAGTACTATTGTCGGTTTGAGCAGCCACTCCTGTCACGTTCTTAGACTGCTGCTTTCATGTTATTGCTACGGGGACTATATCAACACCCTTGATGGATAAGGTGAAAGGTTCAAAAGAAAAACTTGCCATGGTTGTTAACGTGACATCATCGCAATTAATTGTACTGGTACCAATACTCTCCAGTGTAACCCAAGACCTCGGGTTTATTGAATTCGTAACTACTACTGTAGGTGCTGCGGTACCCAAGTTATTTATTCCAGCAGTAATATTTTTAATAGGTGCTTTCACCTCGTATTTTATCGGTTCTTCCTGGGCTACTTGGGCGCTGGTAATGCCTTTAGCATTGCCCCTGGCAGTAACTACTGGCGTAAGCCTTCCTCTGACAGTAGGAGCTGTACTTGCAGGAGGGTCTATCGGAGATAATGTATCACCCCTGGGGGAAACACCGGTACTAACCTCTGCTATTACTAACGTCCCGATACTAGAACACGTTCAGACGACTCTTCCTTATGCTGTAGTAGTCATCAGCATTTCAACTTTTTTATATGTACTGGTACAATTGCTTGTCTAATGTTACACCATTTGTAGATTCTTTTTGAAAATGAAAAGGATGCTACAGTAATCGAAGTCAATCAAGCCCCAAAAAACCAAGCTTTATCTAAAATGCCCAGCGATATACTGGGCATTTGCTAATGTTTTCCTCCACCTGTTTTTTCTTTGGTGAAAAAAGATGGTTGACACCGAAATACTAATGGTGTTAGCATAAAACCGAAGAACACTTGAACATATATTCAAGTGTTTAAATCATACATCAAGGAGGGAATCCCATGACAGAATCTGTTGGGGAACAGTTACAACCTCAAAAGTATATACTTGAGGGGCTCCATTGCGCCAATTGTGCTGCTAAAATTGAAGATACGTTGAAACGAGAAGGGATGGAGACCTGAAAAAGGTATCGCCGGAAAATATTAACATTGGCGATGTCATCGTTATTAAACTGGGAGAGAAAGTGCCTTTGGATGGGGTTATTAAAGAGGGTACATCTTTTCTCGATACTTCTGCATTAACCGGGCTTCATAGGGGGCGACAATAATTGTGCAAGCGCTTGACTTTGTTGACTTCACAACCTTCTCAGAAATTTAAAGTTTACCTTGGATGTGGGTTACTCGCGGCAGTTTTTTTCATTGCTGTGTTTGCCAGATTGGCTGTGGGGGTTCTATATACAGAGTTAGAGTTGTTCGATAGTATAGTTGGTGACTATATACGCAGCTTCACCACACCGGTGCTGACACAAGTTGCTATTTTTGTTACTCACTTAGGGTCAGCTCCCATAGTCATAAGCGTATTTATAATAACTGCCGCCTATCTATTTTTTTCTGTAAGACATCGTTGGGAAACAATAGTTTTAACAACCAGCCTTTTGGGCGGTATGGTGTTGAACGAAACATTGAAGTTTACCTTCCAAAGATCTCGTCCCAGTATTCAACACCTTGTAGAAGCAGATGGCTACAGTTTCCCTAGTGGACATGCCATGGTAGCATTTATTTTCTACGGTATGGTGGGGTATTTGTTATGGCTTAATTTCCGGGAGAAGTCTAGATTTAGTTGGTATATACCGTTATTATGCTTTGGGTTGGCTATAGCAATAGGGGTTAGCCGGATATACCTCGGGGTACATTTCCCAAGTGATGTGATTGCAGGCTTTGCTGCAGGGGGGATTTGGCTGTTATTTTCAGTTATGGGTTTACATGTTGTACGCTTATATAAAGGAAGTCGTTCGGTTGATGTTGATAAAGACTGAAGGAGTAAATTTGGGGGTAATATCCTTGGCAAAATCCCAAGAAACTTGTGAAACTTTTTATGTAGATAAAGATATGTTTAAGGCTGTTAAACGGCATATGTTGAATAATAATGGGGTAGCCATGATGGCCGAAATATTTAAATGGGGGATAGTACGAGAATCAAAATACATCTGTATACCCCGTGGAACAGCTAATATTAGCAATATACAAGCCACTTTTATATTTAGCAGTTCTTAAAAATAATAAAAGAGGTACTTCTCGAAAAAGTAAAGCAAAAACGCAACATTCGGAACAGACAAAAGAACTTGAAAAAATTAGAAAGCTACTGATGGATGGTCAAATTAGCGAAGAAACTTACTTGGAACTAAAGGAGGAGATTACTAGGAATTAAAAGAAACTTAAAAATTGCAGCAAAGGAGGTGAGATGGTGAAACCAAGAAGCATTATTGCCTTTTTGATAACGTTGATCTTATTTCTTTTGATTAGCTTGCCTGCATTTGCGGGAAACCTTCAATCCCAGGTGGAAAATTCTATAGTTTGCCCCGCTTGTATTGATGAAGGCATGACTGTGGGAACGTGTGGTGATAGTACAGCAGCGCAAGTGCGGGGAGACATTAGAAACAAGATCAGCCAGGGTATGACCAAGCAAGAAATTATAAACTTTTACTTAGACAAGTACGGAGAGATTATATTAGCGGTACCAACCAAGAGTGGATTTAATCTTACGGCTTGGGTTACTCCATTCGTTGCACTAACATTAGCGGCTTTTATAATTTACAGGGCACTAAATCAGTGGGTAGGTAACAATAAACCTGCTTTAGCAAATTCAAATGCCGAAATTACTTACGATGATGAGTATGATGAATTATTAGAAGATGAAATTAAAAAATACTTTAAGTAAGGTTATTAACCCAACTTTCGAGTAACAAGTTATAAAAGCCTTGCTATCGTTAAATTCCTTA
>JADQBR010000081.1 GCA_016278515.1 Bacillota bacterium
TTAACAACCCCCATGTATAGGAAATTATCCACAACCCATAATTTCCTATACATTCTAAAATTAGTTTAATAATACTTTGTTAAACTAATTCGATTATAACCATGGCTGAACCGTCGCCACGACGGTTACCCAATTTGATAATACGTGTATAGCCGCCTTGACGCTCATCATAACGTTTTGCAATATCTTCGAATAGCTTTGTGACAACATCCTCATCATTTATATAACCCAACGCTTGGCGGCGTGCACTCAGGTCCCCTTTTTTACCAAGGGTAACCATTTTTTCAGCAACTCGCTTTAATTCTTTCGCTTTAGGCTCAGTGGTTTCGATCTTTTCTTCTCTTAGCAAAGAGGTAACAATATTGCGTAGCATAGCCTTTCGGTGACTACTAGTACGTCCCAGTTTTCGATAACTCATGGCTTCTCCTACCTCCTTTACTCATCTTCGTTTCTCAAGGAAAGCGCCAATTCATCTAATTTATGACCCACTTCTTCCAGTGACTTTTTCCCTAAATTTCTTACCTTCATCATATCTTCTTCACTGCGTTGTATTAAATCCTCTACACTGTTAATACCTGCCCGTTTCAAGCAGTTATATGACCGGACAGATAGATCCAATTCTTCAATAGTCATTTCTAATATCTTGTCTTTCTTTTCTTCTTCTTTTTCTACCATAGTTACTTCATCACTAATATTTTCGGTTAGCCCGACGAAGAGCTGTAAATGATCACTTAAAATTCTAGCTGAGGAACTAATCGCCTCATCTGGAGCAATAGTACCATCTGTCCTTACTTCCATGGTAAGCTTGTCGTAATCAGTAATCTGCCCAACACGGGTATCCTCAACATTAAAGTTTACCTTAATAACTGGATTGAATATTGAATCGACGGGAATAATTCCTATTACATCGTCTTCTTTTTTATTCTTTTCTGCAGGATGATAGCCACGACCTTTACTAACCGTAATCTCCATACTTAAACTACCGCTGTTAAGTGTAGCAATATGCAAATCTGGATTCAATATTTCAACATCTGCATCGGTAATTAGATCTCCAGCCTTGACAGGCCCTTCTTCGTCCACGTCGATACGGATTGTTTTCTCTTCGTCAGAATGTAGTTTAACCGCTAAACTTTTTAAGTTCAAAATTACGTCTGTGGTATCCTCCTGCACTCCCGGAATTGTTGAAAATTCATGTAAGACACCTTCAATTTTAACGGAAGTTACTGCGGCACCGGGTAACGAGGAAAGTAACACACGGCGTAAGGAATTACCCAAAGTAATACCGTAGCCTCTCTCTAGTGGTTCTACCACAAACCTACCATAGTTCTTTTCCTCGTCCGTCCCTACACATTCAATTTTGGGCTTTTCTATTTCTAACATTCTTATACCCTCCTTCGCTGGAAGTAAAACACGACTTCAACTTATCTGGAGTAAAGCTCTACAATAAGATGTTCTTGGATTGCAACGTCAATATCTTCACGTTGGGGTAGAGCCACGACTCTTCCAGTAAAGTTCTCAACAACTGCTTCCAACCAAGCCGGAGGTGTCTTATGAGCTGCCGCTTCAGCATTTTCCTTAAACTTAGGCGAACTCTTGCTAGTGTCTTTTACCGATATTTCATCCCCTACACGGACTAAATAAGATGGGATATTGACTTTGCGACCTTTAACCTTAATATGCCCATGACGAACAAGTTGTCTAGCTTCAGCTCGGGAACTTGCAAAGCCTAAACGATAAATAACATTATCTAAACGTCTTTCTAGTAAACTTAATAAATTTTCACCAGTGATGCCCTTTTGCCGTTCAGCTTCCACAAAGTAATTGTGGAACTGTCTCTCAAGAATACCATAAATTCGACGAGCCTTTTGCTTCTCTCTTAGCTGCAAGCCATATTCAGAGACTTTCTTTCTTTGCTGACCTTGGCCGTGCTGACCTGGCGCATACTGACGCTTGGAAATACTGCACTTGTCAGAGTAGCACCGATCACTTTTTAGATACAATTTCGTACCTTCTCTACGGCATAATCTACATACTGCTTCTGTATATCTTGCCATCTAATAACTACACCTCCTAAACTCTTCTGCGTTTTGGTGGTCGGCAACCGTTATGGGGAATAGGTGTAACATCTTTAATCATGCTAACCTCTAAACCGGCTGCTTGTAATGACCGAATTGCTGCTTCCCTGCCAGCTCCAGGGCCTTTCACGTAACATTCGACTTCCCTCATGCCATGTTCCATGGCTTCTTTTCCTGCAACCTCTGCTGCCAACTGTGCAGCGAATGGCGTGCTCTTACGAGAACCCTTGAATCCTACCTGGCCAGCACTAGCCCACGAAATTGCATTTCCAGTTTTATCTGTAATGGTTATTAACGTGTTGTTAAAAGTTGATTTGATATGCGCAATCCCAACTTCAACGTTCTTACGTTCACGTCTTCTAGTTCGAGTACTTCTCTTAGCCATCTATTTTATTCCCCCTTTCCTACTTTTTACGCTTAGCACCAACGGTTTTCTTGCCACCCTTACGAGTACGTGCATTTGTTTTTGTACGCTGACCTCTAACGGGTAACCCTCTACGGTGACGTAAACCTCTGTAGCAGCCAATCTCCATTAATCTCTTAATGCTTAAAGATACCTCACGTCTTAGGTCACCCTCTACGCGATAGTTCTTATCAATTATTTCACGAAGTCTGTTGACTTCCTCTTCTGTCAAGTCTTTTATTCTGGTATCAGGGTTAACACCTGCACTAGCTAATATCTGCTGTGCTGTTGACCGCCCGATACCAAAAATATAAGTAAGACCTACCTCCACCCGCTTGTCACGGGGCAGGTCAATACCAGAAATCCTTGCCATAGGCTTGTTCCACCTCCAAGTATATAATTTCCTTATCTCGGTTATCGGCGCCTCTTAGACGACCGCGATCCCAACGAAGCAATCTAACCTTGCTTTTGCTTGTGTTTGGGATTTTCACAAATCACCATTACCTTACCTTTGCGCTTAATAATTTTACATTTTTCACACATGGGTTTAACTGACGGTTTAACTTTCACTCTAAACCCTCCTTCAACTCGATACCAAAAAATAATAATATCTAATACTTCGCCTATCGTGCCTGTATACTATTTGTATCTGTAAACAATTCGACCTCTTGTTAGGTCGTAAGGTGATAATTCCACAGTAACTTTATCCCCGGGAAGAATACGGATAAAATTCATACGAATTTTCCCAGATACATGGGCCAAAATTTTATGGCCATTTTCCAATTCAACTCTAAACATGGCATTGGGAAGAGGCTCGATAACAGTTCCTTCCACTTCAATTACATCTTGCTTGGACATTAAAGTTACGTTCCCTCCTTGCTGGCTAACCTTCAGGTCAGTTCATCAATCACCTGGCGTACATCAAGGTCAGTAATTTGGTTCTTTTTCTTTTCTTGAACTACCTTCGCGATTTTATTTATTGGTTGCAAGTGCCGGGAATTTTTCCTTTTAGAACGTTTCACCGTCCTTGTCCGGCCATTAGCAACTCTTACAAAATTGTCGCTGTCAAAATCCATCACAACATATACTTCTCCCTTATCACGCCCTGCCAAGGAATATACCAACTGTCCTCGCGTTAACTCATGGTTCATTGAGACACCTCCATAAAATCTTAGATCCGGGTTAAAATCATCGGGCCATTTGGTGTAATGGCTATGGTGTCTTCAATGTGGGCCGAATATGATTTGTCTTTAGTGACAACGGTCCAATTATCGCCCAGAGTTTCTACTTCATAAGATCCTGCGTTTACCATAGGCTCTATGGCCAACACCATACCGGACCTTAATCTCGGCCCCCTTCCGGGTTTACCAAAATTCGGTACTTGTGGGTCTTCATGCATCTCTCTACCTATACCATGACCGACATAATCGCGAACAACTGAGTAGCCGCTGCCTTCTGCCACAACCTGTACGGCATTTGAGATGTCGCTAAGTCGATTTCCTTCAATAGCTTTAGCAATCCCGGCATCCAGCGCTTCCTGTGTCACTCTTATTAACTTCGCCCAATCCTCATCAATAGTTCCCACAGGATACGTCCTGGCAGCATCTCCATAATAACCATTAATTACCGCACCAATGTCAATACTAATAATATTGCCATCTTTCAATTCTCTTAAACCTGGAATCCCGTGAACAACTGCTTCGTTTATTGAGGTACAAATAGCGGCTGGAAAGCCCTGATAACCCTTGAATGCAGGCTTGGCGCCACAACTTAGTATATAGTTATCTGCGATGGTATCAAGTTCTTTTGTAGTAATGCCTGGTTTTATTGCCTTCTCTAATTTCTGATGGGTCTCTGCCACAATTTTTCCTGCAATTTGCATATATTCCAGTTCACGATCTGATTTAAGAGTTATCATACCAAGTCTCTCCCTAGCCTTTCACCTATTTCTTTCAATACCTCTTTGATTTCCTGGTCACCGTTAATATTATTAAGAACATTCTGCTGCTCATAGTATTGAACCAAAGGGGCTGTCTGTTTCTCGTAAACATCCAGTCTATTTGCTACGGTTTCTTCATTATCATCGCTGCGTTGATATAATTCGCCCCCACATACATCGCATTTAACCGAATTGCTAGGTGGGTTGAATACTATATGGTAAGTAGCACCGCAATTTCTACAAATACGTCTTCCGGTTAAGCGCTCAATTAAGTTTTCTCGAGGCACCTGGATATTAACTACAGCATCCAGTAACATATCAAAATCATTCAATATTTTACTTAAAGCTTCCGCTTGTGCAACAGTACGTGGGAAACCATCTAACAAAAAGCCGTTCTTACAATCGGATTCTGCAAGACGCTCTTGAATAATTCCAACTGTAACCTCATCAGGGACTAGCTTACCTTCATCCATAAATTGTTTCGCCTTTTTCCCTAGCTCTGTACCTTCTTTTATAGCCTTCCGAAACATATCGCCGGTAGAAATATGCGGTACTTGCAGCCTCTTCGTCAATACTTCTGCTTGTGTACCTTTACCAGCTCCAGGAGGACCCATTAATAGCAGTTTCATCGTGATTCCCTCCAAATTTTAACTTGGCACGTTAAGCGAAGTAATTATTTCATAAATCCTTGGTAATTACGCATCAAAAGGTGAGATTCTATTTGCTTCATGGTTTCTAAAGCAACACCCACTACAATCAGTAACGCAGTTCCACCAAAGAAAATGTTTAATCCCGTGATGGCCATTACAAAGTTTGGCAACAAAGCTATCAAAGCTAAAAAGATTGCTCCCGCTAAAGTCACCCGTGTCAGTACACGGTCAATGTATTCTGAGGTTGGTTTCCCTGGTCTTAACCCAGGAATAAAACCTCCGTACTTCTTCATGTTATCCGCAACGTCTTGAGGGTTGAATGTCACCGCCGTATAGAAGTAAGTGAAAAAGATAATCAACAAGGCGTAAGTAATCATATACGGAACTGTACGAAAGTTAAAGGTATTAACTACCCATACGGCAATACCGTTATCCGGGAACCAAGATGCAATGGTTTGGGGAAACAAAAGAATAGACATTGCAAAGATAACTGGGATAACTCCCGCTTGATTTACTTTTAAGGGAATATGAGTGGATTGCCCACCATATACTTTGCGTCCTACAACTCTTTTCGCATATTGAACGGGTATCCGCCTTTGCCCTTCCTGAATGGCTACTACGCCTGCAATTACCACAATGGCAATTACAAGGAAGAATAATACGGCGAAAACATTAGTTTCTCCAGCTACTAGGTATTGGTATATTGTATAAATACCTCCGGGTAAGCTGGATACGATACCTGCAAAGATGATCAAGGAAATACCATTTCCAATACCATGCTCCGTAATCAATTCACCTAACCACATTAGAAATGCAGTACCAGCAGTTAAAGTCATGGCAATTAAAGCGTAGGATGCAAGATCGGCATTAACTAACACTCCGGATCTTCCTAGATATACTGCCATTCCTGTTGCTTGAATACTACCCAGTATTACTGTCCCATAACGCGTATACTGAACAATCTTCTTCTGCCCTTCCTGCCCTTCTTTGGCCAAACGCTCCAATGCAGGTATTACTACCGTTAACAACTGCATAATAATTGAAGCATTGATGTAAGGCATAATGCCCATTGCAAAAATAGTAAACTTTTTAAAAGCTCCCCCAGAAATAACATCAATGAAACCAAATAGTGATCCGGAATCCATCAACTGCTTCAACTGTCCAGTATCAATACCAGGAACCGGAATATGAGCCCCGATACGAAACACTAGAAACATTAGCAGAGTGAAAACTATTTTTCTACGCAGATCGTCTATTTTCATAGCAGACTTTAAGCTTGATAACATTATACCACCTCAGCTTTTCCGCCAACAGCCTCAATTTTCTCTTTAGCCGCCTTGCTAAAATAATTAGCTTTGACCGTGATTGGCTTGGTGATTGCCCCTTTGGCAAGCACTTTTACTCCGTCATCGGCTCTTGCGGCTAATCCTTTTTCCACTAGTAGTTCAGGAGTAACTTCGGTTCCCTCGTCAAAACGTTCTAGCTGCTCTATATTTACAATACTAATATTCTTCTTAAAGATATTAGTGAAGCCACGCTTTGGAACTCTCCGATAGAGCGGCATTTGTCCACCCTCGAAGCCAAGTCTTACTCCGCCACCAGATCGGGAGTTCTGCCCGTTATCACCACGCCCGGCAGTTGTCCCCAACCCACTTCCCGGGCCACGCCCTTTACGGGTTGATTTCTTTTTTGAACCAGGTGTCGGCTTTAGTTCATGGAGTTTAACCACTCGCTACACCTCCTAAGCATCGATTTCTTCTACTACAATCAAGTGCTCCAACTTTTTTGCCATTCCTTTAACACTGGCAACGTCTTCCTGAATAACACTATGATTTATTTTTCTCAGGCCCAACGCCGCAGCGGTTGCCCGTTGCTTTTCTGTTTGACCAATTAAGCTTTTCTTAAGAGTAATTTTTAGCTTCTTTGCCATTGCTATTCCTCCTACCCAAGCAACTCTTCCACATTTTTACCACGCAACTTTGCAACTTCTTCCGCACGCTTTAAGTTTTTTAGTCCCTCAAGAGTAGCATAAACCGTATTGTTGGCATTGGATGAACCTAAATTCTTAGTTAAAATATCTCTTACACCAGCTAACTCCAGTACCGCTCTCACTGGACCGCCGGCGATAACACCGGTACCCTCAGAGGCAGGCTTTAACAGCACGCGTCCTGCACCAAATCTTCCTACTAACTCATGTGGGATTGTAGTACCGACTAATGGCACGTTGATTAGATTCTTTTTAGCATTTTCAATACCCTTACGTATCGCACCTGGAACTTCTTTTGCTTTCCCTGAACCAGCGCCTACATGTCCGTTTCCGTCTCCAACAACTATTAAAGCACTGAAACTAAATCGTCTACCACCTTTTACAACTTTAGCAACACGGTTAATACTAACTACTTTTTCTTGTAGTTCCAGTTTATTGGGATCGATTTTTTTGTTCATTCATTTCCCTCCTTTGCACGTAGGTTAAAATTCTAATCCACCTTCCCTGGCACCTTCGGCCAAGGCCGCTACTCTTCCGTGATAAATATATCCTCCCCTGTCAAATACAACTTTCCTAAGTCCTTTTTCCAGGGCTCTCTTAGCTACAATTTGGCCAACTTTTTTAGCTGCTTCCACATTAACCTTATTTTCTTCGCCTTTTAACGAGGTATCTAATGTAGATGCAGCAACTATGGTATGACCTTTAATATCGTCAATGACCTGTGCATACATATGCTTTTCGCTGCGGTATACGCTTAGCCGAGGACGCTCAGGTGTGCCCTGAAGTTTATTGCGAAGACGTCCACGCTTTTTATCTCGTACAGCCTTACGATTATATTTCTTAAACAAAGGAGTTCACTCCCTTCCCACAAAATCCTTTTCTATTTTATTGCTCGATTATTTCGCTGCACTACCTGCTTTACCAACTTTTCTTCTAATATGCTCGCCTTCATACTTGATGCCTTTGCCTTTATAGGGTTCCGGCGGCCTTACTGCACGAATGTTCGCCGCAATTGCTCCTACTTGTTCCTTATCGGCACCCTTTACCAAGACTTTATTGTTGGCAGGGGTTTCAATCTCAATTCCTTCAGGCACTGCCATTTCTACTGGGTGTGAATAACCAACATTTAGTACTAATTTCTTCCCTTGCATATTGGCACGATACCCTACCCCGTTCAACTCCAAGCCTTTTTGAAAACCTTTGGTAACGCCGACAACCATATTATTTAACAACGCTCTGGTAAGTCCGTGTAATGCCTTGTGTTCTTTCTTTTCACTAGGACGGTTTACAACAATTAAACCATCCTCCATTTTGATATCAATTTCTGGGTGCATTGCCTTCTCTAACTGCCCTTTCGGTCCCTTCACGATAGCTTTACCGCCGTCAAGTTTAAATTCAACTCCATTTGGCACTTCAATAGGCAGCCTACCAACCCTGGACATAATGACACCTCCTATCGCTCAGATTATTACCAAATATAACAGATAACTTCTCCGCCAACTCCGGTCTGACGTGCTTTTTTATCTGTTACTACTCCTTGAGAAGTAGAAATTACTGCCACGCCTAATCCCCCTAATACTCGAGGAATTTCATCCTTATTAGCATACACACGCAAACCCGGTTTGCTAATGCGCTTCAAACCAGTAATTACTTTTTGGCTATCCTTACCGTACTTTAAATAGAGCCTGATTACGCCTTGCTTTCCATCTTCTACATACTCAACATCCTTAATAAAGCCCTCTTCCTTAAAAATCTCCGATACGGCTTTTTTAAGCTTGGAGGCAGGCACTTCAACTGTTTCTTTATTTACCATATTCGCATTGCGAACTCTGGTTAGAAGATCAGCAATTGGATCCGTCATTACCATCTTAACTACCCCCTTCCGGTTATTTACTTACCAACTAGCTTTAGTAACTCCGGGAATTTCACCTTTATGTGCCAGTTCGCGGAAACAAACCCGACAAATGCCAAACTTGCGCATGTAAGCACGGGGGCGACCACAAACTTTACATCTATTTACTTTTCGCACACGAAATTTCGGTTTTCTTTCTGCTTTTGCAATCATTGACTTCTTCGCCATTGTTCTTCCCTCCTCCCTGGCATCTTATATTAATCTCTAAACGGCATTCCCAATGCACGCAATAAACCTCTTGCTTGTTCATCTGTTTCAGCAGTGGTCACAAATACTATATCCATACCTCTTACCTTATCAACTTTATCATAGTCAATCTCTGGAAAAATCAACTGTTCCTTTATCCCTAGAGTATAGTTTCCGCGGCCATCAAAAGCTTTAGGTGATACGCCGTTAAAGTCTCTTACCCTTGGAATTGCAACATTGATTAAGCGATCAGCAAATTCATACATCCTGTCACCATGGAGAGTTACTTTGCATCCAATGGGCGTACCCTCACGCAATTTAAATGCCGCAACGGATTTTTTCGCCCTCGTAACAACAGGTTTTTGACCAGCAATTGTCGTTAAGTCTTCCACAGCTCCATCTAAAGCCTTAGGGTTTTCGGTGGCTTCGCCAACACCCATATTAATGACTATTTTTTCTATCTTAGGGATTTCCATAACATTTTTGTACCCGAATTTTTCTTTTAAAATCGGTTGTACCTCATTTATATACTTTTCTTTTAATCTGGCCACTTAACTTACCCCCTTTCCGGTGCAGCAATTAATCTAAGTCTTCACCACATTTTTTACATACACGAACCTTAGTACCATCATCAAGGACCTTTTTTCCAACCCTTGTAGCCTGACGGCATTTACCACAGTATGCCATTACATTAGAACTAGCAATTGGCGCCTCTTTTTCTATAATACCGCCTTGAGGCATCTTCTGAGTTGCCTTAGCATGCCTTTTAACAACATTTATTCCCTCTACAACTACCCGTTGATCTTTAGGAATTACTTGCAGCACTTTGCCCTTTTTTCCTGCATCTTTTCCAGCAACTACTACTACGTTGTCTCCCTTTTTAACATGAACTTTAGGTGTTGCCACTCTATTCACCTCCGTCATACTAGGCTATATACCTAGAGAACCTCTGGCGCTAAGGAAACGATTTTCATATAATCTCTTTCCCTTAGTTCCCTGGCCACCGGTCCAAAAATACGAGTTCCTTTAGGTTGGCCTTGGTCATTAATAATAACAGCAGCATTTTCATCAAAACGTATATACGTGCCATCAGGCCTCCTGGTTGCCTTTTTAGTACGAACTATTACTGCTTTAATAACTTCGCCTTTTTTTACTACACCACCAGGAACGGCCTCTTTAACTGAAGCAATAATCACATCTCCCACAGATGCATATCGGCGCCCCGAGCCTCCTAATACCTTAATACATAGTATCTTTTTCGCCCCAGTATTATCGCCGACTTTTAGCATTGTTTCGGATTGGATCATGTGATTTACCCCCTTTCCCGTTTAGAGCCTTCATTACTATAACTGTTGAGACTTCTCTAGTATTTCAACTACACGCCACCGCTTATCCTTACTCAAGGGGCGCGTTTCAGCAATTCTTACTTTATCCCCTACATGGCACTCATTGGCCCCATCATGAGCCTTCAACTTCGTGCTCTGTTTAACCGTACGGCCATATAATTGGTGACGAACGTACGTCTCTACCGCTACAACTACAGTTTTATCCATTTTATCACTAACAACGTGACCAATACGAGCTTTGCGCATTTTTCTTTCAGTCAAGTGCCTTTCCTCCTTTCGCTTACGCTTCCTGTTGCAACTGCTGCTCTCTTAGCACAGTCTTTGCCCTTGCTATATCACGACGAACTTGTCTAATCCGCATGGGATTATCCAGTTGGCCTGTTGCCAGTTGAAAGCGTAAGTTAAATAACTCTTCCTTAAGATCATCTACTTTGCGCACTAATTCCTCCACAGTCAAATCACGAAGTTCCTTAGCTTTCATCGGCCTCACCACCTGCTCCTGAATGTTTAATAAATTTTGTCCTTATGGGTAATTTATGACTGGCCAACCGCATTGCTTCCTGGGCAATTTCTTCAGATACTCCTGCCATTTCAAATAGCACACGCCCTGGTTTCACAACAGCAACCCAATATTCTGGCGAACCCTTTCCACTACCCATTCGAGTTTCCGCCGGTTTTGCCGTAATCGGTCTATCGGGGAAAATCTTAATCCAAACCTTACCACCACGTTTAATATAACGGGTCATGGCAACACGTGCAGCCTCAATCTGGCGGCTTGTAATCCAGGCCGCTTCTAATGCCTGAAGACCGTATTCACCATACGTAATTTCATTGCCTTTTGTAGCAATACCTAATAATTTTCTCGGCCTGTGCTGCTTCCGCCACTTAACTCTTTTAGGCATCAACATGGATTATTTGCCTCCTTCCTCCACTCGCCCTTTTACTTCAGGAAGTATTTCTCCTTTATAAATCCAAACTTTTACACCAATTTTACCATACTGAGTATTTGATTCCGCAAGGCCGTAATCAATATCCGCTCTAAGTGTATGCAATGGTACTTTACCCTCACTATACCACTCAGTACGTGCCATTTCGGCACCGCCCAAACGACCTGCACACATAATCTTAATGCCTTCAGATCCCAAACGCATGGCCCGAGATACAGCCTGCTTCATAGCGCGTCGGAAGGATACCCTGCGTTCCAATGAAGCGGCTACATTTTCAGCCACCAATTGAGCATCCAACTCCGGCTTCTTAACTTCAACAATATTCACATTCACTTTTTTCTTGGTCATATTCTCTAACTGCTTACGTAACGCTTCCACTTCAGAACCGCCGCGTCCAATGACAATTCCGGGTTTAGCAGTATGAATGGAAATCTTGACTCGATTAGCAGCCCTTTCGATCTCTATTGTAGAAATCCCTGCGTCAAAAAGCTTCTGCTTAATAAAACGGCGGATTTTGATATCTTCATGTAACAGGGTCGCAAAATTTTTATCAGCATACCATTTTGCATCCCAATCTTTTATCACACCAATACGCAAACCCTTAGGATGAACTTTTTGCCCCACTAATTAACCTCCTCCTTTTCCCGTACTATGACGGTAATATGACTAGTACGTTTCCGTATCACGTCTGCCCTACCCATAGCTCGCGGTCTATGCCTTTTCATCGTAGGACCTTGATCCACAAATCCACCGGATACGTATAAGTTATCCGGATCCATTTCATAATTGTGCTCCGCATTAGCAATAGCAGAATGTAACACCTTGCGAATTACTTCGCTGCTGCCCTTGACACTATAATTTAATATAGCTAATGCTTCTTGAGCGTCTTTATTTCTAATCAAGTTCATTACCTGCTGTGCCTTTCGCGGGGAAATGCGAACAAACCTAGTTACTGCCTTAGCTTCCATGGTTTAACCCCCTCTCGATCTATTTCAAAGCTGATGAGCGCTCCGTATGGGAACCGTGTCCCTTAAATGTCCTAGTAGGTGAAAATTCTCCTAGTTTATGCCCTACCATATCTTCAGTTAAATAAATAGGAATGTGCTTTCTGCCATCATGAACAGCAATGGTATGGCCAACAAATTCCGGAAAAATAGTTGAGCTTCTTGACCAAGTCTTTATGACTCGTTTTTCCCCTTTATCATTCATGTCCTGAATTTTCTTTAGCAACTTAGGTTCACAATATGGCCCTTTTTTCAACGATCTACCCATGTTTTGCCGCCTCCTTCCTCGTAAATTATTTGCCCTTACGCCTCTTTATTATATACTGATCAGAAGGCTTGTTCTTCTTCCGAGTTTTGGCGCCTAGCGCTGGCTTGCCCCATGGTGTAACAGGGTTACGGCCTACAGGAGAACGACCTTCCCCACCACCATGCGGGTGATCGGACGGGTTCATTACAACACCGCGAACAGTTGGGCGAATACCTTTCCAACGAGAACGACCTGCTTTACCAATAGTAATATTTTCATGGTCCGTGTTTCCTGCCTGACCAATCGTAGCCTTGCAATCAAGGTGAACTAATCTAACTTCCCCGGATGGAAGTCGAACGTGTCCGTACTTACCTTCCTTTGCCATCAACTGTGCGGAAGCACCTGCCGAACGACAAAGCTGTCCGCCTTTTCCGGGCTTTAATTCAATGTTGTGGACAACTGTACCCACGGGAATGTTTTTTAGAGCAAGTGCATTGCCTACTTTGATATCAGCACCTTCACCTGCTTCTATCACGTCGCCCACCTTAATATTATTGGGAGCAATAATATATCTTTTTTCTCCGTCAGCGTAAGCAACTAATGCAATGTTAGCTGAGCGGTTTGGATCGTACTCGATTGCCTGCACTTTTGCAGGGATGCCTTCCTTATCGCGCTTAAAATCAATAATTCGGTATAGACGTTTATGTCCTCCACCACGGTGACGAACAGTCAAATGGCCATGTGCGTTACGACCACCTGTTTTTACCAAACTACTAGTTACCAATGACCTTTCAGGTTCTTTTTTTGTTATTTCATCAAAAGCAGAAACCGTCATTTGGCGACGTCCCGGCGAGGTAGGCTTAAACTTTTTTATCGCCATTAATATACCCTCCTTTAGCGAACTTACAGTCCTTCAAATACTTCAATCTTATCTCCGGACTTAAGTGTAACGATGGCTTTCTTTTTCTCAGGAGTTTTTCCTTCGAAACGACCCATGCGTCGTTTCTTGCCTCTAACTTTCAAGGTACTAATCCTAATAACAGAAACCTTAAAAATTTCTTCAATCGCTTTTTTTATTTCGCTCTTATTAGACTTTTTATCAACTATAAATGTATACTTGTTTTCGTCCATTAACTCAATGGAATGTTCCGAAATAACCGGACGAATAATAATATCATGGGGACGACGCATTACCCTAGCACCTCCTCCACTTTACGTACCGCCTCTTCAGTTATCAGCAGTTTATCATAATGCAAAATATCAACAATATTAATATTATTTGGAGCTATTGATTTCACTCTAGCAATGTTTCTAGCAGAAAACCAAACATTATCCCCATTGTCTATGCTCATTACTAACACCTTGCTGCCGTCAGCCTTAAGTGCTTTTAATACCGACACCATATCTTTAGTCTTAGGTTGTTCAAACGATAACTTATCCAAAACAATTACGCTGTTTTCCTCTAATTTAGACGAAAGTGCAGATTTCAAAGCCAATCGTTTCACTTTTTTCGGTAAATTAATGCTATAATCACGAGGCTTTGGGCCAAAAGTAATGGCGCCGCCTCTCCATAACGGCGAGCGAATAGTTCCTACACGAGCGCGACCCGTCCCTTTTTGGCGCCAAGGCTTACGCCCGCCACCACGAACTTCGCCGCGACTTTTAGTATAATGGGTTCCTTGTCTCCGGTTTGCCAACTGAGCTGTAACAGCCTGGTGTATAACATTCTCGTTGACTGGCACGCCAAAAACTGACTCCATTAACTCTATATCCCCAACTTGTTCTCCCTGAACGTTGTATAGTGCTACTTTAGGCATCTCTTACTCCTCCTTCCTAACGTTAGGCCTTAACCGAGTTTTTAACCATGACGATACTCTTCTTGGCGCCCGGCACAGAGCCTCTGACAAGAAGCAGACCGTTTTCATTATCAGTCTTTACAACTTCTAGCTTTTGCACAGTCACTTTATCGCCGCCGGTTCTCTTTGGCAACACTCTACCTTTGAATACATGGTTAGGTCCTGTAGAGCCCAAAGAGCCAGGCCCTCTATGATAATGAGAACCATGAGACATAGGTCCTGTACTTTGATTATGCGCCTTGATGCTGCCGGTGAATCCTTTGCCTTTGGAAACACCTGTTACATCCACCAAATCACCGTTCTGAAAAATATCTTCTACTTTAATTTCCTGCCCCACTTCATACTCATCGGGATTTTCTACGCGAATTTCCTTTAAATATCTCATGGACTTCACATTAACTTTGTCGAAATGCCCCTTTAGGGGCTTGTTGATATTTTTTGTTGCTTCTACAAAACCAATTTGTATAGCATTATAGCCGTCTATTTCAGTTGTTTTTTTCTGAACAACTCTGCATGGACCGGCCTGTATAACCGTTACCGGAATTAATCTTCCGTCTTCTGTAAAGGTCTGAGTAATGCCAACTTTTTTTCCAATAATTCCTTTAGTCATTCTAATCCACCTCCCGCAATACCAAATTACAGTTTGATCTCAATATCAACGCCAGCCGGCAAGTCTAAACGCATTAGAGCATCTACAGTTTTTGGAGTAGGTTCAACGATATCTATTAACCGCTTATGGGTTCTCATTTCGAACTGTTCCCGAGAATCTTTATTGACATGCGGTGAACGTAAAATTGTAAATACATTTCTTTCAGTCGGCAATGGGATGGGTCCGGATACGTTGGCGCCAGTCCTTTTTGCAGTCTCTACTATCTTTTGAGAAGATTGGTCTAAAATCTTATGATCAAACGCCTTTAGGCGGATGCGGATTTTCTGTTTAGCCATTAATTTCTTCCTCCTTTTACGCCCGATTGTCGGACTGTTCTCAGTGAAAATTACCTGGGCGATCCCAGCAACCTTTCACATCATTGCAAAAACTGTTTTGCATGACAAGGGGCTAGCGGCATTCTAAATACCGCCAGCCTCATTATTAATTACCCCTCGACAACTTCACTAACAACGCCGGCACCTACAGTGCGTCCGCCTTCGCGAATAGCGAAACGTAATCCTTCTTCTATAGCAATGGGTGTTATTAACTCAATATCCATCTTAATGTTGTCGCCAGGCATTACCATCTCTGTTCCTTCTGGTAAGGTTACTACACCTGTTACGTCTGTTGTCCTGAAGTAAAACTGGGGACGATATCCTTGGAAAAATGGGGTGTGACGCCCACCTTCTTCTTTAGATAATACGTATACTTCTGCTTTAAATTTTGTCAGTGGCTTTATGGAACCGGGCTTTGCCAGTACTTGACCACGCTCAATCTCTTTACGATCTACGCCTCTTAGTAAGCAGCCTACGTTATCTCCTGCTTCGGCTCGATCTAATAGTTTACGGAACATTTCTACTCCGGTTACTACTGTCTTTTTGGTTTTCTCATCTAATCCAACTATCTCTACTTCATCTTGTATCTTTACTTCTCCACGGTCTACTCTGCCGGTTGCTACTGTTCCACGACCGGTAATACTGAAAACGTCTTCTACCGGCATTAGGAATGGCTTATCTTTGTCTCGCACGGGTGTAGGAATGTAGCTGTCTACTGCGGCCATTAGCTCATGAATCTTACCGCACCATTCGCAGTCCTTTTCGCCGCAACCGCACTCTAAGGCTTTTAATGCGGAACCACTGACAATCGGTACGTCGTCTCCGGGAAATTCGTATTCGGTTAGTAGTTCTCTAACTTCCATTTCTACTAGTTCCATTAATTCTTCGTCATCTACCATGTCTGCTTTGTTTAGGAATACTACCATGTATGGCACGCCTACCTGACGAGATAGCAGGATATGCTCTCTTGTTTGAGGCATCGGTCCGTCTGCTGCACTTACTACTAAGATTGATCCGTCCATCTGGGCTGCTCCGGTAATCATGTTCTTTACATAGTCTGCGTGTCCGGGGCAGTCTACGTGTGCATAGTGACGGTTCTCTGTCTCGTATTCTACGTGTGCTGTAGAAATTGTGATGCCACGCTCTTTCTCCTCCGGTGCATTGTCAATCTGGTCGTATGCTGTCGCAACTGCTCCACCTGACTTGGATAATGTAAAGGTGATGGCTGCTGTCAATGTGGTCTTACCATGGTCTACGTGTCCTATTGTCCCTACGTTAACGTGCGGCTTTGTCCTTTCAAACTTTTGCTTAGCCATTATTGATTGTCCTCCTTTAAAAAATATTAATGTTTTAATATAGCTAAAAATTACCCAACTCTTTTTTCAATAATCTTTTCGGCAATACTTTTCGGTACTTCGTCATAGTGATTAAACTGCATTACGTAAGTACCGCGCCCCTGGGTCTTAGATCGTAAGTCAGTGGCATATCCGAACATTTCAGACAAGGGTACGTATCCCCTAATCACCTGGGCACTCGCCCGAGGCTCCATCCCTTCAACTCTACCACGCCGGGCACTGATATCTCCCATCACGTCTCCCATATACTCTTCGGGCACTGTTACTTCCACCTTCATCATAGGTTCTAAAATAACTGGGTTACCCTTCTTGGCTCCGCTTTTAAAAGCCATGGAAGCAGCAATCTTAAATGCCATTTCCGATGAGTCAACTTCGTGGTAGGACCCGTCGTAAAGAGTAGCCTTAATATCTACAACCGGATAACCTGCTAAAATACCGTTTTCCAGAGCCTCTCGCAAACCAGCCTCAACTGCGGGAATATAGTCTTTCGGCACAGTTCCACCAACAACTTTATTAATAAATTCAAAACCAGTCCCCACTTCAAGCGGTTCAATCTTAACCTTAACGTGACCATATTGGCCGCGCCCACCGCTTTGCCGGATAAATTTACCTTCGGCCTCCACGCCGGTCCTGATAGTCTCTTTATACGCAACTTGCGGTTTACCCACGTTTGCATCTACTTTAAATTCTCTTAATAAACGGTCGATAATAATCTCTAAATGCAATTCACCCATACCGGAAATAATTGTCTGGCCGGTTTCCTGGTTTGTATAAACCCGGAAGGTAGGGTCCTCTTCTGCCAGTTTTTGCAGAGCCAAGCTCATCTTTTCCTGGTCAGCCTTAGTTTTAGGTTCTATAGCTACGTCAATAACCGGTTCCGGGAACAGCATGGATTCCAGCATAATCTGATGACTCTCATCACAGAGCGTATCCCCGGTAGTTGTGCTTTTTAAGCCGACAGCTCCGGCAATATCTCCTGTGAATACCTCAGCCACTTCTTCTCTGTGATTGGCATGCATCAACAGTATGCGTCCGATCCGCTCTTTTTTCCCTGTTGTTGAGTTGTAAATGTAAGACCCGGATTTTAGACTACCGGAATAAACTCTAAAAAACGTTAGTTTTCCAACATACGGGTCAGTTGCGACTTTAAAGGCTAAAGCTGAAAACGGTTCTGAGTCGTCAGCATGCCTTTCGTCTTCTTCATCAGTATCAGGAACAATGCCTTTAATAGGCGGCACATCAGTAGGCGCCGGCAAATAATCGACAACCGCATCCAGTAACAACTGCACACCTTTATTTTTGAAAGCCGAACCGCACATAACAGGAATTATTTTGACATCTAAAGCCGCTTTCCTAACTACTTCTTTTATTTCATCAGCGGTTATTTCTTCGCCTTCCAAATACTTCATCATTAGTTCTTCGTCGTATTCCGCAACAGCCTCCAACAGCTTTTCGCGGTACTTAGCAACTAAATCTTTCATATCTTCCGGGATCTCGGTTTCATCACTACGGGTTCCCAGGTCATCTTCATAAATTATTGCTCTTTCACGAATTAAATCAATAACTCCATTGAATTTATCTTCAGAACCAATCGGCAGTTGGAGCGGCACGGGATTAGCACCCAACCGTTCCTTAATCATATCAATACCGCGATAGAAATCTGCCCCAACGCGGTCCATTTTGTTAACAAACGCAATGCGCGGCACTCCATATTTATCAGCTTGACGCCAAACCGTTTCTGATTGAGGCTCAACGCCTCCAACAGAACAGAACACAGCAACAGCGCCATCGAGCACTCGCAGAGAACGTTCCACCTCCACGGTGAAGTCAACGTGCCCGGGTGTGTCTATAATGTTTATTCGGTGATCTTTCCATGAACACGTAGTTGCGGCGGAGGTAATAGTAATGCCTCTTTCTTGCTCCTGAACCATCCAATCCATCGTTGCAGCGCCATCGTGCACTTCACCAAGCTTATGAACTTTGCCAGTGTAGAACAATATTCGTTCTGTAGTTGTAGTTTTACCTGCATCAATATGGGCCATAATGCCAATATTTCTAGTGTTTTCTAGTGATACTTGTCGAGCCACTATTATCCCCCTTCCTGACTAGAAGAAAGAAAGTTAATTGAAACATATTAAAACCTTCTTTCTACCACCTATAATGTGCAAAAGCTTTATTGGCTTCAGCCATTTTATGGGTATCTTCTTTCTTTTTCACTGCTCCGCCTGTATTGTTTGCTGCATCCATTAATTCTCCAGCTAGCTTGTCACTCATGCTCTTACCGCCTCTTGCGCGAGAATAACTGGCAATCCAGCGAATTCCCAATGTTTGACGTCTGTCTGGCCTTACTTCAATAGGAACCTGATAGTTAGCCCCACCAACACGACGAGCTTTTACTTCAAGTACCGGCATTACATTTTTCAGTGCTTGCTCAAAAACCTCCATTGAATCTTTGCCACTTCTTTCCTTAATAATGTCCATGGCACCATATACGGTTTTTTCAGCAATACTTTTCTTGCCATCCAACATCAATTGACTAATTAGCTTAGTTAATTGTTCACTATTATATATTGGGTCAGGCAAAACTTCCCGTTTGGGTATATTTCCCTTACGTGGCATGTGCGTACCCCCTTTTCAATTACTTTTTAGGTCTTTTAGTTCCATATTTAGAACGTCCTTGTCGCCTATCTTCAACACCTGCTGTGTCCAATGCACCACGAACAATGTGATATCTTACACCAGGTAAATCTTTAACTCTGCCGCCTCTTACCAAAGCCACTGAGTGTTCTTGCAGGTTGTGACCGATACCTGGAATATAGGCAGTCACTTCAATACCATTTGTTAGTCTAACCCTTGTGATTTTTCTCAAGGCAGAGTTAGGTTTTTTCGGAGTAGTAGTATAAACACGCGTACAGACTCCACGCTTTTGTGGACTGTTCTTTAACGCTGGAGCAGTAGACTTTTTAGTCATGGCCTTTCTCCCGTGTTTAACCAGTTGGTGTATAGTTGGCATGCAACCCCACCTCCTTCCTGAAAGTTTTTAAATTCTACAGGGCAGCCCAAAGGACCGCCCAAATTATTATTCTAAAACCGCCGCGGCCGCAGCACCTACTTTAATGCCACAAGCCTTGCCCAGTTCCTTCATAGAAGGAACTGTCACAATAGAAACTCCGAACTCTTGGCAGAGTTCTTTAACTGTGCCCGTCAAATGAGGATCTGCGTCTTCCGCTAGAAGTACGGTTTTCGCAAGCCCTTTTTTGATAGCCTTAACAGTCTGTTTAATGCCAACGGTTTTCTCACGCGCATCCTGTAATTCTTTCAGAGCCATCGACACATTTCCCCTTAGTCAAATCACATACTAGTACATATTATCACTTCATATCTGAGGTGTCAACAGTTTTCGCTTCCTCTTCTGAAAAGTCATTATTCATGATTAGTTCTGTACTTCGGTACCTGGTCATGCCGGTTCCGGCAGGAATTAGCTTACCAATAATAACGTTTTCCTTCAAGCCCAACAATGGATCCATCTTACCTTTTATTGCGGCATCTGTCAGTACTCGTGTTGTTTCTTGGAAGGAAGCGGCAGATAAGAAAGAGTCTGTTGCTAAGGATGCTTTAGTGATACCCAGTAGTACCGGTTTTGCTTTTCCAGGCTCTCCGCCGTTTTCTACTATCTTTCGGTTCGCTTCTTCAAATTCAAATATTTCTATAATACCACCCGGTAACAAAGCAGTATCACCCGGGTCGTCGATTTTTACTTTTCTCAACATCTGCCTGATCATGACTTCAATATGCTTGTCGTTAATGTCAACCCCCTGCATACGATATACTCTTTGCACTTCGCGCAGCAAATAGGATTGAACCTTTCTTACACCTTTAATTTTCAAGAGATCATGCGGATTGACGGAGCCCTCAGTTAGTTCATCACCAGCTTCAACCGTATCTCCCCGGCCAGCCTTTAAGCGAGAACCATACGGAACCTGCTGTGAAGATTTTATTTCTTCTCCGTCTACAATCATTACCTCTCTCTTACCCTTAACCTCTTTAATCTGAACGGCACCATCCGCTTCCGCAATCAACGCCTGCCCTTTAGGTTTACGTGCTTCAAACAACTCCTCAACCCTAGGGAGACCTTGAGTGATATCATCACCGGCAACACCGCCTGTATGGAAGGTACGCATTGTCAACTGGGTACCTGGTTCTCCAATAGATTGAGCTGCAATAATACCAACAGCCTCGCCAATCTCAACCGGCTTCCCAATAGCCAAGTTTCTTCCGTAACATCTTGCACAGACTCCATGCCTAGTTTTGCAGGTCAGTACAGATCGCATTTCTATATTTTTGAGCCCTGCTTGAATTATTCTATCGACATCGCTATCCTTAACCTCTTGGTCAGCCTTAATAATAATTTCTCCAGTTTCCGGATGTACGACATCCCTTAGAGTTGTTCGGCCAACCAGCCTCTCAGCTAGGGGCTCAATAACTTCTTTGCCGTCATTAATCTGCGTAATTTCTAATCCCCGGTCGGTGCCGCAATCAAGCTCCCTAACTATTACATCCTGGGCTACGTCCACCAACCTCCGAGTTAGGTATCCTGAGTCAGCCGTTCTTAATGCTGTATCAGCCAAACCTTTCCGAGCACCGTGAGTAGAAATGAAATATTCCAATACCGTTAATCCTTCACGGAAATTCGCCTTAATGGGAAGGTCGATAATCCGACCGGACGGATCCGCCATAAGACCACGCATACCCGCTAACTGCCTAATCTGCTGCACATTACCACGAGCACCGGAATTAGCCATCATAAAGATTGGATTAAACTTATCCAGGGTTTCCATCAACCGCGCAGTCACAGTATCCGTTGCATTATTCCATAGATTAATTACTTTTTGGTAGCGCTCATCTTCAGTGATTAAGCCTCGGCGATACTGCTGCTCAACTTTTTCAACGGCAGCATCTGTATCCGCTAGAATTTCTTTTTTATGCGTCGGCACATCTATATCACTAACACTAATGGTGATACCGGCCTTAGTTGAGTAATGATAGCCTAATCGTTTAATACCATCCAATAATTTAGCAGTTTCACCATTTCCTAATTTCTCGTAACAATCGGCTACTATCTGTCCCAAAGCCTTTTTATCCAAATTTTTATTGTAAAACCCGAGTTCCTTCGGAATGGGAACTTCGTAATTGAAAATTATCCGTCCGGGAGTAGTTTCAATGTACTCCCCATCTATTCTAATTTTCACCATGGCATGCAAGGACACTGCTCCGGACTCATATGCCATTTTAACTTCATCAAATCCCCCGAATACTTTCCCTTCTCCTTTAGCCCCTTCTCTAACTACCGTCAAATAGTAGGCGCCCAAAACCATATCTTGGGTCGGAGAGGCTACCGGGCGACCGTCTTTAGGATTAAGAATGTTGCCGCTGGATAACATAAGAAGTCGTGCTTCTGCTTGTGCCTCTGCAGACAGCGGCACGTGTACCGCCATTTGGTCTCCGTCAAAGTCCGCATTATACGGGGTACAGACCATGGGATGTATTTGCAATGCCCGCCCTTCAACCAATATAGGCTCAAAAGCTTGAATTCCCAAACGGTGCAGAGTCGGTGCGCGGTTTAACATCACTGGATGTTCTTTAATAACTTCTTCTAGAACATCCCACACTTCTTCTTTCAAGCGTTCAACTAGTCTTTTGGCACTCTTAATATTATGGGCAGCACCCTTGTCTACCAGCCTTTTCATCACGAAGGGTTTGAATAACTCTAAAGCCATCTCTTTCGGAAGCCCGCATTGATGCATGCTAAGTTCAGGTCCAACCACAATAACTGATCGCCCGGAATAATCAACCCGTTTTCCTAACAGGTTCTGACGGAAACGACCCTGCTTACCTTTTAGCATATCGCTTAAAGATTTAAGCGGTCTATTGCCGGGACCGGTCACTGGTCTTCCTCTGCGGCCGTTATCAATCAGTGCATCTACTGCTTCTTGAAGCATGCGCTTTTCATTGCGAACTATTATGTCAGGCGCACCAAGATCTAGTAGTCTCTTCAAACGATTATTTCTGTTGATTACCCTTCTATACAAATCATTCAAGTCGGAAGTAGCAAATCTACCTCCATCCAATTGAACCATAGGTCTTAGCTCAGGTGGTATTACGGGCACCACTTCCATAATCATCCATTGGGGATGGTTGCCGGAATTCTTGAATGACTCAACCGCTTCCAGTCGTCTAATGGCCCTTACTTTTCTTTGGCCACTAACCTCCTGAAGCTCTTGCCTTAATTCCTTCGCTGACTCTTCCAAATCAATTTGTCCTAACAACGCCTGGACAGCTTCCGCTCCCATCCCGGCTTTAAACTTATTGCCGTATTTATCCCGATATTCCCTGTATTCCGCTTCAGTCAGAAGTTGCTTATTCATTAGTGGTGTCTCACCAGGGTCAATCACTACGTAAGAAACGAAATATAATATCTTTTCCAATGACCTCGGTGACATATCCAGAAGCAGACCCATGCGACTGGGAATTCCTTTGAAATACCAAATATGAGAAACCGGGGCTGCTAATTCAATATGACCCATTCGCTCGCGGCGAACCTTTGAACGGGTTACTTCCACGCCACACCGATCACATACAATCCCTTTATACCGCACCCTTTTGTACTTCCCACAGTGACATTCCCAGTCTCTGGTTGGGCCAAAAATCTTTTCGCAGAAAAGGCCTTCCCTTTCAGGCTTTAGCGTACGGTAGTTGATGGTTTCCGGTTTCTTCACCTCACCGCTGGACCATGCTCTTATCTGCTCCGGTGAAGCTAAACCAATACGCATCCGGTCAAAGTTATTTACATCTATCAAGGGCCTCGCTCCCTTCAAAATGATCTACCAAAGTTCCCCATAAGTACAATCTATCCGCCAAGTATCTTCCAAACTCGTTCTTAAAAGTCATCATCTAAGTCATCTTCTGTGTCTAGTTCCAGATCATCATCCGACTCATCAACGACAGCGTCTTTCTCTTCGTCATCCGCATCTTCATCTTCGCCAACATCCTTGCTCAGGTCTTCCTTATCTTCTGTGTCTTCTGTGTCTTCCCCTTTTACGTCAATCCCCAGTTCTTTAGCAGTTTCACTGACGTCCTCTTCCGTTTCTTTAATCTCGATTTCTTCATCTTGCTCCGACAGAACCTTAACATCCAGACCTAAGCTTTGAAGTTCTTTTATTAACACCTTAAAGGATTCCGGCACACCCGGTTCAGGAACATTTTCGCCCTTTACTATAGCCTCGTAGGTTTTAACCCTACCTACAACATCATCAGATTTAACTGTTAGTAATTCCTGTAACGTATAGGCGGCTCCATAGGCTTCTAATGCCCAAACTTCCATCTCACCAAAACGCTGACCGCCAAACTGAGCTTTCCCGCCTAACGGTTGTTGAGTAACCAATGAATACGGTCCGGTGGATCTCGCATGAATTTTGTCGTCCACCATGTGAGCTAGTTTAATCATATACATGTAGCCCACTGTTATTTCATTATCGAAAGGCACCCCCGTACGACCGTCGTATAATTTAGCCTTTCCGGTTCTACTTAGACCGGCTTTTTCCAAATACTCAAAGACATCATCTTCGCTGGCCCCATCAAATACCGGCGTGGCTACATGAATATCCAATGCCTTAGCCGCCATACCCAAGTGAGTTTCCAACACCTGACCGATATTCATCCGCGAAGGTACCCCTAATGGGTTAAGTACAATTTCCAGCGGAGACCCGTCAGGCAGAAAAGGCATATCCTCCTCAGGTAAAATCCGTGAAATGACACCTTTATTACCGTGGCGCCCAGCCATTTTGTCACCTTCAGATATTTTCCTCTTCTGAGCCACGTATGCTCTAACCAGCTGGTTAACTCCCGGTGCCAACTCATCTCCGTTCTCCCTGGAAAATACCTTTACGTCCACCACTTTCCCAGTTTCGCCATGGGGAACACGCAAAGATGTGTCTCTAACTTCTCTAGCTTTCTCACCAAATATTGCCCGCAGTAACCTTTCCTCGGCGGTAAGTTCCGTTTCTCCTTTTGGAGTCACCTTACCCACCAGGATGTCCCCCGGCCTGACTTCTGCACCAGTACGAATAATTCCACGTTCGTCGAGGTCTTTTAAAACATCCTCCCCAACATTAGGAATATCACGGGTAATCTCTTCGGGTCCCAATTTAGTGTCCCTGGCATCCGCCTCATATTCTTCTATATGAATGGAAGTAAAAACATCTTCTTTGACGAGCTTTTCGCTCATTAATATTGCATCCTCGTAGTTATAACCTTCCCAAGTCATAAAGCCAATTAAAATATTGCGGCCCAGAGCCAATTCACCCTGATCAGTAGAAGGACCGTCACCGATTACATCGCCTTTTTCTACACGCTGACCTTTGTTAACAATAGGTTTTTGATTAATACATGTTCCCTGGTTCGAACGCTGAAACTTAGAAAAGTTGTAAACATCAGTAGTCCCTGCTTCAGTGCGTATAATCACTTTGTTAGCAAAAACCTGTTCTACCACTCCTGCATTCTTTGCCAGCACTACCACACCAGAATCCCGAGCGGTTTTCCATTCCATGCCTGTACCCACCAAAGGAGCCTCGGTTTCTAACAGCGGAACAGCTTGCCGTTGCATGTTGGCACCCATCAGAGCGCGGTTCGCATCATCATGTTCAAGAAATGGAATTAATGCGGTGGCAACACTAACAACCTGTTTTGGTGACACATCCATAAAATCAATCTTTTCAGCTGGTGCCTGTAATATCTCGTGACCATGTCGAGAGTTAACCTTACTGTATATAAACCGGCCGTCATCATCTAGCGGCGCATTTGCCTGAGCCACCACATAGTTGTCTTCTTCGTCAGCCGTTAAATAAACAATTTCATCACTCACTACACCTTTTTCCTTATCTACTTTTCTGTAAGGCGTTTCAATAAATCCAAATTCATTTATTCTAGCGAAGCTGCTTAGCGACCCAATTAGACCGATGTTAGGACCTTCAGGTGTCTCAATAGGACACATCCGACCATAATGGGAGTGGTGAACGTCCCTAACTTCAAATCCAGCACGCTCACGGCTAAGGCCGCCAGGGCCCAATGCACTGAGGCGACGCTTATGAGTTAATTCCGCCAATGGATTAGTTTGATCCATAAACTGAGATAATTGACTACTGCCAAAGAATTCCTTCATAGAAGCAACTACCGGCCTTATGTTGATAAGAACCTGCGGGGTTATCACGTCGACGTCCTGAATAGTCATACGCTCCCTTACAACACGTTCCATTCTGGACAAGCCAATACGAAATTGATTTTGAAGCAATTCGCCGACAGATCTAAGTCTTCTATTGCCCAAGTGGTCAATATCATCCGGTTTTACCAAGTCATCCATTAATCTTAGGAAATACTTTATAGAAGCAACAATATCTTCTTTAGTAATATGCTTTGCGTCACTTATCGTCCCTTCGGGTAGTTCGTTCTTAAGTTTCTTATTAATCTTATAGCGACCCACATTACCCAAGTCATATCTTTTGGGGTCAAAGAATAAGGTTGCGATAAGCGATTTAGCACTTTCTACTGTCGGAGGTTCCCCTGGTCGTAGTCGTTTATATATCTCAATTAGTGCTTCCTCAGTATTATCAGTATTATCTTTTTCTAAGGTAAGCTGAACACGTTCATCCGAATTAAACAAATCAAGTATCTGCGCATTGCTCCCCCATCCCAAGGCCCTAACAAGTACAGTAAACGGGATTTTGCGTGTGCGATCAACCCGGACGTAAATATTTTGATTGATATCACTTTCATATTCCAACCAGGCACCCCTATTTGGTATAATGGTAGCAGAGAATAATTTAGTGCCGCTTGTATCAATGGTTTGGTTGTAATATGCACCGGGAGAACGTACCAATTGACTAACAATTACACGTTCGGCACCATTAATGATAAAAGTACCTTTATCCGTCATTAACGGAAAGTCCCCCATAAATACTTCTTGTTCCTTTACCTCACCGGTTTCCTTGTTAATCAGACGAACTTTCACTCTGAGAGGAGCCGCAAATGTAACATCACGTTCTTTACATTCTTCCACTTCATATTTGGGTGTGCCTAAGATATAGTCAACGAACTCCAATACTAGGTTACCAGTAAAATCTTGAATTGGAGAAATGCCGCGAAACATATCTTTCAGTCCTTCTGATAAAAACCAATCATATGAGTTCCTTTGAATCTCAATAAGATTTGGCATATCGAGAACTTCTTCAATTTCCGCAAAACTCCAGCGTTCCCTTGTACCTACCTTTACAGGATAGGCCATATACACGTCACCCCCGTATGAATATATAAGCACAAAATAATAACGCCCAAGAAAACAAATAAAAAATATAAATATTTATGAATTCTCAAGCGCACTAAAGACTCAAAAGCAAGGTTCAATGATTTTATTAAACCTCGCTTCTTGTAAATTATGGCAATTAGATCCCTTATCTATGTATTCTGACCTTTTAATACGAAAAATATTCCATTACCAGCAGATATTTAGATTAGTGTACAATTAGTAACAGCCATTTTTTAATGGTAGCACAAGGGAAATTTAATGTCAAGCAAAATCCTCGCCAATTGAGGGTTCTCACCACCTATGTTAAGAGATATACTTTCCGAGTGTAGAAAAGCAGCCGAAATGAGGTCGGCTGCTTTTTTATCAGAAACTTTATCTATTTAACTTCAACAGAAGCTCCTGCTTCTTCAAGCTTACCTTTAACTTGTTCAGCCTCTTCTTTACTAACACCTTCTTTAACAGCATTAGGGGCGCCGTCAACAACCGCCTTTGCTTCCTTGAGGCCCAAACCAGTGATTTCACGAACAACTTTAATAACATTAATTTTCTTGTCGCCGGCACCAGTTAAAACTACATCAAATTCAGTTTTTTCTTCAACAGCTTCAGCTGCAGGAGCAGCAACAACAGCAGCGGCAGGAGCAGCGGCACTAACATCAAACTCATCTTCAATAGCTTTCACCAATTCAGATAACTCTAAAACAGTCATTTCCTTTACAACTTCAATAATTTCTTGTACTTTAGACATATTAAGTCCTCCCTATTTTCCATTATTAGTTTTATTAGTTTTATTAGTTTTATCTAAGCGCTTTGTTCCTTCTGTTCACGCACAGCTTCGACAGCGTAAGCTAAGCTGAGAATATTTGCCTGAAGTACAGTGGCCAAGCCGACAATTGGTGCCTGGAAAACCCGAGCAACCTGCGCCAAAAGCTCTTCCCTGGAAGGTAGATCAGCTAATGCTTTAATCTTTTCAGAACCTATAACTTCCCCTTGTAATAATCCACCCTTAATTTCAAGCTCTTTATGCTTTTTAGCAAACTCCGAAAGTACTTTTGCAGGAGCCACCGGATCTTCTACCCCAAAGGCAATGGCTGTAGGTCCTTCCAAGTAAACATCCAATCCTTCTATCCCCAAGTCCTTAGCGGCCCGCTTTATTAAAGTATTCTTAAGTACTTTGTACTCAACATTGGCCCCTCTCAATCGGGAACGAAGCTCAGTTATATCTGCTACGTTGATCCCCCGGTAATCAGTCAGCACTACACTTTGAGAGGCATCCAATTTTTCTTTGATTTCCTTTACGGTTTCAACTTTTTGCTGCAGTTGTTTGTTCAAGCAACACACCTCCTTTTCAAAGTGAAATTTTACATAAAAATAAGGCCTCATAGACATACGAGGCCATGATATTCCTTGAAATATCACTTACTTACACCTCGGCAGGCGGAAAAAGTTTTCCATTAAACTCTTAGAGTGCCTACTGTCTACGGTTAACTATTTATTTATAAGAAATGCTATCACAGTTTAACTAATAAAGCAACAAATCTTACTTGGCAGTTGCCTTTTGCACGCTAACCTTGACTCCAGGCCCCATTGTAGATGAAAGGGTAATGCTACGCATATAAATACCCTTTGTAGCAGCGGGGCGCGCTTTAACTAACACATCTATTAGCGCCTTAAAGTTTTCTTTTAACTTACCTGCGTCAAAAGAAGCCTTTCCTATAGGCGCATGTATGATACCGGCCTTATCCACCCGATACTCTATTTTGCCCGCTTTAACTTCACCTATTGCTTTTGCAACATCCATAGTAACAGTTCCTGCTTTGGGGTTAGGCATTAAGCCTCGGGGCCCAAGAACACGACCCAATTTCCCTACGGTGCCCATCATATCCGGAGTTGCTACAGCAACATCAAAATCCATCCAACCGCCTTGGATTTTTTCAGCTAATTCTTCAGCACCTACAAAATCTGCTCCTGCTTCTTCTGCTTCTTTCGCTTTATCACCTTTTGCAAACACTAATACACTTTTAGTTTTACCTGTTCCATGAGGTAGTACTACTGTACCACGAACCTGTTGATCGGCATGTCTTGGATCAACACCTAATTTAACTGCAATTTCGCAAGTCTCATCGAAATTTGCCTTTGCGCCTTCTTTAACCAACGCAATTGCCTCTTCCGGCTCGTAAAGTTTTTCTCGATCTAAACTTTTTATAGTTTCTTGATATTTTTTACCATGTTTTGGCATAATATAACCTCCTTTGTGGTATACGGAATAATCCTCCCACAATTTAAAAAACTTATTCGATAACTATACCCATACTGCGAGCGGTGCCTGCCACCATTCGCATTGCTGCTTCAACACTAGCTGCATTAAGGTCTTCCATCTTTAATTCGGCAATCTCTTTCACTTGCTCCTGAGTAACCTTACCAACTTTAACTTTGTTTGGTTCTCCGGAAGCAGTTTCAATACCAGCAGCTTTTTTCAAAAGAACTGCAGCTGGGGGTGTTTTTGTAATGAAGGAAAAAGAGCGATCCTCATATACAGTAATCTCAACCGGTATTATTAAACCTACATCCTTTTGGGTTCTTTCATTAAATTCTTTACAAAAACCCATAATATTAACCCCATGCTGACCTAACGCAGGACCAACAGGCGGGGCTGGGTTGGCTTTACCGGCAGGTATTTGTAGTTTAATTAAGCCAATAACCTTTTTAGCCATTTTTTGTTACACCTCCTTAAATGTGGTAATAGGGAAGTACCCTCCCACTGGAAACTCCAACTAAAAGTACTTAGATAGTTTGAAGGTCACACTTTCTGGACCTGGCCAAATTCTAATTCTACTGGAGTCTCTCGACCAAACATAGAAACCATCACTCTCAACTTACCCTTATCAGGGTATATTTCCTCTACATTACCTATGAAATTCTCAAACGGGCCGCTAATCACCCTAACGTTTTGTCCTATGTCAAAATCTACTTTAGTACGTGGTTCGTCTAGACCCATACGCCGCAAAATCCCTTTAACTTCATCTTTCATTAAAGGAATAGGCTTGCTTCCACTGCCCACAAACCCTGTTACTCCGGGGGTATTCCTGACCACATACCAAGAATCGTCAGTCAGTATCATTTCTACAATTACGTAGCCAGGATAAACCTTCTTCTTGGTAACGGTTTTTTTGCCGTCCTTTATCTGGACTTCATCTTCCATAGGCACCATGACACGGAATATTTTATCTCCCATATTCATAGATTCCACGCGTTTCTCCAGATTTGCTTTAACTTTATTTTCATAACCCGAATAGGTATGAACTACGTACCACTGTTTATCCATAAACTACAGGAACCCAATAAGGTTCCTCACCCCCGTTCAACAAGTTTTCAAAAAGAATCAACAACAATACCATTATAAAATAAATTCTAAGAAAAAGCTTAACAGAGAGTCAACAATCCAAATCATTGCTGCCACTACCAGTGTCGCAGCTAGTACAACCATGGTATAGTTAACCAGTTCCTTCCGGTTAGGCCAGTGAACTTTTTTAAGTTCGGACCAAACCCCACGGAAAAACTTCTTGCTTTTTTCCATAAAAGATCGATTTCCTTTAGTTTTCGCAATGCTTTTAGTAGCCAAAATACCACTTCCTTTATTAAGTTCCAACTAGAACAAAAGCAACAACTCTGTCCCTATTTAGTCTCTTTATGGACAGTATGAGCCTTGCAAAAAGGGCAATGCTTCTTCATTTCTATTCTATCAGGATTAGTTCGCTTGTTTTTCGTCGTAGTGTAATTTCTTCTTTTACATTCCGAACAAGCCATAATTACATTTACTCGCACTCATTCCACCCCCTGTACGGCTATCTCCACCTATAAACCCAGTACCTTAATAATTTATCACATTTACCTTTTTTGTGTCAACTTAAAATAGATTAGGAATATTTTTTGCATTCCTCCATAGTCTTCCTGATATCCCCTCGTTTTAAACCTTATGAAGAGCACTCAGGATTGTCCAAAGCTATTTTAGATATAAAAAGCAGGGATCTGACTCCCTGCTTTAAACCTAATTACCCCTCGACAACTTCACTAACAACGCCGGCACCTACAGTGCGTCCGCCTTCGCGAATAGCGAAACGTAATCCTTCTTCTATAGCAATGGGTGTTATTAACTCAATATCCATCTTAATGTTGTCGCCAGGCATTACCATCTCTGTTCCTTCTGGTAAGGTTACTACACCTGTTACGTCTGTTGTCCTGAAGTAAAACTGGGGACGATATCCTTGGAAAAATGGGGTGTGACGCCCACCTTCTTCTTTAGATAATACGTATACTTCTGCTTTAAATTTTGTCAGTGGCTTTATGGAACCGGGCTTTGCCAGTACTTGACCACGCTCAATCTCTTTACGATCTACGCCTCTTAGTAAGCAGCCTACGTTATCTCCTGCTTCGGCTCGATCTAATAGTTTACGGAACATTTCTACTCCGGTTACTACTGTCTTTTTGGTTTTCTCATCTAATCCAACTATCTCTACTTCATCTTGTATCTTTACTTCTCCACGGTCTACTCTGCCGGTTGCTACTGTTCCACGACCGGTAATACTGAAAACGTCTTCTACCGGCATTAGGAATGGCTTATCTTTGTCTCGCACGGGTGTAGGAATGTAGCTGTCTACTGCGGCCATTAGCTCATGAATCTTACCGCACCATTCGCAGTCCTTTTCGCCGCAACCGCACTCTAAGGCTTTTAATGCGGAACCACTGACAATCGGTACGTCGTCTCCGGGAAATTCGTATTCGGTTAGTAGTTCTCTAACTTCCATTTCTACTAGTTCCATTAATTCTTCGTCATCTACCATGTCTGCTTTGTTTAGGAATACTACCATGTATGGCACGCCTACCTGACGAGATAGCAGGATATGCTCTCTTGTTTGAGGCATCGGTCCGTCTGCTGCACTTACTACTAAGATTGATCCGTCCATCTGGGCTGCTCCGGTAATCATGTTCTTTACATAGTCTGCGTGTCCGGGGCAGTCTACGTGTGCATAGTGACGGTTCTCTGTCTCGTATTCTACGTGTGCTGTAGAAATTGTGATGCCACGCTCTTTCTCCTCCGGTGCATTGTCAATCTGGTCGTATGCTGTCGCAACTGCTCCACCTGACTTGGATAATGTAAAGGTGATGGCTGCTGTCAATGTGGTCTTACCATGGTCTACGTGTCCTATTGTCCCTACGTTAACGTGCGGCTTTGTCCTTTCAAACTTTTGCTTAGCCATTTTATATTCCCTCCTATATGTAATTTAAGTTTTGAAAAATTCAACCCAGATAATCTGGTTTACTTTATTCAGTAAATCAGTGATTTTTTCCTGCAATACTCCTGAAAATAAAATCCTAACTAGACTTGTACACCAAATCATTCTATATTATTTTATCACTACTGTCAAATAATTGTAATGGGTTTAAATCAAATTAATCAATAGACTGAAAAACCTTAAAATAGCCCTTAGAATTAATTAGTAATGTTCTTTATCCTATGCATAATACTTGGATGCGAATGACTAAACCATTCAATATACGGTGGGGGGGAGACGTCGGATAGATTGTCTTTAGCCAGATTCACCAAAAGATTCACATTAGCTTCAGGATTCTGAGTTAACTGCACAGCCGTCGAGTCCGCCTGGTATTCCATTCTCCGGGATACTATATTTTGCAAGGGACTTGTAACAAAGGAAGCTAATAAAAAGAACATCAACATTATCGCCCATGCTTTCGGCATATAACCGCCTTCAGGTAGTCTATACCCCGATAATATATTAAACAATAATAACCACAAAATAAGATTTCCTATAACCCCATAGGTAATTCCTTTAATAATATGCCCATGCTTCCAATGAGCTATTTCATGGGCAACAACCGCTTCTACTTCGTCAATAGAGTGTCTATTTACTAAGTTATCATATAGAACAATTCTTTTTGACCCTCCCAGTCCAGCAAAATACGCGTTTGATTTCTTAGTGCGAATACTAGCATCCATGATTAGTATTTCTTCAACAGTAATACCTGCTTTTTCTGCCAACCCTTCCACACTCTCAATAATCTCCGGATTTTTAACCGGTTCGAATTTATTAAATAAAGGGTTGACTAACACCGGCCATAAGTAACTTTGAATCACAATCCACACGGACACAAAGATTGCAGCTGTAAGCCACCAACCATTAGGCCATTTTTTCATTGACCAGAAAAGCAAAATCACTCCCAGCCCTGATAATACCAAATCTAATCCAGCACCCTTAATATAATCGCTCCACCACCCGCTCAAAGCTTGAGTAGAAAAGCCCCACTGATGCTGCAGATAATAACCGCTATATAATGAAAAAGGCAGGCTGACCGCTCTCAGTATCACCCACATAGCTAAAAAAAATATTAGAATAGACAGTAGGTAGTTGCTATTTGTCAGATTAACCGACCAACGCTGTAATGTATCGGCATGAGATATTAAAAACCATGCTAACACCAGAACCTTTATCAAAAAGGCAGAAATATATATCAGCCTATTTATGGATTGGTATGTCTGCGCAGTTCTTAATTCTTCATCCAAAAAATACTTGTAAGCCCCCGCATCGATAGACGAAGGGGTTATAACATTGTAAATATACAAGATTACAAAGACTAGTGTTAATACAGCTATGACACCCCAAATCACTTTTTTCACCACACTATCCCTCCCGATTATATATTATCTTTATATAGCTTTAAATTAAACAACCTTTAACTAATATATGAATGGTTGAGTCAATTAGAAGACATGATATTGAATCAAGAACGCTCTCTAACTGACGGGCAGCGATAAAGGAGAATTTCAGGACATAAGCAAAAACGGATCAGCGTAGCCGATCCGTTTCTTTTTGGTTGCGGGAGCAGGATTTGAACCTACGACCTTCGGGTTATGAGCCCGACGAGCTGCCAGCTGCT